>NZ_JBFTIO010000003.1:0-557602 GCF_056394985.1 Variovorax sp. 10N412
AAGCGGCGGCATCTACAACAACGCCGCGCAGATCTGGAACCACACCTTCTTCTGGAACTGCATGAAGCCGCAGGGCGGCGGTGCACCGACGGGCGCGCTGGCCAAGGCCATCGACGCCAAGTGGGGCAGCTACGACGCGTTCAAGGAAGCTTTCGTGAAGTCGGCCGTGGGCAACTTCGGTTCGGGCTGGACGTGGCTGGTGAAGAAGGCCGACGGTTCGGTGGACATCGTGAACACCGGCGCCGCCGGCACGCCGCTGACCACTGCGGACACCGCGCTGCTGACCGTGGACGTCTGGGAACACGCCTACTACATCGACTACCGCAACCTGCGCCCGAAGTTCGTCGAGACCTTCCTGGCCAAGCTGGCCAACTGGGACTTCGCGGCGAAGAACTTCGGCTGATCGATCAGCCGTTGATCAGGTTCAGGATGTTCCCATCGGGGTCCTTGAACCACGCGACCTTCATGTCGCCCATGACATGGAGGTCGCCTTCGAGCTTCGTATCGGGCATGTCGTAGTGCTCGAAGCGCACGCCCTTGGCCTTGAGCGCAGCAACGAGGCGCTCGATGTCCGCGCCGACCTGCCAGGTCACTGCCGTCGCCTGGTTCGTGCCGGCGAACGACGAACGGTACACGTTGATGCGCGTGGTGCCGCTGCCGTAGACCACGACTTCGTCGCCTTCCGCGCCGACTTGCGCAAGGCCCAGCGTGCCTTCGTAGAAGCGGCGGGCCACCGCGAGGTCTTTCACCGCGAGGTTGGCCACCGCATCGATGTTTGCGAGCATGGTTGTCTCCTTTGTCTGGATCGACATTTCATGTTCGGCGCCGAAACGGCCCTGTCAAGTCGCCGCCGTCTGATACGGGACCCATCGCGAACCACGAAAACACCGCCGCGGCGCTTGCGGCACACTGCACCCTTGGTGCAGTGAGGCCCAAAGACCTCCATCGCCGCTGCTGCAACCCCGATCCGTCCAGACAAAGAGACAAACCCATGATCCGCAAACTCACCCGCACGCTGGCCCTTGCGCTGGCACTCCCCCTCGCGTTCGCCGCGGCCGCCGCGCATGCGCAGAGCTACCCCGCCAAGCCCATCCGCATGATCGTGCCCTTCCCGCCCGGCGGCGGCACCGACATCCTGGCGCGCCTGGTGGCCCAGAAGCTCACCGAGACCAACCACTGGACGGTGGTGCCCGACAACCGTGGCGGAGCCGGCGGCACCATCGGCATCGCCGAGGCGGCGCGCGCCGCGCCCACGGGCTACGACATCGTGATGGGCCAGAAGGACAACATGGTCGTGGCGCCCTGGCTCTACAAGAACCTGAGCTACAACCCGGTGAAGGACCTGACCGCGGTGGCCCACGTGGCCTACACGCCGGTGGTGATCGTCACGCAGGCCAACTCCAAGTTCAAGACGCTCGACGACGTGGTGAAGGCCGCGCGCGCCGCGCCCGATACCGTCACCTACGGCTCGCCGGGCAACGGCACCACCATCCACCTGGCCGGCGAGATCTTCGACAGCGCCGCCAAGATCAAGATGCGCCACGTGCCCTACAAGGGCTCCAACGCGGCCATGATGGACGTGCTCGCGGGCAACGTCGACCTGATGGTGTCGTCGGTGCCTTCGGCCATGGCGCAGATCAAGTCGGGCAAGCTGCGTCCGCTGGCCGTGACCTCGGCCAAGCGCAGCACCTCGCTGCCCGACACGCCCACCGTGGCCGAGCTCGGCTACAAGGACTTCGACGTGAGCACCTGGTACGGCATCTTCGTGCCGGCCGGCACGCCCAAGGACGTGGTGACCCTGCTCAACGCCGAAATCAACAAGCTGCTGGCCACGCCCGAAATGAAGGCCGCCATCATCGCCCAGGGCGCGGAGCCGCAGAGCATGACGCCGGCCCAGTTCGGCACGCTGCTGAAGACCGACTACGACAAGTGGAAGGGCATCGTGCAAGCCTCGGGCGCGACAATCGAATAAGCCTGCGCACCGCAGAATGGTGTCTCCAGAACAAGCCGCTCCGACGGCATGGAGACACCCATGGTTCATTCGATTTTCCTGAAGACAGCCGCCCTGGCAGCGGCTGTCGCTTTCTTGCAGGGCTGTGCGCAGACGCCTGCCCAGTCCTCTCTTCAGCCGCCTTCCAACGCCAGCGTCGCCGCCCACGTCGCGGCGGCCACCCAAGCGGCGGGCACCGACCTCGGCCCCCTGCTCACGCTGTGCAAGCCCGCGCCCGCCGCGCAGCCGCCGCAGGCCGAGCTCGACAGGGGCCTCACCGCCCTCATCAACCAGCCGGCACCGCCGCCCGGCAAGGCCTTCGACAACCTCTACTTCGTGGGGGCCGACTGGGTCAGCGCCTGGGCGATCACGACCTCGGACGGCATCATCCTCATCGATGCGCTGAACAACCAGGTGGAGGCTGCCGCGCTCATCGAGGGCGGCATGCGCAAGCTGGGCCTGGACCCGGCGCAGATCAAGTACGTGGTGGTCACCCACGGCCACGGCGACCACTACGGCGGCGCGCCCTACCTGGCGCAGAAGTACGGCGCCCGGGTGGTGATGAGCGACACCGACTGGCAAATGACCGAGACCAGGCTCGAGTTCGCCACGCCGATCTGGGGCGCGCCGCCCAGGCGCGGCGCCAACGACATCTCGGCGAAGGACGGCGACCGCGTCACGCTGGGCGACACCACGGTCGCGCTCTACCTCACGCCCGGCCACACCATGGGCACCCTGTCGCCGGTGTTCGACGTGACTTCCGGCGGGCAGAAGCACCGGGTCCTGCTCTGGGGCGGCACGTCCTTCAACTTCGGCAAGAACGTGCCGCGCCTGGACAGCTACATCGACGCCACGCGGCGCATGTCCACGGTGGTCGCGGCACAGAAGATCGACGTGCTGGTGTCGAACCACTCGGCCATCGACAGTTCGCAGGCCAAGCTGGCGGCGCTGCGGCAGCAGCCGGCAGGGGCGGCGAATCCGTTCGTGCTCGGCACGCCGACGGTGGCGCGGGCGTTGAACCTGATGGGGGAGTGCGCGCAGGCGCAGCGCGACCGGTTCACGATGCAGTGAGGCTTACCGTCTTGCTCCTTCCCCCTTTGGGGGAAGGTCGGGATGGGGGCTGACGGCAATCGACAGGCCGACCGCCATTGATACGCCGCTTGCCCCCATCCCTGCCCTCCCCCAGAGGGGGAGGGAGAAATCTCCCCGCTCAGTCCGGCACGAACTTCGTATTGAAGATGTCGACGTCCGACGCCAGCTCGAAGGTCACCACCTGCCCCATCTTCCCGTCGCTCATGCGGCAGGCCGAGAACAGGCTGCTGCGCCCCTTGAAGTAGAACTCGTCCAGCACGATCAGCGCGTACGGGTACGGCACGAAGACCTGGTGTTCGAAGATGACGCGGTGCACGTTGCGCGGCGACGGAAAGAGCTTGTAGTCGTTGGTGTCGATCGACTTGGCGGTGGCCATGGTGTGCTGCCGTTTCTTCTTTTGAGGCTCAGGCCGGGTCGCGCACGTCGGCCACGGGGTTCATGCCGAAGTCCGCGCGCGCCAGGTACTTCAGCACCTTGGCCGCGGCCGTGGCCGGGCTGTCGAGCAGGCCTTCGTTCTTCATCTTCTCGAAGCGCGTGCGGTCCGGGAATTTCTCGGCCGTGGCGCCGCGCAGCTGTACCTGCATGTCGGTGTCGATCACGCCGGGCGCCAGCGAGACGATGCGCGCGCCGTTCGGCGCATGGGCTTCCTCGAGCGCCACGGCGCGCGAGAAGTGGTCCATGCCGGCCTTGGAACCGCAGTACGGCGCCTGGCTGCCCATGGCGTTGCGGCCCAGGCCCGAGGAGATGTTCAGCACCTTGCGCGCGCCGCGCCATTCGCGCGTGGCGCCCAGGAAGGCGGAGGTCAGCAGCATCGGCGCTTCGAGGCCGATGCGCAGGGCCAGCGACAGCTCGGCGGCCACGGCGCCCGACAGCGGCGCGGGGTTGCCGACGGTGCCCGCGTTGTTGATGAGCGTGACGCTGTCGAAGCGCTGCGCATCGACGGTCTGCAGCCAGGCCGACAGGCGCGCCGCGGCGGCGACCGGGTCGGACAGGTCCTGCTCCCATTGCGTGAGCTCGGCGCCCGCGGCCTTGGCCGCCCCGGCCAGCGCGGGGCTTTGCTTGCGCGAAATGCCCAGCACCGTGTGGCCGGCCTGCAGCAGCTGTTCGGCCATGGCCTGGCCCAGGCCGCGCGAGGCGCCGGTGATGAGGGTGAGGTGGGAAGAAGCGGTCATCTGGAAGAAAGTCTTTCTGGAAAGAAGGCGGGAGGTTAAGGGGTAACGAAAAGCCTCGCGGCTCAACCGGTCCTGAATTGCTTGCGCAGGAAAGCGCGATGCCTGGCGATGTGCTGCAGCTGCGCGGGCGCCACGGTGCCGCCCAAGTCGATTTCATCCGCGCCGTTGAGCACCGCGTTGGCGTTCGTCATGGCGCGCGCCACGACCTCTTCCTCGCTCACGCCGAGCTGCGCCGCCAGGTCGAGCGCCACGCGGCGCATGGCGCGCTGCGACAGCATCCACATGGCGCCGAAGCGGTCCCAGGCGAGCGCGGCCTCTTCGGACTTCTCGCGGTCGGCCAGGATCTCGCTGAGCGGCTTGGCAAGCACCGCGTCCAGTTCCTCGAGCCTTTCGGCCAGTTGCTCATTGCGCGCGAGGGCCTCTTCGAGCGTCGGCCCGGCCTCTTCGGCCTTGGGCTTCTTCGATGGCTCCGGCGGGGGAATGAACGCGGCCTCCGCGTTCGCGGGCACGATCTGGATCTGGTCTTTGAGCGTCATGGGGTTTCCGTTTCCGCGGAGGGTTGGCTGTTCTTCTTGTTCGACATCGCGCTCACGCGCAGGCCCGGCAGGTCGAGCACGCGCAGGCCACCGTACTCCACGCGGATCAACCCCTGCGCGGAAAGGCCGTTGAGCGCCTCGTTCACGCGCTGGCGCGACAGGCCGACCAGGTAGGCCAGCTCCTGCTGCGTGATGCGCAAGACTTCGCCCACGCCCGGGTACAGCACCGGGTTGAACAGCGACACCAGGTTGCGCGCCACGCGCGCGTCGGGGTTGTTGAGCCGGTCGATCTCCAGCGCCGCGATGAACTGGCCCAGCCGCTCGTTGAGCTGGTTCATCACGAAGCGGTTGAAGCCGATGGAGTGGTCCAGCAGCCAGTGGAAGCTCTCGATCGGCAGCCCCGCCACCACGCTGCGGCGCAGCGCCTGGATGTTGTAGCGGTAGGGCTCGCGCTTCATCACCGTGCCTTCGCCGAACCAGCCGCCGGGCGGCACGCCGGTGTAGGTGACCGAGCCGCCGTCGGCGTTGTCGTTGCTCATCTTGAGCAGGCCTTCGACCACGCCGAACCAGTAGGTGGGCGAGCGGCCGACGCGGCACACCAGGTCGCCGGGCTCGGCCTCGCCCACCACGAGCGCGGCCTCGGCGCGGCGGCGCTCGGTGGGCGTGAGCGTGAGCAGCCAGGGGATGCCGCCGAGCTCGGCGGCGTTGGCGGGGCGCACGCGGTCCTTGATCGAACCGCCGAGCACGCTGTGAGAACCGCCATGGGAAGGACTGCCTTGAGGCATCGGGAAACTCCGGGGAGTAGTGTCCCTAGGATTGTCGTTGGAACGACACCCGGGCGTCAAAGTGAGACCTACGATCCGCCCACTGTGCAAACAACCGCCCCCACCTTCCCCCGTCTGCTGCTCGCGCATGCCGAAGCCCGACCCGAGTCGCCCGCCGTGCGCGAGAAGGACCTCGGCATCTGGCAAACCTGGACCTGGAACGCCGTGGCGCAGGAGGTGCGCGAGATGGCCTGCGGTCTCGCGAGCCTCGGCTTCAAGGTCAACGACCACGTGGCCATCGTGGGCGCCAACCGCCCGCACCTGTACATGGCGGTGGTCGCCGCGCAAAGCCTGCGCGGCGTGCCGGTGCCGCTGTACCAGGACGCGGTGGCCAGCGAGATGGTGTTCATGCTGGAAGACGCGGGCATCGAGTTCGTCTTCGTCGAGGACCAGGAGCAGGTCGACAAGCTGCTGGAGTGCCGCGAGATCCAGAAGGAGCGCTACCCCGCGATCCGCCACATCATCTACGACGACCCCAAGGGCCTGCGCCACTACGACCAGCCCGGGCTCATGAGCTACGAGCAGCTGCGCGCGCTGGGCCGCGAGTTCGACAAGGCCAACCTGGGCTACTACGACCGCGCGGTGGCCGCCGGCGAAGCGACGGACGTGGGCGTGATCCTCTACACCTCGGGCACCACCGGCCGCCCCAAGGGCGTGTGCCAGACGCATGCGAGCTTCATCGCGGCGGGCCGCGGCGGCGTGGAGACCGACCGGCTCGGCCCCGGCGACAACATCATGAGCTACCTGCCGATGGCGTGGGTGGGCGACCACCTGTTCTCGGTGGCGCAGTGGCTGGTGGGCGGCTTCACGCTGAACTGCCCCGAGTCGGCCGAGACGGTGATGAACGACATGCGCGAGATCGGCCCGAGCTACTACTTCGGCCCGCCGCGCACCTTCGAAGGCCTGCTCACCGCGGTGTCGATCCGCATGGAAGACGCGGCGCGCCCGAAGCGCTGGCTGTATGCGAAGTTCATGGCGCTCGCGCAACGCGTGGGCGCGGACATCCTCAACGGCGCGCCGGTCAGCACGGGCGACCGGCTGATGTACGGCCTGGGCAACCTGCTGGTCTACGGCCCGCTGCGCAACGTGCTGGGCATGAGCCGCATCCGCGTGGCTTACACGGCCGGCGCGGCCATCGGGCCCGACCTGTTCCGCTTCTACCGCTCCATCGGCGTGAACCTGAAGCAGTTCTACGGCCAGACCGAGACCTGCGCCTACGTGTGCCTGCAGCAGGACGGCAAGGTCAAGCTGCAGACCGTGGGCACCGCGGCGCCGGGCATCGAACTGAAGATCGCCGAAGACGGCGAGGTGCTGGTGCGCGGCGTGTCGGTGCTCAAGGAGTACTACAAGCGCCCCGACGCCACCGCCGAGGTGCTCGATGCCAACGGCTACTTCCACACCGGCGACGCGGGCGTGCTCGACAGCGAAGGCCACCTGCGCATCATCGACCGCGCCAAGGACGTGGGCAAGCTCGTGGGCGGCGCGATCTTCGCGCCCAACTACATCGAGAACAAGCTCAAGTTCTTTCCGCAGATCAAGGAAGCCGTGTGCTTCGGCAACGCGCGCGACGAAGTGTGCGCGGCCATCAACATCGATTTCGAGGCCGTGGGCAACTGGGCCGAACGGCGCGGCCTGTCCTACGGCGGCTACGTCGACCTGGCGGGCAAGCCCGACGTGCTGGCGCTCATTGCCGAGTGCATCGGCAAGGTCAACGCAGACCTGGCGGGCGAGGACGGCATGGGCGAGACGCAGATCGCGCGCTTCCTGGTGCTGCACAAGGAACTGGACCCCGACGACGACGAACTCACCCGCACGCGCAAGGTGCGCCGCGGCTTCATCGCCGAGAAATACGCGGTGCTGCTCGAGGCGCTCTACGGCGGCAGGACCGAGCAGTACATCGAGACCCAGGTGAAGTTCGAGGACGGACGTACCGGGGTGGTGAATGCCACGCTCAAGATCGTCGAAGCGAAGACGTTTCCCATCGTGAAGGCCGCGGCATGAGCACTCGCAAGACCGGAGAGGTCATCCTCGACGTGCAGAACATTTCGCTGAGCTTCGGCGGCGTGAAGGCGCTGACCGACATCAGTTTCGACGTGCGCGAGCACGAGGTGCGCGCCATCATCGGGCCGAACGGCGCGGGCAAGAGCTCGATGCTCAACTGCATCAACGGCGTGTACTGGCCGCAGCAGGGCTCCATCACCTTCCGCGGCCAGACCTTCAAGCACATGAACTCGCGCCAGGTGGCCGAGATGGGCGTGGCGCGCACCTTCCAGAACCTGGCGCTGTTCAAGGGCATGAGCGTGCTCGACAACATCATGACGGGGCGCAACCTGAAGATGAAGAGCGGGCTGCTGGCGCAGGCCTTTCGCTGGGGCCCGGCCGAACGCGAAGAGCTCGCGCACCGCGAGTTCGTCGAGCACATCATCGACTTCCTGGAGATCCAGGCGCACCGCAAGACACCGGTGGGCCGCCTGCCCTACGGCCTGCAGAAGCGCGTCGACCTGGGCCGCGCGCTGGCCATGGAGCCGCAGGTGCTCTTGCTCGACGAGCCGATGGCCGGCATGAACGTGGAGGAGAAGCAGGACATGAGCCGCTTCATCCTCGACGTGAACGACGAGTTCGGCGCGACCATCGTGCTGATCGAGCACGACATGGGCGTGGTGATGGACATCTCCGACCGCGTGGTGGTGCTGGACTACGGCAAGAAGATCGGGGACGGGACGCCCGATGAAGTGCGCAACAACGAAGACGTGATCCGGGCGTACCTGGGTGTGGAGCACTGACGCGATGCCAACCGTCGCCAGGAAGCATTGCTCCTTCCCCCTGTGGGGGAAGGCTGGGATGGGGGCACGACGGCCCTTGAGACACAGCAGCACCTCATCGAGCGCCGCGTGCCCCCACCCCAACCCTCCCCCAGCGGGGGAGGGAGAAAAACAAGAAAGAAACTGACCATGGGCTTTTTCCTCGAAACCCTCTTCGGCGGCCTCATGGTCGGCATGCTGTATTCGCTGATCGCCATCGGCTTCGTGTTGATCTACAAGGCCTCGGGCGTCTTCAACTTCGCGCAGGGCGCGATGGTGCTGTTCGCGGCGCTGGCCATGGCGCGCTTCTCGGAATGGTTCCCGCTGTGGTTCGGCTTCCAGAGCCTGGTGCTCGCCAACATCCTGGCCTTCATCGCGGCCATGGCCGTGATGATCGCCGTGGCCTGGCTGATCGAGCGGCTCGCGCTCAGCAAGCTGGTGAACCAGGAAGGCATCACGCTGCTGATGGCCACGCTGGGCATCGCCTACTTCCTGGACGGCCTGGGCCAGACCATCTTCGGCAACGACATCTACAAGATCGACGTGGGCATGCCCAAGGAGCCGCTGATGGTGCTGCAGGGCACCTTCGAAGGCGGCCTGCTGCTGAGCCAGGAAGACCTGGTCGCCGCGCTGGTGGCGGCCGGCCTGGTGGTGGTGCTGGCCATCTTCTTCCAGAAGACCGCCACGGGCCGGGCGCTGCGCGCAGTGGCAGATGACCACCAGGCGGCGCAGTCCATCGGCATTCCGCTCCAGCGCATCTGGGTGATCGTGTGGTCGGTGGCCGGCTTCTCGGCGCTGGTGGCCGGGATCATCTGGGGGTCGAAGCTGGGCGTGCAGTTCTCGCTGTCGCTGGTGGCGCTGAAGGCGCTGCCGGTGGTGATCCTGGGCGGACTCACCTCGATACCCGGCGCCATCATCGGCGGCCTCTTGATCGGCGTCGGCGAGAAGCTGTCTGAAATCTATCTCGGCCCCATGCTCGGCGGCGGCATCGAGATCTGGTTCGCGTACGTGCTCGCACTGGTCTTCCTGCTGGTTCGTCCGCAGGGCCTGTTCGGCGAAAAAATCATCGATCGGGTCTGAAATGAAAAGCCCCCACGCTCATCACTTCGTGTATCGCTGCCCCCCGAGGGGGCGCTCAATGCCCTTCGGGCGGCCGGACGGGCATTGATATGTTTTATAGAGAAAACGGCCAGTTCAAGTCGAGCTACCGGGCCGATCAACAGATATTCCCGATCGCGCAGGACCGCATCGCAATGCTGGTGCTGCTGCTCGTGGCATTCATCGTGGTGCCGCTGGGCGTGTCGGACTACTGGATGCGCGCCATCCTCACGCCCTTCCTCATTCTTTCGCTGGCCGCGCTGGGCCTGAACATCCTGGTGGGCTATTGCGGCCAGATCTCGCTGGGCACCGGCGCCTTCATGGCGGTGGGCGCCTATGCGGCCTACAACTTCCAGGTGCGCATCGAAGGCATGCCGCTCATCGCCTCGCTGCTGCTGGGCGGCCTGTGCGCCACGGTGATCGGCGTGCTCTTCGGCATTCCGAGCTTGCGCATCAAGGGCCTGTACCTTGCGGTGGCCACGCTCGCGGCGCAGTTCTTCACCGACTGGGCGTTCCTGCGCATCCAGTGGTTCACCAACAATTCTTCCTCGGGCTCGGTGAGTGTGGCGGGGCTCAACGTGTTCGGCGTGCCGATCGAATCGCCGGTGCAGAAGTACCTGTTCTGCCTGGCCTTCGTGGTCGTGTTCGCCCTGCTCGCCAAGAACCTGGTGCGCAGCGCCATCGGCCGCGAGTGGATGGCCATGCGCGACATGGACGTGGCCGCCGCGGTGATCGGCATTCGCCCGGTGTACGCCAAGCTCACGGCCTTTGCGGTCAGCAGCTTCATCGTCGGCGTGGCCGGCGCGCTGTGGGGCTTCATTCACCTGGGCGCGTGGGAGCCGGCGGCGTTCAGCATCGACCGCTCGTTCCAGCTGCTGTTCATGGTGATCATCGGCGGGCTCGGCTCGATCATGGGCAGCTTCTTCGGCGCCGCGTTCATCGTGCTGCTGCCGCTCTTTCTGAACCAGCTGCCCGCGTGGCTGGGCTTCTCCATTTCCACCGCGCTGGCCTCCCACCTGGAGACCATGATCTTCGGCGCGCTGATCGTGTTCTTTTTGATCGTCGAGCCGCACGGCCTCGCGCGGCTGTGGTCCACGGCCAAGGAGAAGCTGCGCCTCTGGCCCTTCCCGCATTAGTTCGTTTCCAGCGTTCCCGTTCGTTCGTAAAAAACCCGGCACCGAGGTGCCCACATAAGGAGACAGGCATGAAACTGAAATCGCTCGCTCTGACCGCCGCCCTGGTGGCCAGCACCCTCGGCGCCATGCTCGCGCCATCGATGGCCAGCGCGCAGGCCAAGGAGCAGTTCTTCCCGCTGCTGGTGTACCGCACCGGCCCCTACGCACCCAACGGCACGCCATGGGCCAACGGCAAGCAGGACTACCTGAAGCTGGTCAACGCGCAGGGCGGCATCAACGGCGTGAAGATCACTTTTGAAGAATGCGAAACCGGCTATGCCACCGACAAGGGCGTGGAATGCTACGAACGCCTGAAGGGCCGCCCCGGCGTTGCGTTGTTCGACCCGCAGGCCACCGGCATCACCTTCGCGCTGACCGACAAGGTGCTCGCCGACAAGATCCCGCTGGTCACGCTGGGCTACGGCCTCGCGGCCTCGCAGGACGGGGGCGTGTTCAAGTGGAACTTTCCGCTCATGGGCAGCTACTGGACCGCGGCCGACATCCTGATCCAGCACCTGGGCAAGAAAGAAGGCGGCCTGGACAAGCTCAAGGGCAAGAAGATCGCGCTGGTCTATCACGACTCGCCGTTCGGCAAGGAGCCGATCCCGCTGCTGCAGGAGCGCGCCAAGATGCACGGCTTCGACCTGTCGCTCATTCCGGTGACCGCACCGGGCGTGGAGCAGAAGTCCGCCTGGTTGCAGGTGCGCCAGCAACGGCCCGACTTCGTGCTGCTGTGGGGCTGGGGCGTGATGAATTCCACCGCGCTGAAAGAAGCCGTGGCCACCGGCTTCCCGCGCGAGAAGATGTATGGCGTGTGGTGGGCCGGTGCCGAGCCCGACGTGAAGGACGTGGGCGCCAACGCCAAGGGCTACAACGCGCTGGCGCTCAACGGCTCGGGCACCGAGAACAAGGTGATCCAGGACATCCTGAAGCAGGTGCACGACAAGGGCCAGGGCACCGGTCCGAAGGACGAAGTGGGCTCGGTGCTCTACACGCGCGGCGCGATCATCTCGATGCTCGGCGTCGAGGCGGTCAAGCGTGCGCAGGAGCGCTTCGGCAAGGGCAAGGTCATGACCGGCGAGCAGGTGCGCTGGGGCCTGGAAAACCTGGCGCTCGACCAGAAGAAGCTCGACGCGCTGGGCTTCGCCGGTGTGATGCGCCCGGTGAGCACCTCATGCCAGGACCACATCGGCTCGACCTGGGCGCGCATGGAAACCTGGGACGGCGCCAAGTGGAACATCGCGCCCGAGTGGTACCAGGCCGACGAGCAGATCATCAAGCCGATGGCCAAGGCTGCGGCCGACAAGTACGCCACCGAGAAGAAGCTGACGCGCCGCGAGGCAGCGGATTGCCAGTCTTGATGCACTGACGCACTCGGTCACGGTGGCGGCTCGCAGGAGCCGCCATTCGACAGCGCGGCGCCTTTGCCGCGCTGTCGAATGCTTCGGACCACACCATGAGCGAACCCAACATCCTTCTCAACGTCAACGGCATCGAGGTCATCTACAACCACGTGATCCTGGTGCTCAAGGGCGTGTCGCTCTCGGTGCCCGAAGGCGGCATCGTGGCGCTGCTCGGGGGCAACGGCGCGGGCAAGACGACCACGCTGCGCGCGGTGAGCAACCTGCTCGCGGGCGAACGCGGCGCCGTGACCAAGGGCACCATCGAGCTGCGCGGCGACCGCATCGAGGCGCTGTCGCCGGCGGAGCTGGTCAAGCGCGGGCTGATCCAGGTGATGGAAGGCCGCCACTGCTTTGCGCACCTGACCATCGAGGAGAACCTGATGACGGGCGCCTACACGCGCACCGACGGCAAGGCCGCGGTGCAGCAGACGCTGGACAAGGTGTACGCGTATTTCCCGCGCCTGAAGACGCGGCGCACCTCCCAGGCGGCCTACACCTCGGGCGGCGAGCAGCAGATGTGCGCCATCGGGCGCGCGCTGATGGCCAACCCGACCATGGTGCTGCTCGACGAGCCCTCGATGGGCCTGGCGCCGCAGATCGTCGAGGAGGTGTTCGAGATCGTGAAAGACCTCAACACCAAGGAGCGCGTGACCTTCCTGCTGGCCGAGCAGAACACCAACATGGCGCTGCGCTACGCCGACTACGGCTACATCCTGGAGAACGGCCGCATCGTGATGGACGGCGAGGCGAAGAGCCTGCGCGAGAACGAGGACGTGAAGGAGTTCTACCTCGGCGTCGGCGGCGCGGACCGCAAGAGCTTCCGCGACGTGAAGAGCTACAAGCGGCGCAAGCGCTGGCTGGCCTGAAGTCCCCACCCCACAGACAACGAATCGATTGATGAAGGGTCCGGACATGACCGACCACTACGACCACCTCGAGATCCGCGACCCCGCGGAGCGCGAACGCGACCTGCTGGCCGCGCTGCCCAGGCAGATCGCGCAGGCGCAGAGCGCCGCACCAGCGTTCACGAAGATCCTCGACGGCGTCAAGCCCGCGGACATCACCACGCGCGAGGCACTGGCCAGACTGCCGGTCACGCGCAAATCGGAATTGCTCGACCTGCAGAAGGCACGCCGCGCCGACGATCCCTTCGGCGGGTTTTCGTCCATCGTGCGCGGGCCGCGCATGCCGCGCGTGTTCGCGAGCCCCGGCACCATCTACGAACCCGAGGGCGAGGCGCGCGACTACTGGCGCACGGCGCGCGCGCTGCATGCGGCAGGCTTTCGGGGCGGCGAGCTGATCCACAACAGCTTCAGCTACCACATGACACCCGCCGGCTCCATCATGGAAAGCGGCGCGCATGCCATGGGCTGCAGCGTGTTCGCGGGTGGCACCGGCCAGACCGAACAGCAGCTCGAAGCCATGGCCGACCTCAGGCCCGACGGCTATGCGGGCACGCCGAGCTTCCTGAAGATCCTGCTGGAGAAGGCCGAGGAAAAAGGGCTGACGCTGCCCTCGCTCACCAAGGCGCTGGTCTCCGGCGAAGCCTTTCCGCCCAGCCTGCACGACTGGATCGCCGCGCACGGCGTCAAGGGCACGCAGTGCTATGCCACCGCCGACCTCGGCCTGATCGCGTACGAGACCAGCGCGCGCGAAGGCCTGGTGATCGACGAAGGGGTGCTGGTCGAGATCGTGCGGCCCGGCACCGGCGACCCGGTGCCCGACGGTGAAGTGGGCGAGGTCGTCGTGACCACCTTCAACCCCGACTACCCGCTGGTGCGCTTCGGCACCGGCGACCTGTCGGCCGTGCTCGCGGGCACCTGCCCCACCGGGCGCACCAACCGGCGCATCAAGGGCTGGCTCGGGCGCGCCGACCAGACCACCAAGGTGCGCGGCATGTTCGTCCACCCCTCGCAGGTGGCGCAGGTCGTGCGGCGCTTTCCCGAAGTGCAGCGCGCACGGCTCGTGGTGTCGGGCGAGATGGGCGACGACCGGATGACCTTCAGGCTCGAATGCGCAGGCGCGCCCGAAGGACTCGACACACGCATTGCCGATGCGGTGCGCGAAGTGACCAAGCTGCGCGGCACCATCGAGCTGGTGGCGCCGGGCAGCCTGCCCAACGACGGCAAGGTGATCGAGGACGCGCGCAGCTACAAGTAGCGGCGGTACAGCACGCGCGTGGCGGCGCGCGCAAGCACGACCGCCATCGCCGTGTAGAGCAGCACCACGGCCAGCACGAAGCCGATGATGCCGCCCCCGCTGTAGAAGCTGAACGAGGTCTTCGCGGCCACGAACAGCCATGCGAGCGCCACGACGATGCAGCTCACCTGCACCAGCAGGAAGGCCGACACCGCGGCCGCCACGGCCCTGAACGGGCGCGCGAGCAACAGCCCGGGTCGCGTGCCGAGCCAGCCGCCCCAGGCCGCGAGCGCGAAGGTCACGAGGGCCGGCAGCACCCAGGTCAGCAGCAGCATGCCCACGCCCAGGTCGCTGGACGGCGGCGCCCAGCGGGCCACGGCCAGGCCGCTCCAAAGCTGCAGCGCCGCGAAGAGCGCGCCCACCAGCAGCGCGACGGCGCGGCGCGGCGACCCGGGGACCGGCTCCCCGGCTGCGCCCTCTTCCTGCGCGGGTGCCCCTGCAACGCGGCTCTTCATCAGCGCGATGCGTGCCGCCAGCCACAGGCCGAGCACCAGCACCACCATCTGCACCAGCGACTGCAGCATCATGGCCACGCCCATGTACATGCGAGGCGAATAGGCGAAGACGCCCTCCAGCCGGCCGCCCGGCATGAACATCACCTGGAGCTCGTAGAACAACGGGGTCAGCGCGTAGTAGTTCAGCACCATCGCCAGCACCCACACACCGCCGAAGCGCAGCCGCGCATCGTGGGCCAGGGCCACGCGGGCCGCGCCCTGGCGCTCGAGCGCATGGCGCCCGTGGCTCCACGACAGCGCCGCGGCCAGCAGCCAGGACATCGCCATGCCCGCGAGCAGCGTGACCCAGACGCCGGGCATGGTGTACGCGCCGCGCATCTGCTCGGCCTCGGGCGTGGAAGGCGCCAGCAGCAGGGCCATGTTGATGACGAACATGACCGCGTCGAGGCCCACCGCGATGAGCGCGAAGTCGCGGGGCAGGCGCAGTGCGCGTTGCAGGGAGGGATTCGCCGTCATATTGGAGTACTTTCGTTGATTCGCGCATGCCGCAGCGGCATGCGAAGACAGCGAGGGTATCGGATGACGGCGCGCGCGCCGTGCAGGCTCAGTGCGCGAGCGCGGCTTCGGCCGCCTCCCTGGGTGCGGGGCCCACATACACCGACTGCGGCCGGATCAGCCGCCCCTTCTTCACCTGCTCGCGCGCATGCGCCAGCCAGCCGCCCACGCGGCCCGCGGCGAACACGCAGGTGAAGCTCTCGCGGCCGAAGCCCAGGGCCTCGAGCAGCAGCGCCGTGTAGAACTCGACGTTGGTCTCCAGCGCGCGGCCGGGCTTGGTCTCGCGCAGGATCGCGAGCGCGGCCTGTTCGGCCGCCTCGGCCAGCGCGAACCGCGCGACGTTGACGCTGCCTTCGTCGCCCAGCCTGCGCAGCGCCCCCTTGAGCGCGTCGGCGCGCGGATCGCGCACGCGGTAGATGCGGTGGCCGAAGCCCATCAGCCGCTGTCCGCCGGCCACCGCCTCCTCCAGCCAGGGGCGCGCGTTGGCGGCCGTGCCGATGGCGTCCAGCGCGTCGAGCACCGGTCCGGGTGCGCCGCCATGCAGCGGGCCCTTGAGCGCGCTGATGCCCGCGAGCACGGCCGAGGCGAGCCCCGCGCCGGTCGATGCCACCACGCGTGCGGCGAAGGTCGAGGCGTTGAGCCCGTGGTCGCACACGGTGACGAGGTAGGTGTCGAGCGCGGCGGCCTGCACGGGCGCGGGCATGCGGCCGTGCAGCATGCGCAGCATGTCGGTGGCGTGCGGCAGGGCCTCGTCGGGCGCGAGCGCCTGCACGCCCAGGCGCCAGCGCATGACGGCTGCGGTGTAGACGGCGGGTGCGGCCACCAGGCGCAGGGCGGTGGGCAGGTCGTCGCCGTCGGGCAGGCGCGCGAGCAGCGCGCGCACGGCCTCGATGGGCGGCATGCGGCGCAGCACGGCGTCGTCGTTGGGTTGCAGGCGCTCGAAGGCTTCGCGGCGTGCGCGGCCGATGGCGGCACGCAGGCCGTCGGCGGGCGGCGGCGTATCGAAGAAGCCGTCGAACAGCAGGGCGACCACGTCTTCATAGCGCCAGCGTTGCGCGATCTCGTCGAGCTCATGGCCGCGGATCACCAGCCGGCCGGCGGCACCGTCCACCTCGGACAGCACCGTGCGTGCGGCCACCACGCCTTCGAGGCCGCCATCGTCTTCGTTCATCGTCTTTGCTCCTGGGTTTGTCACGATGCGATGGATTCTGTCCCTTCGAATATTGACGTCAATCTTGATCTATTCTGTCAACATGACCTTGACGAAAGCACCGCTTTGGCTGCCCGCCGCCGACGCCCTCGAACTGATGCAGGTACGCCCGCAGACGCTCTACGCCAGCGTGAGCCGCGGGCGCATCCGCGCCAAGCCCGATGCAACGGACCCGCGTCGCAGCCTCTACCACCGCGACGACGTGCAGCGCATCGCGGCGCGCACGCGCGGGCGACGCAGCACCGAGACGGTGGCCAGCGAAGCGATCCAGTGGGGGGAGCCGGTGCTGGCGTCGGGTGTGTCCACGGTGGCCGGGGGACGGCTGCTCTACCGGGGGCAGGATGCATGCGAGCTGGCCGAACGCGCCACGCTGGAACAGGTTGCCGGGGTGTTGTGGGAGAGCGCGGTGGTGAGCTTTGCCGCCGCCACGCCTGCGGCGCCGGCACCGAAGGACTCGGCGCCGCTCCAGGCCGGCCTGGTGGCGCTCGCATCGCGCGCCACGACCGACCTCCCCACGCGCGGCCGCTCGCGCACCGCGCTGCAAGCCGAGGCGGCCGACGTCATCGGCACGCTGGCCGATGCACTGCTGGTCGGCGGCGGCGCGCCTGCGCGCGCGATGCCGCTGCACCTGCGCATGGCCAACGCATGGCGGCGCCCGCGCGCAGCGGACGACCTGCGGCGCGCACTGGTACTGCTGGCCGACCATGAACTCAACGCGTCCACCTTCGCGGCGCGCGTGACCGCATCGACCGCTGCTTCGGTGGCCGCCTGCCTGCTCACGGGCCTGTCGACATTGACGGGCCCGCTGCACGGTGGCGCTTCCGCCGCGGTGCAGGCGCTGATGCGCAACGCGGCAGCCATCGGCACCGAGGCCGCCGTGCGCGAATGGCTCGCGCACGACAGGCCGTTGGTGGCCTTCGGTCATCCGCTCTATCCGAACGGCGACGTGCGCTGCGGCGCACTGCTCGCCGGCATCGAGCTGCCCGCGGCGTTCACCGAGTTGCGCGCCATCGGGCAAAAGCTGTTGGGCGAGGCCGTCAACATCGACTTCGCACTCGCCGCCATGGCGGCCGTCCACAGGCTGCCCGCGGGCGCACCGCTCATCCTGTTCGCGCTGGCACGCAGCGTCGGCTGGACGGCCCATGTGCTGGAGCAGCAGGCCACGGGGCAGTTGATACGCCCCCGCGCGCGCTACACCGGGCCTGCCGCCGCGGTCACTGAAGCTGAGCCTCGTGCGCCACTTCGAAGAGCTTCGTCATCTCGCGGTTGAAGGCCGGCAGGTCGTCGGGCTTGCGGCTGGTCACGAGCAGGTGATCGACCACCACGTCCTGGTCGCTCCAGGTCGCACCCGCGTTCTGCAGGTCGGCGCGCAGCGATGGCCACGAGGTCATGTGCCGGCCCTGGACGCCGCCCGCGTCGATGAGGGTCCACGGTCCGTGGCAGATGGCGGCGATGGGCTTGCCCGCATCCACGAAGGCCCGCACGAAGGCAACGGCCTTCTCGTCGATGCGCAGCGCGTCGGGGTTGACGACGCCACCCGGCAGCAGCAGGGCGTCGAAGTCTTCCGCGCTGGCACTCTGCAGCGGCACGTCGACCGTGAAGCTGTCGGCCTGGTCGTGGTGATGCCAGCCGCGCACGCTGCCGTCCATGGGCGAGACGATCTGCGTCTGTGCGCCGGCGGCGTCCAGCGCCTTGCGCGGGTCGGTCATCTCGACCTGCTCGAAGCCGTCCGACACGAGGATGGCGACCTTCATTCCGTCGAGGGAAGATGAGGTGATGGGCATGGGTGGTTCACTCCTGGGTTGGTGGTTTCATGGCAATGAAGACCCACCCTAAGCCCCGCCCTCGCGAGACGCATCGTCCTGCGCCGGGTCCGCCTGTCGGACAAATCGACGGGCAGGCCCGAACCCTGAAACCCTACTTGCGGCAGCCCTTGGGCAGCGCCTTCTCCGGCAGGTCGTCGCCCGCCACGCAGTGCCAGGCGATGCCGCTGTCGGCCTCCGAGGGCTCCATGCGCAGGGTGCCCTTCACGCCCTTGGGCAGGGTCGCCTCGACGACCATGCTCTGCGGGTCGAGCGTGAGGGTGGCACCGCCGGGCAGCGTGTCGGGCAGGCGGGCGGCGGCCAGGGACTCGGGCGTCTCTTCCTTCTCGGTGTAGTAGTTGCCAAGCGCCTCGCGCACCGAAGCGCCTTCGTACCAGGCCTGCGCCACGACCGCGCGGCTCGTGTACTCCTGGTAGGCCGGAATGGCCACGGCCGCCAGCACGCCGATGACGGCCACCGTGATCAGCGCGCCGAGGGCGCCGCCGCCGGCACGCCCGGTGTAGGGCACGAAGATCGCCAGCACATAGGCCAGCGGGTTGCGGCTGGGCAGCCGCGCTTCCCGGTCGAGCACGCGCGCCACGCGCTTGGTGAGCCAGGGGTAGCCGGCGATCAGCTCGTGGAACGAGGCCCAGAAGCCGCTGTTGCCCACCGACTGCGCCGCATAGGCCTGCAGGTTGACGTTGCGCCACTGGTGCGCGCCGGCAGCCAGCGCCACGAGCGCGCGCGGCGCGGAGTCTGGCTCTTCGCAGCAGGCCTCGCCGTGCAGGTCGCAGGTGTATTCCTTGGCGCGCGCATAGGCCGCGCCCAGCAGCGGCAGCCACAGCACGGGGGCGCGCCAGATGTGGCCCGTGAGGTGGCCGCGCCGGATGTGGCCGAGCTCATGGCCGATATAGAAATTGACGCCGTCAGGCTGCCGCTCCATGGCGTCGACCACGTCGGACAGCAGCACCACGAAGTTGCGGCCGAAGAAGCGCGTGGCGAAGGCATTGAACATGCCGTCGCCGTGCAGCAGGTAGGCCTCGGGCGGCTTCTCGATGCCCAGGAAGCCGCAGCATGCCTCGAAGCGCGCATGCAGCTCGGGCAGCTGGGTGGGCGAGAGCTTCACGCCCGTGCCCTTGATCCAGGCGATGACGGCCGACTGTGCGAACACATAGCCGATGAAGCCCAGCAGCACGTAGACCAGCGCGATGCCCAGCGTGCCGACGACCAGCAGCAGCCAGACCAGCAGGCCGAGCCACAGCGTGATGTTGCCGAGCCAGCGCTCGCGCGGATAGACCCATGGATCCATTGGAATTTCCTCCTCGTTGCGGCCTGGAAGACCGCTTGGTTTGTGGTTCTTTTTGCGCGCCCCCCGGCGCGGCCTGCAGGCGTCGATCATGCCCCAGCACTGTGCAGATTTCGATGCAGCTCTAAGGGCTATTCGCTATAGGTCAGGTCGTGGTCAGCCGATAAGATCGCGGCCGTTTGATACCCCCATCACGGAAATCGGAGACCCCATGAAG
This sequence comes from Variovorax sp. 10N412, assembly GCF_056394985.1. Classification (NCBI taxonomy): domain Bacteria; kingdom Pseudomonadati; phylum Pseudomonadota; class Betaproteobacteria; order Burkholderiales; family Comamonadaceae; genus Variovorax; species Variovorax sp. 10N412. The sequence goes on from NZ_JBFTIO010000003.1 coordinate 19,836, forward strand.
AAACTGTTCGCCCTCGCGGCGATTGCCGCCGCAGCTGCCGGAGCCCACGCCCAGGACTTCCCTGCGGGCAAGACCGTCACGCTCGTGGTGCCTTTCGCAGCCGGCGGCCCGACCGACCGTGTCGCGCGCGACCTGGCGGAAGCCATGCAGAAGACGCTCGGCACGACGATCGTGGTGGACAACACCGCCGGTGCGGGCAGCTCCATCGGCACGGCCAAGGTGGCGCGCGCCAACCCCGACGGCTACACGCTGCTGCTGAACCACATCGGCATGTCGACCATGCCGGCCCTCTACCGCAAGCTGCCCTTCAACGTGGAGACCGACTTCGAGTACCTGGGCATGGTCAACGAAGTGCCCATGACGCTCATCGGCAAGCCCACGCTGCCGGCCAACAACTACAAGGAACTGACCGCCTGGATCGAAGCCAACAAGGGCAAGATCAACCTGGGCAACGCCGGCCTGGGCGCCGCGTCCCACCTGTGCGGCCTGCTGTTCCAGAGCGCGCTGAAGGTCGAGATGACGCCGGTTCCCTACAAGGGCACGGCGCCCGCCATCGCCGACCTGCTGGGCGGCCAGATCGACCTGCTGTGCGACCAGACCACCAACACCACCTCGCAGATCGAGGCCAAGAAGGTCAAGGCCTACGCCGTGACCACGGCCAAGCGCCTGACCACGCCGGCCCTGAAGGACCTGCCCACGCTCCAGGAAGCGGGCGTCAAGGGCTTCGAAGTGTCGATCTGGCACGGCGTGTACGCGCCCAAGGGCACGCCGGCACCGGTGCTGAAGAAGCTCAACGAGGCCATCAACGCCGCCATGAAGGACCCGGGCTTCATCAAGCGTGAAGAGGCGCTGGGCGCGGTGATCACCACCGACAGCCGCACCCAGCCGGCGGACCACAAGAAGTTCGTCTCGGCCGAAATCGCCAAGTGGGGCCCGATCATCAAGGCCGCGGGCGTGTACGCCGACTGACCTTTCGGTCGCGAGGCAAAAAACCCGCCGGTCCTTGCGACCGGCGGGTTTTTTCATGGCGGCGACGCCAACAATGTTCAAGGCAGCGTGACGGTCCAGGCCTCGAAGCTCTTGCGCACGTCGACCTGGCGCGCCGTGCGTGCCGAGAAAGTGAAGGTGCTGATCGATGCCCCTTGCACGTACTGGAAGCCGTTGTTGCTCGCCGGGGCGCAATGGGCATCCTGCTGGGACACGGGCACGCAATCGACGATCGCCTTTCGATTCGTGGTGCGCACCGTGACGGTTTCGCTGAAGCGGGGACCGTTCGCTCCAGCCTCCCGACCGAACACGCCGAACGAGGTCGGCGCCAGCGCGCCGTTGGGAACCACCCAGGCGTCCATATCGCCTTCGGCGCTGAAGTCGATGCGGTTGGGGCCCGTCAGGCTCGTCGGCCCGAAGACGATGCCGCGCGGGCTGCCCTGGGCGGCCGAGAGCAGCTCTGCGCGCATGGCGGGCACGAGTTCGACGAGCGGCGTCTGCACAGCCTCGGCGATGGTCGGCACGCGCGAGAACGTGCGCACGTACTGCACCACGTTGGGCGAAGCGTCGGCATGGAAGAACTCGAGCCGCCAGACCGACTGGTCGGGGATTGCCGACAGATCGGCGTCGCTGAACTGCGGTGACGCGAACAGGTTGCCGGTTTCGAACGAGCTCGGGTTTCCCGATTGGGCCGGGTCCTGGTAGCGCGCGGCCATGCGCCAGAGCGGCGAATTCAGCTTGGTGCCGCCTGCGGTGCCGTCCGCGGTGAGGACGAGCGAGGTCAGGTTGCCATTGGGCACGAGCACCAGCGATTTGCCCGGGAGCGCGTCGGTGGTCGCCACCACCTTCGTGAAGATCGGCGTGCCACCGCTCAGCACGTTGTCGACGGACAAGGTGTAGCCCACCGACTGGTAGACCAGGTTCTGGTGCTTCAGGAAGTCTTTCTTGTCCAGCTGGGGCCGCACGAAAGCACGGTAGGCGTTGGTGTTCCCTGTGAGCTTGAGCGCACCGTCCACCACCCTGGCGTTGAACACGTCGTTGTCGGTGTTGCCCAGCACGTCGGTCCAGCGGTAGGTCAGCGCGATGTCGCCGTTGGCGTAGAAATACTCGAAGTTGCCGCGGTCGTGCTTCAGGTTGGTGGGACCGAAGCGGAACAGGCTTTCGAACGAGCGGCGCGCGCCGTTGCTCGCGCGCCCGATGGGCACGCCGGCCGCCAGGAAGGCCTCGGGGCTGTCGCCCACGAACAGCGTGCGGCATTCGGGCGCGACCACGTTGGCCGCGGTGCCGAAAGCGTTGCCGTCCGGGTTGATGGGGCTGTTCACGCGCTGTCCGACCGGCAGCGCGTAGCAGGCGTTGATGCGCTCCAGCAGCGCCTGCACCATGGCCGGCGTGGGCGGCTGCACCAGGGCCGCCGCATCGACGGCGGGCAGCGGCGTGATGCTGGCGTCGCCGCTGCGGAACACGATGGACACGGGCGCGCTCTGCTCGCTGGCCGGCTGTGCCTTGACGGTGATCTCGATGTTGGCGGCCGCGCCGTCCGGGCGCACCGAAACGTTGATCGTGTCCAGCACGCGGTCTTGCCCCGTGCCGTTGGCCACGAACACGCCGCTCATCGGGTCGATGCTGAGGTTGAGCGCGTCCAGCAGCGGCTGCAACGCGGCCACGAGCTTGCTGACCTGCGCGCTGATGGAGCCCTGCGTGACGGCACCGGCGTCGGCCTGGATCGCCGCGGCCAGCTTCGACGGGTCGCCGTTGGGCGAGAGCTGCGCCACGATGACGGTGGTCAGCGGCGTGACGTTGGTGGTGCCGGTGGCCGTGCTCGCGGTGGTGCTGTAGAGCGTGAGGTCGTCGCGCACGGCCTGGATGACCAGCGGCGCCTTGGTGCCCGCGGGCAGCGAGCAGGTGTAGGTGCCGTCGGGGTTGGTCTTCACCTCGCAGACCTTGGCACCGGTCTGGTCGAACACGGTGAGCGTGGCGTCGGCGAAGGCCGCGCCGGTGGCGGCGGTGCCGCTCAGCATGGTGGCCGGCGCCGCGGGCTGGTCGCCGCCGCCACCGCCGCCCCCGGTCGAGGTGGCCGGAACGAACCCGAAATTGCCGCCGCTGCCGCCGCCGCCACCTCCCCCGCAGGCGGCCAGGAGCGCCAGGGTGACGATAGACAAGGCATGGGGAATTTGCTTCACGAAGGGGGTCATGGATGGGCTCTCTGAAGAATGGGCCTCGGGCAACCGGGGGCGTGCTGCAAACGATATCTTTCGTTCACAGAAATAAAATGATGCAAATGCATCATTCGCACGCCGGTGCGCACAATCACGGAAAGAGGGGATGCGGTACCCCCCGGCAGGTGAAAGACTGTGTCGATGCGCAAGCCCGACCTGCCCGACTTCAGTGCGCTGCTGCTGCAGCTGTACCGGCTGTCGCACGAACTGCCCATCCAGGCCTTCCAGGACGCCGCGCTCGACCTCATCAAGCCGGTGCTGCCCTTCGACTCGTCGATGTGGGGCACGGCCACCACGGCGGCCGAAGGCATCGACGTGCACACCCTGCACCTGCACCGCAAGACGCCCGAGATGATGGCCGAGTACGACACGTACAAGCACCTCGACTCAGCCGCGGCGAGCTTCTTCGGCAAGGGCCACGGCACCCGGGGCTTCAACTCAGCGCAGTGGTGGAGCGGGCCCAAGTACGCGCCCTTCCTGGACTACGTGCGGCGCTACGACCAGAACAACATCTTCATCACCATGGACAGCGACCCGCGGTCCAACTTCATGCAGTGGGTGTCGCTGTTTCGCGCCGACCCCGACGCGCATTGCAAGCCCGAGGAAGAGCACCTGCTGGCCAGCCTGTCACCGCACCTCATGCAGGCGCTGGCGCTCAACCGCGTGATGCACCTGGACCGCACGCTGGCGCCGGCACCCAGCACGCAGCGGCGCGGCGCGGCCATTGCCGACCTGCGCGGCGCCATCTACCACTGCGACGTGAACTTCGTCGCGCTGATGCAGGAAGAGTTCGCCGGCTGGGCGCGCCAGTCGCTGCCGCCGCCGCTGCTCGAGCATTTCATGACGGCGCAGTCGGCCTTCCAGGGGCGGCAGGTCGTGATGACGTACCGGCTCGAACAGCGCCTGCTGTTCCTGAGCGTGCGCCCGCGCTGCCGCGCCGACGGCCTCACGCCGCGCGAGCGCACCATCGCCGAGCTGCTGGCCAAGGGCGACACGCACAAGGAGGTCGCTGCGCTGCTGAACCGCTCGCCCGCCACGGTGCGCAACCACATCCAGTCGATCTACGACAAGCTGGAAGTGGGCAACGTGGCCGGGCTGATCCACGAGCTGCGGCTGGCGGACTGAGCGGCCGCGCCGCGCCGCCCCGCGCCCATGTGAACTCAGGGCGCAGGCACCCTGAGCCGACCCGCGATCAGCGGCTCCTCACCCCGTCACCCGTCACTTCGGCCGCACGGCGTCCGCCGTTCCCTGGATGAAGGCCTTGATGCTCTCGATGTCGTCGCCCGAGAGCTTGCCCGTGAAGTCCGGCATGCCGCGCGCCATGGCAGGGCCCTTGAGGATGAACTTGTCCAGGTTCTCGATGTAGGCCGCGTCCATGTAGCCGAGGTTGGGAATGTTGCCCCCGCGGTCCACGCCCGGCACGCCGTGGCAGAACACGCAGTTGCTCACGTAGAGCATGGTGCCGGCCTGGACCTTGGCGGGGTCGTACTTCACGCCCTGCACCAGCTTGTCCATGCGGTACTGCACGAAGTCCGGCATCTTGGCGGTGCCGCCCACCGCGAAGGTGTAGACCGTGCCCGGGCCCTGCTTCTCGGTGGCGCGCTGCGCCAGGCCGTACACGCCGCCCCAGCCCACGGCCACCGACACGTACTGCTTGCCGTCGACCATGTAGGTCGAGGGCGCCGCCACCACGCCGGTGCCGGTGGGCGTTTCCCAGAGCTTCTCGCCGGTCTTGGCGTTGTAGGCCAGCAGGCGGCCGTCGGCCGTGCCCTGGAACACCAGGTTGCCGGCGGTGGTGAGCGTGCCGCCGTTCCAGGGCGACACGTAGTCCACGCCCCAGGCCTCCTTCTGCGTCACCGGGTCCCAGGCCACCAGCCGACCCGAGGGCTTGCTCTTGGGCGGCTCGGCGTTGGCGAACTTGGCCGTGTTCCATCCCAGCGCGGAATGCGGGCGGCCGGGCACGTCCTCGTTGAACTTCCAGTCCTTGTCGTCCATCAGGTTGATCGGCACATGCTGCGAGGGCAGGTAGGCCAGGCCGGTCTGCGGGTTGAACGACATCGGGTGCCAGTTGTGCGCGCCGAAGGGGCCGGGGATGGCGTCGTTGGGCTTGGTGCCGTCGCGCGCGGACGCCACCACGTCGGGCCGGCCGTTCTTGTCATAGCTGGTGGCCCAGTTCACTTCGGTGAAGTTCTTTGCCGAGATGAACTTGCCGTTGGTGCGGTCGATGACGAAGAAGAAGCCGTTCTTCGGCGCATGCAGCAGCACCTTGCGCGGCTTGCCGTCCACCTTCATGTCGGCCAGGATCATCGACTGCGTGGAGGTGTAGTCCCAGTTGTCGCCGGGCGTCTCCTGGTAGTGCCACTTGTACTTGCCGGTGTCCGGGTCCAGCGCCACCACCGAGCCCAGGTAGAGGTTGTCGCCGCCCTTGGGGCTGCGCGCCTTGTGCGACCACGGCGAGCCGTTGCCGGTGCCCACGTACATCAGGTTGAGCTCGGGGTCGAAGGCAAAGCTGTCCCATGCGGTGCCGCCGCCGCCGACCTCCCAGTATTTGCCGCTCGGGTCCCAGGTCTTGGCGGCGCGCGCCATCGATGCGTCCTCGAAGGGCTTGCTCGGGTCGCCGGGCACCACGAACCAGCGCCACTTCTGATCGCCCGTCTTTGCGTCGTAGGCGGTCACGAAACCGCGTACGCCGTACTCGGCGCCGCCGTTGCCGATGATGACCTTGCCCTTGAACACGCGCGGCGCGCCGGTGATGGTGTAGCTGCCCTTCTGGCCGTCGAGCGTGTTCTTCTCCCACACCGTCTGGCCGGTGGCCGCGTCGAGCGCGATCAGGCGGCCGTCGTAGGCCGCCACGTAGACCTTGCCCTCGTAGAGCGCCACGCCGCGGTTCACCACGTCGCAGCAGCCCCTGTAGCCTTTCGATTTGTCGACCTGCGGATCGAAGGTCCACAGCTTCTGCCCGGTGCGGGTGTCGATGGCGTGCACCACGCTCCACGAGGCGGTGACGTACATGATGCCGTCCACCACCAACGGCGTGGCCTCCACGCCGCGCGTCGACTCGAGGTTGTAAGACCAGACCAGCCCCAGGTCCTTCACGTTGGCCGCGTTCACCTGGTCGAGCCTGCTGAAGCGCGACTCGGCGTAGTCGAGGCCGACGCTGGGCCAGTCGGGGGTTTTCTTCTGCGCGGCATTGGCACGGATGAAGCCGCCGTCGACGCGTTTCGTGGCGGCGGCCGCCCGGTCCTGGGCATTCTGGGCCGTGGCCGCGGTCGATGCGCCCAGGCACAGCAATGCGCCGGCGAGCACGAGCAGCCCGGTGGGTGTTTTTGTCATCGCAGGTCTCCTTTGTGCCGCAAGGATCGTTCGCGCGGGCCTTGCCTTCATCTTGGGGATTTCCCCAGTCCGGCGATGTTCCATTGCGGAACACATTCGACGCTGGTCCCGAACCGGGAGGCAACGAACCCATGGCCCTCGACAGAATCGGCACGGCGGATGCGCCGCGCCAGCTCTTTGCCAGCACGCCGGCGCAGCGCGTGGCGCTCGCGCGGCAACAGTTCTTCGAGGAAGGCGTGCGCCCCTCGGGCCTCGTGGGCGAGGCGGTGATCCAGTCGTGGCTGCGCTGCAGCCGAACGCACGCCGACCGCCAGCGCATCGTGCCCTTCGACGCCGTCACGCCGAGCCGGCTGCATGCCACGCTGGGGCGCAACCGCGAGCTGCTCGAGGTGGCGCGGCAGGAACTCGCGCAGATGGAAAACATGCTCGCGGGCACCGACTGCCGCGTGATCCTGACCGACAGCGAAGGCGTGGTGGTGCACGTCACCGACCAGCCCGCCGCCGCGCACCAGCCGGTGCTGCGCAAGACGGCGCGCGTGGGCGTGAACATTTCCGAGCGCATCGTCGGCACCACGGCGCCGGGCATCGTGGCGAGCACCGGGCAGGCCTGCACGGTGGACGGCGCGGAGCACTACTTCGACGTGCTGTGCCACATGCAGTGCGCGGCCGCGCCGATCCGCGGCGTGAACGGGCAGCTTGCCGGCGTGCTCGACCTGACGGCGGAGGCGCGGCGCTTCGGCTTCGACGCGGCGTCGGTGGTGGCGCTCTATGCCACGACCATCGAGAACCGGCTGCTGCAGGCGCAGTCGCGCGACCACCTGATCCTGCGCTTCCAGGCCAGCCCCACGCTGCTGGGCACGCCGCTCGAAGCCCTGGCGGGCATCGCGCCCGACGGCACCATCGCATGGCTCAACAACGCGGGCGCGCGGCTGCTGGGGCGGCTGCCCGAGGCGGCGCACGAGCGCGACGTCGAATGCCTGCTGGGGCACGACCTGGCGAGCCTGCTGCGGCTGGGACGGCCCGGCCGATGCGAGGCGGCGCAGCCCCTGCGGCTGGCGAGCGGCCTCGGCGTGTGGGTGCAGGCGCACCTGAAGGGCTCTGACGGCGTGGACTTTCGGCACGCGGTGGCGATGCCGGGCGAGGCGGCACCGATCGGCATCGAACGCGGCGCGCATGCGATGGCCGCCGAGGCCGGCGCATGCGGCGGCGACAGCGCGCCCGTGGCGCACGCCGCGCACGCGGAAACGCTGCGCGCGCACAGCCGCAAGCTGATCGAGGACACGCTCGCGGCGCACGGCGGCAATGTGTCGCAGGCGGCGCGGCAGCTGAACGTGTCGCGCGGCACGCTCTACCGGCGGCTGCGCGGCTGGCGCGATGGGGAGGAACGCGAAGAAGGCGAAGACGCCGCCGCGCCGGCTTCGGATTGAAGGATCAGACCGCCGCGCGGGCCAGCGCACGCGCGCGGCGCGCCTTCGCGTCGGGCTGCAGCGGCCGCAGGTACTCGTGCAAGGCCAGTGCGGCCGCGCCCACCGCGGGCGCCAGCGCGTCATAGCGCGCGGTGCGCAGCTCCGGCGGCGGCATGCCCGCGCCGTCCGCATGGCGCTTGACGCTTTCGAACGCCGCCTGCGCAAAGCCGCGGTGGTCTGCGCAGGCCTTGCCGCCCAGCACGATTGCGCGCGGATTGAAGGTGACCCACAGGTTCTGCAGCAGCACGCCGAAGAAGGCCGCGGCGCGCGGCATGTCGGCGCCCGGGCGTTCCAGCACGCGCGAGCCGAAGAAGGCCTCGGCGCAGCCGCGGCGCCCACACGAGCACAGCGGCCCGTCGAGCTCGAGGATGGTGTGGCCGATCTCGCCCGCCATGCCCTGCGCGCCGGTGAAGAGCCGGTCGTTCAGCACCACGCCCGCGCCCACGCCCACGTCGCAGTTGACGAAGATGAGCGGGTCTTCGCCGTCCTTGCCGGCACCGGCCGCGAACTCGTACTCGCCGAGCGCGGCGGCGTCGGCGTCGTTCTGCAGTTGCACCGTGACGCCGGGCAGGCCGACGGCGGCAAAGGCCTTCTCGAGCGCGGGCAGCAGGCTCACGTTGCGCCAGCCGAGGTTGGGCGCGAAGCGGACCACGCCGGTGCAGTCGTCCACCGCGCCGGGCACGCACACGCCGATGCTCGACAGGCGCAGCGCGAGCTTCTTCAGCTGAGCGTGGGCGGCCGATGCCATGCGCGCGACCTGCGCGCACACGCCGGCCGGCGAGCCGTCGGTCAGCGCGTGAGTGTCCGCGTACAGCACCTCGCCCTGCAGCGAGACGCACACGAGGCGCACGGTTTCGACGGCGATCTCCACGCCCATCAGCGCGCGCACGCCGACGTTGATCTGCAGCGGCGTCGAGGGGCGGCCCAGCCCGTCGTTCACGGCCGCATCGGATTCCTTCAGCCAGCCTTCGTCGAGCAGTTCGCGCACCAGCAGGCTCACGGTCGACTTGGTGAGACCGCTCTCGCTGGCGAGCCGCGCGCGCGAGAGACCTGGCTGCGCGCGCAGCAGCCGCAGCAGCACGCTGCGGTTCATGCGCTTGAGCAGCTGCTGGTCGCCGATGGTGGTCACGTCAGGCCGCCGTCGCCGTCGCCTTCGCCGTGGCTGTGGTTGCGTGAGGCGCCTGTTCCCTGCCCTCGGGCCGCTTGCCCGCGATGATCATGCCGAGCACTTCGTCTTCGGTGACGTCGGCGGTGCGGTAGGTGCCCACGAGCTTGCCGTTCTTCATGACGGCGAGACGGTCGCTCAGCGAGAACACGTCGGGCATGTCGTGGGTGATCAGGAAGATGCCCACGCCGTCGTCCTTCAGCTGCTTCACGAGCCGCCCGACCATGGCGGTTTCTTCGGGGCCGAGGGCGGCGCAGGGCTCGTCCATGATGAGGATGCGCGCGTTGAAGTACAGCGCCCGCGAAATGGCCACCACCTGCCGCTGCCCGCCCGACAGTCGCCGCACCGGAATGCGGATGTTGGTGAAGTTCTTGTTCAGGCGCTGGAACACCTTGCGCGCCTGCACTTCCATGAAATGGTCGTCCAGCGTGTTCCAGCGGGTCATCTTCTCGCGGCCGAGGAACAGGTTCGACACGGAGTCCAGGTTGTCGGCCAGCGCCAGCGTCTGGTAGATGGTCTCGATGCCTTGCGACTGGGCCTCGGCGGGGCTGCGGATGTTGACCCTCTCGCCGGCGATGAGCGTGTCGCCGGAGTCGATGGGGTAGGCGCCCGCGAGCATCTTCATGAGCGTGGACTTGCCTGCGCCGTTGTGTCCCAGCAAGGCCACCACTTCACCCGGGTAGAGGTTGACGCTCACGCCGTCCACGGCCTTGACGCCGCCGAAGGATTTGCGGATGTCTTTCAGTTCCACCAGCGGGCTGGATGTGTCGATGTTCTCGATGGCCATGTCAGTTCTCCCCGAACTTGCGCCGGTACAGCACATCGAAGACGACAGCCACGATCAGCACCTGCCCGATGATGACCATGCGCTTGCCGATGGGCACGTCGAGCAGCAGCATGCCGCTGTCCAGCGACTGCATGATCAGCGCGCCCAGCACCGAGCCGAAGATCGAGCCGCTGCCGCCCGCCAGCGCCGTGCCGCCAATGACGGCCGCCGCAATCACGTACAGCTCCATGCCCGTGCCCAGCGAGTTGGTGCCCGCGTTGAGCCGCGCGATCGACACGATGGCCGCGATGGTCACCAGCACCGCCAGCAACGCGAACAGCATCAGCGTGACGCGCTTGACCGGAATGCCCACCAGCGCCGCCGCATCGGGGTTGCCGCCCATCGCGAAGATGTAGCGCCCGAAGCGGGTGCGGTGCACGATGAACGACAGCGCGATCGCCACCACCGCCCAGATCAGCACCGGAATCGGAATGCCCTGCGGCGCGTCCTTCGAATCGATCTTGTAGTGGTTCATGACCGCCGCGAAGGCAATGACCACCGCCGCCGGCACCGCCGTGAGCAGCACCTCCAGCCACAGCGGCTCGTTGGGCATGTCGTGGCGGGCGCGCGCGCGGCGCTTGTGCACCATGCGCGCGAACAGCACCAGCGTGACCAGGCCCGCAATGATCCAGCTGGCCGTGACGCCGATGCCACCGTCGTAGCCGCCGCCCAGGCGCTGGAAGAACTCGTCGTTCACCGGCTGCGTCTTGCCGTCGGCCACCAGGAACGCCGCACCGCGAAACGACATGAGGCCGCCCAGCGTGACCACGAAGGAAGGCACGCCCAGCACCGCCGTGAGCCAGCCCTGGTAGACGGACACCAGCAGCGCCACGGCCAGGCCCGCGAGGCAGGCCGTGGGCCATGACCAGCCCGAGGTGTATTGCAGGTACGCGATGAGCACGCCCACGAAGCCCATCACCGAGCCGACCGACAGGTCGATGTGGCGCGCCACGATGATCAGCACCATCACGGTGGACACGATGCCGACCACCGCCGTCTGCTGCGCCACGTTGTACAAATTCTCGGGCGAGAGGAACACGCCGCCCGACATCACGCTGAACGCCACGGCCATGACGACCAGCAGCAAGCACATCAGCACCAGCCGCAGGTCGATGCCCGTGCGGCGCCACCAACCCGGTGTCGGATCGCTCATTTTCAAAACCCCTCGGGACTACAGGTGCGCAACCGGCCACCCGCCGCGCCCTTGCGGGCCGGCTGGCAGCTGTGTTGCGGGGATGGAGAGACGCGCCGCCTTCAAGACGATCGCGCCGGTTGCATTACTTGCAGGCCGCGGGCGCGCTCGCGCCCGTCACGCCCTTGCAGAGCTCGTCCTTCTTGATCCAGCCGGCCTTGACCACCACGTCGAGGTTGTCGCGCGTGACGGGCACGGGCGTCAGCAGGCGGGACTGCAGCGAGACCTTCTTCGGGCCGCTGGCCCAGGTCGCGGCCTTGTCGACCGGCTTGCCCTGCGACATGGCGACGGCCGCCGTGGCGGCTTCGCGGCCGAGTTCGCGCGAGTCCTTGAAGATGGTCGCGGTCTGCGTGCCCAGCGCAATGCGGTTGAGCGCCGCGAAGTCGGCGTCCTGGCCCGACACCGGAATGCCGCGCAGGCCCTTGGCCGTGAGCGCCGCGACCGCACCGCCGGCCGTGCCGTCGTTGGCAGCCACCACCGCGTCGACCTTGTTGCCGTTCTTGGTGAGGATCTGCTCCATGTTCTTCTGCGCGACCTCGGGCTTCCAGCCTTCGGTGTATTCGTCGCCCACGATCTTGATGTCGCCCTTCTTGATGGCGGCGTCGAGCACTTCCTGCTGGCCCGCGCGCAGGAAGTCGGCATTGGGGTCGCTCGGCGAGCCCTTGATGATCACGTAGTTGCCCTTGGGCTTGACCTTGAGCACCTCGCGCGCTTCCATGCGGCCGACCTCGACGTTGTCGAAGGTGATGTAGAACACGCCCGGCGCCTCGATGAGACGGTCATACGCCACCACGGGCACCTTCTGGCGCGTGGCCTTGGTCACGGCGGGCAGGATGGCGTCCTTGTCCATGGCCAGCACGATGAGCGCCTTGGCGCCCTTGGACATCAGGCCCTCGATGTCGCCCAGCTGCTTCTCGGGCGAGCCGCCCGCGTCGGCACTGATGTACTTGGCGCCCAGCTTCTCGAGCTGGGCCTTGATGGCGGCCTCGTCGGTCTTCCAGCGTTCTTCCTGGAAGTTGGACCAGCTCACGCCGACCACGGTCTGCGCCATGGCGCCCACGGCCGTGAAACCGAAGGCCATGGCGGCCAGGGTGTGTTTCAGTTGCATCGATGTCTCTCCAGTGTTGGTGCGCCCCGCAGCCATCAACCGTGTAAGAAATTAGTTAGTTTGAAGGGCGAACTAACTATCCCATCGCGGCAGGACTCTGGGCATCCGGGAATTCCCGGAGCGGCGGGAGGGCACTCCGAAGACATCGCCAAGGCGCTCTGGGCAGCGTGTTTCGTGCTGCGCGTTTTGCCTGCGCGCGGCTGGATGCGGTCCTACGCGGGTCACCTGGGGCGGTCGGTATGTTTCGCATCCGCCAGACCTACTCACGCTCAGCCAACAAGAAGGAAAGCCCCATGTCGACCGAAATGCTCAAGCAGATTGCCGCCTCGCGGCTGCCCCTCGTCATGTCTTCGCCGAAGGACGTCGATGCGGTGTTGAAGCTGCGCGCCGCCGGCTTCGTGCTCGCACTGGTGCCCTCGGCCGCCGACATCGCAAAGATGCCGGGCCTGCGCGTGGTGCAGGTTCTGGCCGTGACGCAGAAGGGCTGCGAGGAACTGCAACGCGTGCGCTACCCCGGCGAGGGCGCACACGGCAACGCCCATGAAAAAGGCCGGGGAACCCCGGCCTATTCCTGAAGCAGGTGGCGGCGCGAGCCGCCGCGCCTGCGATGGATCAAGAAGCGTCGCGTGTGCGTGCGGCGTTGCGCAGGTCGCGAATCTGGTCGTGGTTGCGCTGAGCGCCTTCGGCCTGCAACGCGATCACGCTGCGCACATCGGCCGGCAGGTTCTGCTTCATCGCCTTGCGATAGCGCGCCACGCCGGTGTCTTCGCCGCGTTCGCACGATTCGAGGATCGACAGTTCGCTGTTGGCGCCCAGCGAGCCCTTCACATGCACCCAGCCGCGGTGCAGCGCACCGCTGGCTGTGCCGCCGTCGGCGGGGGTGCCGCCATAGGCCCTGATCAGCGCAACCAGTTCGGCCTCGGCCTTCTTGCATTCTTCGGCGCGGCTGGCGAACAGCTGCTTGGCGGCCGGGCTCTTCACTTCCTCGGCGCAGGCGCGAAAGCCGTATTCGCCGTCGCGGGAGTTTTCGAGCAGTTCGTTCAGCACGCCCACGACCTCGTCGTTGGCGAGCACGGGGCCGGTGTTGAGGGTGTCTGCGGTGGTGTCGTTGTAAGCCATGTCTGGAGTCCTTTCGTTGCCTGTCTGCGTGGTTTGCGTGACAGGAAGGGTTGGGGTTTCAGCCTTTCGTTGTTGTGTGGCTGATCGAAGACCCATGGTTGAAAGGTTCGCGTCGCACCGGCGTCGTCCCATCGGGCAACCGGGCGTAGGCGAATGACGACCCCGCGCGTGCGACCTGGAATCAGCCGATGCGCCAGGCCTGCATCCACACGGCGATGCCGTCGAGCAGGTCGTCAAGCGCTTCTTGGTCGGTGCGCCCGGAACGCTTCAGCACGTGGAACCCGTGGTCCGCGCCATCGATTTCCAGCACGGTGGCCAGGGCACCCAGCGCCTGCGTGGCAGCGCTGAACGCGTCGGGTTCGGCCAACGCGTCGCGCGGGCCGTGCGCGAAGAGCATCGGCAGCTCGACGTCCTGCAGATGCGCCGCCCGCGCCTCGGCGGCGGAGGGCTTGCCCGACGGGTGCAGCGGAAAACCGAGGAACACCAAGCCTTGCACGCCGGGCAACGGCGCCAGCGCCTGGGCTTGCGAGGTCATGCGGCCGCCGAAGGACTTGCCGCCGGCAAAGAGCCGCAAGCCTTCGAAACGTGCCGACGCGCAGGCCACCGCCGCGCGCACGGTTGCATGCGCCAGGGCCGGCGCGTCCGTGCGTCGGCCGCCCTGTTCCATGTAGGGAAACTGGTAGCGCAAGGTGGCGATGCGGCGCTGCGCGAGCCCGTCGGCCACGGCGTGCATGAACGGATGCGTCATGCCCGCGCCGGCGCCGTGCGCGAGCACGCAGCAGGCCTCCGGCGTCGGCGGTGACACGGCAAGCGCGGACACGGCGAGGTCCGGCGCCACGGCAATGGAGAGCTTCTGGGGGGTGATCACAGCCCTAGTTTGCCGAAGAGATGCGGTCGTGGGACGCTGCCTTCGGCGCCGTCCGACACGCGCCGGACCGCGTTCGCTGTAAATTGATGTTTCCGCACCGGCTTCCCCACCGGTTTCTTGGGACTTTTTCTGGAGTCACGGTTGTGAGGCACTGGTTGATGGCGATCGGCATGGTCGGCTGCGTGGCGCATGCGCAGCCGGGCTGGTTCACGGTGGTGGGCGATCCGCTGGACGAGGTGGCCGACACCGTCCAGGTCGATCCCGACAGGGTCGCGTCCCTGGAAAGCCCGAAGGCGATGAACCTGCGCGTGAACCGCGCGGCCAGGCGCCTGAACTGGGACGGCATTGCCTACCGCTCGTACGAGTCGCGCGTGGTGTTCGACTGCCAGGCAGGCCGCGCCAGCTATGTGGCGGCCCGCTACTACATCGAGCCGCGGTGGCAGGGCAAGCCGCACCATGAGGCGGACTACACCGATGCGCCCAAGCCCGTGGCGTTTCGCGACATGAAGCCCAACCCGACCGCGCGCATCGTGCGTGCCGCCTGCCGGCCGCGCACCAGCTAAAGCTGCGCCGACAACAGCGCGGCCAGCTGCTCCATCGCCTTCTCGTGCAGGGGGCGGTCTTGCCACTGTTCGTACGTGAGGCGCTTCGACTGTTTCAGGTCGGCCTCGAACTGCACCGTCTGCGCGGCGGCGAAGGCCTCGTCGTAGATGTTGAGGTTGGCCTCGTCGTTCAGGCGGAACGACCGGTTGTCGAAGTTGGTGGAGCCCACCGACACCAGCAGGCCGTCGACCGTGAAGACCTTGCAATGGAACATGGTCGGCTGGTATTCGCTGATCTGCGCACCCGCTTCCAGCAGCGGACCCCAAGCCGCGCGCGAGGCGCCGCGCACGGTCTGCGAATCGATGATCGGCCCCGGCGTGATGATGCGCAGCCGCACGCCGCGCTTCATGGCCGCCACCAGCGCGCCCACGGTCAGGTCGTCGGGCACGAAATAGGCGCTCGACAGGTCGATGGTCTTGGTGGCCGCGGCGATCGACAGCAGGTACATCAGGTGCATGCTCTCGCTGCCGCCCGAGGGCGAGCTGCTGAACACCTGCGCGCGGCCCTCGCCCACGGCAGGCAGCGCCGGAAAGTAGCGCTCGCCGTGCAGCACGTCGCCCGACACCTTCACCCAGTTGTCCATGAACACGGCCTGCATCTGCGCGACCACCGGCCCCTCGACCTTGTAGTGCGAGTCGCGCCAGTGGTCCGGGTCCTGCGCATGGCCGGTCCACTCGGGCGCGATGCCCACGCCGCCGGTGAAGCCGGTGCGCCCGTCCACCACCAGCAGCTTGCGGTGGGTGCGGTTGTTCATGCGGGCGATGTCGTACCAGCTGGGCTTGTGGAACTTGCGGATCTCCACGCCGGCCCCCTCCATCTCGCGGATGAAGTCGGCGTCGACCTTGGCGCTGCCGACCCAGTCGAGCAGCACGTGCACCTTGACGCCCGCGCGGGCGCGCTCGGACAACGCGTCGGCGAAGGTGCGGCCGATGTCGCCCGACCAGTAGATGTAGGTCTCGAAGGTGATGCTCTTCTGCGCGCCGCGGATGGCGGCAAGCATCGGCGGAAAGATCTGGTCGCCGTTCTGCAGTGCCTCGAAGCGGTTGCCGCCGGTGATGGGCGGCCCGAGCATCACGCCCAGCGCGCGCTGGTACTGGGCGTCGTGCAGCGCATATTCGCGCCGGACCTGCTCGTCGAGCTTTTTCTCGCCGCTGCTCAGGTTGAGCACCAGGAGTGTGGCGGCCAGCGTCAGGACGAAGGTCCAGACAACTGTCTTGATCGTCCCTCGATGGACCACGTCTGGACGCCGCGCCTGCTCAGTCGATCAGCTGCGTCTTGATCGCGTAGTACGTCAGGTCGCTGTTGGTGGACAGGTTCATCTTCTCCATGAGGCGCGTGCGGTAGGTGCTGATGGTCTTCACCGAGAGCGACAGCGCCTCGCCGATGGAGCCCACCGACTCGCCCTTGGCGAGCTTCAGGAACACCTGGAACTCGCGTTCCGAGAGATGCTTGTGCGGCGGCGCGTTGTCCTTGCGCTCCAGCTGGCCGGCCAGCAGTTCGGCCACCGAGGGCGAGATGTAGCGCCGGCCCAGCGCCACGGTGCGGATCGCCTTGGCGATTTCTTCCGGCTCGCACTCCTTGTTCAGGTAGCCCGAGGCGCCCTGGCGGATCAGGTTCACCGCGTAGTGTTCTTCGGGGTAGCCGCTCAGGATGAGCACGCCCAGGTCCGGCGCCTTGGCGCGCACCATGGCAAGCGCGTCGATGCCGCTCTGGCCGGGCATCGACAGGTCCATGACGAGCACGTCGATGTCCGCGGTGCGCACGAGATCGATGGCCTCCCGGCCGGTGGCGGCCTCGCCGACGACGCGGAAATCGACGAAGGTGGAGAAGAACGCCTTGAGGCCTGTGCGGACGACGGCGTGGTCGTCAACGATGCCGATCTTGATCATGGTGTGCTCCTGCTGCTTGAACGGTGAGCGCCGGCGGTTCGGCGCGATAGGGTGGGGACGATGCCACAGGCCCGTGCACCCGGGAGGCCCGAAAAGCAGGAAGCGGCCTTGTCCTGCACGGCAATGCAGCATTCGCTGTCGCTCGCGTCGGACACGGGCGATGCGCAACCACCCGAAGGGGGGCTAAGGGAATCCGCCAAGGGTGGGGTGGCAGGTGCCTTTGGTACATTTTTTGCGACGGTGTGCGTTGCACCTGCAGCAGCCAGCGTACGGCTCAGGGCCCATGTTCCTTCGGAAGGCACCCATGCACTTCAACTACTCGACAGCGGACGTTTCCGGCTCCCGCAGGCTCGACTACTGGGCCGAGTCGGTCTGCAAGCGCCTGATTCCGGCGGCCGGCAAGTTCAGCCATGCGGGCGACTTCCAGGGCTCGCTCACCGGCCACACGCTGGGCAACCTCACGGTGTGCCGCATGAGTTCGCAGCCGCACACCTTCGACCGCACGGCCCACCACGTGCGCGTGGCACCCGAGGAAGACTTCGTGGCGGTGCTGATGCAGGAGGGCTCGGCCCTGCTGCAGCAAGGCGGGCGCGAGGTGCAGGTGCGCCCGGGCGACATCGTGCTGTACGACGCGGCGCGCCCTTTCGTGCACCACCTCGCGCCGGCCTCGGCGCTGCTGGTGCGCATGCCGCGGCAGCAGCTGCTGTCGCGCTTCGCGCGGGCCGAGTCGATGGCCACGGTGCGCATTGCCGAGGGCCGCTCGATGGCCACCCTGCTGATGCGCATGGCGGAAGAGGCGTTCGACTTTTCCTCCGGCGGCGCGCCGGGCGCGGCGCAGGCGCGGCTGGCGGGCGCTTTCCTCGACACGCTGACCGCCGCCATGGAAATGCAGGACGGCCACGGGGCCGACGGCGCGCAGGGGTCGCGCTACGGCTCGGTCTACCAGCGCGCCGGCCAGTACATCGACGCCCACCTGGACGACAGCGAACTCGACAGCGACGGCATCGCGGCGGCGGTGCACATTTCGCCGCGCACGCTGGCGCGGGTGTTCGCAACGCACGGCACCACCGTCATGCACCACGTGTGGCAGCGGCGGCTGGAAGCCAGCTTTCGCGTGCTCGAGGAGGGCCGGGTGCACCAGGTGTCGCAGGCGGCGCTGCAGTGCGGCTTCAACGACCTGTCGCACTTCTCGCGGGCGTTCAGAAACGCCTTCGGCGTGACGCCCAGCAGCCTGCTGCCGGGCCCGGGAGACCACTGAAGGCGCCCTGCGCCCTCAGGCGATGGAGGGGGCGCCAACGGGGGCGTCGATGGGGGCATAGTGCCCCGGTCCGTCCGGCCAGGCCGTGAGCAGTTCGAAACCGGTGGGCGTCACCGCGACCATGTGCTCCCACTGGGCCGACAGCGAATGGTCGCGCGTGACGACGGTCCAGCCGTCGGGCAGTTCGCGGGTCTCGCGCCGCCCGGCATTGATCATCGGCTCGATGGTGAAGACCATGCCGGCCTCCAGGCGCAGGCCCTGGCCGGGCTGCCCATAGTGCAGCACCTGCGGGTCGTCGTGGTAGACCTGCCCGATGCCGTGCCCGCAGTACTCGCGCACGACGCTGAAACGTTCGCGGTGCGCGACGCTCTGGATCGCATGGCCGACGTCGCCCAGCGTGGCGCCCGGGCGCACCTGCAGGATGCCGGCCCGCATCGCCTCGTAGGCGGTGTCGACCAGCCGGCGCGCCAGCGCGCTCGGCTCGCCCACGAAGTACATGCGGCTGCAGTCGCCGAACCAGCCGTCCTTGATGACCGCCACGTCGATGTTGACGATGTCGCCCTTCTTCAACACCTTCTGCGCTGAGGGGATGCCGTGGCACACCACCTGGTTCACCGAGGTGAGGATGGTCTTGGGGTAGCCGTTGTAGCCGATGTTGGCCGGAACGGCGCCCTGCACGTTCACGATGTGGTCGTGGCAGATGCGGTCGAGCGCCTCGGTGGTGACGCCGGGCTTCACGTGCTCGCCGATCAGGGCCAGCACCTGCGCGGCGAGGCCGCCCGCCGCGCGGGACATGGCGATCTCCGCGGGCGACTTGAGCGAGACGCCCGCCCTCATGCGGGCGCCCCGGCCTTGCGGCGTGCGGCGGCCGGGCGCGCCGAGGGGCCAGAGGGGCCAGAGGGGCCAGAGGGGCCAGAGGGGACAGAGGGGACAGGGGGGACAGAGGGGTCCGAAGATTTCGCAGAAGCCGGCGCCACCGGCGCGGCCAGCGAGGCCGACACCGTCGCCAGATCGAAGCCGCCGGCCTGCTCGGCGCGAATCAGCAACTGGCAGATCTCCCGGTGATCGAGCGCGGGATGCAGTTCGGCCAGCATGCCGATGCGCATCCAGTGCTCGGCCTGCGCGTTGATGGAACGGCTCAGCGCATTGCCCGCGACGCGCAGGTTCTCGTGCATGAGGTCTGAAATCTTGACGATGCCCATGATGGAATTTATATATGAAACGTATATGAATCATATCGTGCGCAGTCCCGGTTGTAAAACCCTGGGGACAGTTCCCGCACAAGACCGCCGCTCCATCGAACAGGAACACGCGGCGAAGCGGGTTGGCTTTGACAGGTGCGGTCGGTGGCTCTTGATTGGAGTGAACCCCTGTGGCTGGACCACCGGGCGAGGTCCATCTGTCGCTTGTGATCGACTGCTTCGATGGCAGGGTGGTCGGTTGGACGGTCGGCCGCAGCCTTACGTCTGGAGGGCGCGCATGCAAGACCGTTCTCCAGTGTCGGCCTACGTCTTTCTAGATAGGCTGTTTGGAGGTTTCAGACCGTGTTTCGATGAACTAGATTCGGCGCGAGTATCGAACCTCAGGTCTCGGGGTCCGCCCCCACCTGAAACACGCGGGTCACGTCTTTCAAGGGAGCCAACAGCCGCTGCACGCATGCAGCGCTGACCTCATCCGTGGAAAGAAGGCGTGCCATGAACAGGATATTTGCGACGGTCTGGAACTCGTCCCTGTGCGCGTGGGTCGCGGTTCCCGAGACCAGCCGGCGGCGCGCCGAGGGCGGCCGCGACACCACCCGCCTGCACCTGAAGCTGGTCGTGACCACCGCGGCACTGCTCGTGATGCAGGCCTGGCCCCGGTCGGCATTGGCCGATGCGATCTCCATGAACACCTCGTGCACTACCGGCAGTTCAGGGCAGCCGGGGCGGATAACCACGGGCCCGACGACCGACGGTCCTGGCGGCACGGGCACCCCCACGCAGGACGGATCGGGCACCTACTCGGCCGTCGCGGGATGCAATGCAAACGGAGGCGGGTTCAGCGCCGTCACGTTGTACGGGACCTTTGCCAGCGCCCTGGGCCCCGGCTCGGCGGCATTCGGGTTTTTGGCGCAGGCCCAGCATTGGGGGTCTGCGTTCGGCCTCGAGGCATCGGCCGGCGGCAATGCGAGCGTGGCGCTGGGCTTCGGCGCCAATGCCTCGGCCCTCAACTCGGTCGCCATCGGTGGCGCCGGCGGCAACGGCACGACGCCGCTGAGCATCGCCAACTCCACCACCGCATCGGGCGCGGGCTCGATCGCCATCGGTGCCAACGCCACCAAGGGCGCGCAGGCCGCCGCCGCGGACGGCATCGCAGTGGGCGGGCAGTCTTCAGTGGCCGCGGGGGCGACCTCGGGCATTGCCGTGGGGCGCGGTGCAACCGTGAACGCGGCGTTCGGAATTGCCCAGGGCGACGGCACCGTCAGCGGCGCCACGGGTCAGAACGTGGCCATCGGCTCGGGTGCAACCACGGCCAACGCCGGCACGGCGGCGGGCGGGGCCGTGGCCATCGGGCGTGCGCAATCGGCCACCGGCAACGGCGCGGTGGCGATCGGCGACCCCAACACGGTCAACGGCACGGGCGCCGTCGCCGTGGGTGCGGACAACACCGCAGCGGGCAGCGCGGACGGCACGACGGCCGCGAATGGCGCCGTGGCGATAGGCAACGCCAACAACGCGGTCGGACAGGGGGCCGTGGCCCTGGGCAACAACTCGAACGCAGCCGCCGCGGGCACCCTGGCACTGGGCGATGGCGCGACGGCGGCGGCTTCGAATGCCATCGGGCTCGGCACGGGCGCCAGCGCCAATGGCGCAGGGGCCGTTGCCATTGGCAGCGGCGCAACCGCCGTCTATGCCAACAGCGTGGCGCTGGGCAACGCGAGCCAGACCATGGCCTCGCTGGCGGCACTGCAGGCGGTGGCCGCCTACACGCCCTTCGCGGGCGCCGCCATCGCAGGCGCGACGCCGGCAGGCGAGGTGTCCGTCGGCGCCAGCGGCAGCGAGCGCCGGTTGACCAACGTGGCCGCTGGCGGTGCGCCGACGGATGCGGTCAACGTCAGTCAGCTTTCCACCACCACGGCATCGCTGTCGACGGGGCTGAGCACGACGAACAGCAATGTGGGCAGCCTGTCGACTTCCACATCGACGGGCTTGAGCACCGCGACGAGCGGCATCACGAGCCTGTCCACCGGACTGAGCACGACCAACGGCAACGTCGGCAGCTTGTCGACTTCCACGTCGACCGGGCTGAGCACTGCGACGAGCAGCATCGGCAGCCTGTCGAGTTCGACCTCGACGGGCCTCAGCACTGCAACCAGCGGCATCACAAGCCTGTCCACGGGCTTGAGCACGACGAACAGCAATGTCGGCAGCCTGTCCACCGGCCTGAGCACGGCGACAAGCAGCATAGGAAGCCTGTCGACTTCGACCTCGACGGGCCTCAGCACTGCAACCAGTGGCATCACAAGCCTGTCCACGGGCTTGAGCACCACGAACAGCAACGTGGGCAGCCTGTCCACTGGGCTGAGCACGGCGACAAGCAGCATAGGAAGCCTGTCGACTTCGACCTCCACGGGCCTCAGCACTGCAACCAGTGGCATCACAAGCCTGTCCACGGGCTTGAGCACCACGAACAGCAATGTGGGTAGCCTCTCCACCGGCCTGAGCACCACGAACAGCAACGTCGGCAGCCTGTCGACTTCCACATCGAGCGGCCTGAGCACCGCCACGAGTGGCATCGCCAGCCTGTCCACCGGCCTGAGCACGACGAACAGCAACGTGGGCAGCCTGTCGACCTCGACCTCCACCGGGTTGAGCACCGCGTCCAGCGGCATCGGCAGCCTGTCCACGGGCCTGAGCACCACCAACAGCAGCCTCAGCAGCCTGTCCACGAGCGTGATCGGCGCGAGCACCGGCTTCAACAGCCTCTCGACCGGGCTGAGCACCGCCAACAGCAACGTCGGCAACCTCAGCACGACGATCAACAACATCAACGACTCCGGCACCAAGTACTTCCATGCGACC
The DNA here is from genome assembly GCF_056394985.1 of Variovorax sp. 10N412. Classification (NCBI taxonomy): domain Bacteria; kingdom Pseudomonadati; phylum Pseudomonadota; class Betaproteobacteria; order Burkholderiales; family Comamonadaceae; genus Variovorax; species Variovorax sp. 10N412. Next base: position 41,927 of record NZ_JBFTIO010000003.1, read on the forward strand.
TCGACCGCGGCCGATGCCACGGCCAGCGGGCAGGAGGCGGTGGCGATAGGCCCGCAGTCGACAGCCAGCGGCGCGAGTTCGTTCGCGGCCGGCAACGGCGCCAGGGCCACCGCCAATGGCGCGGTGGCCGTGGGCTTGGGCGCGCAGGCCACGGGCGCGAACGCGATCGCCATCGGCTCCGGCGCATTGGCCACGGGCTCGCAGGCCATCGGTGCCAACGCGCGCGCGGGCGGGGGCGGGGTGGCCCTCGGCGACAACGCCGATGCAGGCGGCACGCCTCTGAGCAAGGCGCCGGCCGTGGCGCAGGGCACGGCCATCGGCTTCGGCGCGGTGGTGCAGCAGACCGGCGGCGTGGCGATCGGCGCGAGCTCGGTGGCGTCCACCGCGGCCGGCGTGGCGGCCTACGTGCCGGCCAGCGCCACGCCCCCGCAGGCAACGGCCATCCGTGCGACCAACAGCACGCAGGCGGCGGTGTCGGTGGGCGACCCGGCGAGCGGGCAGTTCCGGCAGATCACCGGGGTGGCCGGCGGCACGGCCGACAGCGACGCGGCCAACGTCGCGCAGCTGAAGGCCACGGCCAACGCGGTCGTCGCCGGCAGCGCGCAGTACGCGAGCAACCCCGACGGGTCCGTCAACTACAACCAGCTCACGCTGGGCAACGGCCAGGCGCCCATCGGCACGCGCGTGAGCAACGTCGCGCCGGGCGTGCTTCCGGGCGATGCGGTCAACCTCGGACAGTTGCAGGGTGTGCAGGGCCAGTTGGGCGACGTGGCGCGCGTCGCCTACTCTGGCACGGCCATGGCCTTTGCGATGTCAGGCACCTACCTGCCCACGCTGTACGCCGGTGAGAAGACGGTCGGCGTGGGCCTGGGCAGCTACAAGGGCTACACGGCGCTTGCGCTGACCTTCAAGACGCTGTCGGACGACGGCAAGATGTCCTGGGGTGCGGGGGTGACGACCACCGGGAAGGAATGGGGCATCAACGCCGGCATCGGCTGGAAGTGGAACTGACGACCTGACAGGAGTGGCCAGCACGCTGGCCACCCCGGTGCCTGTTACCACTCGAAGCCGATCCCGACCGCGGCGCCGACGTTGCCGCGTGTCGTCGTGGTGCCGGTGGCGCGATAGGACCAGGCGCCGCTGGCGGAGCGCGCCGAAAAGCCCACCGCAATGGCCGTCTGGCCACCATAGGTCGCCGTGCCCAGGGCCAGCATCGATTTTCCGGGTGACGGCGCCGTCGGCAGCACACCGGCGGCCATTGCCGATGCGATGCCCGCGTTGGCTTCGCGTCGCAGCTGGCTGATGCGGCTGTCGGTGTAGTTGTTGGCCTGTGTCAGCGCGCGGCCGGCGGCCTGGTTCGACAGGCCTCTGGCCTGGCCGAGGTTCACTGCGTCGGTGTCCTCGGTGCCCGGCGCCACGTTGGCAATCTGGCGTTCGGCGCCGACCGACCCCACGGACACCGTGCGGGCCCGCGTGGCTTGCGAGCCTTCGCCGATCGCCACGCTGCCTTCTGCCGTTGCGTAGGCGTTGGCACCCAGCGCGATGCTGCCGGGGGCCGGGGCCCGGGCGCCCGCACCAACCGCGACGCTGTTCTGCCCGGTGGCCTGGGCGTCGGCGCCTGCCGCCACGGCCCGGCTGCCAGGGGTCACTGTGGCGCGGTCGCTGCCGTCGCCCAGGTTGTCTGCCGCGAACATGCTGCCCTTCAGGTCGAGCTGGTCGAGCCGCTTGCCGACACGGCCGTCGAGTGCAACGAGGTCTCCGGCCGTCTTCACCGTGGCGGCCTTGTTGTCCGCGATGTCGGCGGTGTTCTGCGTTACGCGGCCGTCGAGGCCTTGGATGTCGTGGGTGTTCCTTGTCGTCACGGCCTTGTTGTCGGCGATGTCGATGGCGTTCTTGGTGATGTCGCCGGTGTTCTTTGCGATATCGCTGGTGTTCTGCACCACGCGGCCGTCCAGCCCTTGGATGTCCTGGGTGTTCTTTGTCGTCGCGGCCTTGTTGTCGGCGATGTCACCTGCGTTCTTCGCAATGTCTCCAGTGTTCTTCGCGATATCGCCCGTGTTCTTTGCGATGTCACCCGTGTTCTTCGTGATGTCGCCAGTGTTCTTCGCAATGTCGCTGGTGTTTTGCGTCACGCGACCGCCCAGGCCTTGGATGTCCTGTGCGTTCTTTGTGGTCGCCGCTTTGTTATCGGCGATGTCGCCAGCGTTCTTCGTGATGTCGCCAGCGTTCTTCGCAATGTCTCCAGTGTTCTTCGCAATGTCGCTGGTGTTTTGCGTCACGCGACCGTCCAGGCCTTGGATGTCCTGGGCGTTCTTTGTGGTCGCAGCCTTGTTGTCGGCGATGTCACCGGCGTTCTTCGTGATATCGCCCGTGTTCTTTGCGATATCCCTGGCGTTCTGCGTCACGCGGCCATCCAGGCCCTGGAGGTCCTGAGCGTTCTTGGTAGTCGCAGCCTTGTTGTCCGCGATGTCGCCGGTGTTCTTTGCGATGTCGCCAGTGTTCTTTGCAATGTCACCCGTGTTCTTCGTGATATCGCTGGTGTTCTGCGTCACGCGGCCATCCAGGCCCTGGAGGTCCTGAGCGTTCTTGATGGTCGCAGCCTTGTTGTCGGCGATGTCACCTGCATTCTTCGCAATGTCTCCGGCGTTCTTCGCGATATCGCCAGTGTTCTTTGCGATGTCTCCAGCGTTCTTTGCAAGGTCACCCGTGTTCTTTGCGATGTCGCTGGTGTTCTGCGTCACGCGACCGTCGAGGCCTTGGATGTCCTGTGCGTTCTTTGTCGTCGCGGCCTTGTTGTCGGCGATGTCTCCGGTGTTCTTGGCGATGTCGGTGGTGTTTTGCTTCACGCGACCATCCAGGCTTTGGATGTTCTCGGCGTTCTTCGTGGTCGCGGCCTTGTTGTCAGCGATGTCGGTGGCGTTCTTGGCGATGTCGCCGGTGTTCTTGGCGATATCTCCGGTGTTCTTCGCGATGTCTCCGGTGTTCTTTGCAATGTCAGTGGTGTTTTGCGTCACGCGCTCATCGATGCCAGCGAGCTTTCCATTGGTGGAGAACAGTTGCGCGCCGGTCACCGCTTCCGTGCTGTCCTTTGCAAGAGTGGCGTCCTTCAGGCCCTTTGCGGTGCGCACACCCTGTTTGCCGGCGAGGTCGACCACGGTGCCGTCGGTGTCCTTGGCCACGGTGATGTTGCGGCTGCTGGCGTCCTGGCGCACGAGGTTTTCGCTTCCTTGGGTAGCAACCTGCCGTTCGAGTGCCTCAATGGCGCTGGTGTTCTTCGTCGTCGCTGCCTTGTTGTCGGCGATGTCACCCGTGTTCTTTGCGATGTCGCCAGCGCTCTTTGCGATATCGGCGGTGTTCTGCGTCACGCGGCCGTCCAGGCCCTTGATGTCCTGCGCGTTCTTGGTGGTCGCGGTCTTGTTGTCGGCGATGTCCTTGCCGTTCTGGGTCACACCTGCTTCGACGACAGCGAGCTTTTCATTGGTCGAGAACAGCTGCGCGCCGGTCACCGCTTCCGTGCTGCCCTTTGCAAGCGTGGCGTCCTTCAGGCCTTTGGCGGTGCGCACACCCTGGTTGCCGGTGAGGTCGACCACGGTGCCGTCGGTGTCCTTGGCCACGGTGATGTTGCGGCTGGCGGCGTCCTGGCGCACCAGGTTTTCACCTCCCTGGGTGGTGATCTGCCTTTGCAGGGCTTCGATGTCGGTGGTGTTCTTCACCGTCGCCGCCTTGTTCTCGGCAATGGCACCGGCATTCTTGGTAGCAGCACCTTGTGCGGTGTTGGCGGCTGCAAGGGCGGTATTGGCGGTGCCTTGCGCGCCATCGGCGGCGGCCTTCGCAGCGGCGGCAGTGGTCGAGGCAGTGTTGGCCGTGCCTTGGGCGGCGTCGGCAGCTTTCTTCGCATCGCCGGCAGCCGTCAAAGCGGTGTTGGCGCTGCCTTGGGCGCCATCGGCGGCAGTCTTCGCAGCAGCGGCCGCGGTCGAAGCAGTGTTGGCTGTGCCTTGGGCTGCGTCGGCAGCTCTCTTCGCATCGCCGGCAGCCGTCAATGCGCTGGTGGCCGTGCCTTGGGCGCCATCGGCGGCGGTCTTCGCAGCAGCGGCCGTGGTCGAAGCAGTATTGGCTGTGCCTTGGGCGGCATCGGCCGCCTTCTTCGCATCGCCGGCAGCCGTCAATGCGGTGGTGGCCGTGCCTTGGGCGCCATCGGCGGCAGTCTTCGCAGCAGCGGCCGTGGTCGAAGCAGTATTGGCTGTGCCTTGGGCCGCGTCGGCAGCTGTCTTCGCAGCAGCGGCAGCCGTCGTCGCCGTGTTGGCCGTGCCTTGCGCGCCATCGGCGGCCTTCTTCGCATCGCCGGCAGCCGTCAACGCGGTGCTGGCAGTACCTTGGGCGCCATCCGCGGCGGTCTTCGCAGCAGCAGCCGTGGTCGAAGCGGTATTGGCCGTGCCTTGGGCTGCATCGGCAACTTTTTTGGCATCGGCGGCAGCAGTCGAAGCGGTGTTGGCAGTGCCTTGCGCCGCATCGGCCGCCTTCTTTGCCTCGGTGGCAGCTGTCTGTGCAGCGGTGGCTGAACTCTGGGCTGCGTTGGCGACAGCGCTCACTGCCTTCAGTTGACTGACGTTCACCGCATCCGCCTCGGCCTCGCCAGCAGCCACATTGGAGATCTTGGTCGTCGCCTGGTCTGCACGGCGGGCGTCGTAGGTCTTGGTGAGAGGGTTGTAGCGCAGCGCGGCGTCGAAAATCAGGCCCAGCGACTCGTTGGTCTTGGCCAATTCACCGTCCAGGGCGCCGATGGCACCGAGCACCGTCGTGGGTTGATTGGCAGGTTGGCCGTTCGCGCTATCGCCCAGACTGGCCAGCTTCAGCTTTGGCAGCACCAGTTCGCCAGTGGGGCTGACGGTGGTGCCGGGGCCCATTGCCGCGAGCACCGATTCGGCGCCGCCCCCTTTCGGGAGCTTGTTCAAGCGCGCCTCAAGTTCGACGTCCTTGGCGCCGAGCTTGTTGATCTCGGTATACGCCGCATGCAGCTGCTGGCCAACGACCACGTCGGTGCTGGTCGCATTCACGGAGCCGGGTCCCGCGTTGATGATTTGCCGAGGCTGCGCGGCGGTGCCCACGCTGACAACGGACCCTGGGGTCTCGCCTCGAGGGGCATAGGTCGTACCGTTCAGGACCACCGGGGCAACCTTACGTACATCGTCGGTGACGGCGCCGGTGCCCAGCGCAACGCCGGACCCGTGCTCCACCCTCGCACCGCTGCCCAGGGCCACGCCAGCAATGGCACCGGGAACCACCTTCGCCGACGCCCCGAGCGCCACGCCTTGTGCGGCGTCGGCAAGGGCGCCGCGCCCGCCTGCAAATGCATCGGCAGCGCTTGCCGTTGCCAACGTACCAATCGCAGTACCTTTGGAGCCATTTGCGACTGCTTTGAAGCCAATTGCCACTGCCTGGGGGCCCGAAGCCTTCGCTGCGCCCAGCCCATTGCCGTCTGCATTGAAACCCGAGTCAGCGCCAATGGCCACTGAATTCTCGCCGCTGGCATTTGCACCCTGCCCCATCGCAATAGCTCCGTTCGCGGACGCGATCGACTGCCGGCCCATCGACATCGCGGACACGCCCGAGGCGGCCGAAGAGTTGCCAACCGCGAACGAGCCGTCGCCGGAGGCGATGGCCGAGTAGCCGAAGCGTCCTCCTAGAGCAAGCGAATTGCTGCCCGTCGCCTGAGCGCCATGTCCCAAGGCCGTCGAGGTACCGCCGTCGACGTTATGTGTGACTGCCCCCTCCCCTATTGCAAGGCCACCATTGTTCGCCTGCGCACCATTTCCGATTGCCAGGCCACCCCGAACGCCTGCGCTCGGCCCAGCAAAGTTATTGGTTCGGCCTACAGCCTTGGCGTTTTGACCAATCGCGATGCTGCCCTCGCCAATTGCCAGGGTTCCGTTGTTGCCTATCGAGATCGGAGCTTTGGCAACACCGACCCCGATAAAACCGCCATTGACGAACAACTCGCCGCCCAAGGAAAGCGATTTCGGGCCAGATGAGGGCACACCCGCCACCCCACCGGTGCCATAGAACAGAACGCGGCCCGTCTGCGTCGCCGCATCTGCGGGAGAGCAATTGCCGGTCGTCAGAACTCTCATATGAGTGGCAGGATCAGCCGCAACATCCGAGCTCTGATTGAGAAGCGTCCTGTCGGAGAGGTAGTGGATGCAGCTGTTACTGCCGCCGGCATTGATGTAGACGCCCGGCAGGGCTTGCGCCATCGCGGGCGAAACAGCCGAAAAGCCGGCTGCCGCCACAATTCCCAGCAGTCCGAGGCCGGTTCCTCCACGGTGCTTCATGCCGAGCACCCGGCAGGCCAGGCGCATCAATGCGCTGATGCGTTTGCGCTGCGAGCGGCTCTGTCCCGCTGCGGATACGGCGCCTGCCGCCAGGAAGGGCGCCTTGAAGTTGAAGAGAAAGTTGCGCTTGGTGGCCGCGATCGATCGGGTGTTCACAGAAAAAGCTCACTGGGTCGTGGTTCGCTCGGCACCGCTCGAAGCGGAAGGCCCCGCCCTGCATGAAGGGAGAGGCCGAGCGAAGGTCGAAGAATTCGCCTGACTGACTGATTCGGCTCAGCCGGTCGGCGATCGGAGTGGGATTCCCGCGAGCAACCCGGTCTGCGACCGGTTGCCACGGCGCTGGCGCCGCGCTGGAAATCACTGGCCGCGACTTTATTGACCGCACCTTTTTAGTGAAATAGGACTGGTCTGAAAAAACAAGACGGGCTGAAATCTTGGCATTTAATGGCTCACATCCGTGAAAAATTACCGTTTCCATGACGTTCGCGCGGACGCTTTTCGCCTTTCATCAAACCATTCAGGCTTGCAATCAGACCAGTCTGAAACTGCCTGGCATTAATTCACAGAAATTCTAAAAAATTATCCAGGTCAACGGTTCCCTGATTTTTAGTCCCAGTCTGATTTCCTGCATTCGACGACGTTGGTAGATTCGCCGCCGTCACAGCAGGAGAAATCATTGAAATCGGAAAAACCGGCGAGCAGCCCCTCTGCGCCATTCAGCTCGATGCGCGTCGCAGCCTTGAGCGATACGCCCGCGAAGGCTCTCGATCTGGAACGCGCTTTGCGCGATGTGGGTGTTGTCGATGTCACCTGCATCCATACCCTCGACGCATTGCACCGCCAAGTGTGCAAAGGGTTGGTGGACGTGGTGGTGGGCGATGTGTCCCACGACCTCTGCAATGCATTGGGTGCGCCCGAGGTGCTGAAAAAGGCACGGTCGCAGGGCGGAGCTCATCCAATTCCGAATTTGCTGTGGTTTGGGAAATCGACCACCAGTGCCGGCCATGCCTGGTGGGACGAACCGACCGGAGGCAGGGTCAATTCAAGGCACGGAAAAATCAAGCTGATTGGCGGCGTTCCTGTTTCCGCTTTGCGCCTTTACGGAAAACTGCTTCGCACGTCCGGCATTTACGTCGCAATTTCCCATGAGGAGGGATTGGCCGGTCTTTCGGATGCATTGGCAGCCTTGTCAAAAATCAAGCGTGTCTGCATGGCGCCATTTGTAGCGCCCGCGTGCATCTTGCCGACCGAGGAAGAAGTGGTCGAAGCGCTGGCAACGGGCGAAGGGCTCCGCGTGGTCTTCCAGCCTCAATTCAACCTGTCGAGTCACGAAATTGTCGGCTGCGAGGCGCTCGTTAGGTGGCGGCATCCGCGTTGCGGCGACGTGTCGCCGGCGCTGTTCGTCGAAATGGCGGAGCGGCTCGGGCTGGATCTTCTGCTGTTCAGTTTTGTGAAAACCAGGGCCGTCGGCATGTTGACGCGCCTTGTTGCCGCCTCGGCCGAGATCCCTGTTGCAGTCAATGCTTCGGTTCGCACGCTGTGCACGCCAGCCTTGGCCGAGCGGGTCGCGCAGCGGATGCAGTTGGCCGAGCTTTTGCCGCAATTGCTGAAGATCGAATTGACGGAGGACATCGTCATTTCAGATCTACCGGCCCTCGGCGCTGCCGTGCCCACCCTTCAGGCCAAAGGCATTCCCGTTTCTCTGGACGATTTCGGGAGTTCCGGCTCCACGCCGCTGGTGCTTTGCAAGGCGAATTTCAATGAAGTGAAGATCGACGCGGCGCTGGTGCACAGCGCCCTGCGCTCCGCAAACTCGCGTGAAAGCCTGCGCGACCTGGCCAATGCGGCAGCTCAAAGAAATTTCCGGCTCGTTGCGGAAGGCATCGAAACGCAAGAGGCCGTGGCGATGCTCAAGGAAGTCGGCTGCAATTTCGGTCAAGGCTATTTTCTTTCCGCACCGATGGAGGCCGAGGCCTTTTTTCAGGCCCTGACCGCACAGTCCGTCGCTTGATCCATCCATCCATTTCGGCAAACATATTTCACGGGCAGCCAAATGAACAACCTCGAAAAGCTAGAACTGTGTCTGATCGACGATGAAGGGCAAAGGAAGCAGTTGCTCAACAACCTGATTCACGCAGGCTATACCTCGACAATCAAATGCGACTCCAATGCCTTCATCGAGCAGGTCATCGACAGGAAGAAATACGACGCCGTGCTGATGGATGTGCAGGATTTCAAATGGCGACTGGTCTTGAAGGTGTGCGACGCGGCCAAGATTCCCGTCATTTTCATCATGAATTCGAAGAAGCTGGAAATCTTCGATTTTCCGTGCCGCGACTGCATTTATTTCGATGTAGTTTCAGGTTCCGAATTCAACTATTTAGAGCTTCAATGGCGCCTGAGCGCTTTGCTAGCCCGCGCACCGCGCGCCAAAGATTTTGAAATACCTACCAACGGCTATTCCTGGGGCGACTACCGGTTCATCAATGGCGCACGAACGGTGGTGCACCACAAGGGCGTCGAAATTCCCCTGCAACGCAGGCAATTCATTTTTGCCCTCGCGCTTTTCCAGAACGTCGGAACGGTAATTTCGCGCGATCACATGGCGCGGTGTTTCGGCGAGAGTCCGAAGCTGGGATCGCGCTCGATGGACGTGTGCGCCGTCAACGTCCGAAAGAAGCTCCAGCTCAGCGAACAGAACGGCCTGATCCTGCGCGCCGTCTACGGCCGCGGCTACCAGCTGGTTTCGCTTTCGGGCAACAGAATCCCAGCCACGCTGGCCTGAATTCGCTGGCTTGAAATGAAGACATCCAACGCCCGGCGCGAAGCCGCGCCGAAGACTAGACTGAGCCTCCCAGGGCGGTGTCACAGAAAAGGCCTAGGCCTTTGGAGCGCTCGCACAGCGCGACACGAAAGCTGATCAGCATGGAACGTTTACGCATTGCGCTGCTGGACGATCACGCCGTCGTTCGCCACGGCCTTGCCAGCAGACTGCAGGCAGAGCCCGACTTTCTCGTCGTTGGTGTCTATGGAAAAAGCAGCGACGCCATGCGGGGCCTGGGGGAAAGCCCGGCCGACCTGCTTCTGCTGGACTTTGCGCTGAGCGCGGACGAGCTCGACGGCGTCTCGCTCATTCGCGCCTTGCGCGTCAAGTTCCCGCAATGCCGCATCCTGGTTCTCTCGTCGCATCACGACCCGGCCACCGTTGCCCTGGCGCTGCGCGTGGGTGCGCGCGGGTTCGTCGGCAAGGGCGAAGACATGGTCGACCTCATCAAGGCCATCCGAACCGTCACGGAGGGCGCGATCTACCTCAGCTCGGACATGTCCTACCGGGTCGCAGAGGCGTCCATCGAGCTGGCGTCGGACGAGAAGACGAACGCGCTCGACGGCGCCTCGCTCACGGCGCGCGAGCAGGAGGTCATACGCTGCTATCTGGCGGGCATGACGGTGACGGAGATTGCAGAGAAGTTCAATCGCAGCATCAAGACCATCAGCTCGCAAAAAGCTGCCGCGTTCCGCAAGCTGGGCGTCACGTCCAACAACGGCCTGTTCAAGATCAAGCACACCATCGACATCGATCTGCAATGAAGCTCTTCGGGCCGCGCCTGCTTGCCGTGTCGGCGGCCTTGTCCGCGCTGGCGTCATTCGGCTGCGCGGCCGCCGGGAGATCATTGCTGAGCGAGGAAGAGAACGCCTGGATCGCGCAGCACCCAACCCTGCGCGTGGCGCTGTCGCCGACCTCGCTGCCTATCGAGTACTTCGACAAGGGCGTCGTGCGCGGCCTGTCCGTCGAGTACGCCAACTTGATCGCAAGCCGGACCGGGCTCGGGTTCGTCTATGTCAGCGTGGCGGACAAGTCGAAGCGCGACATGCTCAGGGATGGTGAAGCCGATCTGTGCTTCGTGATCGCATACGACGACGCGCCTTCGACGTTGTCCGGAATCTCGTCGGTTCCGGCGAAGGGTGCGTATCCGTTGTTGACCATTTCCAGGCCGGGACAGGCCTTGGTGAAGGACCTTCGTCAGCTGGAAGGCAAGACCGTCGTGGTCGTCAAGGGCTGGCCGTTCGAAGACGAACTGAAGGCTTCTGTCCCCGGTGTCACGCTGGTGAACGGCGCCAACGCCCCGGACGTGCTGGCAAAGCTGGTGGCCGAGCAGGCCGACTTTGCGATCGGCAACGAGCTCCTCTTTCTGCCCTACCTGCACCGCCGCTGGGGGGGACAGCTCCAGACCGCCGGCATCTACGGGACCCGGCTGGGCAGGACCACCGCACTGGTGCGGGAAGACGACGTGGTGCTGCAGTCGATCCTGCAGAAGACGCTGGCCTCGTTCTCGAATGAGGACACCCACGTCCTGTACGAGAACTGGATGGACCGGGACTCGCCGGACGTGCCTTCGGCCGGGGCGCTCGGGCGCCACTTCGCGCTCGAGCTCGGGCTGGCGGGCCTGCTCGCGCTGCTGGCTTGCATCGTGCTCGTGCAGTTCTACCGGCAGCGCAGGGCCGCGATGCGCAACGAGCGCGAGAAGGCGCGCTTTCTCGCCATCGTGAGCCACGAGATCCGCTCGCCCATGAATGCGGTGCTGGCCGCCCTCGAGTTGTTGCGCAACACGCCACTGAACGAGCAACAGCGGCATTTCGCGCAGTTGGCCAACAGCGGCGGGCTCACGCTGCTGCGGCTGGTGGACGATGTGCTGGACATTTCCAAACTGGAGGCTGGCCAGTTGAGGCTCGATCGCGAGCCGGTGGACTTGAACGCGCTGGTTCGCAACATCGCGGATCTGCATCGCCTGCGTGCGCACGAGAAAAAGATCGCCCTCGATGTCACGGCAAGTCCGCTTCCTTCCTGGTTGATGCTGGACGAGGCGCGCGTCGCTCAGATCTTGCACAACCTGATCTCCAACGCGATCAAGTTCACGGAAGCGGGCGGCGTGACCGTCACCGTGTCCGCCTCCGCCGCGAGACCTGGGTGGTCGGACGTGGTCGTGGACGTTGCCGATACGGGCATTGGCGTGTCGCCCGAGACGCAGGCCCGGCTGTTCCAGCCCTACGTGCAGGCCGCCAACACCTACAAGCGCTCCGGCGGAACAGGCCTGGGGCTGGCGATCTGCCGCGAGCTCGCGACATTGATGGAGGGCAGGATCGAGCTGGCCAGCGAGCTGGGAAAGGGCACGACGGTCACCTTGTCGTTGACAGCCGAAGTCGTGGCGGACGATGACCCTCGCCTGGCCACGAGGACTTCGGACGCCGGCCTTCAGGATGTCGCTGCGCGCGCACGGCTTGTCGAGTCCCAGGGTCGCTTGCGGGTTCTCGTCGTCGAGGACACCCCCGTCAACCAGCAGGTCCTGCAAGCACAGATCGAATCGCTGGGATGCGAGGTCGAGATGGCCGTGGATGGCGCGCAGGCGGAGACCGCGTTCGCCGAAGGCTCGTTCGATCTCATCCTCATGGACTGCGATCTTCCGGACACTGACGGCTACACCCTTTCCAGGGTGTTGCGAGAAGTGGAGGGCGAACTGGAGCGCGCGCGCACACCGATCATTGCCATTTCCGCATCCAATGACGAGGCTCACGTCGAGCGCTGCTTCGCATCGGGAATGGACGGCGTCCTGAGCAAGCCCATCCGCACCAGCAAGCTTCAGAACGTCATTGAGCTCTGGTGCGCCCCCCACGATGCAACGCCAGCAAGCGCGCATGCGCCCGAGGCATTGCCCGACGTCCCCGCCGCCACTTGCAGCACTGTGCGCGACCACTTGCAGGCAGACCTGAACGCCGTGCGCGACGCCATGGCCTCGAACGACACGGACGCCGCCCGCCGCGCGGCGCATCGACTCCACGGGGCAGCGCTCACGCTTGGATTGGACACACTCGCACAGCCGGCCGGACAGCTCGAGGCATTGCTGCGAGCCGGCGCAGGTGACGAGAGCCGATCGGCCTTGGCGTCGCTCCTGGAATGCTGGCATCTGCAATTCCCGTCTCCTTAGCTTTCTGTCAGCAAGCGCTTCGTGGCGCGGCGGCGGGTAAGTCCGGTACGCCGATTCCCTCTCGCTTGATACGATTTTCTCCAAAGCGCCTGTTCCATGGGCGATGGAGACAAGATGGACCTGCACACATCCAGCGTCGCTGCCCAGGCGCTGTACCGCGTCATGGTGCGCATCCGCGCCTTCGAGAACGCCGCCGAGACGGCCAGCCAGGGCGGCGTGAGCGCTTATGGCCAGCAGGCCGCCGGCGCCGCCAAGGTCCGCGGGCCGCTGCACCTGTCGACCGGCCAGGAAGCGGTGCCGGCCGGCGTGTGCGCGCACCTGCGCACCACCGACTACCTCACCTCCACCCACCGCGGCCACGGCCACACGCTGGCCAAGGGCGCCGACCTCGCGCGGATGATGTGCGAGCTGTTCGGCAAGGCCACCGGCTTCAACGGCGGCAAGGGCGGCTCGATGCACATCGCGGACTTCTCGGTCGGCATGCTGGGCGCCAACGGCGTGGTGGCGGCAGGCCTGCCGATCGCGGTGGGCGCGGCGCATGCGCAGAAACTGCTGAAGAAGCCGGGCGACATCACGGTCTGCTTCTTCGGCGACGGCGCCATCAACCGCGGGCCATTTCTCGAAGCGCTGAACTGGGCACGGGTGTACGCGCTGCCCGTGCTCTTCGTCTGCGAGGACAACCGCTGGAGCGCGACCACGGCGAGCGGGCCGATGACGGCGGGCGACGGCGCGTCGGCGCGCGCCGCGTCGATGGACATCGCGGCCACGCAGGTCGACGGCAACGACGTGTTCGCGGTGCACGAGGCCGCCGCCCGGCTGGTGGCCGAGGTGCGGGCCGGCAGCGGGCCGCGCCTGCTGCATGCGCTGACGTACCGCGTGAAGGGGCATGTGTCGGTCGACCTGGCCGCCTACCGCGACCCGGCCGAACTGGCCGCCGCGCTGCAGACCGACCCGATCGCCCGGGCGCGGGACCGTCTGCTGGGTTCGGGCATCGCCGCCGCGACGCTCGACGCCATCGAGAACGCGGCGCGCGACGAGGTCGACACCGCCCTGGCGGTGGCCGACGCGGCACCCTGGCCCGACGCCGGCGCCGCCTTCACCGACGTGCAGACCACCGGCGCAGGCCAATGGAAATGAAGGCAATGAACGCAATGAACGCCACGACGAAGGACCTGAGCTACGCCGAAGCCGCCGTGCTCGCCCTGCAGCGCGAGATGCAGGCCGACCCGCGCGTGGTGGTACTCGGCGAGGACGTGGGCCGCGGCGGCATCTTCGGCCAGTACAAGGGACTGCAGGACCACTTCGGCCCCGAGCGCGTGATCGACACGCCGATCAGCGAGGCCGCGATCATGGGCGCCGGCGTGGGCATGGCGCTGGCCGGGCTGCGCCCTGTGGTCGAGATGCGGGTGGTCGACTTCGCCCTGTGCGGCATGGACGAGCTGGTGAACCAGGCCGCCAAGAACCGCTTCATGTTCGGCGGCCAGGGCCGGGTGCCGCTGGTGGCGCGCATGCCGGGCGGCATCTGGGACGCCTCGGCCGCGCAGCATTCGCAGTCGCTGGAGGCGTGGTTCGCGCACCTGCCGGGCGTGGTGGTGGTGTGCCCGTCGACCCCGCAGGACAACCACGGCCTGCTGCGCTCGGCGCTGCAGTGCGACGACCCGGTGGTCTACATCGAGCACAAGACGCTGTGGGGTGTGCGCGGCGAGGTCGACGAAGACGTCGCCGTGCCGCTGGGCAAGGCAGCGCGCGTGCGCGAGGGCAACGCGCTCACGCTGGTGAGCTGGAGCAAGCAGATGCAGGCCTGCGCGGCCGCCTGCGACGCGCTGGCGGCCGAGGGCGTTGCGGTCGACCTGATCGACCTGCGCACGCTGTGGCCGTGGGACCGCGACACCGTGCTGTCGTCGTGCGCGCGCACCGGGCGCCTGCTGGTCGTGCACGAGGCGGTGCAGGCGGCGGGCTTCGGCGCCGAAATCGCGGCCAGCGCGGCGGAGGCCACGGGCTGCCGCATCGCGCGGCTGGGCGCGCCGCGCATTCCGGTGGGCTATGCGCCGGTGCTGGAGGCACAGTCGCGCGTCGGGGTCGAAGCGATCGTGGCGGCGGCGAAGAAGCTGGCCGGCTGAAGCCGAGACCACCGATCTGCATGGACCCGCTCTTCTTCAAGCTGGTGCGGGTGGTCAACCTCACGGCGCGACCGTTTCATGAGCGCGTGGGCCGCGACCATCAGCTCACGCTGAACGAGTGGCGCGCCATGGCCGTGCTGGCCGTGCAGCCCGGGCTCAACGCCACGCAGGTCGCCGACCAGACCGGCCTCGACAAGATGGCCGTGAGCCGTGCGCTGACCGGCCTGAAGCGCCACAAGCGCGTGCAGCGCCACGACGACCCGACCGACCAGCGCAGCCGCCGGCTCTATCTGACGGCTGCCGGCAAGACGCTGCACGAAACCGTGAGCGCCCTGGGCCGCGAACGCGAAGCCGCGCTGTTCGCGGGCGTCGATGCCGATGAACTGGCTTGGCTGGACGCAACGCTCGACAAGCTCATCGACGCCGTCCAGCGCACCCACTGACCAACGAAACGGCCGCCCTCTCCCGCCCCTTCCAGAAACACCGTGGAACCGGCTCCGCCGGGCCACCGGTGTTGCCCCCGGTAGGGGGAAGGAGAAGCGACACGAAGTGCGCGGAGCCTGGGGGCGAGCCTTATGCCGCGAAGCCGCCGTCGATGTTCAGCCCGGCGCCCGTCACGAACGCCGCTTCCGGGCTGGCCAGGTAGGCCACCATGCCCGCGATCTCGTCGGCATGGCCGTGGCGGTCGATGGCCATGAAGCTGTGCATGGTGGCGGCCATCGGGCCGTTGGCCGGGTTCATGTCGGTGTCGACCGGGCCGGGCTGCACGTTGTTGACCGTGATGCCGCGCGGGCCCAGGTCGCGCGCCAGGCCCTGCACCAGGCCAGTGAGCGCCGACTTGCTCATGGCGTACACGCTGCCGCCGGCAAAGGGCATGCGCTCGGCGTTGGTGCTGCCGATGTTCACGATGCGCCCGCCCGTGCCCATGTGCGCCAGCGCGGCCTGGATGGCGACGAACACGGCGCGCACGTTGACGGCAATGGTGCGGTCGAAGTCGGCCAGGCTGAACTGGTCGACGGGGCCCAGGTGCAGCACGCCCGCGCTGTTGACCAGGATGTCGATGCGCCCGCCGAAGTGCCGGGCGGCCTGGTCGATGCCGGCCTTGAGCGCGTCGGCGTCGGCGCTGTCGATCTTCAGCGCCAGCGCGCGGCCGCCTTCGGCCTCGATGGCGCGCGCCAGTTCGTCGGCGGGGGCCTGCGAGGCGCTGTAGCTGAAGGCCACGGCCGCGCCGTCGCGCGCCAGGCGGCGCACGATGGCCGCGCCGATGCCGCGCGAGCCGCCGGTGACGAAGGCGACCTTGCCGGCCAGGACGGCAGAAGAAGAAGAAGCGATGTTCGAGGTCATGATTTTTCCGATCGGTTGGAGGAAGAAGGCCTTCAGTGTCGGCATTCCATTCCCTTCGCGGTAGCCACCAATTGGCGCAATCAACTTCAACCCATGGTTGAAGATGCGCGGGAGAATGCACGGCATGGAACCGCTCAACCACCTCGAATCCTTCGTGCAAAGTGCCGAGGGCGGCAGCTTCTCGGCCGCCGCCCGGCGCCTGGGGCTGACGCCGGCCGCGGTCAGCAAGAACGTCGCGCGGCTCGAGGCCCGGCTGGGCGTGCGGCTGTTCCAGCGCAGCACGCGCCGCCTGACGCTGACCGAGGGCGGCGAGCGCTTCCTGGCGCAGATCGGCGGCGCACTGGCCACGCTGCAGGCGGCCGTGGCGGGCGTCGACACCGACGACGGCCAGCCGGCGGGCACGCTGAAGGTGAGCATGGGCCAAGCCTTCGGGCGCGAGCATGTGCTGCCGATGCTGGGCGACTTTCTGGCGCGCTACCCGGGCATCGTGCCGGACTGGCATTTCGACAACCAGCAGGTCGACCTGGTGGGCGAGGGTTTCGACGCGGCCATCGGCGGGGGCATCGAGCTGCCGGCCGGGCTGGTGGCGCGGGAGCTCTCGCGCATCCACGTGGTGGCGGTGGCCTCGCCCGCCTACATGCAGGGGCGCAAGCGGCCGCGGCACCCGTCGGAGCTGGCCTCGCTCGACACGCTGCTGCGCCGCTCCTCGCCCACGGGACGGGTGCGAAGCTGGACGCTGCGGCATGCCAAGGGCAAGGGCCAGGACGGCCAGGAGCGCCAGGAGCGCCAAGACCGCGAGGAGGCCACCGTCGAGCTGCCCCGGCCGCGCGCCATCTTCAACGACCCCGAAGCCATCGCGCATGCGGCGCTCATGGGGCTGGGTGTGGCTATGCTGCCGATGCCCTTCGTGGAGCGCGGACTGCGCAGCGGCGCGCTGGTTCGGCTGCTGCCCGAGTGGTATCAGGATGCGGGCGCGGTGTGGCTCTACTACCCGAGCAAGAAGCTGTTGCCGCCCAAGACGCGCGTGTTCATCGACTTCGTGCTGCAGCGCTTTCGCGACGAGCGCTTCGCGCAGCGGATGCAGGTGGGCTGACCTGGCGAACGGCCGGCCCGTCAGGTCACGGGGTTTTCACCCGCGACGCCCGCGGCGCGCCCCTGTACAAACGCGCGCATGACTTCTTTCTCATTTCAATCGAATCGCCGCACCGTGCTGGCCGCTTCCCTCGCAACCGCCCTCACCGTGATGGCCGCTCCTTCGTGGGCCCAGGCCACCTGGCCGACCAAGCCGGTGCGCATCGTCGTGCCGTTCGCGGCCGGCGGCACCACCGACATCCTCGCGCGCGCCATGGCGCCCGAGCTCTCCAAGGCCTTCGGCCAGCAGTTCATCGTGGACAACCGCGCGGGCGCCGGCGGCAACGTGGGCGCCGAGCTGGTGGCGCGCGCGCCGAACGACGGCTACACGCTGCTGATGGGCACCGTGGGCACGCACGGCATCAACCGCGCGCTGTACCCCAAGCTGCCCTTCGACCCGATCAAGGACTTCGTGCCGATCACGCTGGTCGCCGCCGTGCCCAACGTGATGGAAATGAACGCCGAGAAGGCCAAGGCGCTGAACATCCACAACGTGCAGGACTTCATCAAGTACGCCAAGGCCAACCCCGGCAAGCTGAACATGGCGTCCAGCGGCAGCGGCACCTCGATCCACCTGGCGGGCGAGCTGTTCAAGAGCATGACCGGCACGTTCATGGCGCACATTCCGTACAAGGGCTCGGGCCCGGCGCTTCTGGACATGGTGGGCGGCAACGCCGACGTGATGTTCGACAACCTGCCGTCGTCGATGGCGCAGATCAAGGCCGGCAAGCTCACCGCGCTGGCCGTGACGAGCGCGCAGCGTTCGCCGGCGCTGCCGGACATTCCGACGGTGGCGGAGGTGGGTGGCCCGACGCTCAAGGGCTTCGAGGCGAGTTCGTGGTTCGGGCTGCTGGCGCCGGCCGGCACTTCGCCCGATATCGTCAACCGGATTCAGCAGGAGGTGGCCAAGTCGCTGAACACGCCGGCCATCAAGGAAAAGATGCTCGCGCAGGGCGCGCTGCCCAGCGGGAATTCACCCGCCGACTTCACGAAGCTCATTGCGAGCGAACACGTGAAGTGGGCGAAGGTCGTCAAGGACTCCGGCGCGAAGGTGGACTGACCCGAAAGCTCAGGTCTTCCAGGTCACGTCCTTCTTGTCGGCCAGGGAGTCCTTGAGCATGTGAAGCAGGGGGGCTGCACGCTGGTGCAGTCCTACATGCTGCTTCTCTGCATCGGCGGCATGGCCTTCGACGGCGTAGTCGTCGTGGTTGTGGGCGTTGCCGCCCTCGCGGGCCAGCGCGGCCTCGAGCGCGGAGATGGCGCCGGGAATCTGCTCGACGGTGATGATGCCTTGCGGCGCGACCGACTTGCCGACGATGTCGAGCAGCTGGCGTGCGTGCACTTCGAGCATGACGAAATCAGCGGAAGCCCGGGACTGGAAACGATAGAGCATGGTGTTCCTCACTCACTTGTAGATGTAATCACGGGCAAAAGGGTACACCGACTGCGCGCCGCGCAAGACGCCTGCGCGCCCTACATTGCCGTCAGGCTTTGTCGACAACATCTGGTGCAAGGAGATCCAGCCCTGCTCGAAGCTCATGGCCGAGCCCGCCAGGTACAGGCGGTAGGCGCGCAGCACGCGCTCGGCGTTCTCGGCCTGGCGCCCGCCGTTGCGCTGGAGCACCTCGAGCGCGGTGCCAAGCTGCGCCTCCAGCGCATCCGACCAGGCCCACAGCGTGCGCGCATAGTGCGGACGCAGGCTTTCGGTATCGACCATCTCCAGGCCCGCAGCCGCGGTGTCGCGCAGCACGTGCGTCACGTGCAGCAACTCACCGCCCGGGAAGATGTACTTCTCGATGAAGTCGCCCATGCCCGCGCCCAGCTGGCGGTAGTTCAGCTCGCCCGAGGTGATGCCGTGGTTGAGCACCAGCCCGCCCGGCTTGAGCAGCGCGTGGATCTTGCGGAAATAGGTCGGCATGTTGGCAGCGCCGACGTGCTCGAACATGCCCACCGATGAGATCTTGTCGAAGGGCTGCGCGTCGGGCAGCTCGCGGTAGTCGCGCAGTTCCACGCGCACCCGGCCCTGCAGGCCTTTTTCCTCGATGAGCCGCTGCACGTACGCATGCTGGTTCTTCGACAGCGTGATGCCGGTGGCGTCCACGCCGTAGTGCTCGGCCGCCCAAATCAGCAAGGCGCCCCAGCCAGAGCCGATGTCCAGGTAACGCTCGCCCGGCTGCAGCATGAGCTTGCGGCAGATGTGGTCGAGCTTGGCTTCCTGCGCCTGCGCGAGCGTGAGCTCGGGCGTGCGGAAGTAGGCGCACGAATACACGCGGCGCGGGTCGAGCCACAGGGCATAGAAATCGTCTGAAACGTCGTAGTGGAACTCGATCTGGGCCGCGTCCTTGCGCAGCGAGTGCGAGCCGCGCGACTTGGCGCGGTGCTGCAGGCGGCTCCACCAGCTGGTGTCGGTCTCGGCCGGATTGCCGGGCAGCATGCCCACGGTGGCGTCGATCAGGTCGCGCATGGCGCCCTCGATCTGCACCTTGCCTTCGACGTAAGCCTCGCCGATGGCGCCCACCTGGTGGGCGGCCAGCTTGGCAAGCACCTTCCACTCCTTGAAAGCCAGCGTGACGCGGGCTCCCGCCTGGGCAACGCGCCGGCCGTCCGGCAGTTCCAGGGCAATGGGAACAGGCAGCGAGGCCAGCTGCGACTCGATCTTCAGTATCAAGTTTTGCATGGGGGCCATGGTATTGATTTTTCAAAGTTTTTGCATGACTCCCCGCGCCGGCGGGGGCGTCGAGCGGCGCGCCGGCCCCGTTGCGAATCCTCATTGACAGCAGATTGTTTATGCCTAAACTATTCAACCATGAACAGCCTCAGCACGGTCAAAACCGCTCCCGCCTCGGACCTCCAACGCATCCTGTGCATCGGCGGCGGGCCGGCGGGCCTGTATTTCGCCTTGCTGATGAAGGCGCGCAACCCGCAGCTCCAGATCACTGTGCTGGAGCGCAACCGCCCCTTCGACACCTTCGGCTGGGGCGTGGTGCTGAGCGACCAGACGCTGGGCAATCTGCGCGCGGCCGACGGTCCCACCGCGGCGCTCATCGGCAACGAGTTCCACCACTGGGACGACATCCAGGTCTTCTTCAAGGGCGGCCAGGTGCGCTCGGGCGGTCACGGCTTCTGCGGCATCGGCCGCAAGCGGCTGCTCAACATCCTGCAGGAACGCTGCCTCGCGCTCGGCGTCGAGCTGGTCTTCGAGACCGATGCCGCCGACGACCAGGCGGTGGCCGCCAAGTACAACGCCGACCTGGTCATTGCCAGCGACGGCCTGAACAGCCGCATCCGCCAGCGCTACGCCGAGGTGTTCAAGCCCGACGTCGACCTGCGCGAGTGCCGGTTCGTGTGGCTGGGCACGCACCAGACCTTCGACGCCTTCACGTTCGCCTTCGAAGAGACCGAGCACGGCTGGTTCCAGGCGCACGCCTACCAGTTCGACGACAAGACCTCGACCTTCATCGTCGAGACGCCCGAGGCCGTGTGGAAGGCCCACGGCCTGGACCAGATGGAGCAGCCCGAGGCCGTCGCCTTCTGCGAGAAGCTGTTCGCCAAGTACCTGGGCGGCCACTCGCTCATCAGCAACGCCACGCACCTGCGCGGCTCGGCCAACTGGATCCGCTTTCCGCGCGTGGTGTGCGAGCGCTGGACGCACCGCATCGACGTCGAGGGCCGCTCGGTACCCGTCGTGCTGATGGGCGACGCCGCGCACACGGCGCACTTCTCCATCGGCTCGGGCACCAAGCTCGCGCTGGAAGACGCGATCGACCTGGCCAACGAATTCGCGCAGGGCGGCACCGTCGACCATGTGCTCGAAGGCTACGAAGCGCGCCGCAGCGTCGAGGTGCTGAAGATCCAGAACGCCGCGCGCAACTCCACCGAATGGTTCGAGAACGTGCCGCGCTACACCGGCATGCAGATCGAGCAGTTCGCGTACTCGCTGCTCACGCGCTCGCAGCGCATCAGCCACGAGAACCTGCGCGTGCGCGACACGCAATGGCTCGGCGGCTACGAGCAGTGGCTGGCCGGCGGCAAGGCGATGCCGCCGATGCTCATGCCCTACACCGTGCGCGGGCTCACGCTGAAGAACCGCATCCTGGTGTCGCCGATGGCCACCTACAGCGCGGTCGACGGCGTGCCGCAGGACTTCCTGCTGGTGCACCTGGGCGCGCGCGCACTCGGCGGCGCCGCGATGGTGTTCGTCGAAATGACGAGCCCGACGCCCGAAGGCCGCATCACCCCCGCCTGCACCGGTCTCTACAACGACACGCAGCAGGCCGCGTTCAAGCGCATCGTCGATTTCGTGCACACGCAGTCCAGCGCGAAGATCGCGATGCAGCTCGGCCACAGCGGCCCCAAGGGCTCCACGCGCGTGGGCTGGGAAGGCACTGACGAGCCGCTCGAAAGCGGCAACTGGCCGGTGCTGGGCGCGAGCGCCGTGCCCTACGGCGAACAGAACCAGCTGCCCGCCGCGATCACGCGCGAACAGATGGACACGCTGCGCGACCAGTTCGTCGACGCCACGCGCCGCACGCTGGAGGCCGGCTTCGACTGGCTCGAACTGCACTGCGCGCACGGCTACCTGCTGTCGGCCTTCATCAGCCCGCTGACCAACCTGCGCACGGACGAATACGGCGGCGACATCGAAGCGCGCTGCCGCTATCCGCTCGAGGTGTTCCGCGCCATGCGCGCCGTGTGGCCCGAAGACAAGCCCATGAGCGTGCGCATCTCCGCGCACGACTGGGCCCCCGGCGGCAACACCGACGCCGATGCGGTGGCAATCGCGCGCCTGTTCAAGCAAGCCGGCGCAGACTTCATCGACGTGTCGTCCGGCCAGACCACGCGCACCGCCAAGCCGGTGTACGGCCGCATGTACCAGACGCCGTTCTCCGACCGCATCCGCAACGAGGTCGGCATTGCGACCATTGCGGTCGGCGCCATCACCGACGCCGACCAGGCCAACAGCATCATCGCGGCCGGCCGCGCCGACCTGTGCGCCGTGGCGCGCCCGCACCTGGCCGACCCGGCGTGGACGCTGCACGAGGCGGCCAAGCTGCAAAGCCGCTACGTCGACTGGCCGAAGCAGTACCTGAGCGGGCGCGACCAGATGTACCGCGAGATCGCCAAGCAACAGCAGATTGCCGCGGCCACCGCATCGGCTGCCGCCGCGAACACTGACGAGACGCACTGACATGGACCTCGAAGCGCGCGCGCACAGCGAACATCCGGAAGCCTTGCGGCTCTGGCTGCGGCTGCTTACATGCACCCAGCTGATCGAGAAGCAGGTGCGCAACGAACTGCGCTCGCAGTTCACCACCACGCTGCCGCGCTTCGACCTGATGTCGCAACTCGAGCGCTCGCCCGAGGGCCTGAAGATGAACGAGCTCTCGCGCCGCATGATGGTCACGGGCGGCAACGTCACCGGCATCACCGACCAGCTGGTGACCGAAGGCCTGGTGGAGCGCATCAACGTCGAAGGCGACCGCCGCGCCTGGCGCGTGCGCCTCACGGCGCGCGGACGCAAGCTCTTCAACGAGATGGCGCAACAGCACGAAGACTGGATCGTCGGAGCCTTCTCCGGCCTCAGCACCAAGGAGATCGCGCAGCTGCACAAGCTGCTCGGCAAGGTCAAGCAACACTCACACAACCAATCGATGGCGGAGACCGAATGAAGCACTACATCGGCGCAGGCAATCCCATGCGCGCGCAATTCGAGGCAAAGGCAGCCTACAAGGCCGAGCACTTTGCATGGAGCTACGACAACGGCATCGGCACCGTCACGCTGAACCGGCCCGAGCGCAAGAACCCGTTGACCTTCGACTCGTACGCCGAACTGCGCGACCTGTTCCGCGCGCTGAACTACGCCACCGACGTGAAGGTGATCGTGGTCACCGGCGCGGGCGGCAATTTCTGCTCGGGCGGCGACGTGCACGAGATCATCGGCCCGCTCACCGGCATGCGCATGCCCGAGCTGCTGGAGTTCACGCGCATGACGGGCGACCTGGTGAAGGCCATTCGCGCCTGCCCGCAGCCCATCGTCGGCGCCATCGACGGCGTGTGCGCCGGTGCCGGCGCGATGATCGCCTTGGCCTGCGACCTGCGCTACGGCTCGCCTGCCACGCGCACCGCGTTCCTGTTCACGCGCGTGGGCCTTGCTGGTGCGGACATGGGTGCGTGCGCGCTGTTGCCGCGCGTGATCGGCCAGGGCCGTGCGTCGGAGCTGCTGTTCACCGGCCGCGCCATGACGGCGCAGGAAGGCCATGCCTGGGGCTTCTTCAATGCGCTGCACGAAAGCGATGCGCTGCTCGAGGCCGCCACCAAGGTGGCGCGCGACCTGGCCGAAGGCCCGACCTTCGCGCACGGCATGACCAAGACCATGCTCGCGCAGGAGTGGTCGATGACCATCGACCAGGCCATCGAAGCCGAGGCCCAGGCCCAGGCCATCTGCATGCAGACCGAAGACTTCAAGCGTGCGTACGAAGCCTTCGCGGCCAAGCGCAAGCCGGTGTTCGGCGGAGACTGACGCGATGATGACCAAAGCACCCGCGCCGCCCTCGACCGCGCACCTCGCACTGCCCTTCTTCGACGACGCGCATCGCGCGCTCGCCGATGGCCTGCTGCCCTGGGCGGCAGCACAGGAGGTGGACGAACATGACGATCGCGCCGCATGCCGCGACTGGGTGCAGCGCCTCGGCGAAGGGGGATGGTTGCGCTACTGCGTGCCGGGCACCTCGGGCGGGGCGCTGGAGCGCCTCGACTCGCGCGCACTCGTGCTGCTGCGCGAAACGCTCGCCTTCCATTCGCCGCTTGCCGACTTCGCCTTCGCGATGCAGGGTCTGGGCAGCGGCGCGATCACGCTTGCTGGCACGCCCGAGCAGCATGCGAACTACCTGACTGCAGTTGCGAAGGGCAGCAAGATCGCGGCCTTCGCGCTCAGCGAGCCCGAAGCGGGCTCCGACGTGGGTGCGATGGCGATGCGCGCCGAAGCCACGGCCGATGGCTGGAAGCTGAACGGCGAGAAGACCTGGATCAGCAACGGCGGCATCGCCGACTTCTACTGCGTGTTCGCGAAGACCGACCCGAACGGCGGCACGCGCGGCATCACGGCCTTCATCGTCGATGCGACGACACCGGGCCTCGACACCTCCGAGCACATCGACGTGATGGCGCCGCATCCGCTCGCGACGCTGCGCTTCGAGAACTGCGTCGTGCCGCGCACCGCGCAACTCGGTGAGCTCAACGGCGGCTTCAAGCTGGCGATGCGCACGCTCGACATCTTCCGCGCCTCGGTCGCTGCCGCGGCACTCGGCATGGGCCGACGCGCGCTGGCGGAAGCCATCTCGCATTCGAAGAACCGGCGCATGTTCGGCCAGACGCTCGCGGACTTCCAGCTCACGCAGGCCAAGCTCGGCGAGATGGCCGCGCTGATCGACAGTGCCGCACTGCTCACCTACCGCGCGGCATGGATGCGCGACGACGCGGAGCAACGCGGTGCACCCGCGGTCGGCGACGTGTCCGCTGCCGCCGCCATGGCCAAGATGTGCGCCACCGAGAACGCGAGCCGCGTGATCGACATGGCGTTGCAGATGCACGGCGGCCTGGGCGTGAAGGTTGGCACGAAGATTGAAAGCCTCTACCGCGACATCCGTTCGCTGCGCATCTATGAAGGCGCGACGGAAGTTCAACAACTGATCATTGGCAAATCCGTTCTGCGGGGATAAATACCGTGTCTGCCCAAGTCGACCGCTTCGTTCACGACCGCCTGCCGCCTGCCGAGCAGCTGCCCGTCTTTCGCTATGAGCTCCCCGAGCTGCAGTTGCCCGACCAGCTCAACCTGGTCGAGGAGCTGCTCGACAAGGCCGCCGCGAAAGGCTTCGGCGACAAGCCGATGCTGCGTTCGCCCGCGGGCACGCTGACGTACGCGCAAGCGGCCGTCGAGGTCAACCGCATCGCGCAGGTGCTGACGGAAGACCTCGGGCTGGTGCCGGGCAACCGCGTGCTGCTGCGCGGCGGCAATTCGGTGGCAATGGCGCTGTCGTGGCTGGCAGTGGTGAAGGCGGGCCTCATTGCCGTGGCCACGATGCCTTTGCTGCGTGCGAAGGAACTGGGCGAGATCATCGACAAGGCACGGCCCGTGGCCGCGTTGTGCGACGGGCGCCTGCTCGACGAACTCCTGATCGCCCAGCGCGAGTACCCGGTGCTTGCAACGGTGCTCGCGTTCAACAAGCCCGATGCACCCGACTCCCTCTCTGCACGCGCAGCAACGAAGAGCGGCGTGTTCAAGGCCTGCCCCACGGCATCGGACGACATCGCGCTGCTCGCGTTCACCTCGGGCACCACCGGCAAGCCGAAGGCGCCCGTCACCACGCACCGCGACGTGCTCGCGATGTGCGAGACATGGCCGCGCCATGTGTTGCACGCGCACAGCGACGACATCGTGATCGGCTCGCCGCCGCTGGCCTTCACCTTCGGGCTCGGCGGGCTGCTGGTATTTCCGATGTGGGCTGGTGCCTCGGTCTACTTCGCCGATGCGCCGTTCACGCCCGAAGGGCTCGTGAAGCTCATCAATGAGGTCGGTGCGACCATCTGCTACACCGCGCCCACGTTCTATCGCCAGATGGCGCCGTTCGTGAAGCAGCACGGCCTGCCCACGCTGCGCATCAGCGTGAGCGCCGGGGAGGCGCTGCCCGACGCGACGCGCCAGCTGTGGAAGGAAGTCTCGGGCATCGAGATGCTCGACGGCATTGGCGGCACCGAGGTGTTCCACATCTACATCTCGGCCGCCGGCGACGACGTGCGCCGCGGCGCGGTCGGCAAGGCGGTACCCGGCTTCATCGCGAAGGTGGTGGACAACGCGGGCAACGAAGTGCCGCGCGGCACCGTCGGCAAGCTCGCGCTGCAAGGCCCCGTGGGCTGCCGCTACCTCGAAGACCCGCGCCAGACCGACTACGTGAAGAACGGCTGGAACTACCCCGGCGACTCCTTCGTGCAGGACGACGACGGCTATTTCTTCTACCAGGCGCGCGCCGACGACATGATCATCACGGCCGGCTACAACGTCGGCGGCCCGGAGGTCGAAGACGCGCTGCTCAAGCACCCGGCGGTGGCCGAGTGCGGCGTGATCGGCAAGCCCGATGCGGACCGCGGCATGATCGTGAAGGCCTTCTGCGTACTCAAGCCCGGCCAGGAGGGCGATGCCGCCCTGGTGAAAGCGCTCCAGGACCACGTGAAGGCGACCATCGCGCCGTTCAAATACCCGCGCGAGATCGAGTTCGTGACGGTGCTTCCGCGCACCGAGACCGGCAAGCTCCAGCGATTCAAACTGAGACAACTCAACACCACACCATGATCAACAAACTCCTGCAGCCTGAAGGCTGGTTGCCTCCCAAGGGCTATGCGAACGGTATTGCCGCGCGCGGCACGATGCTGTTCGTCGGCGGCCAGATCGGCTGGAATGCGCAGCAGCAGTTCGAGTCGGACGACTTCATCGAGCAGTGCGGGCTCGCACTGCGCAACATCGTCGAGGTGCTGCGCGCGGGCGGAGCGGGCCCTGAGCACATGGTGCGCATGACCTGGTACGTGACGGACCGCGACGAATACAGCCGCCGGCTCTCCGAGCTCGGCCCCGTCTATCGCGATGCGATGGGCCGCAACTTCCCGGCCATGACCTGCGTGCAGGTGGCGGCGCTGGTCGAGCACCGCGCGAAGGTCGAGATCGAGGTGACGGCGGTCGTTCCGGACTGATGCCGTTCCCGCGCACCGCCGTCGTGTATCACACGATGGCGTGCGCGAAACGCTTGCGGTACTCCGCGGGCGTGATGCCGACCTGACGCCGAAACGCACGGCGCAGCGTGTCGGCATCGGCAAAGCCGCACAGCGACGCCACCTGCTTGGGTGCGGCGTCCCCCACCTCCAGCAGGCGGCGCGCGGCAGCCACGCGAATCTCTTCCACCCATGCCGCGGGCGTGACCCCCACTTCCTGCCTGAACAGCCGCGCGAAATGGCGCTCGCTGAGGCCCATGCGCGCAGCGAGATTCGCGACGCCATGGCCCATGGCGGGGTTCGCCGCGATCCAGCGCTGAACCTCCTGCAAGGCCGAACGCCCCGTGGGTGCGGCTTCGCCCTTGCGGCTGAACTGCATCTGGCCACCGGGGCGCTTGAAAAACATCACGAGCTGCGCGGCGACCTTCATCGCGATTTCGCGGCCCAGGTCTTCTTGCACCAGAGCGAGCGCCAGGTCGAGGCCCGCGGTCACGCCGGCGGCGGTGCGTACGCGGCCGTCACGAACGTGGATGGCGTCTGCATCGACGGTGACCGAAGGAAAATCCAGTGCGAGTTGATCGGCCACCGCCCAATGCGTGGTCACACGACGGCCGTTCAGCAAGCCGGCCTGCGCCAGCACGAAGGCACCGCTGCAGACGGAGCCGAAGCGGCGCACCTTGGGTGTGCGCTGGCGCAGCCATGCGGTCACGTCGAGGTCGAACAAGGTGCTTGCCGCATGCGGCGTGCCGGCGACGAGCAGCGTGTGGATGGGCTCGTTCATCTCGTCGCCTATCACCGCGTCGGGCATCAGCCGCACGCCTGACGAGCTGCGAATGGCGCCGCGACGGCTCGCGACGACCCGCATGCGATAGGCCTCCGCACGGGCTTGTACGTTGGCTTCGGCGAATACATCGAGCGGGCCCGACACGTCCAGCAGCTGGACGCCGGGCATGGCGAGGATCGCGATGGTCTTGGCGCTGCGTGCGATGTCGGTGTCTCCTTCAGTCGTGGAATGGCCGGATTCGTCGCTTCATGGCGCTTCAGGACACTCTATCCGAAACCTAGAGTCATGCTTACACGCACAGGAGAATCCACATGGCTTTGACGACGACAGACATCGAAGGGGTGCGCATCCCCGACAGCAAGCTCGCACACGAGATCACCGAACTGGTCCGGGACACGGCACCGCCGCTGCTGTTCCACCACTCGAGCCGGGTCTACTACTTCGGCGCATTGGCCGGCAAACGCCGCGGGCTCACGTTCGATCCGGAACTGCTGTACGCGGGCGCGATGTTCCACGACATGGGCCTGCTGAAAAAGCACAGCAGCGCGCAGGAGCGCTTCGAGGTCGACGGCGCGAACGTGGCGCGGGACTTTCTGCGGGGACACGGGATCTCGCAACAGGACATCGACCTGGTGTGGGCGGCGATCGCGCTGCACACGACGCCCGGGATTCCACAGCACATGCATCCGGTGGTGGCGCTGGTCACGGTCGGTGTCGAAATGGACGTGCTGGGGCTGGCCTACAAGGAGTTCAGCGAGGCCGAGCGCACACGGGTCGTGCATGCGCATCCACGCACGGAAAACTTCAAGGAAGACATCATCCAGGCCTTCTACGAAGGCGTCCGGCACAAGCCGCAGAGCACGTTCGGCAACGTCAAGGCCGACGTGATCGCGGACAAGGAACCGCACTTTCACCGGGGCAACTTCTGCAGCGTGATCCGATGCTCGGCCTGGCACGGCTGAGGTTCATCTTCAGAAACTCTGGAAAGAAAAAAGCCCTCATTGCGAGGGCTTTTTCAATTCATTTACCTGGCCAAGAAAAAAGGCCCTTTGAAATTCAAAGGGCCTTTTAAATTGGTTGCGCGAGCAAGATTTGAACTTGCGACCTTTGGGTTATGAGCCCAACGAGCTACCAGGCTGCTCCATCGCGCGGCAAGTATAAATTATAGCTTATTCAGCAGCGTTTTGCTCAGCTGCGTCGTCTTTAATTTCAGCACGGTCGACCAGTTCGACGAGCGCCATCGGAGCGTTGTCGCCCACGCGGAAACCCATCTTCAGGATGCGGGTGTAGCCGCCCGGGCGCGCGGCGAAACGCGGGCCGAGTTCGCCGAAGAGCTTGACGACGCTGTCGCGGCTGCGCAGGCGGTCGAAGGCCAGGCGCTTGTTGGCCAGCGTGGGCTTTTTGGCGAGCGTGATCATCGGTTCGATGACACGGCGCAGTTCCTTGGCCTTGGGGACCGTGGTCTTGATGACTTCGTGCTCGATGAGCGAATTCATCATGTTCTGCAGCATCGCAAGGCGGTGCGAGCTGGTGCGGTTGAGTTTGCGGAGTCCGTGACCGTGACGCATGGTGCTTTTCCTTTACTTTATAAAAACAGGCAGCCGTATCAGGTACTGCCCGGTGCACTGGCCCTTTTCCGGGCCAACCTTCAAAAATTCAAATCAACGCTTGTCGAGGCCGGCCGGTGGCCAGCTTTCGAGCTTCATGCCCAAGGTCAGGCCGCGCGAAGCGAGGACTTCCTTGATTTCGTTGAGCGACTTGCGACCCAGGTTAGGGGTCTTGAGCAACTCGTTCTCGGTGCGCTGGATCAGGTCACCGATGTAGTAGATGTTTTCGGCCTTCAGGCAGTTGGCCGAGCGCACCGTCAGTTCGAGTTCGTCGACAGGACGCAGCAGGATCGGATCGAATTGCTGTGCGCTGCGCGGTGCGGGTGCATCGAATGCAGCGAGTTCGCCGCCTTCGAGCTGCGCAAACACGGCGAGCTGCTCGACCAGGATTTTAGCCGATGCGCGCACGGCGTCTTCGGCGGTGATCGCACCGTTGGTTTCGATCTCGACCAGCAGCTTGTCCAGGTCGGTACGCTGTTCGACACGGGCGCTTTCGACCGTGTAGCTCACGCGCTTCACGGGCGAGAACGACGCGTCCAGAACGATGCGGCCGATCGACTTGGTCGGCTCGTCCGCATAGCGGCGCATCGTGCCGGGCACGTAGCCGCGACCCTTTTCGACCTTGATCTGCATGTCGAGCTTGCCGCCTTGCGACAGGTGCGCGATCACGTGGTCAGGGTTGATGATCTCGACGTCGTGCGGGGTCTGGATGTCCGAGGCCAGGACAGGGCCTTCGCCGTCCTTGCGCAGGCTCAGCGTGACTTCGTCGCGGTTGTGGAGCTTGAACACCACGCCCTTGAGGTTCAGAAGGATGTTGACGACATCTTCCTGCACACCGTCGATCGACGAGTACTCATGCAGAACGCCAGCGATCGTGACTTCGGTGGCAGAGTAGCCCACCATCGACGACAGCAGAACGCGACGCAGCGCGTTGCCGAGCGTGTGGCCGTAGCCGCGCTCGAAAGGTTCGAGCGTGACCTTGGCCTTGTTCGGCGCAAGTTGCTCGACCTGAATGGTCTTGGGTTTCAGCAGGGTGGTTTGCATGCAGACTTCCTCTCAATACCCCCGGCTCGTTACACCGGTAAGGCTGGTGAAGCACCTGACCCGCAGCAGAGTGCGGGGCAGGAACGTGAACAACAATAACAATCTCCCGCATGCGCCGAAGGGCGGATGCGGGAAGAAAAAATCAACGCGAATAGAGTTCGACGATCAGCGATTCGTTGATGTCGGCTGCGAATTCGTCGCGATCGGGCACCTTCTTGAACGTGCCTTCGGCCTTGTCGGCGTTCACATCGACCCATGCCGGAATACCGACTTGCTGGGCGAGCTGGAGCGCTTCGACGATGCGGTTCTGCTTCTTCGACTTGTCGCGCACGGCGATCACGTCACCGGTCTTGACCAGGTACGACGGGATGTTGACCGACTGACCGTTCACCGTGATCGCCTTGTGCGACACGAGTTGACGCGCTTCGGCGCGGGTCGAGCCGAAGCCCATGCGGTAGACGACGTTGTCCAGGCGCGATTCGAGGATGAACAGCAGGTTGGCACCCGTGTTGCCACGGCGACGATCGGCTTCTTCGAAGTAGCGGCGGAACTGCTTTTCGAGCACGCCGTACATGCGCTTGACCTTCTGCTTTTCACGCAGTTGGAGGCCGTAGTCGGAAGTGCGCTGACCCGAGGTGCGACCGTGTTGGCCGGGCTTGGAGTCGAACTTGGCCTTGTCCTGGATCGAGCGGCGGGCGCTCTTCAGGAACAGGTCGGTGCCTTCACGGCGGGAAAGTTTGGCCTTGGGGCCGAGGTAACGTGCCACGATTTTTCCTTTGTGTATCTGCCGCAGTTGCCTGCGGGAGCCACCTGCGAGACGCGGATGGCGGTGGGCTTAGATAAAAAACAAATGCGCAGCCGCTATTCAAAGCCGGCTGCGCCTTGCAGACTGACGCTCAGATGCGGCGACGCTTCTGGGGGCGGCAGCCGTTGTGCGGAACGGGCGTCACGTCGGCGATGGAATTGATCCGGATGCCGAGCGCAGCCAGTGCGCGCACCGACGATTCGCGACCGGGGCCGGGGCCCTTGATCTCGACGTCGAGGTTCTTGATACCTTGTTCAACAGCAGCACGGCCGGCAACTTCGGAAGCCACCTGCGCAGCGAACGGCGTCGACTTGCGCGAGCCCTTGAAGCCCTGGCCACCCGACGAAGCCCACGACAGGGCGTTGCCCTGGCGATCGGTGATCGTGATGATGGTGTTGTTGAACGAGGCATGCACGTGGGCGATGCCGTCCGCAACGTTCTTGCGAACCTTCTTGCGAACGCGCTGTGCGGCGTTGTTTGCAGGTGCTTTAGCCATGCTGGTCTATCCTTATTTCTTCAGGGACTGCGCAGCCTTGCGCGGACCCTTGCGGGTGCGGGCATTGGTGCGCGTGCGCTGGCCGCGCATCGGCAGGCCGCGACGGTGACGGAAGCCGCGATAGCAACCGATGTCCATCAAACGCTTGATGTTCATCGTCGTTTCGCGACGCAGATCGCCTTCGATGGTGAAGAGAGCGATCTGATCGCGGATCTTCTCGAGATCGCCGTCGGTCAGATCCTTGATCTTCTTCGAATATTCGATGCCGCTCGCTTCGCAGATTTGACGGGCGCGGGTGCGACCGATACCGAAAATGGCGGTCAGGCCGATTTCAGCGTGCTTGTGCGGCGGGATGTTGATGCCAGCAATACGTGCCATGTGCGTCCTCTAATACTCTTCAATCAACCCTGGCGCTGCTTGTGGCGCGGGTCGGTGCAAATCACACGCACCACACCTTTACGGCGGATGACCTTGCAATTACGGCAGATGGTTTTGACCGAAGCCGAAACTCTCATTTCATTCTCCTAAAACTGTTTAACGTGGCGGTCTACCGCCCGGACTCAATACTGAAAAACACAGCCCTACGATGTCTTGAAGTTAGCCTTCTTCAGCAGCGATTCGTACTGCTGGGACATCATGTAGTTTTGCACCTGGGCCATGAAGTCCATCGTGACGACCACGATGATCAGCAGGGAGGTACCACCGAAGTAGAACGGCACGTTGTACTTCAGGATCAGGAACTCTGGCAGCAGGCAGACGAAGGTGATGTACACCGCGCCGGCCAACGTCAGGCGAACCAGAATCTTGTCGATATAGCGAGCGGTCTGGTCACCCGGGCGAATGCCAGGAATGAATGCACCACTCTTCTTCAGGTTGTCGGCCGTTTCCTTGCTGTTGAACACGAGAGCCGTGTAGAAGAAGCAGAAGAAAACGATCGCAGCGGCATACAGCAGCACATAGATCGGCTCACCCGGACGCAGCGCGCCAGCGATGTCCTTGATCCAGCGGAAACCACCTTCACCCGTGCTGAACCAGCCAACCACCGTTGCGGGCAGCAGGATGATCGACGAAGCGAAGATCGGCGGAATCACGCCAGCCATGTTCAGCTTCAGCGGCAGGTGCGAAGACTGGCCACCATAGACCTTGTTGCCCACCTGTCGCCGCGCATAGTTCACGAGGATCTTGCGCTGGCCGCGTTCCACGAACACCACGAAGTAAGTGACCAGCACCACGACCGCGATGATGAAGAGCGCAATGATGGGGTTCATCGCACCGGTCGTCACCAGGGACGCCAGGCCGCCGATGGCGTTGGGCAGGCCAGCTGCGATACCTGCAAAGATCAGGATCGAGATGCCGTTGCCCAGGCCGCGTTCGGTGATCTGCTCGCCGAGCCACATCAGGAACATCGAACCGGCCGTCAGGCTTACCATGGCGGTCAGGCGGAAGCCGAAGCCGGGTGCGATGACCAGGCCGGCCGACGACTCGAGCGCCACCGAGATGCTGAACGACTGGAACAGTGCCAGACCCAGCGCGCCGTAGCGCGTGTACTGAGTGATCTTGCGGCGGCCAGCCTCGCCTTCCTTCTTCAATTGCTCGAAGGTAGGAATCACGTAGGTCATCAACTGCATGATGATCGACGCCGAGATGTACGGCATGATCCCCAACGCGAACACGGTGAAACGCGACAGCGCCCCGCCCGAGAACATGTTGAACAGGCTCAGAATGCCGCCCTGCTGGCCCTGGAACAACGCTGCCAGCTGGTCCGGGTTGATACCCGGCACAGGAATGTGAGCGCCGACCCGGTAGACCACGAGCGCGAGCAGCAAAAACACGAGCCGACGACGAAGGTCGCCGAACTTGCCTGTTTTTGCGATCGTTGCCGCGTTAGTTGCCACGAAGAACTTCTTTCAGTCCGAGGGTGATCAGGCGAAGCTGCCGCCGGCTGCTTCGATAGCAGCCTTGGCGCCAGCCGTTGCACCCACGCCCGTCAGCTTGACGGCCTTGGTGAGTTCACCGGTCTTGATGATCTTGACGACCTTGGCGAGCTGGCCCACCAGGCCGGCTTGCTTCAGCGCCAGGACGTCCACTTCGGCCAGGCCGAGCTGCTCGAGGGCAGTCAGCGTGACTTCGGCGTTGAACTTCAGCAGGTGCGACTTGAAGCCGCGCTTGGGCAGGCGACGCTGCAGAGGCATTTGACCGCCTTCGAAGCCCACCTTGTGGAAACCGCCTGCGCGCGACTTCTGGCCCTTGTGACCGCGACCTGCGGTCTTGCCGATGCCAGAGCCGATACCACGGCCAACGCGACGCTTAGCGTGCTTGGCGCCGGCTGCCGGCTTGATGCCATTGAGTTCCATATCAGTCTCTCTTACAGAACTTTGACCAGATAACTGATCTTGTTGATCATGCCGCGCACCGCCGGGGTGTCTTGCAGCTCGCTCACGCTGTTGAGCTTGCGCAGGCCGAGGCCACGCACGGTCGCGCGATGCGATTCCTTGGTGCCAATCGGGCTTTTGACCAATTGCACCTTGAGGGTTTGTTGTTGCGTCGTCATTTGAATGCTTCTTTCAGGCTTGCGCTCAAGCGAAGATTTCTTCGACGGTCAGGCCACGCTTGGCAGCCACCGCGGACGCGGTCGTCGAGTTCTTCAACCCGTCGAGCGTGGCGCGAACCATGTTGTAGGGATTCGACGAACCATGGCTCTTGGCCACGATGTCGGTGATGCCCATGACTTCGAACACGGCGCGCATCGGGCCGCCGGCGATGATGCCGGTACCCTTCGGGGCGGGGATCATGACGACCGAAGCGGCGCCGTGATGACCCGTCACGCGGTGATGCAGCGTGCCGTTCTTGATCGAGATCTTGGCCAGGTTGCGACGGGCTTCTTCCATTGCCTTCTGCACGGCAGCAGGCACTTCCTTCGACTTGCCCTTGCCCATGCCGACGCGACCTTCGCCGTCACCCACCACGGTGAGTGCTGCGAAACCGAGGATACGACCACCCTTCACCACCTTGGTGACGCGGTTGATCGCGATCATCTTCTCGCGCAAACCGTCTTCAGGGCCTTCGTTCTGCGTTCTTGCTTGAATCTTTGCCATTTTGAATCTCGTGTCCGGTTAGAACTGCAGACCGGCTTCGCGGGCGGCCTCGGCCAGCGCCTTGACGCGGCCGTGGTATGCGAAACCAGCGCGGTCGAAAGCGACCTTCTCGACGCCTGCAGCCTTCGCCTTTTCAGCGATGCGCTTGCCGACTGCGGTGGCTGCGGCGGCATTGCCGCCCTTGCCCGAACCGCCGAGCGAGGTACGCACTTCGGCTTCTGCCGTCGATGCGGTTGCAATCACCTTGGTGCCGTCGTCGGAGATGACGGTGGCGTAGATGTGCAGGTTGGTGCGGTTCACCGTGAGACGGGCCACGCCCTGCGTCGCGATGCGAATGCGGGTCTGGCGCGAGCGGCGAAGACGCTGTGCTTTTTTGGTCAACATCATTTTGCTGCCCCTTACTTCTTCTTGGTCTCTTTGATCACGATCTTCTCGTCCGAATAACGGATGCCCTTGCCCTTGTAAGGCTCAGGCGGACGAACAGCGCGGATCTCAGCGGCGATTTGACCAACGCGCTGACGGTCAGCACCCTTGATCACGATTTCGGTCGGGGTCGCAGTGGCCACCGTGATGCCTTGCGGCATTTCGATGTTGACCGGATGCGAATAACCGACTTGCAGGTTCAACTTGTTGTTGGAGGCTGCAGCCTTGTAGCCGACGCCGACCAGGTTGAGCTTCTTTTCGAAGCCCTTGGTCACGCCAACCACCATGTTGTTCACCAGCTGACGGATCGTGCCGCTCATCGCGTTCGCTTCACGCGATTCGTTGGCGGGCTCGAAGCTCAGCTTGCCGTCATTGCTGACGACCTTGACCAGTGCATTGCGATGCAGGACGAGCGAACCGCCCGTGCCCTTCACGCTGATCTGGTCTTCCTTGATCGACACATCCACGCCTGCGGGGATGGTGATCGGCATTTTTCCTACTCGGGACATTTCAGTAACTCCTCGATGTCTCGGTTAGGCGACGTAGCACAGAACTTCGCCGCCGACACCGGTGGCGCGAGCCTTGCGGTCGGTCATCACGCCCTGGGGGGTCGTGACGATCGCAACGCCAAGGCCGTTCTGGACTTGCGGAATGGCTGCACTGGCCTTGTAGACGCGCAGGCCGGGGCGGCTCACGCGTTCGATACGTTCGATGACCGGACGGCCAGCGTAGTACTTCAGCGTGATGACGAGTTCGGACTTGCCTGCATCGGTCTTCACTTCGAAGCCGTCGATGTAGCCTTCGTCCTTCAGGACTTGTGCAATCGCAGCCTTCACCTTGGAAGACGGGATCGACACAGTGGGCTTCGCCACCATCTGCGCGTTACGGATACGCGTCAGCAGGTCGGCAATGGGATCACTCATGCTCATGTTGTTTGCTCCTGCCTGGCTTACCAGCTGGCCTTGGTGACACCGGGGATGTCGCCAGCGAAAGCCAGTTCACGGATCTTGGCGCGAGCCAGACCGAATTGACGGAAGGTACCGCGCGGGCGACCGGTGATCGCGCAACGGTTGCGTTGGCGGGTCGGGTTCGCATTGCGCGGGAGCTTTTGCAGGCCCAGACGGGCAGCTGCGCGCTCTTCGTCGCTCTTCTTCAGGTCGTTGGAAGCCGCCTTCAGTTCAGCGTGCTTCGCAGCGAACTTGGCAACCAGCTTGTCGCGCTTGAGTTCGCGCTGGATCAAAGATTGTTTAGCCACAGTTCGCCTCAGTTCTTGAACGGGAAACGGAAACCAGCCAGAAGCGCCTTGGCTTCTTCGTCGGTCTTGGCCGTCGTCGTGATGCTGATGTTGAGACCGCGCAAGGCATCGACCTTGTCGTACTCGATCTCGGGGAAAATGATCTGTTCCTTGACGCCGATGTTGTAGTTGCCACGGCCGTCGAACGCACGGCCGGAAATGCCGCGGAAGTCGCGAACACGCGGCAGCGCGATGGTCACGAAACGGTCCAGGAACTCATACATCTGCACGCCACGCAGCGTGACCATGCAGCCGATGGGCTGGTTTTCGCGGATCTTGAAACCGGCGATAGCCTTCTTCGACTTGGTGACCACGGGCTTCTGGCCGGCGATCTTGGTCAGGTCGGCGACAGCGTTGTCGAGAACCTTCTTGTCGGCGACTGCTTCACCCACGCCCATGTTGAGCGTGATCTTGGTGAGGCGCGGGACCTGCATCGGCGACTTGTAGCCGAACTTTTCAGTCAGGTCTTTCGCGATCTTTTCGCGATAGTGTTGTTGGAGACGTGCCATGTGAGTACCTCTTAGGCGAACTTGATTTCGTCGCCGCTGGACTTGAAGACGCGAACAGCCACGCGCTTGCCGTCAGCACCCTGGGTGACCTTGATGCCCACGCGATCGGCCTTGCCGGTCGCGGCGTTGAAGATCGCCACGTTGGATTGGTGAATGGGCATGGACTTCTCGACGATGCCACCGGTCGTACCCTTGAGCGGGTTCGGCTTGGTGTGCTTCTTGACGAGGTTCAGGCCGTCGATGACGATGTGCGAATCGTCCTTGCGGAGCGAAACGGTACCGCGCTTACCCTTGTCACGACCGGCCAACACGATGACCTGGTCGCCTTTGCGAATCTTGTTCATGGCGTTGTGTCCTTAGAGAACTTCGGGTGCCAGCGACACGATCTTCATGAACTTCTCGGTGCGCAGTTCGCGCGTGACCGGTCCGAAGATGCGGGTGCCGATAGGCTCCAGCTTGGCGTTGAGCAACACTGCAGCGTTGCCGTCGAACTTGACGAGCGAGCCGTCAGCGCGACGGATGCCCTTGGCGGTGCGGACCACCACTGCGCTGTAGATCTCGCCTTTCTTGACGCGACCACGCGGAGCGGCTTCCTTGATGCTCACCTTGATGACGTCGCCCACGCTGGCATAACGCCGCTTGGAGCCACCGAGCACCTTGATACACAGGACGGATTTCGCGCCCGTGTTGTCGGCCACTTCGAGCCGGGATTCAGTTTGGATCATTTCTTGATATTCCCAACTTGTACCGATGAGCCTCCAGGAGGGAGACACCGCGGTCAGTCTTGGTCCCGTCGTCCACACCCCGAACCACTCGGGGCGCTTCCGCTTTGGGCTGAAAGCTTCGCCTTTTAGAAGCGAAGCCCGCGATTGTTGCACGCTCTCAGGGCGATGTCAACAACCCCATTCCGCCATTTCGCACTGGCACTAGACTTCAGGGCGTGCGCTCCCCCGAGAACTCCCTTTCGAACGCCCCTTCGCCGCCTTCGCCGCCCTTGCGCCGGCGCCTTCTGGCGGGCGCGGCCGGCCTGCTGGCGCTGAGCCTGGCCGCCTGCAGGAGTGCCTCCCCGACTTCCAGCCCCGGAACTGGCCGGCTGCGCCGTATCGCCGAAGCGCGATGGCCGCACCGCTTCAATATAGAGGGCACCACGGCAGGCGGCCTCTCGGGCATCGACTACGACCCGATCCAGGGGGAGTACCTGCTGATCAGCGATGACCGGTCGGACCTCGCCCCCGTGCGCTGCTACACGGCCCGGTGGCCGCAGCCCCGGCTGGCGCAGCCCGAGCCCGTCGGCGTGGTGCAGCTGCAACGCCCCGGCGGCGGCCCCTGGCCGAACCGGCGCCATGCGGTCGACGGGCTCCCCGTCCCCGACCCGGAAGCCCTGCGCCTGCGGCCGGCGACCAATACCCTGCTCTGGACCAGCGAGGGCGACGTCGCACGCGGCTTCGGGCCCGCGCTGTACGAGTCGGCCCGCGACGGCCGCTTCCTGCGCCAGTTCCCGATGCCAGCGATGTTCCAGCCCGATCCGGCGCAGCGCCGCGGCCCGCGCGACAACCTCGGCTTCGAGGGCGTCACCCTCACGCCCGACGGCCGTTTCGCCTGGCTGGGCATGGAGAACGCCCTGGTCCAGGACGGTCCCGAGCCCACCGTCGGTGCGCCCGGCGGCCCCTGCCGCTTCACCCGCATCGACCTGCAGACCGGCCAGGCCGACCGCCAGGTGGCCTACGTGCCCGACGCCATCCCGCTGCGCCCGCTGGTTCCCGGCACGTACGCGGACAACGGCGTGAGCGAGATCCTGATGCTCGACGCCGACCGCATGCTGGTGCTGGAGCGCGCCTACGCCACTGGCACGGGCAACTCGCTGCGCCTGTACGAGATCGACACCCGCGCGGCCAGCGACGTGCTCGCCGTCGACGCGCTGGCGCCGGGCAACCACCGCCCTGCGGCCAAGACCCTGGTGGCCGACTTCGCCACGCTCGGCCTGTCCCGCCTCGACAACACCGAAGGCATGTGCTGGGGGCCGCCGCTGCCCGACGGCCAGCGCGTGCTGGTGGTCGTGAGCGACGACAATTTCAACCCGCTTCAAGTGACCCAGTTCGCCGCCTTCGCCTACACAGACCGCACCGACCGACCATGACCATCGCCGTCACCTTCCTCCCCCGCACCGGCCCCGCGCCGCTCCCGCCGTTGCCGCCCGTGGCCTTCATCGGCGGCGGCAACATGGCGAGCGCCATCATCGGCGGCCTGATCCAGCAGGGCACACCGGCGGAAGCGTTCGAGGTGGTCGAGCCCTTCGAGGAGGCCCGCGCGAAGCTCGCCCATTCTTTCGGCATCACGGCGCAGGCAGAGGCCGGCGAGGCCCTGTCGCGCTGCGGCGTGGTGGTCTGGGCGGTCAAGCCCCAGACCTTCGCGGACGCGGCCCGCCCGGTGCGCGAATTCGCGACCGACGCCCTGCACCTGAGCGTGGCCGCGGGCATTCCGTCGGACAGCATCGCCCGCTGGCTAGGCACCGAGCGCGTGGTGCGCGCCATGCCCAACACGCCCGCACTCGTGGGCAAGGGCATGACGGGCCTGTACGCCCGCCCCGGCGCCGAGAGCGCCGACCGCGCGACGGTCGGGCAGTTGCTGGCGCCCACCGGCGAACTGATCTGGGTCGACGCCGAATCGGCGCTGGACGCCGTCACCGCCATGTCAGGCTCGGGTCCGGCCTACGTGTTCTATTTCATCGAGGCGATGACCGAAGCCGGTGTCGAGATGGGCCTCACGCCCGAGCAGGCGCAGCAGCTGGCCATCGGCACCTTCACCGGCGCCTCGGCGCTGGCGCACAGCGCGACCGAACCGCCTTCGGTGCTGCGCGAGCGCGTCACCTCCAAGGGCGGCACGACCTACGCAGCCATCACCTCGCTGCAGCAGGCCGACGTGAAGGCGCAGTTCAAGACCGCGATCCGCGCGGCGCAGAAGCGCGCCGCCGAACTGGGCGAGGAATTCGGCCGCAGCTGAAGGTGCTCAGGCCGGCGGCAGTGCGCGCGGCCCGAGGAAGAACAGCCATTCGGCGGCCAGCGTGACCGTGCCGTCCTCCAGCTCGAGCAGCACTTCCTCTTTCAGCAAGAAGCTGTCGTCCGGCTTGGGCGTCACTTCCAGGATGCGCACCCGTGCCCGGAAGCGCGCGCCCACCGGCATGGGCCGCACAAAGCGCAGCCGGTCGAAGCCGTAGTTCAGCGCGTGGTTCGAATCGAAAAGCAGCAGCGTGCGCATGGCCTCGCCGGTCAGCCGGATCAGGTGCGAGACCTGGAAGAAGCCCTGCACGATGGTGCCGCCGTAAGGCGCCTCACGCGCCGCGCGCTCGGGGTCGAGGTGGATCCACTCGCCCTCACCGTCGCCCGACAGCTCCGAGTAGCGCTCGACCATTTCCTGCGTGATGCAGTGCCATTCGGAGAAGCCCGCCTGGCCGATCTTCTGCGTCAGTCTCTCCAGCATCGAAGAAGCCCTCAGCGCACCGCGTAGCCGGCCACGATGCCGGCGAACACGGTGAAGCCCAACCAGTGGTTCAGGCGGAAGGCCTTGAAGCAGCCGTCGCGCGTGCGGTCATGAATCAGCCGCCAGTGCCACACGGCCTGCGCCGTCGCCAGGGCGATGCCGGCATAGAACAACACGCCCAGCGCGTGACTCGCGCCGGCCCAGCCCCAGATCGCCAGAAAGATCGCGTAGCTCGTCATCACCGCGGCCACGTCGAGGCGCCCGAAAGTGATGGCCGAGGTCTTCATGCCGATCTTCAGGTCGTCGTCGCGGTCGACCATGGCGTACTCGGTGTCGTAGGCCAGCACCCAGAACAGGTTGCCGACCAGCAGCCACACGACCAGCACCGGCACCGTCGACTGCACCGCCGCGAAGGCCATCGGAATGCCGAAGCTGAAGGCGATGCCCAGCACCGCCTGGGGCACCGAGACGAAGCGCTTGGCGAAGGGATAGGCCAGCGTGATGGCCAGCGCCGCGAACGACCACAGCACCGTGAGCCGGTTGGTGGTGAGCACCAGGGCGAAGGCCGCCAGCGCCAGCACGGCGCCGAGCCCCAGCGCCTCCTTGACCGACATGGCACCGCTGGTCACGGGCCGTTGCGCGGTGCGCTTCACGTGGCGGTCGAAGTCGCGGTCGGCCACGTCGTTGATGCAGCAGCCGGCACTGCGCATGAGGAAGGTGCCCAGCGTGAACACCACCAGCAGGTGCCAGCCGGGCCAGCCGTCCGCCGCGAACCACAGCGCACCGAGCGTGGGCCACAGCAGCAGCAGCCAGCCGGCGGGACGGTTCCAGCGGATCAGGTCTAGGTACAGCGCGAAACGGCGGGCAAGCATTGCGATTGCGGCGGGCAAAAAAAGAGCGGCCATTGTGCCGCTCGTTTCGGGTTGCCCAGGTCCGAAGGACGGGGATCAGTCCTCCAACAGCGAACGCAGCATCCAGGCCGTCTGGTCGTGCACCGTGCAGCGCGCGGTCAGCATGTCGGCCGTCGGGTCGTCGCCGGCTTCTTCGGCCACCGGAATGAATTCGCGCGCGATGCGCGACACGGTCTCGTGGCCCTTCACCAGGATGCGCACCATCTCCATCGCCTTGGGCGGGTTCTGCGGCACGTCGGGCACGGTGGCGATCTTGCTGAACTCGGCGTACGAGCCCGGCGCGTAGTGACCCAGTGCACGAATGCGCTCGGCCAGCACGTCGGTCGAATTCCAGAGCTCGGTGTACTGGCCCATGAACATCGCATGCAGCGAGTTGAAGTGCGGGCCCGTCACGTTCCAGTGGAAGTTGTGCGTGGTGAGGTACAGCGTGTAGGTGTCGGCCAGCACGCGGCTCAGGCCTTCGGCAATGGCGGCGCGGTCCTGGCGCTCGATGCCGATGTTGATGATCGGCGCGTTGCGGCTGCCCGACTCCTGCGCGACCACCGCGCCGCCCTTCTTGGGCACCTTGCCGGCGGAGGAAGCTGACGACGATTTCTTCGGGGCTTTGGCCATGGCGAGAACTCTTTCTTCAAGTTGGGGGAACACCGGAATTCTGGAAGCCGGCGCGCGGCTTCGCAACAGCGTCACTCTATCTCAGCGATGAACGATTCCGAACCGCGGCGGCGTAGGCCGATTCCGCGAACTGCTAGGACAGCCGCTTCACGCCCGGCAGCTCGCACGCATAGATGGCATTGCGCAGCGCCGCAATGGCCTCGTAGCGCGTGAAGGTGCGCCGCCACGCCAGCACCACGCGGCGCGTGGGCGGCTCGCGGTCGTGCGCGTCGCGCACGGGCAGGTAGCGCACCATCTGTTCGAATTCCTTGCGGCCCTTGACCCTGGGCTTGAGCGCCTCGGCCGGCACCGACAGGCGCGGCACCAGGGTCACGCCCATGCCCGAGGCCACCATGTGCTTGATGGTTTCCAGCGAGGAGCCCTCGAAGCTCTTGCGGATGCCTTCGGCATTGCTGGAAAAGCGCGCGAACTCGGGGCACACCTCGAGCACGTGGTCGCGAAAGCAGTGGCCCGTGCCCAGCAGCAGCATGGTCTCGCTCTGCAGTTCTTCGGAGGTGATCGATTCGCGGTCGGCGAACTTGTGCTTGACGGGCAGCGCCGCCATGAAGGGCTCGTCGTACAGCGGCGCCATGGCAAGGCCGGTGTCGGGAAAGGGCTCGGCCATGAT
The DNA here is from genome assembly GCF_056394985.1 of Variovorax sp. 10N412. Lineage (NCBI taxonomy): Bacteria > Pseudomonadati > Pseudomonadota > Betaproteobacteria > Burkholderiales > Comamonadaceae > Variovorax > Variovorax sp. 10N412. Next base: position 84,315 of record NZ_JBFTIO010000003.1, read on the forward strand.
GGCGCAGTCGATCTCGCCGGCGCGCAGCATCTCCAGCAGCTTGGCCGTGAAGTTCTCCTGCAGCACCAGCGGCATCTGCGGCGTGCGGGCGATCACCTGGCGCACCAGGTCGGGCAGCAGGTAAGGGCCGATGGTGTAGATCACGCCCAGGTTCAGCGGACCGGCCAGCGGGTCTTTGCCCCGCTTGGCGATTTCCTTGATGCTGGCGGCCTGATCGAGCACGCTTTGCGCCTGCTGCACGATCTGCTCGCCCAGCGGCGTGACGGTCACTTCGCCGGCGCTGCGCTCGAAGAGCTTGACCTCGAGTTCGTCCTCGAGCTTCTTGATGGCCACCGACAGGGTCGGTTGGGAGACGTAGCAGGCCTCGGCCGCCTTGCCGAAGTGCCGTTCGCGGGCTACTGCGACGATGTATTTGAGTTCGGTGAGAGTCATAGCTTGCGTCAATTATGCGCAAGGGGCCGCAACCGGGCTGGCCCGGGGCCGCAAGGCCCTGCCAAAGTGCCGGAACTGCCGCTGCGCCCCTCAGCGCAACGCTTCCACGTCCTCGACCATCTCGACGAGCATCGGCGCCGTCATCGGCCGGCCCAGCAGGAAACCCTGCACTTCGGCGCAGTGGTCCTCGATCAGCGTCTGGAGCTGGCCGTCGGTCTCCACGCCCTCGGCCGTGACCGACAGGCCCAGCGCCTTGCCCAGCGCCAGGATTGCCTTGACGACGTCGCGGCTGCCGTCGCGCTGCTCGATGTCGGCGATGAACTGCCGGTCGATCTTGATGACGTCGAACGGGAAGCTGCGCAGCGAGCTCAGCGACGCGTAGCCGGTGCCGAAGTCGTCGATGGCCAGCTTCACGCCCAGCGCCTTGAGCTCGCGCAGCACGATGCCCGCGCCCTCGGCGTCGTCCATCAGCACGCCTTCGGTGATCTCGATCTCCAGCCGCTCGGGCGCAAGGCCGGCACCCGCCAGCACGTCGCGCACGCGCTGCACCAGGCGGCCGTCGCGAAACTGCACCGGCGACACGTTGACCGACACGCCGATCTCCGGCCACTGCACCGCGGCCTCGCAGGCCGTTTGCAGCACCCAATCGCCCAGCGGCAGGATCAGCCCGCTCTTTTCCGCCAGCGGAATGAAGTCGTCCGGCCCGATGCGCCCGCGCTGCGGATGCGCCCAGCGCACCAGCGCCTCGGCGCTGCGGATCGATTGCGTGCGTGCGTCGAAGCGCGGCTGGAAGTCGAGGTAGAACTCGCCGGCCACGATGCCGCGGCGCATCTCCTCGATCATGCGGCGGCTGGCCGTCACGCGGTCGTTCATCTCGTTGGCGAAGAAGCAGTAGGTGTTGCGGCCGTTGTGCTTCGAGCGGTACAGCGCGGTGTCCGCCGAGCGCAGCAGCTCGTCGGGCGTGGTGCCGTCGGCCGGCGACACCGCCACGCCGATCGACGCGCCGACCTCCAGCATGCCCACGTCGTTGCGGATGGGCGCGGCAATGGCCTCCAGCAGCTGCTGGCAGAAGGCGTCGATCTCCTCGTCCGCCAGGTGGGGCGCGGCAATCACGAACTCGTCCCCGCCGATGCGCGCGGCCAGCTGGTCGCTCTTGAGCGAACGGCGCAGCCGGTCGGCCACCTCGCCCAGCACCTTGTCGCCGACCGGGTGGCCGTAGGTGTCGTTGATGGGCTTGAAGCGGTCCAGGTCCAGGTACAGCACCACCAGCCGCGCCTGCGGATGCGTCAGCGCAGCCGCCATGAAGGCCGACAGGCGCGTGCGGTTGGGCAGCGAGGTGGCCGCGTCGTGCTGCGCCTGGCGCTGCGCGTCCTCGAACGCCTGGGCCAGCGCCACGTCGGCAGTGACGTCGATCGCGAACTTGATGATGCGCGTGAGCTGGCCGTTCAGGTCGTACACCGGGTTGTACGAGGCCTGCAGCCAGAGCTCGCGCCCGTCCTTGCCGATGCGCTTGTGGCGCCCCGAGACGAACTTGCCCGAGCGCAGCGTCTGCCAGAACTGGGCATACGCCTCGGTGTCGGCCACGCCGGGCTCCATCAGCATCCGGTGGTGGCGGCCCACCACCTCGTCCAGCGCGTAGCCGAAGGTCGCGAGGATGTTCGCGTTGGCATCGAGGATGGTGCCGTCGACGCGGAAGGTGATCACGCCCTGCGACTTGCCGATGGCCTCGATCTGGCTCTGGAAATCGGCCTGGCGCAGCTTTTCCTGCGTGATGTCGGTGGCGTACTTGACCACCTTTCGCACACGGCCCGCGGGGTCGAAGATCGGGTTGTAGGTGGCCTGCAGCCAGACCTCGCGGCCGTGCTTGCCCAGGCGCCGGTACTCCGCTGCGTGATGGTTGCCGCCAGCGAGCGCGGCCCAGAAGGCTGCGTACTCCGCGCTTTCGGCGTAGGCCGCGTCGACGAACATGCGATGGTGCCGCCCCGCCACCTCGTCCAGCCGGTAGCCCATGGCGTCGAGAAAGCGCGCGTTGGCATCGAGCACCGTGCCGTCGAGCGCGAACTGGACCACCGCCTGCGACAGGTTGATGGCCTGGATCTGGCCGCGGTCGTCGGCGGCCTTGAGCACGCGCGACGAGATGTCGTTCGAGGTCTCCACCACCTGCCGCACCACGCCGTTCGCGTCCGCCAGCGCGGTGTAGAAGGCCTGGACCCAGCGCCGGGTGCCGTCCTTGTGCAGGCGCATGCGCTCGACGACGCGCCGCTCGCCGCGCAGCACCTCGTCCCAGATGGCGGACAGGCTGTCCGGCAGGCCGTCCGCGGGGCTGATGTCGAGCAAGTCGCGCCCTTGCAGCTCGTCGAGCGTGTAGCCCCAGGCACTCAGGAAATGGTTGTTGGCCCGCAACACGCGGCCCCGGACGTCGAGCGTCAGCGTGGCGAAAGCGCCGTCGAGCGCCCGCAAACCGGCCGGTGCAGTCGGCACCTCCCGCCCCCCTTCGGGCCCTGTGAAAGCCCCGCCCCTGTCAGCATTGATCCACGCGTCTTGCATCTTGCACACCGGCATTCATCGAACCGAAGAACTGCAGAAAGAGCCATTCCCCTGGACCTGCGGTCTCGTGTTGCGTTGTCGTTGCCTGAAGCGACTTGCGGGTGTCTTTTGCTCGGAAATGCAGGGTAAAACCCGAAGATGATACGAGGATTTGAAACAAAAGTTAACTGATTCAGCGCTTGTCGAAGTACGGAACGAACACATCGTTGGCCCCCACGCCCACCTGCTTGACCCAGTCCAGCGAGAAATGCTCGCCCAGCCGCTGGAGGTCGCGGCTGAACAGGTAGGGCACCGGTTCGATCCTCACGCCATTGCGCCGCAGTTCGTCCATGGCGCGGGCCGCGGCGGCGGCGCTGGCAGCCCAGCCGCGCGACTCGGCGGCCGCGCTGGCCGTCTCCAGCGCGGCGCGCGAGGCCGCAGGCAATGCGTCCCAGGCCTTTGCGTTGGCGAACACGAGGTTCTTGGGAAACCACGCGTCGATGTCGTAGAAGAAGCGCATCGACTGCCACACCCGGCTTTCCACGCCCGTGACGGCCGAGGTCATCATGCAGTCGATGCGCCCGTCCGCCAGCGCGCGGTCGAGCTCGGTGGCCGGCACGTCGACCGGCACCGCGCCCATCAGCGTGGCGATGCGTGCGGTGGTGGCGTTGTAGGCGCGCATGCGCAGGCCGCGCAGGTCGCTCATGCCGCCCAAGGGCCGGTTCGCATACAGGCCTTGCGGCGGCCACGCCACGGCATAGAGCACGCGCAGGCCGCGCTGCGCGAACGACCGCTCGATCAGCGGCCGCTGGATGCGCCACAGCCGCATCGCGTCGGCGTAGCCGTGGGTGATGAACGGCACCGAGTCGGCGCCGGCCATCGGCACGTCGGCAACCAGGCTGCTCATGATCGCTTCGCCGGCCTCGACCTTGCCGTCCTGCACCGCGGCGCGGATGGCATTCAGGGCCACCAACGTGTTCTTCGGATGGACCTCGATGCGCAGCTGCCCCTGGGTGGCCAGCTCGACCTGCTGGGCCATCGCCAGCAGGTTGACCGTGTGGAAGTTCTCCGCCGGATAGCCGCTGGCCAGCCGCCACACGGTGGCACCGGACGCGGCCGAAGCGGGGGACAGCGCCGACATCGCCCCCGCACCGCACGCCAGCAACGTGAATGACCGGCGGCTGATGACGGGGGAGCGGTTCATGGCATCAGCCGATGGTCGCCAGCATGGCGCCCGCCGCCACATAGCCGCCCGCCGCCACCGCGAAGGCGATGCGCCCCGCGCGGTGCGCGACGACCTGCATCTCCATCTTCATCGCCTCCATCACGGCGACGACCGTGCCCTGCGCCACCTCGTCGCCGTCGGCGACCTTCCAGCCCTGCAAGGTGCCGGACACCGGCGCGGCCACGGCGGCGGCATCCGCCACGGCCGCTTCGGCGGGCGCCATGCCCGCAGCACCGGCGGCCGACGACAGCCCGCTCAACAGCACCGCCGGCAGGCCCAGCGCCATGCGCCGGCCGTCCACTTCGATCGCCGTGCGCAACAGCGCCGTGTCGGGCAGCGGGTCGGGCCGCATCGCCGCGGCCTCGCCATTGGCGAAGTCGGTCTCGATCCAGCGCGTGTGCACCTTGAACGCGTCGCCCGACACGAAGTCGGGGTGCGCCATCACCGCACGGTGGAACGGCAGCACCGTGGGCAGGCCCTCGATGCGGAACTCCTTGAGCGCGCGGCGCGCCCGCGCAATCGCCTGCTCGCGCGTGGCGCCGGTGACGATGAGCTTGGCCATCAGCGAATCGAAGGTGCCCGGCACCTGCGACCCCGCGTCCACGCCCGTGTCCACGCGCACGCCCGGGCCCGAAGGCGCGTCGAACACCTTCACCGGCCCCGGCGACGGCAGGAAGCCGCGCCCCACGTCTTCGGCATTGATGCGGAACTCGAAGGCATGGCCGCGCGGGGCGGGCGTCTGCGTGATAGACAGGGGCAGCCCTTCGGCGATGCGCAGCTGCTCGATCACCAGGTCGATGCCCGTGGTTTCCTCGGTCACCGGATGCTCCACCTGCAGCCGCGTGTTCACTTCGAGGAAGGAGATCGCACCGCTCGCGCTCAGCATGAATTCGACCGTGCCGGCGCCCGTGTAGCCGGCCGCCGCGCAGATGTCGCGCGCCGACTGGTGGATGCGCTCGCGCTGTGCGTCGCTCAGGAAGGGGGCGGGCGCCTCCTCCACCAGCTTCTGGTTGCGCCGCTGCAGCGAGCAGTCGCGCGTGCCGACCACCACCACGTGGCCGTGCGTGTCGGCCAGCACCTGCGCCTCGACGTGGCGCGGTCGGTCGAGGAACTGCTCGACATAGCACTCGCCGCGCCCGAAGGCCGTCACGGCCTCGCGCACCGCCGACTCGTAGAGCCCCTCGACCTCGTCGAGCCGCCATGCCACCTTGATGCCGCGCCCGCCGCCACCGAAGGCGGCCTTGATCGCGACCGGCAGGCCGTGCGTCTCGGCGAAGGCGAGCACCTCGCCGGCGCTGCTCACCGGGTCGGCCGTGCCCGCCACCAGCGGCGCGCCGACCTTGAGCGCGAGCTTGCGGGCCTGCACCTTGTCGCCCAGCATCGCGATGGCGGACGGCGACGGGCCGACCCACGTCAGGCCGGCATCGATCACGGCCTGCGCGAACGCCGCGCTCTCGGAGAGGAAGCCGTAGCCCGGGTGCACCGCGTCGGCACCGCTGCGCCTGGCCACGGCCAGCAGCTTGGCGATGTTCAGGTAGGTGTCGGCGGGCTTGTCGCCCTCCAGCCCGTAGGCCTCGTCGGCCATGCGCACGTGCAGCGCGTTCAGGTCGGCATCGGCATACACCGCGACCGACTGCACGCCGTGGTCGGCACAGGCGCGCGCAATGCGCACGGCGATTTCGCCGCGGTTGGCGATCAGGAGTTTTTTCATCGGGGGGCTTTCACGGTGCGCTGGGCGCGACGGGGCCGGGAGCGGCAATCGGGTGGAAGCGGACGCGCGCGTTCACGGGGATCTGACCCGCGCGGTCCAGGTGGTGGGTGGCGACGGAAGCGATCACGGGGTAGCCGCCGGTCAGCGGATGGTCGGCCAGGAACAGCACGGGCTGGCCGCTGGGCGGCACCTGCAGTGCGCCGTACGCCGTGCCCTCGCTGGGCAGTTCGGCGGGGTTGGCGCGCGCCAGCGGCACCTCGCCCGACAGGCGGATGCCGACGCGGTTCGACTGCGGCGTGACCACCCACGACTGGCTGCACAGCAAGGCGACCGCCTCGGGCGTGAACCAGTCGGTGCGCGGGCCGAGCACGATGTCGAGCACGACCTCCTGCTGCACCGTGGGCAGGTCGTCCGGCGACGCTTCGGCGGCGCCCACCAAGGCGCCTGCCGCCACCGCGCGCACGGGCAGCACGTCGCCCGTGGCCACGGCCGGCGGACCGATGCGAGCGAGCGTGTCGGTCGACAGGCTGCCGAGCACCGGCGCCACGTCGAAGCCGCCGCGCACCGCCAAGTAGCTGCGGATGCCGGCCTGCGGCTCGCCCAGCGCCAGCGTGTCGCCGTCGGCCAGCGCGACCGGCTGGTAGCGCGGCAGCGGCCACGCCACGCCATCGGCGCGGGTCACGGTGACGGGGCCCTCGGCACCGGTGACGGCCACCACCGCATCGCCGCGGCAGACGAACTGGAAGCCGCCATACGCGATCTCGATGCAGGCCGCGTCCGAAGGGTTGCCCACCAGCCGGTTGGCCGCCTGCAGCGAACGCCGGTCCATCGCGCCGGACGCGGACACGCCCTGCTTCGCCTGGCCGTGGCGGCCGCCGTCCTGCAGCAGCGCCTGCAGCCCGGCGGCACGGATCTCGAAGGCGCAGCCGTTCGCCGCGACAGGGCGGGAAGGCGCGGCCTCCACCGCCGCGGGCTCTGCCTTCGGCAACGCCGTGGCATCCACGAAGCGCACCGTGTCGCCCGGCTGCAGCAGCGCCGGTGTTTCGCGCGACAGGTCCCACATCGGCGCATCGGTGATGCCGATGATCTGCCAGCCGCCCGGGCTGGCCTGCGGATAGACACCGCTGAAGCTGCCCGCCAGGCCCACCGCGCCCGCCGGAATGCGGGTGCGCGGCACCGACCGGCGCGGCACGTTCAGGCTGGCGTCGCCGCCCGAGAGGTAGGCGAAGCCGGGCGCGAAGCCGGTGAAGGCCACGGTGTAGTCGCTGCCGGTGTGGCGTCGCACCACTTCCTCGGGCGCGATGCCCAGCAGTCCGGCCACCTCGGCCAGGTCTTCGCCGTCGTAGCGCACCGCAATCTCGATGCGCTTGTCGATGCGCGTCTCGCGGGCGTCGAGGCTGCGCTGGCCGATCTGCCGCACGAGTTCGTCCGCGCCGATGGCGGCCGGACGGAACGTGACCAGCAGCGTGCGCGCGGCGGGCACCAGCTCCTCGATGCCCGCAATGGGTTCGGCGCGCAGCGAGGCCAGCAGCGCCAGCGTCTGCGGCAGGTCGTCGAGCTCGACCAGCAGCGCATTCAGGTTGACCGGAAGAAAGCGCATCGTCATCAGTCAGCGCTCGCAAGGCCGTCCACGAAAGGCCGAATGGTCACGCCCGCCTGCTCCAGCCGCGCGCGCACCTGGCGCGCCATCTCGACCGCGCCGGGGCTGTCGCCGTGCACGCAGACCGATTCGGCCTCGATGCGCACCGTGCTGCCGTCGATGGCCGTGAGCACGCCGTCGGCGGCCAGCCGCAGCATGCGCTCGGCCACCTCGCCGGCGTCGTGCAGCACCGCACCGGGCTCGCGCCGCGACACCAGCGTGCCCTGGGGCGTGTAGGCGCGGTCGGCAAAGGCCTCGGCCACGGCGCGCAGGCCTTCGCCGCGCGCCCAGCCCAGCAAGGGCGAGCCCGCCAGCGCCACCAGGCACAGCGTGGGGTCGGCCTCCTGGATGGCGGCGATCACGTCGCGCGCCTGGCGCTCGTCGTGGGCGATGGTGTTGTAGAGCGCGCCGTGCGGCTTCACGTAGCGCACCGTGGTGCCGGCGGCGGCGGCCAAGCCCTTGAGCGCGCCGATCTGGTAGATCACGTCGGCGCGCAGGTCGGCGCTTTCCACGTCCATGTTGCGGCGCCCGAAGCCCACGAGGTCGCGGTACGACACATGCGCGCCGATGGCGACGCCGCGCTCCCTGGCCTGGCGCAGCGTGCGCAGGATGCCGGCGGGGTCCCCCGCATGGAAGCCGCAGGCCACGTTGGCGCTGCTCACGAGGGCGAGCATGGCCGCGTCGTCGCCCATGCGCCACACGCCCAGGCTCTCGCCGAGGTCACTGTTCAAGTCGATGTTCATCGTGTTGGTCTCCGGCGCGCGCTGCGCGCGCCCTGGGTGTCAATGCAAGGTCAATGCAGGCGGCCGCCGGTCTCGCGCACGTCCTGGCGCACGGTGAGCGCGGTGCGTATGCCCACACGAAAGGCTTCCACCTGCGCGGCCAGCGCCATGCTCGCCACGCCCGGCTTGGGCGCGGCCTGCTCGGGCAGGTAGGGCACGTGGACGAAGCCGCCGCGCGTGTGCGCAAGGGCCGGCTGCGTCGCCAGCCGGTGCATCAGCGCATAGAAGATGTGGTTGCACACGAAGGTGCCGGCGCTGTTGGACACCGCCGCCGGCAGCCCCGCGGCGCGCACGTCGCGCACCATGGCCTTGATGGGCAATGTCGAGAAGTAGGCCGCCGGGCCGCCGGCCACCACCTCGGTGTCGATGGGCTGGAAGCCCGCATTGTCGGGAATGCGCGCGTCGTCGACGTTCAGCGCGGCGCGCTCCATCGAGATCTCGGTGCGCCCGCCCGCCGCGCCGATGCACAGCACCAGCGGCAGCGGCGCCTTCTTGCCGAGGATGTCCGCCAGCGCCGCGTCGAGCGTGTCGATGGCGCGCCCGAACACGCACGGCAGCTGCAGCGCCTGCACCACGGCGCCTTCGCAGGCCCAGCCGTCGAGCACGCGGGCAATCTCCCATGCGGGGTTGACGGGGTCGTTCTCGAAGGGCTCGAAGCCCGCGAGCAGCACCCGGGGTGCGCTCGGCTGCCTGGCTTTGGTGGTCATGCGCGGCGCCTTAACGGAACATCAGGAAGTACAGCAGGAAGATGTTGACCACGAGCAAGGCAGCGGCAGTGGGTATCTGCACCTTGATCACCGCGTTCTTGTCGGGCAGCTCCAGCAGCGCCGCCGGCACGATGTTGAAGTTGGCCGCCATCGGCGTCATCAGCGTGCCGCAGTAGCCCGAGAACATGCCGATGGCTGCCATCACCGCCGGGTCGCCGTGGTAAACGCCCACCAGCACCGGCACGCCCACGCCGCCCGTCATCACCGGGAAGGCCGCGAAGCCGTTGCCCATGATGATGGTGAACAGCGCCATGCCCAGCACGTACACCACCACCGCCACGAAGCGGATGTCCATGTTGATGTAGCTGGTGGTGATGTACGCCACGGCCTTGCCCACGCCCGCGTCGGAGAACACCAGGCCCAGCATGCCCAGCATCTGCGGCAGCACCACGGCCCAGCCCAGCGCGTCGGTCAGGCGCCTCGACTCGCGCATGCCCTGCATCGGCGTCTCGCGCGTCAGCCAGCAGGCCAGCGCCAGCGCCACCACGCAGCCCACGCCAAGGCTCACCAGGGTGGTGTTCTTGGGGTCGAGCAGGAAGGCGTCGCCGATCTTCACCTTGCTCATGAGCACGGTGCCGATCACGGTGACGAGCGGAATCGCCAGCGCGGGCATGAAGAGCTTGTTGCCCAGGCGCGCGGCACTGGCCTGGTATTGCCCGGGCGTGGGCTCGCGGTGCTTGCCCGCGCCGACGCCGCGCAGGCCGGCAATGACGGCCATGACGATGGCGCCCCCGCCGACCACGGCCGGCGGCAGCTTGTCGCCGATCAGGAAGACCAGCGCATAGAGCGCCCAGAACAGGCCGCTGGTGTAGCGCTTGGGATGCTGGCGGTCGGTCAGCGTCATGATGGCCGTGACCGCGAGGATCAGGCCGACCAGGATGTAGAGGTGCTGGATCGAGAGAATCATGATCAGCGGCCTTCCTGGGTCGCAACAGGTGCGACGACAGCGTCTTGGGCCTTCTCACCGGCCATTTCGCGCGCGATCGACTGGTCGAGCCGGCGCAGGCGCCACGAATGGATGATGAAGGCGGCAATGGCCGTCGGAATGCCCCACAGCGCGATGTGCAGCGGCTCCACGTCGATGCCGGCCTCGTGCAGGAAGGTGCTCATCAGCACGATGGCGCCGAAGGCCACGAAGATGTCCTCGCCGAAGAACAGGCCCACGTTGTCGGTGGCCGCGGCATAGGCGCGCAGCTTGTGGCGCAGGCGCTCGGGCAGCTTGCCGTAGCGGGTCTCGGTGGCGCCTTCGGCCATGGGTGCGAGCAGCGGGCGAACCATCTGCGGGTGGCCGCCCAGGCTGGTGAGGCCGACGGCGGCGGTGAGTTCGCGCGCGGCGAGGTAGACGATCAGCAGGCGCCCGGCGGTGGCCGACTTGATGCGGCTGATCCAGTTCTGCGCGTGCTGGCGCAGGCCGTGGCGCTCGAGCAGCCCGATGACGGCCAGCGGCAGAAGAATGATCAGCGGCAGGTTGCGCGTCTTGATGAACCCGTTGCCGATGGCCGTGAGGATGGCCATCGGCCCGAAGCCCGCCGCGGCCGCCGTCACGATGGCCGTGACGATCACCACCAGCATCGGATTGAAGCGCAGGATGAAGCCCGCAATGATCACGGCCACGCCGATCAGCGGCCACAGATGAGGGATGTCAGGAGTCATGTTGGTCTTTCGTTATGGATTCAGAGACACCTTGCGCGGGAGCGCCGGCCCTTCGCTTGATGCAAACCTCGTGCCAATGAATGAGCAATTGATTTCACCTGAATCACTCATTAATCAGAGATTGTTGAACAATCATGGCGAGTGTGCCCAACAACAGTGCCTGAGTGACCCCATGAAAACCCTGATCGCGCCCGCTCCGGGTGCATCGGCTGTGGCCTGAAACCTGCCATCCGGGAGCGGAATCTGCTGCAAACTCTGCTGGGCCCGGTTCGCCCGGGTTCACCCGGCTTTCCCGCCCCTTCCATCCTCCCCTTCCTGGAATGACTTCACTGGCCTCCCCGACTTCCCCCGCATCGCCGGCCGCCGGCACGCAGACGCTCAACGACCGGGTCGCCGAACTCATCCGCCAGAAGATCGTGAAGGGCGAGTTCTCGCCCGGGCAGCGGCTGTCGGAGGCCGCGCTGGCCGACAGCTTCGAGATTTCGCGCAACACCTTGCGCGAGGTGTTCCGCACGCTGACCAAGGAAGGGCTGCTCAAGCACGCGCCCAACCGCGGCGTGTTCGTGGCGGTGCCGAGCATCGCGTCGATCATCGACATCTACCGGGTGCGCCGGCTCATCGAATGCCAGGCGCTGGCGCAGGCCTACCCGCGGCATCCGGCCAAGAAGCACATGCGCGAGGCCGTGGAAACGGCGCTGAAATGCCGCGACGCCGGCGACTGGCTGGGCGTGGGCACGGCCAACATGGAGTTCCACAAGGGCATCGTGGAGTTGGCGGACAGCGAACGGCTGAACATCTTGTTCGCGCACATCCTGGTCGAGCTGCGGCTGGCCTTCGGCCTGCTGAAAGACCCGGAGTTCCTGCATGCGCCCTACGTGGACATGAACACCAAGCTGCTCGAACTCATCGAGGCCGGCAAGTTCGCCGAGGGCTCGGCGTCGCTCAACGAGTACCTCATCCACTCCGAACGCATCGTGCTTGCCGTCTATGCGCGGCAGATGCCCGAAAACGGCCTCGACAACTGACCACTCCAAGGAGACGCCATGACCCTGTCTGCCTACCTGCTCTTCCTGCCGGCCTGCTTCGCCATCAACATGGCGTTCGGCCCCAACAACCTGCTGTCGGTCACCAACGGCGCGAAGCACGGCGTGGCGCCGGCCGTCATGGCGGCCAGCGGGCGGCTCGTGGCCTTCGCGATCATGATCGCCATCGCGGGGCTGGGCATGGGCGCGGTGCTGGTGGCGTCGGAGATGGCCTTCGACGTCATCAAGTACATCGGCGCGGCCTACCTGGTGTGGATCGGCATCCGGCTGCTGCGTGCGCCGGCGCCCACGGCCGAGGTGCAGTCGCGCGACGCTTCGGCGCCGCTGTCCATGCGCGCGCTGGTGCGCCAGGAATTCACCGTGGCAGCGGGCAATCCGAAGGCCATCCTGGTGTTCACCGCCTTCTTTCCGCAGTTCGTGGTGCCCGGCGCGTACGCCTCCAGCTACCTGCTGCTGGGCGTGACCTTCCTGGTGTTCGAGATGGTCGCGATCGCGCTCTACGCGATGCTCGGCGCACGCATGCGCCGGCTGGCCGATGGCAGCCGGGCCATGCGCTGGTTCAACCGCGTGAGCGGCAGCATGATGGTCGGCTTCGGGCTGATCCTGGCGTTCACGCGCCGGCCGGCGGGCTGAGCGTCTTCAGGCTTTCAGGTACTCGGCCTTGGTGCCGAGCCAGCGGTCGATGTGCCGCTGGGCCAGCTCGGGGTGCTTGTGCAGCATCACCGGCGCCAGTTCGCGCGCCCAGTCGAGCAGCAGCGTGTCGGTCGCCAGGTCGGCGAAGCGCAGCAGCGGCGCGCCCGACTGGCGCGCGCCCAGGAACTCGCCCGGGCCGCGAATCTCCAGGTCGCGCCGCGCGATCTCGAAGCCGTCGCCCGTTTCCGCCATGGCCTTGAGCCGCGCGCGCGCCGCCTCGCCCACGCGCCCGCTGTCGCCCGGCGCATAGAGCAGCACGCAGGCCGAGGCCGCCGCGCCGCGCCCGACGCGCCCGCGCAACTGGTGCAGCTGCGACAGGCCGAAGCGCTCGGCATGCTCGATGACCACGAGCGAGGCGTTGGGCACGTCGACGCCCACTTCGATCACGGTCGTGCTCACCAGCACCTGGATTTCATTGGCGGTGAACGCCGCCATCACGGCCTGCTTCTCGGCCGTGGGCATGCGCGAATGCAGCAGGCCGACATGGATGGCATCGCCCAGCGTGCCGGCCAGTTCTTCGCGCGTTTCGGTGGCGTTGCGCAGGTCGACCGCCTCGCTCTCCTCGATCAGCGGGCACACCCAGTAGACCTGCCGGCCCTGCGAAATCTGCGACTGGATGCGGTCGATGACCTCGTCGCGCCGGTGGTCGGCCACCAGCTTGGTGACGATGGGGGTGCGGCCCGGGGGCAGCTCGTCGAGCGTGGAGACGTCGAGGTCGGCGTAGTAGCTCATGGCCAGCGTGCGCGGGATGGGGGTGGCGCTCATCATCAGCAGATGCGGCTCCAGGTCGCCGCTGGCCTTGCCGCGCAGGGCGAGGCGCTGCGCCACGCCGAAGCGGTGCTGCTCGTCGATGATCGCCAGCGCGAGCTTTTTGAAGCGCACCTTCTCCGAGATGACCGCGTGCGTGCCGATGACCAGCGCGGCCTGGCCGCTCTCGACGGCGGCCGACATCTCGTCGCGCTCCTTCTTCTTCTGGCTGCCCGTGAGCCATGCCACGCGCAGGCCGCGTTCGGCCAGCAGCGGGTCGAGCCAGCCGACCAGCTTGCCGAAATGCTGCGCCGCGAGGATTTCGGTGGGCGCCATCAGCGCGCACTGGAAGCCTGCGTCGATGCAGCGCGCCGCCGCCAGCGCGGCCACCACCGTCTTGCCCGAGCCCACGTCGCCCTGCAGCAGGCGGTGCATGGGAATGGGACGGCCCAGGTCGGCCGTGATCTCTTCGCCCACGCGTTGCTGCGCGCCGGTCAGGCCGAAGGGCAGCACGGCCAGGAACTGCGCATGCAGCGAGGCCGCGGCCGGCTCGGCGGACGAGGGCAGCACCGGCGCGCGCTGCGCCGCGCGCTCCAGCCGGGCCTGCAGCTGCGACAGCTGCTGCGCCAGCAGTTCCTCGGCCTTGATGCGCTGCCACGCCGGGTGGCTGTGGTCTTCGAGCGCGGCGATGGACACGTCGGGCGTCGGGTAGTGCAGGAAGCTCAGCGCGGCGCGCAGGTCCCACGCGCCGCGCAGGCCGATCTGCACCGGGATCGTCTCGTCGAGCACCGCGCGCGCCAGGCCCGAGCGCACTTCGCGCCGCAGCACCGGCTGCGCGAGGCCGGCCACGGTCGAGTACACCGGCGTGAGCGCGTTGGGCAGCGAGGTGCCGGCCGCCTTGACCGTCGGGTGCATCATCTGCCGCCCCACGAAGCCGCCGCGCATCTCGCCGCGCACGCGCACCTTGGCGCCGACCGCCAGCTGCTTCTGCTGCGACGGATAGAAGTTGAAGAAGCGCAGCTCGCAGGTGTCGGAGCCGTCGTCGAGGGTGGCGATGAGTTGGCGGCGCGGGCGGAACACCACCTCGCAGTCGGTCACCACGCCCTCGACCTGCGCCATGTCGCCGTCGCGCGTGTCGGCCAGCCGCACGATGCGCGTCTCGTCCTCGTAGCGCATCGGCAGGTACAGCGCGAAGTCGATGTCGCGCACCAGGCCGAGCTTGCGCAGCGCGCGCTGCACCAGGCTCAGCCCGCTGCCGGGCGGCCCTGCAGGCGCAGGTGCGGCGGCGGCGGCAGCGGGGGAAGGGGCTTTCTTGGCGGGCACAGGCAGGGCTTCTAGCGCGGGCGGCAAAGGTCCGTCAAGGCGCTGCGGGCATCGGGAAACGCGAAGCGAAAGCCGGTCTGCAGCAGCCGCGCCGGCACCACGCGCTGGCCTTCGAGCAGCAGGTCGGCCTGTTCGCCGAGCAGCAGCTTGACGGGCGCGGCGGGCGTGGGCATCCAGCAGGGGCGGTGCAGCACGCCGGCGGCCACGCGGGTGAATTCTTCCTGGCTCAACGCGCCGGGCGCGGTGAAGTTCCAGGCTCGCGCGGTCGCGGGCCCGGCGGTGCCTTCCGCCACGGTCCACACATGGGCCATGGCGCGGACCAGGTCGTGCACGTGCACCCACGACAGCCACTGCCGCCCGCTGCCCAGCCGACCGCCCATGCCCAGCGAAATCGGCAGCAGCAACTGCGGCAGCGAGCCCTGGTGGCCCAGCACGAAGCCGAAGCGCATGCAGGCCACCTGCACGCCGTGCGCCACCGCCGCATGCGCGGCCTGCTCCCAGCGCCGGCACAGCTGCGACATGAAGATGTCCTGCGGCGGCGCGTCTTCGGCCAGCTCGGTGGCGTCGCCCTGCGGCTGCACGCCGTAGTAGCCGATGGCCGAGCCCGAGAGCAGCAGCCACGGCTTGCGCGGGCGCGCGGCGATCCACGCGACCAGCTGCTGCGTCAGACCCTCGCGGCTTTGCAGCAGCTGCTGCTGGCGCCGATCGCTCCAGCGCATGCCCAGGATGCGCGCGCCCGCGAGGTTGACGACCACGTCGATGTCGTCGGCCGCGGGCACCTGCGCGAGCGACTGCACGCAGCGCACCGCGCCGCCGAAGCCCCAGGCGGCCGAGCGCGCGTCGCGCGTCCATACCGTCACTGCATGGCCGTCGGCGAGCAGCTGGCGCACGAGCAACTGGCCGATGAAGCCGGTGCCGCCCGTGACCAGCACGCGCTGCGGCTTCGAACCGAAGCGCACCGGCGCCTGCGCATCGCGCGCGTGCGCCTGCTTCTGGCGCTTGAAGATCGCGCGCGCCGCAAGCCCGTCGCGCAACCCGGACACGCCCACGCCCACGCCGCACAACGCGAGGAAGGCACTGAGCCAGCCGTACGGCTGCCACACCATGGCCGTCGGCTGCGCGGCCCAGTCGACCGCATTCATCGCCAGCAGCGCGATGAACGCACCCGCATTGATGGCCAGCACCGTGTGCGTGACCCGCTCCGTCGGCGGCAGCAGGCGGCTGCCGTCCTCGACCACGAAGTCCCACAGCGTGAGCACGATCTCCACGCCGAACACCGCCAGCAGCACCCACGCCCAAGCGCCGTGCCAGGCCCACGACGACAGGCCGATGAACAGCGCGCAATAGATGGAAGAGCGCGTGGCGTGGATCGACAGCTCGCGCCCCGCCGTGGCGCGCCGCGGCAGCGCCTCGGTGCCCTCGTGGTGGTAGAGCGTGTCGAAGGCGCCGAGCGCGCCCTGGGCGGCCATGAGCTGCAGGGCCAGAAGGTGGGTGTCGATCATCGGGGGGCTTTCGGTTCCGGCACTTCCTCGAACACGCCGACCTGGGTGAAGGTGGTGCCCATCAGGCAGTGGCGGATCTCGATGCGGATGTTGAAGCGCTCGGGCGTTTCGTTGTGGTGCCAGAGAAAGGTCTTGCCCGGCGTGAGCAGGCCCGGCAACGGAATACGCCAGCCGAACAGGTCCCAGAAGTAGCCGTCGCTCTGGAAATGCAGGCTGCCGTTTTCCACGCTCAGCACCAGCTTCATGCCCAGGCCCATGCCCACGTACTCCAGCACCTCGCCGCGCTCGCTCTCGCGCATGAAGCTGGTGAACTGGATGGGCTTTCGGCCGTGCAGGCGGTAGATGCGCTGCTTGTAGATGGCCGGGTCATCCGGCTTCGCGTAGACCTGGATCTCCACGGGAAAGTGGCTGTCGCTGTAGGGAATGAGCGCGCCCTGGATCAGCGGTTGCGTCAGGTGGCCGAGCAGCCGGCCGAAGCGCGAGCATCGCAGCTCGCTGAGCGCGCCCAGGTAGTGCAGCGCCTTGCCCGGCGAGGGGTTCTTGTCGAAGCGGCGGCGAATGTCCGGGTGCAGGCCCTGCCAGGCATGGCCGAGAATTTTCTTGAAGAGCTCGCCTTCGGAGGGGCCGGGGGCAACGCCCGGTTCGGACCCCGAAGAAACGCGGGCTGCTTGTGAATCGACCATCCGCTGATTCTGCCTCGGCAACCCCGTGCAGCCTCACGCCGCGGCCCGGTTTTCTCGGCATGGGAGAATGCCGGCCGTCTTCCTTGGAACGGGCCCGTCCGGCCCTCAAGCACCATGCGCGCTTTCACGCTCTCCGATTTCGATTTCGCCCTGCCCCCCGATCTGGTGGCGCAACACCCGGCCACCGAACGCACCGCCTCCCGTCTGCTCGACGGCACAGGCCCCGCCCCGGTCGACCGCATCTTCAAGAGCCTGCCTTCGCTGCTGCGCGCGGGCGACCTGCTGGTCTTCAACGACACGCGCGTGGTCAAGGCGCGCCTGTTCGGCGAGAAGCCGACCGGCGGCAAGCTCGAACTGCTGGTCGAACGTGTACTGCAGGGCCAAGAGGTCGTTGCCCACATGAAGGTGAGCAAGAAGCCGCCCGTGGGCACCACGCTGCAGATGGTCGGCGGGTTCCGCGCCACGCTGCTGGGCCGCTGGCCCGAGGAAGACGGCGCGCTGTTCCGCTTTGGTTTCGAAAGCGACGCGGGCGAAGACCCGTACGCGCTGATGCAGCGCTGCGGCCACGTGCCGCTGCCGCCCTACATCACGCACACCGATTCGGCCGACGACGAAAGCCGCTACCAGACCGTGTTCGCGCGCGTGCCCGGCGCGGTGGCCGCGCCCACGGCCGCACTGCACTTCGACCAAGGCCTGCTGGACGAACTCGAAGCACGCGGCGTGCAGCGTGCGAGCGTCACGCTGCACGTGGGCGCGGGCACCTTCCAGCCGGTGAAGACCGAGAACATTGCAGAGCACACGATGCACGCCGAGCGCTACGAAGTGCCCGAGGCCACGCAGCGCGCCATTGCCGAGTGCAAGGCGCGCGGCGGGCGCGTGGTGGCGGTGGGCACGACCACCGTGCGCACGCTGGAGTCATGGGCCAAGACCGGCGAGGCCGCGGGCGACACCCGCATCTTCATCACGCCGGGCTTCGCGTTCCAGCACGTGGACCTGCTGGTGACGAACTTTCACCTGCCCAAGAGCACGCTGATGATGCTGGTCTCGGCCCTTGCGGGCTACGAGCGCGTGATGGCGCTGTATGCCCACGCAATCTCCGGCGGCTACCGCTTCTTCAGCTACGGCGACGCCATGCTGCTCGCACGACACACGGACTGAACGACATGCTGAACTTCGAACTCCTCAAGACCGACCCCGACAGCCACGCGCGCCGCGCCACGCTCACGCTCAACCACGGCAAGGTGCAGACGCCGATCTTCATGCCCGTGGGCACCTACGGCACCGTCAAGGGCGTGATGCCGCGCAGCCTCGAAGAAATGGGCGCGCAGATCATCCTGGGCAACACCTTCCACCTGTGGATGCGCCCGGGCCAGGACGTGATGCAGAGCTTCGGCGGCCTGCACCAGTTCGAGAAGTGGAACAAGCCCATCCTCACCGACTCGGGCGGCTTCCAGGTGTGGTCGCTGGGCGCCATGCGCAAGATCAGCGAAGAGGGCGTGAAGTTCGCCTCGCCCGTCAACGGCGACAAGCTGTTCCTCACGCCCGAGGTCTCGATGCAGATCCAGACCGTGCTGAACAGCGACATCGTGATGCAGTTCGACGAGTGCACGCCCTACGACACCCAGGGCCACATCACGACCGAGGCCGAGGCGCGCGTCTCGATGGAGCTCAGCCTGCGCTGGGCCCGGCGCTGCCAGACCGAGTTCGCACGGCTGGAAAACCCGAACGCCCTCTTCGGCATCGTGCAGGGCGGCATGTTCGAGAACCTGCGCGAGGAGTCGCTGGCGGCGCTGGTCGACATGGACTTTCCGGGCTATGCCGTCGGCGGCGTCAGCGTGGGCGAGCCCAAGGAAGAGATGCTGCACATCATGGGCCACACGCCGCACCGGTTGCCCGCGAACAAGCCGCGCTACCTGATGGGCGTGGGCACGCCCGAGGACCTGGTGCAGGGCGTGGCCGACGGCGTGGACATGTTCGACTGCGTGATGCCCACGCGCAATGCGCGCAACGGCACCATGTTCACCCGCTTCGGCGACCTGAAGATGCGCAACGCGCGCCACAAGACCGACCCGCAGCCGGTGGACCCGAGCTGCACCTGCCACGCCTGCGCGGGCACGTCGGGCGTGAGCTGGAACGACGGCGGACGCGAAGGCTTCAGCCGCGCGTACCTGCATCACCTGGACCGCTGCGGCGAAATGCTCGGGCCGATGCTGTGCACCATCCACAACCTGCACTACTACCTGAACCTGATGACCGAGATCCGCGCGGCGCTGGACGCGGGCACGTTCACGGAATTCCGCGCGCGGTTCAAGTCGGAGCGCGCGCGCGGCGTCTGAGGGGCGTGCGGGCCGCGGCCCGTCGGCACCAATCTGGAACCAACCTGGCATTGGCCCGGCACCGGCCTGGCCGGGGGCATTCGCATCCGGTAGGCTCGCTGTCCGTCCCCACTGCTGCTGCCGCACGCCCATGACCAACGCATCCTCTCCCTACACTGCCCGCTACCCCTCGCTGGCCGGGCGCACCGTGTTCATCTCCGGCGGTGCCAGCGGCATCGGCGAATCGCTGGTGCGGGCCTTTCATGCGCAGGGCGCGAAGGTCGGCTTCTGCGACCTCGACACCGCCGCCGGCGACGCGCTCGCGGCGCAGTTGCAGGGCGAACACCCGGCCCTGTTCGTGGCCTGCGACGTGACCGACACGGCCGCGCTCGCCGCCGCCATCGACGCGGTGCGCCAACGCTTCGGCCCGATCGCCGTGCTGCTGAACAACGCCGCCAACGACCGCCGCCACGAGATGGCCGATGTGACCAGCGACGACTTCGACCGGCTCGTGGCCGTCAACTTCAAGCACCAGTTCTTCGCCGCGCAGGCGGTGGCCGACGACATGCGCGCGCTGGGCGGCGGCTCGATCGTCAACTTCGGCTCGATCAGCTGGATGATCAAGGGCAAGGGCTACCCCGTCTACCAGGCCTGCAAGGCCGCGGCGCGCGGCCTCACGCGCTCGCTGGCGCGCGACCTGGGCAAGCAGAACATCCGCGTGAATTCGATCGTGCCGGGCTGGGTCATGACCGAGCGGCAGATCAAGCTGTGGGTCAAGCCCGAGTCGGGCGCGGAAATCGACGCGGCGCAATGCCTGCCGGGCCGCGTGATGGCCGAGGACATCGCGGCGATGGCGCTGTTCCTGGCGGCGGACGACTCGCGCATGTGCACCGCGCAAGACTATGTCGTGGATGCCGGCTGGACCTGAAACAGGCTCGCCCCCAGGCTACGCGCACTTCGTGTCGCTTCGCCAACCCCCTGCCGGGGGCAACACCTGCGGCCCGGCGAAGCCGGTTCCGCGGTGTTCCTGAAAAAATCTCGCTATTGCCTTTTGCTCAGTCGCGCAACTCTGCGGGCACCTTGCCGCCGTTGGCGGCCAGCTTGGTCATCACCTGGCGATGCAGCCAGATGTTCATCTTGGCGCTGTCGCTGGTGTCGGCGCCGTAGCTCAGTTCGGCGGCGAGTTGCTTGCGGGCGTCCAGGCTGCTGTCCAGGCCCAGCAGCTTCATCAGGTCGACGATGGAGGTGCGCCAGTTCAGGCTGCTCGCGCCGGGCATGCCGTCGAGCAGGGCCTCGACGTCCACCACCGTGATGGCGGGCGGCGGCGCGGCGGCCGCGGGTGCGCCGGCGGGAGCAGGCGCGGCAGGCGCGGCAGGTGCGGGTGCAGGCGCGGCGTTCGCGGACGGGAAGATCTTGGAGAGGATGCTGCCGAAAATGCTCATGCGAGTGCTCCGTGGAATGAGGGATTGATAACCTGCGGCAACATTCGTGTCGCAGCCGCAGGTTGTAGCACGGGCCTGCGGCGCTCCCGCTACACGGTGTGTCGAAGCGGCGCGGTGCGTGACCTAGTTCGCAGGCTGCGCCGCCAACGGCGGCAATTCGGGCGCGGCCGCCGAGGTGCCGCAGGCGTGGCAGAACTTGGAGAACGCGCTCTTGCGCGTCTCGCACACGCCACAGTGGTCGTACAGGCCGATGCCGCAGTGCGGGCAGAAGTCGATCTCGCCGTTCTTCAGGTCCACCGGCCGCTCGCAGCCAGGGCACACGCCCTTGCCCAGGCGCGCGAGCGCGGTGTCGTAGCTGAGCTCTTCGCGCCGCACCTGGTCGGGCTGCTGCTCGGCGAGCTTCTGGCGCGCCAGGTAGCGGTTGAGCGCGACGATGGCATAGCGCCCCACGATCACCGTCAGCACGATGCCCACCACGTAGCGCACATAGCCGCCGTAGCTCGGCAGGTAAGGCACCAGCTCGACGAAGAAGGCGAACAGCGCGAAGAAGATGAAGCCCCACACGAACGGCCAGTAGGTGCTCTTGCGCTTCCTCGCGAACAGCCAGCCGGCCACCACCAGCAGCGGCAGCGTGAGCGCCAGGCGGTAGCCGAACACGCGCAGTTCGATGCGGCGGTACTCGGCGTCGAGCTTGACCTGCGCGTCGCGCTCCAGGTCGGCGAGCGAGGTGCGTGCGCGCTGCTCGGCCTGGCGCGCGTCCAGCGTGATCTGCTGCTGCGCGTTGACCTGGCGCTGCACCTCCTCTTCCTTGCGCTTGAAGGCGTCGAGCGCCTTGGTTCGCGCGATGAGCTCGGTGTCCTGGTCGGGCTGCGCGGTGGCGCGGCGCGTGGCGAGCCAGTTGCCGAAGGTCTCGCGCGCATTGGCATTGGCCTGCTGCGCGGCCTGCAGCTGCAGGCGGATCTGGTCGAGGTCGCGCGCGGCCTGCAGTTCGGTGGCTTCCGAGGCCGCGATGGTGGCGCGCAACGGCTGCGCGGCGCGCAGGTCGATGAAGTCGTCGATGCCGCGCACGCGCTCGACCTGGGGCAGGTCGCCCACGATGGTGCTGCCCAGCCCGATGAGGAAGCTCGCGAACACGAACGCCACCAGCCACAGGCCGCGGCGAAACCACTTTTCTGACAGACGCAGGGATTTGCTCATGCCGTTCTTTCTTGCTTGTTCATTGAATCCTGAGGGTGACGGGCGCCGCGCCCAGGCCGGCGCGCGGCAGCCATGCGAACACCGAGTCGACCGTCACGGTCTCGATGCGGTCGCTGAAGCGCTTGTCGTTCGGGTGGTCGTCGAAGGCCACGTTGGCCGAGCCCACGCGACCGCCCAGCCGCGTGAGCGGCCCGAGCTTCAGCGTGGTCGGCTCGTAGCCCTTGAACTGCAGCCACGCCTGCGCCTGCGCGCGGCTGTTGACGGTGGCGGGCTCCATGGCGGCGGCCAGCGTCTCGACCGCCCACTGGTTCGACTGCTGGTACTTCTGGCCCCAGGCGTAGCCCACGATGCTGTACGGCGCGGTGTGCAGCCGCACGATGCGCGCGGGCGGCTCGTTGAGCGCGGCCATCAGCTGCGCCTGCACGGCAGGTGCAGGCACCACCCAGGCGGCCTCGTAGCGCCACAGGTCGTCGAGGAAGAACTCGCCCAGCCCCTGGCGGTAGACGTCCGCCACCGCGGTGCCGCACTGGTTGAGCTTGTGCACCACGCGCCACGTGCCGGCGTCGGTCTTGTAGGCGATGCCCAGGTGCGAGTAGCGCAGGCCGTACTTGCCCAGGTCCTGCCCGGCGCGCGCCAGGATCACCACGCGCGCGCCGCTGGCGTCGAGCGCCTGGGAGGTGCGCTCGGCCAGCTGCATGCCCTTGACGATGACCGCGAGCGTCGGCCTGGCCTGCTCGCAAGAGCGCCCGGCCTGCGCCTGCATCGGCAGCGCCGCCGCGGCAACGACGACGGCAAACACGGCGGCGGCGGAAAGGGAAGACGCGCGCTTCACGACAGTCTCTCGTTGTGGAGCAGCGCCCGGCCGATGGCGTTGGGCACGAAGGCCAGCACCTCGCCGGCGGCCGACAGCACCACACCCGCGCCGATCACGCTGACCAGCACGCTGGTGCCCACGGCATTCGACACGCCGTTGGCCGCGCGTCCGGCCACCTTGATGCTGGCGCGTGCACCGTCCGAGGCGCGTTCGAGCACGTACACCGTGCCGTCGACCGAGGCTTCGACCGCGACCACCACGAGCGTGGCGCCGCCCACCGACAGCGCGGCAGGCACCGCGACCACCGCCGTGGCCGACGCGCCGACCGCCGAGCCGGCGACCAGCACCGAGGCGACCGGCATCATCGACAGGGCCGCGGAGGCGTCGCTCTGCGCCTGGGCCTGCAAAGGCAACGCGACACCGGCGAAGGCCGTGCAGGCAGCGAGCAGGACGGCGGCAATGGACTTTTTCATGACGGTCTTTCGTTGTTCGGGCACTGCTTATTCCGTGGTGCCGGCAGCTTCGGCACGGGCCAGGCGGCGGCCTTGCAGGCGGGCCTCGGCCATGTCGGCTTCATGGCGGTCGCGCAGCGTCTTGGCCAGCGTGAAGGCCGAGCTCACGAGGAACAACCAGCTCACGCCCAGGAAGGCCTTGTAGGCGTCATTGATCTCCATGCGCACGAGGCCCCACACGGTCAGGCCCATCGCGGTGAAGAAGCTGCCCCAGACCACCAGGCGCCACAGGGGCACGTCGCGGCCAGTGGCGGAGCCAGCGGCGGCCGCGGCGGCCTGCTCGCCGTCGCGGATGAACTTGGACAGCATGAACGCCGTGCTCAGGCAGAACACGTAGCCCATCACCATGAACGCCCGGTCCAGCGCCTCGCCCGGCAGCCAGCTCAAGCCGGTGGCGCACAGGAAGACGGCGATCGCGAAAGAGGCCCAGGTCTGGAACTGCCAGGCCCGCGAATCGCGCTGGATGGAAACGGTCGTGGATGAAAGGGGTTGCATGTGTGCCTCGCGGCGTAGTGAAGGTGGGCGAATGATGGTTCGCTCCCGCACCGCGAGGCTTGAATGCTTGCACCGGTGGCGGCTTGCGGCGCCACCGGTATCTCAGAGAGCTACTTTCAGGCGCCGAGCAACCCGCTCACGCGCTGGTGCAGCGACGCCGGTTGCACTTCGAGCGGCGGCACGGCCGTGCCCACGTTCAGCCCGACGCGGCTGTAGAAGCCGCGGCGGAAGGGCTTGGCCATGGCCACGTTCTGGCCGCCGCGCAGCTCGATGCGGCTGAAGTACGAGCCCCACAGGTTGGTCAGCGCCATCGGGATCACGGGCGGCTCCAGGCCCTCGGCGCGCGCGCTCTCGATGATCTTCATCACGCCGCCCTTGAAGGGCTGCAGCGTGCCGTCGCGGGTGATGGCACCCTCGGGAAAGATGGCGAGCAGGTCGCCCTCGCGCAGCACGCCCAGCGCCTTGGCGAAGGCCGCTTCGTAGGCGGCCGGGTCTTCCTTCTGCGGCGCGATGGGAATGGCCTTGGCCAGCTTGAACAGCCAGCCCAGCACCGGCACCTTGAAGATGCGGTGGTCCATGATGAAGCGGATGGGCCGCGGGCTCGCCGCCATCAGCAGCACCGCGTCGATGAAGCTCACGTGGTTGCACACCAGCACGGCCGCGCCCTCGGTGGGAATGTGCTCGTCGCCCTTGATGTCGAAGCGGTAGACGAAGCGCGACAGCACCCACGCCACGAAGCGCAGCAGGTACTCGGGCACCAGCATGAAGATGTAGAACGCCACCACCGCGTTGGCGATGCCCGTGAACAGGAAGATCTGCGGAATGGTGAAGCCCGCGCCCAGCAGCGCGCCGGCGATGACCGAGCTGCCGATCATGAAGAGCGCATTGAGGATGTTGTTCGCCGCGATGATGCGTGCGCGGTGCGTGGGCTGGCTGCGCAGCTGAATGAGCGCGTACATCGGCACGCTGTACAGCCCCGCGAACAGCGACAGCAGCCCCAGGTCGGCCATCACGCGCCAGTGCGCGCCCTGGTGCACGAAGCTGCCGATGCCCATCTCGGGCACCTGCGGCAGGCCGCGCGAGGCGAAGTACAGGTCGATCGCGAACACGCTCATGCCGATGGCCCCCAGCGGCACCAGGCCGATTTCGACCTGCCGGCGGCTCAGCGTCTCGCACAGCAGCGAGCCGACGCCGATGCCGATCGAGAACACCACCAGCAGCAGCGAGGCCACCTGCTCGTCGCCGTGCAGCACTTCCTTGGCGAAGCTCGGAAACTGGCTCAGGAACACCGCGCCGAAGAACCACATCCACGAGATGCCCAGCAGCGAGCGGAACACCACCACGTTCTGGTGCGCCAGCTTCAGGTTGCGCCAGGTCTCGCTGAACGGGTTCCAGTTGATGACCAGCGCGGGGTCGGTGGCCGGCGCCTGCGGAATGGCCTGCGCCACGCCGCGCCCCACCAGCGCCAGCAGCACGCAGGCCACGGCCACGCTCATGTGGCCGACCTGCGGCACCGCCACCAGCAGCCCGCCTGCCACCTGGCCCAGCAGGATGGCCACGAAGGTGCCCATCTCGACCATGCCGTTGCCGCCCGTGAGCTCGCGCGCGTCGAGCACCTGCGGCAGGTAGGCGAACTTGACCGGCCCGAACAGCGTGGAGTGCAGCCCCATCAGGAACACGCAGCCCAGCAGCACCACCGCATTGGCGGTGACGAAGCCCCAGGCCGCGATGAACATGATCGCGATCTCGAGGTTCTTGACGAAGCGGATCATCTTCGTCTTGTCGAACTTGTCGGTCAGCTGGCCGGCCGTGGCCGAGAACAGCAGGAACGGCAGGATGAACAGCGCCCCGATCGCCAGGCCCGCCATGGCCGGCGGCATCCAGCTGAGCTGCAGCTGGTAGGTGACCATGACGGTGAAGGCGAACTTGAAGAGGTTGTCGTTCGCCGCGCCGGCAAACTGGGTCCAGAAGAAAGGCGCGAAGCGCCGCTGCTTGAGGAGGGCGAACTGGTTGGCGTGGGCGTTCGCTTCGTGGACCACGGGGGTGGCTGCAGCAGCGGCGGGGTTTGTCATTCGAAGAATTCTCCTCAGGCTGCCACGGCGGCGGCGCCCGGATTGTGCCGCAGCGCGGCTTGCCAGCGCATTTCGAGCTTGCGCAGGGCGAACACCACCGGCAGGCCGGCGAGCGCCGCCGTCAGGTGCTTGAGCGAGTGGCCCGACACCGTGTGCCGCGTGAACTCGTAGATCTGGTGGTCGGCCAGCTCGAACCCCTTGGCCACCACATAGAAGAAGATCACCCAGCCCAGCTTCAGCCCGACCGACTTGCGCATCGGCGTGGACAGCGCCAGCGTGAGCACCAGCGCCATGCCGCCGAACTGCACCAGCGCCCAGGGCAGCACGTTGCCGCTCTCCTGGAACACCTCGGCCGACAGCAGGCCCGCCGTGAGCACGAACCAGGCGGCGGGCCAGCCGGCGCGCTGGCTCACCCGCTCGCACACCGCCACGCCGATCAGCCCCGCGAAGGCCACCGCCATGCCGGCGCGGTCCGCGGCGAGCCGGGGGGCGTCGGGCACGAGATGGTAGAAGGCCGAGCCCGCGGCGGCGGCGATCAGGCCGGCGAAGAACAGCCAGGCGCAGTCGAGCGTGTTGTCGGGCGGGTCGCTGGCCGGCGGCGCCAGCGGAAAAGCCGACAGCGCCTGCTGGTGCGAGCGGTCGATGCGGTTGAGCCGGTACAGGCCCCACAGGCCGACCACCACGAACGGAATGTTGCTCAGCACGTCCATGGCGTTGGGCAGCCCGTGCCAGCCGCGGTCGTCGGCGAACACCGAGGCGATGGCGACGTCGGCGGCCGGCAGCTCGGGGCCGAAGATGGCGATCAGCGTGAGCAGCGCGAAGGTGAAAAGCAGTCCGCGTTCGCGGCGGCTGAGAGAGGGCAGATGCATGGCGGACCTCGGTGGGTGGGGTAACAAGCCGCGGATTCTGGTTGCCAGCCTCCCTGCAGGCATCGAGAATCGATACGAGGTACTAATTCACACCCTTGGGTATCTTCTTTCAATACCTTCCGCCTGACCTGAACCTTCATGAGCACCACCGTCGACCTCGTCCAAGCCCTCAAGAACGAACTCAAAAGCGCCCGCATGACCTACGCCGACTTGGCCCGGTCGCTGGACATGGCGGAGTCCAGCGTCAAGCGCATGCTGGCCAAGAGCGACATGCCGCTGTCGCGGGTGGACGCCATCTGCCGCGCGCTGAAGATCGACTTTGCCGAGCTGGCCCGCCGCGTGGCCGACGCCCAGCCGCTGCTCAAGGAGCTGACGCAGGAGCAGGAAAAGGCGGTGGTGAAAGACAAGAAGCTGCTGCTGGTGGCCATCAGCGTGCTGAGCCAGTGGACGCTGGAGCAGATCGTGACGGCCTACCGCATCAGCGAGGCCGAGTGCATCGGCTGCCTGGCGCAGCTGGACCGCATCGGCATCATCGAGCTGCGCCCGCTGAACCGGTATCGCCTGAAGCTGGCCAAGACCTTCCGCTGGCGCCCGCACGGCCCGGTGATGGAGTTCTTCCGCGAGAACGTGGTGCTCGACTACTACCGCGGCGGCTTCGACGGCCCGGCCGAGGGGCTGCTGCTGGTGCACGGCTCGATCAGCCGCTCGCTGGCGCCCGCTTTCCTGGAGCGCCTGCAGCGCGTGGCACAGGACTTTGCGCAGCAGCACCAGACCGACCAGAAGCTGTCGGCCAAGGACCGCGAGGGCTACACGCTGCTGCTGGGCATGCGCAACTGGGAGTTCGAGCTGTTCACGCGGCTGCGCCGCGCCTGATGTCGCTCAGGCCTTGGCGGCTTCCAGCGCGTCGCGCGTGCCGCGCGCCGCGTTCTTCGCCGCATCGGCGAAGTCGTCACCCGACGACGCATAGATGATCGCGCGCGACGAGTTCACGATGATCGGCGCGTCCGCGCGCCAGCCGGCGCGCACCGTGGCCACCGCGTCGCCGCCCTGGGCGCCGACGCCCGGAATCAGCAGCGGCACCGTCGGCGCGAGTTCGCGCACGCGCTCGATTTCCGCCGGATAGGTCGCGCCCACCACCAGGCCGAGCTGGCCGTTGAGGTTCCACGGCCCCTGCGCCAGCTTGGCGACGTGCTCGTACAGGAAGGGCTGGCCCTCCACGTCCGCCAGCCGCTGCCCCTGCAGGTCGGAGCCCCCGGGGTTGCTGGTGCGGCACAGCAGGAAGGCGCCCTTGCCTTCGTGCTTGAGGTAGGGCGCCACCGAGTCGAAACCCATGAAGGGCGACAGAGTGACGGCGTCGGCGCCGTAGCGTTCGAAGGCTTCGAGCGCGTACTGCTCGGCGGTGGAGCCGATGTCGCCGCGCTTGGCGTCCAGGATGGTGGGCACGTGGGGCGCGTTGCGGCGCATGTGCTCCATGAGCTGCTCGAGCTGGGCCTCGGCGCGGTGGGCCGCGAAATAGGCGATCTGCGGCTTGAAGGCGATGACCAGGTCGGCCGTCGCGTCGACGATGCGCGCGCAGAAGTCATAGATGCGGCTGGCGTCGCCCTTGAGTTGCCCCGGGAACCTGGCGGGCTCGGGATCGAGCCCCACGCAGAGCAACGAACCGTTTTTTTGCTGTGCGGCGGCCAGCTTGTCGAGGAAAGTCATGGGCCGGGATTTTAGGCGGCCCCGCTCCGGCAGCTGTTTCAGCGCCTGTTTGCGCCGCTGTGCCAGCCGGCCAGCCCCCTCAGGGCGATGGGGTGGGCGTGTGCTGTTCCGCGGCCAGGCACAGGTCGGCCCAGGCGCGCGCCTTGTCGGCCGGATTGCGCAGCAGGTAGGCGGGGTGATACGTCGCCACCACCGACGCACCGTCGACGCCAGCCAGCGGCACGACGCGCCCGCGCAGCTTGCCCAGCGGATCGCCGCTTTGCATCAGGCCTTGCGCGGCCAGCGGGCCCATGGCCAGCACGACGCGCGGGGCGAGCGCGGCGGCGTGTTCGCCGAAGGCCTCGTCCATCGCGCGCGGGCTGCCGGGCTGGCCGGCGGCCACGCCGCGGTGGGTGCGCACGAGGTGCACGGGCGTGCGGCCGTCGTGCAGCTTCAGGGCGCGCAGCATGTTGTCGAGCAGGCGGCCGGCGTCGCCCGCGAAAGGCTCGCCGTGGCGGCCGTCGGCCTCGGGCGGCATGTCGGCGACGACGAGCCAGCCGCCTTGCGCGGGTTCGGCGCCGGCTTCGGCATAGAGGCGGCAGGGCGCTTCGACCAGCACGGCGGCGCCTTGAGGCTGAGGCGCGGCGGTCGGACGGGCGACCGGCGCGGGCGCCATGGCGGGCCGGGTGACAGGCGCAGGCGCAGGAGCGGGCGCCGGTGCGGCGACCGGCATTTCGGCCTCGTTTCGCTCATCTGCGCTCGCCACATCTGCGTATGCCGCTACTGTTTCAATAGCAGCGGGCGCCGCCTCGACCGCTTCGGCGACCTCCGGCACGGGCCACCAGACCTTCACACCCATCTCGTCGAGCATCGCGCGCTGGCGCGCGTCGAGCTTCAATGTCTGCACGGCACTCATCGCAAGGCTCCCCAGGCGGTGCCTGTTTCATTCAATCGCAGGCTCATGACGACCGCGTCTTCACGCTTGTTGTCATGGGCCGGGTAGTAGCCCTTGCGCACGCCGACGCTGCGAAAACCGTGGCGCAGGTAGATGTCGAGCGCGCGCTGGTTGCTCTGGCGCACTTCGAGCCACAGCCACTGCGCGCTCTCGGCGCGCGACCAGCCGCCCAGGGCCTCGAGCATGAGCGGCGCCCAGCCCTGGCGCTGGAAGGCCGGCGCCACGGTGATGTTCAGCAGGTGCACCTCGTCCACGCCCTTCATGGCGACGAAATAGCCGATCAGCGTTTCGCCCAGCTCGGTGACCGGCGAGCGCACGCCCTGCGCCACGCCGGGCGCCAGAAGGCACTGGCAGTGGTAGCCCACGGCCATGGAGTCGGTGAAGTTGGCGCGCGTCCACGGGTGGCTGTAGGCCGTCTGCTCGACCGCGCACACCGCATCGATCCGCTCGATGGTGAGCGGTTCGAGGCGGGCTTCGACGGGCTGGAGGACGGCGCTCATGCGGGGTCGGGGGTGGGTGTGTCAGAGGGCGGCGGCGGCTGCCTTGATGGCCGCGCGCTCTTCGGTGGTCTGCGCCACTTTATCGCGAACGTACAGCGGCCAGGCCTGTGCCGCCGGCACGGTGCGCCCTGCCGCGAGCAGCGCGGGGGCCAGCCGCAGCAAGGCGGTGGCGCTCGGCAGGGCATCGTGGCGGGCGGCGGCCGGGGCCAGGCGCGGACCGTAGGCGGCGAAGGCGGTGCCGGCGAGCGCCCAGCCGGGCGGCACTTCGAGCGCTTCGGGCGACAGCAGCAGCGGTTCGTCGTCGCCGCCGAGCGGGCCGTGGGCGGCGAAGTCGTAGCGCGCGGCGTAGATCTGGTCCATGCGGGCGTCGAGCGCGGCCACCACCTGCTGCGCGCCGAAGGCATGGCGCGCCTCCTCGGCCACGGCCAGCAGGGTG
The DNA here is from genome assembly GCF_056394985.1 of Variovorax sp. 10N412. Taxonomy (NCBI): domain Bacteria; kingdom Pseudomonadati; phylum Pseudomonadota; class Betaproteobacteria; order Burkholderiales; family Comamonadaceae; genus Variovorax; species Variovorax sp. 10N412. The sequence continues at coordinate 114,331 of NZ_JBFTIO010000003.1, forward strand.
TCGACCGGCACCAGCGGCACCTTGGCGCCGAAGGCCAGCCCTTGCGCCACCGAGCAGGCGGTGCGCAGGCCGGTGAACGAGCCGGGGCCGCGGCCGAAGACGATGGCGTCGAGTTCGGACAGCGCGAGGCCGGCGTCGGCCAGCAGTTGCTGGATCAGCGGAAGCAGCGTGGCCGAGGCCTGGGCGCCGCCCACGCCGTTGTGCGCGCGCAGCGTGTCGCCGTGCAGCACGGCCACGGACAGGTGCTCGGTGCTGGTGTCGAAGGCAAGCAGCTTGGGCAAGGCGAGGGGCATGCGCCGATTATCGAGGGGCGGCCCCATTCGTGCCGTGACCCGGCCTTCATCCCACGCTCACCCCACGCTCACCCCACGCTCACCCCACGCTCATCCCGCGCTTACACCGCGCGCTCCCCGCGCTCACCCCTCGTCATCGCTCCGCAGAATCGCCAGCCCCGCCTTGCGCAGCGGCGCCAGCGCCTTGGCCGGCGCATCGGGCGACACCAGCAGGCGGGTGGCCGCGCCCACCGGGTTGACCACCCAGGCCGAGGCCGCGCCCAGCTTCTCCGACGAGGCCAGCACCACCGTCTCGGCCGCCGCCGCCATCAGCGCGCGCTTGATCTCCGCCTCTTCCAGGTCGCCCGTGGTGAGCCCGGCCTCGGCGTGCACGCCGGTGACGCCCATGAAGTACGTGTCCGCATGGATGCGCGCAATGGCCGCCATCGCCGCCGAGCCGACCGCCACCATGGAGTGCTTGAACAGGCGCCCGCCGATCAGCACCACCTCGATGCCGGCATGGTCCACCAGCTCGACCGCCACCGACGGGCTGTGCGTGACCACGGTGGCCTGCAGGCTTTTCGGCAGGTGGCGCGCGAGCTGCACGGCGGTGGTGCCGCCGTCGACGAACACCACCTGCCCTGGCTTCACCAGGCGCGCGGCGGCGCGGCCGATGGCCACTTTTTCGTCGGGCGCGAGCTGCTGCCGCCCGGCGAAGTCGGCCTCGGCCGCCGCGATCGGCAACGCGCCGCCGTGCACGCGAAGCAGCAGGCCCTCGGCCGCCAGCTCGCGCAGGTCGCGGCGCAGGGTGTCTTCCGACAGGCCGAGTTCGTCGCTGAGCGCCTTCGCCACGACGTGGCCGTCGCGCTCCAGGACCGAGAGGATGTGTTGCTTGCGCTGGCGGGTGAGCATCGGTCGATGGTATCGGCCCGAACAGCCGATTGCACGTTTTTTCTTGTTTTTGCACGAACATGCACATATGCTCGCCGCCCATGACCCTCCAAGACCGCGTCCGGGTGCACGAAGTCACCCTGCTTTCCGACCATTGGTACACGCTGCGCACCACCGCCTTCGACTGGCGCCGCAACGACGGCCAGTGGCAGCGCATGCACCGCGAAACCTACGACCGCGGCAACGGCGCCACGCTGCTGCCCTACAACCTGGCGCAGCGCACGGTGCTGCTGACGCGCCAGTTCCGCTACCCGGCCTTCGTCAACGGCCACGACGACCTGCTGATCGAGGCCGCGGCCGGCCTGCTGGACAACGCCGCGCCGGAGGAACGCATCCGCGCCGAGGTCGAGGAAGAACTGGGCCTGCGGCTCGGCAACGTGCAGAAGATCTTCGAGAGCTTCATGAGCCCGGGTTCGGTGACCGAGAAGCTGCACTTCTTCATCGCGCCCTACGAGCCCTCGATGCGCATCGGCGCGGGCGGCGGCCTGGCGGAGGAAGGCGAGGACATCGAGGTGCTGGAGCTGGGCATCGACGAGGCGCTGGCCATGGTGGCCGACGGGCGCATCGCCGACGCCAAGACGGTGATGCTGCTCTACCACGCGAAGCTGCACGTGTTCGCTGCGTCACTTGCGTCTGGATAATGGGCGGATGCCTTTTGCCCTCCGCCGCGCGGCCTGCGCACTGACCTTTCCCCTCGTTTCCTTGCTGGCCCCGGCCGCAGCCTTCGCGCAGCAGGTTCAAGCCCTTCCCCCGCAAGTCGACGCCGCCCTCGCCCGCGCCAAGGTGCCGCGCGAGTCCGTCACCATGCTGGTGGCCGAAGCCGACGGCACACGCCAGCCCCGCCTGGCCTGGCGCACCCAGGTGCCGGTGAACCCGGCGTCGATCATGAAGCTGGTCACCACCTACGCCGCGCTCGACATGCTCGGCGCGGCCTACAGCTGGACCACGCCGGTCTACGTCGAAGGCACGGTGGCCAACGGCGTGCTCAACGGCAACCTCTACATCAAGGGCCAGGGCGATCCCAAGCTGGTGCTGGAGCGCGTGTGGCTGCTGCTGCGCCACGTGCAGGGGCTGGGCATCACCACGGTGAGCGGCGACATCGTGATCGACCGCAGCGCCTTCGAGACCACCGTGGAGGGCGACCCGGGCGCCTTCGACGGCGAGCCGCTGCGCCCGTACAACGCCTCGCCCGACGCGCTGCTGGTGAACTTCAAGTCGGTCAACATGACCTTCGCGCCCGACCGCGCGGGCCAGGTCGCCCGCGTGAGCTACGAGCCCCCGCTGGCCAGCGTGGCGATGCCGGCGACCGTGCCGCTGGTGCCCGGCGAATGCGGCGACTGGCGCACGGCCCTGCGCGCCGACTTCAGCGACGTGAACCGCATCCGCTTCAACGGCGGCCTGCCTGCCGGCTGCGGCGAGAAGAGCTGGGCCGTGGCCTACGGCGACCCGCGCACCTACGCCCTGCGCGCCATCGGCGGCCTGTGGGCCGAGATGGGCGGCCGCGTGGGCGGGCAGATGCGCGAGGGGCGCGTGCCGGCGGGGCTGAAGCCGGCGTTCGAGTTCGAGTCGCCGCCGCTGGCCGAGGTGATTCGCGACATCAACAAGTACAGCAACAACGTGATGGCGCAGCAGCTGTTCCTGACCATCGGGCTCACGCAGAAGAACCGCGGCACCTTCGAGGCCTCGCGCACCGCGCTGGGCCAGTGGTGGCGCGAGCGCATCGGCACGGGCGAGGCGCAGCCGGTGTTCGAGAACGGCTCGGGCCTGTCGCGCGACGAGCGCATCAGCGCCGCGGCGCTGGGCAAGATGCTGCAGGTGGCGTGGCGCTCGCCGGTGATGCCGGAGCTGATGTCCTCGCTGCCCGCCATGGGCGTGGACGGCACGCTCAAGAAGCGCACGCTGCGCTCGGGCGGCTCGGCCCACCTGAAGACCGGCACGCTGCGCGACGCCTCGGGCGTGGCTGGCTTCGTGGACGGCGCGAGCGGGCGGCGCTATGTGCTGGTGGCCATCGCCAACGGCGAGAACGCGGGCGCGGCGCGCGCGGCATTCGACGCGCTGGTCGACTGGGCGTCGCAGGACAACTGAGCCCTCGGAGGGTGGGCCGCTGCGGGCGACGTCCTGTAGGCGAACACCGATTGCGTGGGGCCTCGCTGCTGAACAGAATCGGACGCTCGTTCGATTTCATTCCAACGCAGGAGACAAACCCGTGCAACAAACACAACACACCTCCACCCCGCCTGTGCGGCTGCACCGGACGGCGGCACTCGCGGGCATCACGCTGCTGCTCGCGGCCTGCGGGGGAGGTGGCGGCGGGGGCGGGGGTGGGGGTGGCGGCATCGGGGTGGGGGTCGGGACCCCGCTGCCCGCGGCCGACACCGGCCGGGGCTCGGTGGTCACCAGCCCGCCCGAGCAGACGGCCAATCTCACGGCCGACCAGTTCAAGGCCAGCCTGCAGGCCAGCGCCCAGGGCAGCGCGCTGCTGCAGGTCGCGGGCACGCCCAAGTGCGGCATCGACATGCGCTACCTCGAATACCGCACCGTCGGCGCGAAGAACGAGGCCACCAACGCCACCGCCGCCGTGATGGTGCCCACGGGCTCCGACGTGGCCTGCAGCGGCCAGCGGCCGGTGGTGCTCTATGCGCACGGCACCACGGCGGCACGCAACTACAACCTGGCCAAGTGGACCGACAGCACGCAGGCCGCCGCCGGCGAGGGCCTGCTGATCGCGGCCACCTTCGCGGCGCAGGGCTACATCGTGGTGGCGCCCAACTACGCGGGCTACGACAAGTCGACGCTGCCCTACCACCCCTACCTCAACGGCGACCAGCAGGGCAAGGACATGGTCGATGCGCTCACCGCGGCGCGCAAGACCTTTGCGAGCATCGGGGCGAACGACGCGGGCTCGCTGTTCATCTCCGGCTACTCGCAGGGCGGCTACGTGGCCATGGCGGCCCACCGCGAGATGCAGGCCACGGGCAGGACGGTGACGGCCTCGGCCCCGCTGTCGGCGCCCTCGGCCATCAGCCTGCTGACCGACTACGCCTTCCAGGGCTGGCCGGCGCTGGGCGCCACGCTGTTCGTGCCGCTGCTGTCGACCAGCTGGCAGCAGCAGTTCGGCAATGTCTACGGCACCCCTGGCGACGTGTACGAAGCGCAGTACGCCAGCGGCATCGAGACCCTGCTGCCGAGCCTCGCGCCCGACACGCTGTTCAGCTCGGGCAAGCTGCCGCAGCTGGCGCTGTTCCCGGCCAATGCCACGCCGGGGCCGGTGAACAGCCAGCTCGCGATCTTCTACGGCGCCAACAACCTGGTGCGCCAGAGCTACCTGACGCAGGCGGCCGCCGACATCCAGTCCAACCCCTGCCCAGGCAATGCGCTGCCGGCCACGGCAGCTTCGCTGAGCACGGCCACGCCGCTGGGCTGCACGCCGTCCACGGGTTTCCGCAAGGCGGCCGTGGCCAACGACCTGCGCAACTGGGTGCCCGCCAGGCCGGTGCTGATGTGCGGCGGCGCCAACGACCCGACGGTGAACTTCGTCAGCACCCGCGCCACCGCCGGCTACTTCCGCGCCAAGGGCATGCCGGCCGCCGCGCTGACCGTGGTCGACCTGGAGGACTCGGCCGCGGTCGACGTGTATGCGACGGCGCGCGCCGGCTTCGCGCAGGCCAAGGCGTCGCTGGTGCAGAGCACGACCGGCAGCGCGGCGGACAAGGCCCAGGCGGTCACGCTGGCGTACCACGGCACGCTGGCGCCGCCGTTCTGCCTGGCCGCGGCACGCGGCTTCTTCCAGGGCGTGCTGGCGGCCGGCGGCTGACCGGGGTCAGGGCCCGCCCCCAGGCTGCGCGCACTTCGTGTCGCTGCTCCTCCCCCCTACCTGGGGCAACACCTGAGGCCCGGCAAAGCCGGTTCCCTGGTGTTCCTGGATCAGGCCGCCGACGCTCGTTGCAGCCTGTCCTTCACGCCTTCCCACTCGGGCGTGTCGGGCGGGGTTTCGATCCAGATCAGCTTGGCGCCCTGCGCGTCGAACTCGCGCAGCACGGCGAACAGCTGCTGCGCGCTGGCCGCCGCGTCGTCGGGCATGCGCCGCAGCAGCAGGCGCTGCGAGCGGGTGCGCATCGGGGCGCGGGCCCACACGGCGATGTGCGCCGCGTTGGCGCCCAGCACGTCGAGCCCGGCCTGCAGGACCTTGGCATCCATCAGCCGCACCTTGGCGTTGGGGGCATAGTGCGCCTCCAGCGTGCCCGAGGCGCGCGGGTCGGGCGTGTCGAGCACATCGCGGTCGCTGAGCTTCTCGCCGCAGGCGGCCTCGATCTGCGCGCGCGTGATGACGCCCGGGCGCAGCAGCACCGGCGCGCCGCGACTGCAGTCGACGATGGTCGACTCGATGCCCACCTCGCACGCGCCACCGTCGATCACGAGCAGGTCGTCTCCGAACTCGTCGTGCACATGCTGCGCGGTGGTCGGGCTGACGCGGCCGAAGCGGTTGGCGCTGGGCCCCGCGACGCCGGGCACGCCCAGTTCGGCGCAGGCCTCGAGCAGCGCCTGCGCCACCGGATGCGAAGGGCAGCGCAGGCCGATGGTGTCCTGCCCGCCCGCGGCGGCAGCGCCCACGCCGGGCTGGCGCGTGACGATCAGCGTGAGCGGGCCGGGCCAGAAGACCTGCACCAGCTTCTGCGCGAACAGCGGCAGCGGCTGGGCGAAGCGCGACAGCGCCTCGGTGCCCTTGATGCCGGCCGCCACGTGGACGATCAGCGGGTGGTCCGAAGGCCGCCCCTTGGCCTTGAAGATGCCGGCAACCGCCATGTCGCTGGTGGCATCGGCCCCCAGGCCGTAGACGGTCTCGGTCGGGAACGCGACCAGGCCGCCCGCGCGCAGCACGCGCGCGGCTTCGGCAATGGCGTCGATGGCCTGGGGCGAGCGCCCGTCCAGGATCATGCGAGGTCGGCGGTGGTCACCGCGGGCAGGCCCAGCAGCAACGCGGCCTGCGACGCGGCGGCGCGCACGCCGTCGAGCGTGGCGCCGGTGAAGGTCAGGTGGCCCATCTTGCGGGCGCGCCGCGGGTCGACCTTGCCGTACAGGTGCAGGTGGGCGCCGGGCAGCGCGAGCACCTCGCTCCAGCGCGGCGTGACGGGGGTGTCACCTCCCTGCACGAACCACAGGTCGCCCAGCAGGTTGAGCATGATGGCCGGGCTGTGCTGGCGCGGCGCGACCAGCGGCAGGCCGGCGAGCGTGCGCACCTGCAGCTCGAACTGCGACACGTCGCAGGCTTCCATCGTGTAGTGGCCGCTGTTGTGCGGGCGCGGGGCCATTTCATTGACCACCAGCGAGCCGTCGGCCAGCGCGAAGAACTCCACGCACAGCACGCCCACGTAGTCCAGGCCATTGGCAATGCTCTTCGCGGAATTGACCGCGCCCTGCGCCACCGTCTTGGGCATGTTCCGCGCGTGCACCTCGGTCACGGCCAGGATGCCGTCGCGGTGCAGGTTGCGCTGCGGCGGAAAATGCACCACCTGCCCGTCGCGCCCGCGCGCCAGGATCACCGAGCATTCGAACTCGAGCGGCAGCATCTTCTCGAGCACGCAGGGCACGCAGCCCGTGGCCTGCCAGGCCTCGACCAGCTCGGCGCGCGTCTTCACGCGCTGCTGGCCCTTGCCGTCGTAGCCCAGGCGCGCGGTCTTCAGGATGCCGGGCAGCAGGCCGTCGTCGACGGCGGCGAGCTGCGCGGCCGTTTCGATGGCCGCATAAGGCGCGCAGGGCACGCCGCAGCGCGTGAAGTGCGCCTTCTCGGCGATGCGGTCCTGCGCGATGGCGATGGCCGAGGCGGCGGGCGACACCGGGCGGGCCACCGCCAGGTGCTCCAGCGAGGGCGCGGGCACGTTCTCGAACTCGGTCGTCACCGCGTCGGCGAGCCCGGCCAGGCGGGCCAGGCCGTCGACGTCGTCGTAGTCGGTGTGGATGTGGTGGTGGCTCACGCGGCCGGCGGGGCTGTCGGCGTCGGGGTCGAGCACCGCCGTGAAGTAGCCCATGCGCTGGGCGGCGTGCACGAACATGCGCCCCAGCTGGCCGCCCCCGAGCACCCCGAGCGTGGCGCCCGGAAGAACCGGCAGATCGCCTTCATGGCCGCTCACAGGGCACCTCCGCCTTGCGGCGAGAAGGGGGAGACCGGCGCGGCCTCGCCGGCGCGAACCGGGGTGGCCTCGCCGGCGCGAACCGGGGCGGCCTCGCCGGCGCGAACCGGGGCCGCCTCGCCGGCGGGGGCCGGCGGCAGCGTCATGGCTTCGGCGGCGGCGGTCTGCGCCGTGCGGAAGGCGTCGAGCTGCGCGCGCAGCGCCGGGTCGTTCACCGCCAGCATCGCCACCGCGAACAGCGCCGCGTTGGCCGCGCCGGCGTTGCCGATGGCAAAGGTGGCCACCGGCACGCCCTTGGGCATCTGCACGATGCTGTAGAGCGAATCGACGCCCTGCAGGTGCCGGCTGGCCACCGGCACGCCGAGCACCGGCACCGTGGTCTTGGACGCCAGCATGCCCGGCAGGTGGGCCGCGCCCCCCGCGCCCGCGATGATCGCGGTGAGCCCGCGCCCCGCGGCGCTTTCGGCGTACGCAAAGAGCGCATCGGGCATCCGGTGGGCCGAGACCACCTTTGCTTCGTGGCTGATTCCGAATTGCTGGAGAATCTCGACCGCGTTGCGCATCGTCTCCCAATCGGAGCTCGAGCCCATCACTACACCGACCTGAATGGTTTCGTTCATGGTTTCAATTTTACGTTTCACCCCCAGCTGGTTCCGATGATCGACATCACTCTCGAAAATTTTCAGGCCGAACTGGTCGAAGGCTCCGTCGCCACGCCGGTGCTGCTGGACATCTGGGCCGAATGGTGCGGACCGTGCAAACAGCTCGGGCCGGTGCTCGAAAAGCTCGAGGTCGAATATGCCGGGCGCTTCACGCTGGCCAAGCTCGACGCCGACAAGGTGCCGCAGATTTCCTCGCAGCTGTCTGAAATGTTCGGCGTGCGCAGCATTCCGTTCTGCGTGATGTTCAAGGACGGCCAGCCGGTGGACGGCTTCGTCGGCGCCATTCCGGCCGAGAAGATCCGCGAGTTCCTCGACAAGCATGTGCCCGGCGCCGACGAAGCGCAAGCCGCGTCCGAAGAAGCCGCGGCACAGGACGCGCTGGCCGAGGGCGACACCCAGGGCGCGCTCGAGAAGCTGCAGCACGCCGTGGCCACCGACCCCGCCAACGACGACGCCCGCTTCGACTACATCAAGCTGCTGCTGCTGGAAGGCCGCCTCGACGACGCCAAGGTCGCCTTCGCGCCGGTGATCGCCAAGACCGGCCTGGTGCGCCGCTTCGACGCGCTGCAGCGCTGGATGGATGCTATCGATTTTGCAGCACCACCCGCAGGCGTGGCGCCCGCGATGGCGGATTTCGAGGCCCAAATTGCCGCCAACAAGCGCGACTTCGACGCCCGTTTCGCCCGTGCCCGCCTGCTGATGGCCGCGCAGCGATGGACCGACGCCATGGACGAGCTGCTCGACATCCTGATGCGCGACAAGTCCTGGAGCGAAGAGCTCGCCCGCAAGACGTACGTGGCGATCCTCGACGTGATCGAGCCGCCCAAGGTAAAGGTCGCCGACGGCCAGATTCCGCCGGACGATCCGGTGGTGGCCACCTACCGGCGCCGGCTGAGCAGCGTGGTGCTGAGCTGATTTTCGCCAATGCGCCTTTGGGCGCTCAAATTCAATGAAAAGCGACCTTCAGGTCGCTTTTTTTGCATCTGCAAATTGCCCAACGGTTCTCACATAGATAAGATTGCTACTCTTTTTTGAAGAAAAGCATATTTCAATGAGCCAAGTCATCGAAGAACTGTCGAGCGCGCGCAAGGCAGGGGGTTGGAGCCAGGAAGCGCTGGCGACCCAGGCAGGCCTGTCGCGCATGACGGTGCAGCGCATCGAAAGCGGCCAGATCGATCCACGCCTGTCCACCCTGCTCGAGATGGCGCGCGTGCTGGGACTCGAATTGATGACCGTGCCCGCCGCGTTGCGCCCGCAACTGGAAGACTTCGTGCGTTCGGGCGGCCGCCTGCTGGGCCAGCCGGCGGGCGTGGGCGCGCCGCCCTCCATCGCACAGAGCCTGGCCGACGAAGGGCGGTGAGCACAGCCGCCGCATTCAACACCGGCATCCGCTACCTGCGGATGTCCCTGCACGCACCGGACGGCGGACGGCGCGCCGTCGGCTATCTCTCGCAGTACGGCGACATCCTGCGCGTGTCGTTCGACGACGCATACATCGGCGACGCCGGGCGCCCGACGCTCTCCCTGGCCTACCGCGGCGCCGACGAGGCCGCCACCCGCGCCATCCTCGCCTCGGCCCGCGACGCTCGCGTCTCGCGCGGCGACGGGCACTGGCCCACCTACTTCCAGAACCTGCTGCCCGAAGGCCACAACCGCGAGCGCCTGGCCCAGCAGCGCGGCTGCAGCGCCGACGATGAGTTCGAGCTGCTGGCCGCCGCCGGCCACGACCTGATGGGCGCGCTCGAGGTCGAGCCCGTGCCCGCGGCCGAAGGCATTCCCGACACCGTGCGCCACTGGCACACGGCGCTCGGGCTCGACGTGCTGGAACCGGGATTCGTCGAAATGCCGGTGGAAGACGCCGCGGCCCTGCCCGGCGTGGTGACCAAGTTCTCCGCCGTGCAGGACGGCCGGCGCTACGTGGTCAAGCGCCATGGCGCGGCGGGCTCCTTCATCCTCAAGCTGCCGACCACGCGCCACCCCGACCTGGTCGACAACGAGTTCACCGGCTACCGCCTGTGCGGCGCGCTCGGCCTGGACTGCGCCGAGGCCAGCGTCATCGGTCGCGCCGATGCGGACCTGCCCGAACAGGTGCCGTTCACGCAGCTGCTCGCCGTGCGCCGTTTCGACCGCACGGCCGACGGCGGGCGCATTCACATGGAAGAGTTCGCGCAGGTGTTGCAGTACGAGCCGCGCCAGAAATACGGGCGCGGCCTCGCCGTCGACTGGCCCGCCATGCTGCGCGTGCTCGACCGGCTGTCGCCGAACCCGGTGGCCGACGTGCGCGAATGCGTTCGGCGCATCGTGGCGTTCATCCTGCTGGGCAACAGCGACGCGCACCTGAAGAACTGGGCGCTGCGCTACCCCGACGGCGTGGCTCCGGTGCTCGCGCCGCTGTACGACCCCGTCTGCGTGGCGGCCTTCTTCGAGGACGTGCCGCCTTCGGACTACGGGGTCAACCGCGCCATCGACGCCAAGCTGCGCGCCTTCGACTGGGACGCGCTCGACGCGTTGCTGCGCTCGGCGGGCCTGCTGCGCCCCGCGCGGCTGATGACCATCGCCAAGGACACCGTGCGCCAGGCACAGGCCGACTGGCCCGCGCTGCTCGCGCGCGACGACACGCCCGACAGCGTGCGGCGCTGCGTGAAGGCCCGGCTGGCCGGTGGCGTGGCATTGGCGAGCTAGACGCGCTCGCATACGATCACGCCCGATTCAACTTGTTGCAGATCGAAAAGGAAAGACCGGCCATGCGCTCCTTCGCCCGCCTCGCACGCTTCTCCCGCGGTACAGCGCTTCCCGCCCTCGCAACGGCGGCTTTGCTGACGGCCTTGACCGGTTGCGGCAGCGGCATCAGCCTCGACGAGCCGATCGAAGGCCCGGCCTGGCGGCTGGTCCAGCTGGGCGACGAGCCCGTCGCGCCGGGCGGCGAGGCGCAGGTCCAGTTCGACCGCAGCAGCGGCCGCGTCAGCGGTTCGGGCGGCTGCAATCGCATCTCGGGCACCTTCACGCGCGCGGGCAGTGCGCTGAAGATCGGCCAGATGGCCTCGACCCGCATGGCCTGCCTCGACCCTGCGCGCGGGGCCAACGAGGCGCAGTTCATCTCCGCGCTGCAGAGCACCGCGAGCTACAGCCTGGCAGGCCCGGGCCGGCTCGCGCTGCTGGATGCGCGTGGGCGGACGGTGGCGTTGCTCATCGGCGGCGGCCGCTGAAACGAAAAAAGACCGGCCTCGGCCGGTCTTTGCTTTTGAAGAGAACGCCGGGTCAGCCGGTCAGCCGCTCCAGCGCCTCGCGGTACTTGGCGGCCGTCTTCTCGATGACCTCGGCTGGCAGGCGCGGCGCCGGGGGCGTCTTGTCCCAGGGCTTGCCGTTGATCTTGGTGGCTTCGAGCCAGTCGCGCACGAACTGCTTGTCGTAGCTCGGCGGGTTGGTCCCGGCGGCCAGGGCGGCCTGGTAGCCCTCCACCGGCCAGTAGCGCGAGCTGTCGGGCGTGAGCACCTCGTCCATCAGCACCAGCGTGCCGGCCTCGTCCAGGCCGAACTCGAACTTGGTGTCGGCAATGATCATGCCCTTGGCCAGGGCGATCTGCGCGGCGGTCTCGTAGATGGCGATGCTGGTCTCGCGGATCTGCTGGGCCAGCTTGGGGCCGACGATTTCCACCACGCGGTCGTAGGTGATGTTCTCGTCGTGCTCGCCGGCCGCGGCCTTGGCGGCGGGCGTGAAGATCGGGCGCGGCAGCTTGCTCGCGTTGGTCAGGCCCTCGGGCAGCGGCACGCCGCAGACCGACTGGGTTTCCTGGTATTCCTTCCAGCCGCTGCCGGCCAGGTAGCCGCGCACCACGGCCTCCACCGGAATCGGCTTCAGGCGCTTGACCAGCATGGAGCGCTGGGTGACCTGGGGCACTTCCTCGGCCGTGACCACGCTCTCGGGCGCGTCGCCGGTCAGGTGGTTGGGGCAGAGCTGGCCGAGCCGCTCGAACCACCACAGCGCCATCTGCGTGAGGATCTCGCCCTTGCCGGGAATGGGCTCGCCCATGATGACGTCGAAGGCGCTGAGCCGGTCGCTCGCGACCATCAGGATGCGGTCTTCGCCGACGGCGTAGTTGTCGCGCACCTTGCCGCGCGCAAGCAGGGGCAGGCTCTGGATGGAGGAGGTGTGGACGGTGGTCATGGGGCAGATGCGGTGAAAAACGACGGAAACGAAAAGACGGTGAAAGCGGATTGTGCGCGCAGAAAAAAGCCACCGCGAACGGTGGCCTTCGAATCACGCGGAAGTTGTCAGACCACGGCCTGCGCCAGCTCGCCCTTGGCGTAGCGGGCGGCAACCACCTGGAGCGTGTCGCCCTTGATCTTGGCGCCCTGGCCTTCGCAGCCGAACTCGATGTAGCGCTGCTTGCAGATCAGCTTGGCGGCTTCGCGCGCCGGCTTGAGCCATTCGCGGGCGTCGAACTTGTCGGGGTGCTCGGCCAGGAACTTGCGCACCGCGCCGGTCATGGCCAGACGGATGTCGGTGTCGATGTTGATCTTGCGCACGCCGTGCTTGATGGCTTCCTGGATTTCCTTCACGGGCACGCCGTAGGTTTCCTTCATGTCGCCGCCGTACTGGCGAATGATGGCCAGCAGGTCCTGCGGCACGCTCGACGAGCCGTGCATCACCAAGTGGGTGTTGGGAATGCGGCGGTGGATTTCCTTGATGCGGTCGATCGCCAGGATGTCGCCGGTGGGCTCGCGCGTGAACTTGTAGGCGCCGTGGCTGGTGCCGATGGCGATGGCCAGTGCGTCGATCTGGGTGCGCTTGACGAAGTCGGCGGCCTGCTCGGGGTCGGTCAGCAGCTGCTCGCGCGTCATGGTGTCGTCGGTGCCGTGGCCGTCTTCCTTGTCGCCCTTCATGGTTTCGAGCGAGCCGAGGCAGCCGAGCTCGCCTTCAACGGTCACGCCCAGGCGGTGGGCCATGTCGGACACCTTCTTGGTGACGTCCACGTTGTACTCGTAGCTGGCGATGGTCTTGCCGTCGGCCTCGAGGGAGCCGTCCATCATGACCGAGCTGAAGCCCAGGTCGATGGCGCCCTTGCACACGTCGGGGTTCTGGCCGTGGTCCTGGTGCATCACCAGCGGAATGTTCGGGTACTGCTCGATGGCGGCCTGGATCAGGTGCTTGATGAAGGCTTCGCCGGCGTACTTGCGCGCACCCGCGCTGGCTTGCAGGATGACCGGCGCGCCGGTTTCCTTGGCGGCCTCCATCACGGCCTGGACCTGTTCGAGGTTGTTGACGTTGAAGGCCGGAATGCCGTAGCCATTGGCTGCGGCATGGTCGAGCAGTTCGCGCATCGAGACGAGTGCCATAGGGAAATACCTCGCGGGAATTAGGGAAAGAAGAAGGCGGAAAGACGAGAGAAAACTGCCGCAATTCTACCGAGACCCCCCTCACCCTAATTGTGGGACGGCACCGACGCCAGCCCGAGGAAACCCAGGACCGGCGGCAGAACCGGCCCGCCCAGCCACTGGATCGGCTTGGCGAACGCACCGATCAGCGTGACATGGCTCAGGTTGTCGAACAGCTTCACCTCCACCGGCACGCCCGCGGCCCGCAGCGCGGTGGCCATCTGGCCGGTGTTGCGATCGGGGTAGACCAGGTTGTCCTTCGAGGCCGCCATGAGCAGCGCGCGCGGCGAGGCCGCAGTGACATGCGCCAGCGGCTGCGAGTCGCGCGGCGTGTTCGGCCAGTTGAAAGCCGCCTGCGCCTGCGGGTCGCCGATGGGCAGGAAGTCGTAGGGGCCGGCCAGGCCGATCCAGCCGGCCAGCTGCTTCGGGCTGGCGCCCACCTCGCCGAGCCAGCGATCGTCCAGCGCCACCATCGCGGCGTTGTAGCCGCCCGAGCTGTGCCCCATCACGTAGACCTGCTTCGGGTCGGCACCGAGCTGCGCGGCGTTGTCGAGCGCCCATTTGACGGCCAGCGCGCTGTCGCGCACGAACACCGGGTAGGTGAAGGCCGGCGACAGCCCGTAGTCGGGCACCACCACCACCGCGCCGCGCGCGGCCAGCGCCTCGCCGACGAACTTGTAGCTGGCGCGGTCGCCGTGGGTCCAGGTACCGCCGAAGAAGAACACCACCAGCGGGCGCGAACCGCGTGCAGGCCGGGTGGACGGCAACGGCTGGTACACGTCGAGCACCTGGCGCGGCGCCTGGCCGTAGGCGATGTCGCCCTGGAACTGGTAGGTGTCGGCGGGCACCAGCCCGTTGAGCACCTTGACCGGCGAACAGGCCGACAGCACGGCGGCGGCGGTGACGGTGAAGGCGGTGACGAAGGCGCTGCGGCGCCGGCGAAGGGAGTGGAAAGCGGTGGCGAAGGTGGGAAAGCTCATCGCACCAGTACGCATGCAGTGGCCGACCGGTTTCGTCAGATGGGAAGCTGCGTGGTCGACAGCACCTGCTTCAGAACGACGAAGGTGCGGATCTGCCGCACCCCCGGCAGGTACAGCAGTTGCTCGGCGTGCAGGCGGTTGAAGCTGTCGTTGTCGCGCGTGCGCACGAGCATGAAGTAGTCGAACTCGCCGGTCACCACGTGGCATTCGAGGCAGCCCGAGACCTTCTGCGCGGCTTTCTCGAAGTCGGCGAAGGAGTCTGGCGTGGAGCGGTCGAGCACCACGCCGATCATCACGAGCATGCCGACGTCGAGCGCGTCGGGGTCCAGCAGCGCGACGATGGCCTTGATGAGCCCCGAGGCCTTGAGCCGCTCCACGCGGCGCAGGCAGGCGGCGGCGCTGAGGTTGACCTTGGCGGCCAGCGCCACGTTCGACAGCGAGGCGTCGCGCTGCAGGGCGCGAAGGATGGCGCGGTCGGTGCGGTCGAGCTCCGGGGGAGGACGCAATTTTGTTGTGTTCATTCCTTTTTCCTCGGCTTGAAAGTGATGGCTTTTGCCATCGTGCCTTTTTTTCATTCGGGAAGCCAGACAACTTCGCAAGCACGTTGCGGGCCCTTCTTCCTACGATTCAAGGCTTCAACCCCTTGGAGCCGCACCATGAACCTGAAGAAGTTTCCCCGTCACGCACTGACCTTCGGCCCCACGCCGATCCACCCCCTGAAGCGCCTGAGCGCGCACCTGGGCGGCGAGGTCGAGCTGTACGCCAAGCGCGAGGACTGCAACAGCGGCCTGGCCTTCGGCGGCAACAAGACCCGCAAGCTGGAGTACCTGATTCCCGAGGCGCTCGAAGGCGGCTACGACACCCTGGTGTCCATCGGCGGCATCCAGTCGAACCAGACGCGCCAGGTGGCCGCGGTGGCGGCGCACCTGGGGCTGAAGTGCGTGCTGGTGCAGGAGAACTGGGTCAACTACTCCGACGCGCTGTACGACCGGGTCGGCAACATCGAGATGTCGCGCATCCTGGGCGCCGACGTGCGGCTGGACGCGGCGGGCTTCGACATCGGCATCCGCAAGAGCTGGGAAGAAGCGATGGCCGACGTGCGCAAGGCCGGCGGCAAGCCGTTCCCGATTCCGGCGGGCTGCTCGGAGCATCCGCGCGGCGGCCTGGGCTTCGTGGGCTTTGCGGAAGAAGTGCGCCAGCAGGAGGCCGAGCTGGGCTTCAAGTTCGACTACATCGTGACCTGCTCGGTCACCGGCAGCACGCAGGCCGGCATGGTGGTGGGCTTCGCGGCCGACGGCCGTGCCGACCGCGTGATCGGCATCGACGCCTCGGCCAAGCCGCAGCAGACCTTCGAGCAGATCGTGCGCATCGCCAAGGGCACGGCCGAACTGGTGGGGCTGGGCCGCGACATCACCGACGAGGACGTGGTGCTGGACCGCCGTTTCGGCGGGCCCGAGTACGGGCTGCCGAACGAAGGCACGCTGGAGGCGATTCGCCTGTGCGCGCGCATGGAGGGCATGCTGACCGACCCCGTGTACGAGGGCAAGTCGATGCACGGGATGATCGAGAAGGTGCGGCTCGGGGAGTTTCCGGCCGGCTCGAAGGTGCTGTATGCGCACCTGGGCGGTGTGCCCGCCCTGAACGCCTACAGCTTCCTCTTTCGCAACGGCTAGAAATTGGCACTCCCCCAGGCTGCGCGCACTTCGTGTCGCTTCGCCAACCCCCTCGCCGGGGGCAACACCTGCGGCCCGGCAAAGCCGGTTCCGCGGTGTTTCGTGAAAGTACCCGTCAGCTGGCGCGGCAGATCTTGAGCATGTTGGTGCCGCCCGGGGCGCCCATCGGCTCGCCGCAGGTGATGGCGTAGACGTCGCCGCTCTGCACGATGCCGCGCTTCTTCAGATGGGCTTCGGCCTGTTCGAGCGCGGTGTCGCGGTCGGTCTGCGAGTCCATCAGCAGCGGGCGCACGTTGCGGTACAGCGCCATCTTGCGCTGCGTGGCCAGGCGCGAGGTCAGCGCGTACATGGGAATGTGCGCGCGGTGGCGGCTCATCCACAGCATGGTGGAGCCCGACTCGGTGAGCGCCACGATGGCCTTGGCGCCCAGGTGGTGGGCCGTGAACAGCGCGCCCATCGCGATCGACTGGTCGATGCGGCTGTAGGTCTTGCCGCTGAAGTCGGCGTCCAGCGTCTTGTCTTCGGCGATTTCGGCCGCCTCGCAGATGCGGCTCATCTCCTGCACGGTTTCCAGCGGATAGCGGCCCGAGGCCGTTTCGGCCGAGAGCATCACGGCGTCGGTGCCGTCGAGCACGGCGTTGGCCACGTCGCTCACCTCGGCGCGGGTGGGCACGGGGTTGGTGATCATCGACTCCATCATCTGGGTCGCGGTGATGACCACCTTGTCCATGTCGCGCGCCATGCGGATCATCTTCTTCTGCAGCGCCGGCACGGCGGCGTTGCCGACTTCAACGGCGAGGTCGCCGCGGGCGACCATGATGCCGTCGCTGGCGCGCAGGATCTCTTCGAGCTTGGGAATGGCCTCGGCACGCTCGATCTTGGCGATCATGCCGGGCTTGTGGCCGAACTCGGCCGCGGCCACGTTGCACAGCTGGCGCGCCATTTCCATGTCGGTGGCGTTCTTGGGGAAGCTCACGGCCACGTAGTCGGCCTGGAAGCTCATCGCGGTCTTGATGTCTTCCATGTCCTTGGCGGTCAACGCGGGCGCCGTGAGGCCGCCGCCCTGCTTGTTGATGCCCTTGTTGTTCGACAGCTCGCCGCCGAGCTTGACGGTGGTGTGCACCGCCTCGCCCTTGACGCCGTCCACCGTGAGCACGATGAGGCCGTCGTTCAGCAGCAGCTTGTCGCCGGGCTTCACATCGCGCGGCAGGTCCTTGTAGTCCAGGCCCACGGCGTCGACGTCGCCGGGTTCGGTGCGCGAGGCGTCCAGCACGAACTTGGCGCCCGGCTCCAGCCAGACCTTGCCCTGCGCGAACTTGCCCACGCGGATCTTGGGGCCCTGCAGGTCGGCCATGATGGCCACTTCGCGGCCCATCTTGCGGGCGGCTTCGCGCACCATGACCGCGCGGTCGATGTGGTCCTGCGCGGTGCCGTGGCTGAAGTTCAGCCGCACCACGCTGACCTTGGCCTGGATCATCTGTTCCAGCAGTTCCGGTGTGCTGGACGCCGGACCGAGCGTGGCAACGATCTTGGTGGCGTGGCGGGGGATGCGGTCCGTGCTCATGAGGGTAGTCTCCGTTTTGTATTCGCTACTGTATACACTTTGTGTGTCTGACGGAAGTCACCCTGACGGGCTTTCGTCGCGCGTCCGCCGCACCGCCGGTCAACCGGCCGCGCGCTTGGCCAGGATTTCGAAGGCCGGCAGGGTCTTGCCTTCCAGCACCTCGAGGAAGGCGCCGCCGCCGGTCGAGATGTAGCCGACCTGCTTCTCGATGCCGTACTTGGCGATGGCCGCGAGCGTGTCGCCACCACCGGCGATCGAGAACGCGCTGCTCTCTGCGATGGCTTGCGCGATGGCCTTGGTGCCGCCCGCGAAGGCGTCGAACTCGAACACGCCCACCGGGCCGTTCCAGACGATGGTGCCGGCTTCGCGCAGTTGCGCGGCCAGGATGGCGGCGGTCTTGGGGCCGATGTCCAGGATCAGGTCGTCGTCCGCCACGTCATTGGCGTCCTTGACGGTGGCGAGCGCATCGGCGGCGAAGGTCTTGGCCGTGACCACGTCCACCGGAATCGGCACGTCGGCGCCGCGCGCGCGCATGGCCTCGATCACGGCCCGGGCGTTGTCGACCAGGTCGGGCTCGGCCAGCGACTTGCCGATCTTCAGGCCGGCGGCCAGCATGAAGGTGTTGGCGATGCCGCCGCCGACGATCAGCTGGTCCACATTGGCCGACAGGCTTTTGAGGATGGTGAGCTTGGTGCTGACCTTGGAGCCCGCCACGATGGCCACCAGCGGGCGCTTGGGTTGCGCCAGCGCCTTGGTGATGGCGTCGATCTCGGCCGCCAGCAGCGGGCCGGCTGCGGCGATCTTGGCGAACTGCGCAATGCCGTAGGTGGTGGCTTCGGCGCGGTGGGCGGTGCCGAAGGCGTCGTTCACGTAGATGTCGGTGAGCGCGGCCAGCTTCCTGGCCAGCGCCTCGTCGTTCTTCTTCTCGCCCTTGTTGACGCGGCAGTTCTCGAGCAGCACGACCTGGCCGGGCTTGACGTCGACGCCGTCGACCCAGTTGGCGACCAGCGGCACTTCGCGGCCGAGCAGCTCGCCCAGACGCTTGGCCACGGGGGCCAGCGAGTCTTCGGGCTTGAACTCGCCTTCGGTCGGGCGGCCCAGGTGCGAGGTGACCATGACGGCCGCGCCGGCATCGAGCGCGAGCTGAATGCAGGGCACCGAGGCGCGGATGCGCGTGTCTTCGGTGATGTGGCCGGCGTCGTCCTGCGGCACGTTGAGGTCGGCACGGATGAAAACGCGCTGGCCGGCGGCTTTGCCCTGTGCGCAGAGGTCGGTGAATCGAATGACGTTCATGGATCTGGAGTAGGTGGAAGACGGGTCGGCCTGCATTGTAGGTTTGGCGCCCTCGTGGCACTGTGCGCCTGTTGCGGCGGCCCGATGCTTTTCAGCCCTTGCTCAGCGCCCTGGCTGGGCTTTGGCGAAGCCTTCGAGGATCTCGACGAAGCTCGCCGCCGCCGGGGACAGGCTGCGCCGCGCCGCACTGTAGACGCACACCTCGCGGTGGAAGTCGGGCGACTCGAGCCGCACCATCTGCAGGCCGTGGGCGCGCACCAGCGAGGCGGAGTAGGTCGGGCACACCGTGAGCCCGAGCCCCGAGGCCACCATGCCGAGCGCTGTGGTCATGTACGACACCTCCTGCGTGCCGGCGCGCAGCATGTACGCGCGCTCGGCCGGGCCCAGCTCGGGCAGCACGCGCTGGCGGAAGTCGCGCGTGGGGGCGATGAAGGTGTAAGGCCCCAGCTCGTGCCAGCGCACCTTGCGGCGCTTGGCGAAGGCATGGTCCGGCGGGCAGATCAGCCAGTGGCGGTCGCGAAACAGCGTGCGGCGATCGATGGCACCGTCGACCGCCACGTCCTGCCCCACGGCGAGTTCGACGTCGCCGGCCATCACGCCCGCGAGCAGGTGCTCGGGCAGCGTGTCGGCCAGGCGCACATCGACGTCGGGGTAGCTCTCGCGGTAGGCCGCGATCACGCGCGGCATCAGCGTGCAGGCCATGAGCTGCGGCGCGGCAAGCCGCAACACCCCTTTCTTCTTGTCACGCAGATCCGTGACGCCCGCCACCGCGCCCGCCAAGTCGCCGAGCAAGCGGTGCACCGAAGGCAGGAACTCGCGCCCGGCCTCCGACAGCTGCACGCTGCGGGTGTTGCGGTCGAGCAGCTGCACGCCCATCTCGCGTTCGAGTTCGCGCACCAGCACGCTGAGCGCCGACTGCGTGAGGTGCAGCTGCTGTGCCGCGGCGGTGAAGCTGCCGGTTTCGGCCACGGCTGCGAAGGCGCGCAGCTGGCGCAGGGTCAGGTTCATATATATGTTTATTTCATCAATCGATGAATTAATTTCGATTGCATCATAAGACGCGTCGTCGCCCAATCGCGGCTGAACGGAGACACCCATGCCGACGACGACTGCCCACACGGCACCCCCACCCATTCACGGGTTGCACCATTTCGCCTGGCGCTGCCGCGACAGCGAGGAAACCCGCCGCTTCTACGAAGACCTGCTGGGCCTGCCACTGGCGCACGTGATCAAGAGCGACCACGTGCCGAGCACGGGCGAGTACTGCCCCTACGTGCACATCTTTTTTCAGATGCGCGACGGTTCGTACATCGCCTTCTTCGACCTGGGCGACGACACCGCGGCGCTGCCCTCGCCCAACACGCCTTCGTGGGTGAACCACATCGCGCTGCGCGTCGATTCGGTGGCCGACCTGCAAGCCGCCAAGGCGCGGCTCGAAGGCGCGGGCGTCGAGGTGCTGGGGGTGACCGACCACCACATCATCGAGTCGATCTACTTCTTCGACCCCAACGGCATCCGCGTGGAACTGACCACGCCCACCGTGCCGCAAGCCGAGATGGACGCACATGCGTTGCGCGCCCGTGCCGACCTCGATGCATGGACAGCGCGCAAGGCCGAGCTGCGTGCAGCGAAGAAGGGCGCATCGCATGTCTGAACTGCAACTCGCCGTCATCGACGTGAAGCCCGGCGCGGCGATGGAAAGCCAGTCGGGCCTGCAGATGCTGCGCCCGCGCATCTACGGCGCCTTCCGGGCCCCACAGGGGCCGAAGAAGGTGGCGGCGATCGTGATGCACCCGACCAGCAACTTCATGGGCCACTACCTGATCGGCCCGCTGGCCGAGCGCGGCGTCTGCTGCATGGGGCTGAACTCGCGCTTCGTGGGCAACGACACGGTGCTGCTGATGGAGCGCGCCATCCAGGACCTGGGCGCCGGCGTGCGGCACTTGCGCGAAGCCGGCTACGAGAAGGTATTTCTCGTCGGCAACTCGGGCGGCGCCGCGCTCGCGGCCTTCTACCAGGCGCAGGCCGAACAGCTCACCGCCACCCACCTGCCCGACGGCGACGCGACGCACCTGCACCCGAGCGACCTGCCGCCGGTGGACGGCATCGCACTGTGCGCCGCGCACCTGGGCCGCACGCGGCTGATGCGCGACTGGATCGACCCCTCGGTCACCGACGAGCACGACCCGCTGTCGGTGGACCCCGACCTCGACATGTACGACCCGCGCCATCGCGTGCCCTACGACGGCGACTTCCTGGCGCACTTCAGCGCGGCGCAGAAGGCGCGGCTGGACCGCATCGAGCAGTGGTGCGTCGAGCGCCTCGCGCTGTTGCGCGGCACAGCGGGCGCGCCGCGCGACCAGACCTTCATCGTCTACCGCACGCACGCCGATCCGCGCTGCGTGGACCTCTCGCTGGATGCGAACGACCGGCTGCCCGGCAGCGTGTGGGGCGACGCGCGGCAGGTGAACTACTCGGCCAACGCCATGGGGCGCACCACCTCGCTGACGGCGTTTCTCTCGCAATGGTCGTCGCGCTCGCAGGCCGACGGGCCGACCAACCTCGCGCGCACCACGGTGCCCAAGCTGCTGCTGACCTACACGGGCGACCAGTCGACGTTCCCGAGCACGCGCGACGCGTGGATGGCCGCGGGCGGCTCGCGCATCCGCAACGTCGACATCGTGGGCGGCAACCACTACCTCGCGGGGCAACCCGAACTGGTCCCGAAGGCGGCCGACGCCATCGCCGAATTCGCGCACGCGCTGTAGAAGAAACATGGAAACCTTTGCCTTCGCACCGGCCTACGAGCTGCCGGCCTGGCCTTTCGCGCCACCCCCTGAACTAGAGAGCACGAAGGTCGTGCGCCACCCGATCGTCATCGTCGGCGCCGGGCCTTCCGGCCTCACGCTGGCCTGCGACCTGGCGCAGCGCGGCGTGCGGGCCGTGCTGCTCGACGAGGACAACACCGTCGGCGTGCGCGGTGCGTCGTCGCGCGGCATCTGCTACGCGCAGAAGAGCCTGGAGATCTTCGAGCGCCTGGGCGTCTACGAGCGCATCGCGGCCAAGGGCATCACCTGGTCGTTCGGGCGCACCTTCTCGGGCGACGAGGAGGTCTACAACTTCAACCTGCAGGCCGCGAGTGTCTCCAGGCAGCCGCCGTTCATCAACCTGCAGCAGTTCTACGTCGAGTGGTTCCTGGTCGAGCGCATCCTCGAACTGGGCGTGACCGACGTGCGCTGGAAGAGCCGCGTGACGCGCGTGGAGCCACTGGCCGACGGCGTGCGCCTGGACATCGAGACGCCCGCCGGCAGCTACACGATCGAGGCCGACCGGCTGATCGACGCGACCGGCGCCAACAGCCCGATCCGCACGCAGCTCGGCATCGAGGCCCATGCTTCGCGCAGCACCGACCGCTGGTGCATCAGCGACGTGCGCTTCAAGAAGCCGCTGCCCACCGAGCGCTGGACCTGGGTCGACGCGCCCTTCAACGAAGGCCGCGGCGTGTGGCAGCACCTGATGGCCGACGGCGTGTGGCGCATCGACTACCAGATGCCCGAGGACTGCGACACGGCCGCCATCAGCCGGCCCGAGGTGGCGGGCGCGCGGCTGCGCGAGCAGCTCGGGCCCGACGTGGCGTTCGAGTTCGTGTGGATCGGACCCTACGGCTACCGCGACCACCTGCTCGACAGCTTCCGGCACGGCCCGGTGTTCTTCATCGGCGATGCGGCGCATGTGGTGAGCCCGTTCGGCGCGCGCGGCGGCAACAGCGGCATCCAGGACGCGGCCAACCTCGGCTGGAAGCTCGCGCTGGTCGCGCAAGGCCAGGCCGGCGATGCGCTGCTCGACAGCTACGACGCGGAGCGCCAACCCGCCGCGAAAGAGAACCTGCAGGTGACCAGCCGCTCGGCGCGCTTTCTTGCGCCGCGCTCGCCGGCCGAACACACGCTGCGCCGCGCGGTGGTGGCGCTGGCGGCGCGGTATCCGTTCGCACGCGCGCTGGTGAACACGGGGCGCATGTCGGTCGCCAACGCCTACCCGGCCGCACCGCATTTGCCCGAGGGCGCGCGCACCGTGCAGAACCTGCCGCTGCGCTGGGCCGATGGGCGTGAGACGACGTTGATGCAGCTGCTGGCCGAAGGCACGCATTGCATCGGCCTGTGGTTCGCGCCCACGCGCGCGCAGGCCGAAGCGGCGCTCGAGGCCACGGCTTCATTGCCGCTGCGCCTGCTGGCCGTGGGCGGCGACAGCGGCCTGCCCGCGCTGCAAGCCGACGACCAACTCGCAGCCCATCTCGGCATCGACGGTGCAGGCGGCTTCGCGCTGGTGCGGCCCGATGCCTACCGCGCCGCCGTGCTGCAGAACGCTCTGCCCGAAGCCATCGCCTCTGCGTTGCGCACCGCGCTCGCACACCGCCCGACCCCATGATCACCGAACCCCGCATCCCCGATCCCGACGGCTTCTACGCAGCGCTGCTCGCCGCGCACGAAGGCCGCACCGACGCGCAGAGCGCCGACCTCAACGCCCGCCTGGTGCTGCTGCTGGCCAACCAGTGCGCCGACCAGGACGTGCTGCTCGCCTGCATCCATGCGGCAGCGGCCGCGCAAGACCCCACGACCCCACACGCCCCATGACCACTTCCGTCTCCTTCGCTTCCGCTTCCGACACCCGCGAGCAGAAGCCGCAGCTGCGCGAGCTCGCGCCCGGCGCCTATGGCTACATCAGCGACTTCGATCCCAACTGCGGCTTCGTGGTCGGCGACGAGCAGGTGGTGCTGATCGACACGCGCCCCACGCCGCGCATGGCGCGCGACTTTCTCGCGGCCATCCGCACGGTGACCGACAAGCCCGTCAAGACCGTCGTGCTCACGCATTACCACGCAGTGCGCGTGATGGGCGCGAGCGCCTTCGACGAGGTGGAACAGATCGTGTCGAGCAACGGCACGCTCGACTGGATCCGCACGCGCGGGCAGGCCGATTTCGATTCGGAAGTCGGACGCTTTCCGCGCCTGTTCGCGGGCGTGGAGGAAATCCCGGGGCTGACCTTTCCGACGGTGAGCTTCGCCGGCGAAATGAGCCTGTGGCTCGGCCCGCGCCCGGGCACGGGGCGAGAACTGCGGCTGATGGCGCTGGGTCGCGGCCATTCGAGCGGCGACACGGTGGCCTGGCTGCCCGACTGCGGCGTGCTGTTCTCGGGCGACGTGGTCGAGAACCACTGCGGCGTGTACGCGGGCGATGCCTACATCGGCGACTGGGCCGGCACGCTCGACGCGGTGCGGGCGCTGAACCCCCGCGTGCTGGTGCCGGGGCGCGGCGCGGTGCTGCAGAACGAAGCGGCCTGCGCGGAGGCCATCGACCTCACCAAGGCCTTTCTTTCCACGCTGCTCGACAGCGTGAAGGCCGGCATCGCCGCAGGCGAAACACTGCGCGGCTGCTTCGCGCGCGCAGACGCCGCGATGACACCGCGCTTCGGCAGCTGGCCCGTGTTCCAGCACGTGCTGCCCTTCGACGTGTCGCGCGCCTACGACGAGCTTCGCGGCATCGAGCACCCCGTGGTGTGGACCGCCGAGCGCGACCGCGAGCTCTGGCAGGTCTTGCGCGGCGAATGACCTGAACCGATTTCAAGACAAGCAACGGAGACAAGAGACGATGAAGCGATTCCTTCCCCTGATGGCCGCGGCGCTCGCCCTGACGAGCGCCACCTTCGCGTCGGCGCAGCCGGCCGCCTACCCCAGCCAGCCGATCAAATGGATCGTGCCCTACTCGGCCGGCGGCGGCACCGACAACCTCGCGCGCACGCTGGCCGAGGCGATGCAGCCGTCGCTCGGGCAGCCGCTCATCATCGACAACCGGCCCGGTGCGTCGACCAACATCGGCGTGTCGGTGATGATGCAGGCCAGGCCCGACGGCTACACGGTCATGCAGGCCGAGAACGCGGCGCTGCTCTTCAACGAGCACATGTTCGTCAAGTTGCCGTACAAGCCCGCGAGCGACTTCACCTACATCGGCACCATCGGCCGCTTTCCGGTGGCGCTGGTGGTGCACCCCGACTTTCCTGCCAAGACCGTGGCCGAGTTCGTGCGCTACGTGAAGGCCAACCCCGACAAGGTGAGCTACGCCTCGCCCGGCAACGGCTCGCCGCACCACATGGCGATGGAACTCTTCAAGCAGAAGGCGGGCCTGACGATCACGCACGTGCCGTACAAGGGCGCCGCGCCCGCCATGACCGACGTGATGGGCGGCCAGGTGCCGGTGATGATGCTGGACCTGGCCTCGGGCCTGCCCATCATCAAGTCGGGCAAGGTGCGGGTGCTGGCCATCGCGCTGCCGCAGCGCGCGAGCGCGTTGCCCGAGGTGCCGACCTTCGTGGAGGCCGGTTTCAGCGACGTCAACGCCTACGCCTTCCACGGCCTGATCGGCCCGGCCGGCATGCCGCCCGAGGCGGTGGCGCGGCTCAACAGCGAGCTGCACAAGGCAATGAAGGCACCGAAGGTGGTGAAGCTGTTCGCGGACTTCGGCTTCGAGGCGCTGCCCGGAACGCCGCAGGACTTCTACAAGCTGTCGCGCGCGGAAAGCGAGCGCTGGGGCAAGATCATCGCGGCCGCCGGCGTGAAGCTCGACTGAACAAAAAAGAAACCCTGCGGCTACCAGCCCAGGCCGAGGTGCAGCGGCAGGTAGACCGCCATGCCGGCGATCATGGTGCCGAGCACCCCGCGCCGCCAGTAGAAATACGCCGCACCGACAACCGCCGCATACAGGCGCGCGTCGTGCAGCGTGGTGATCAGGTGGCCCTGGGTCATGACGATCTCGGGCGCGATCACGCCCGCGAGCGCGGCCGCCGGCGCGTAGTGCAGCGCGCGGTGCGCCCACTCGGGCAGGCCCCAGGGCCGGTCGAGAATGAAGAAGAAGCAGCGGGTGAGCACGGTGACGAGCGCCAGGCCGACGATCACGCCCATCGTCCACCAGTCCGTCGTGGCGCTCACTTGTCGTCCTCCGCCGTCGGGTCGAGGCCGAACTGCTTCTCGAGCCAGAAGCACAGCAGCACGGCCACGCCGATGGCCACCACGATGTTGAGCTTCAGCGGCAGTGCATAGGCCGCCACGGCGGTCACGCCGGCAATCAGCGCGGCGAGCACGCGCAGGCGGGTGGTCGCCATCGAGCAGACGATGGCCACCAGGCTCAGCACGCCGGCGAAGCCCAGGCCCCAGGTCTGCGGAATGAAGTTGGCCAGCGCCACGCCCAGCAGGCTCATGCCCATCCACGCGCACCAGGTCACGAAGTAGTTGCCGGTGAGGTAGGCCTCCTGCGATTCCTGCTCGGAAATGGTCAGCGGCGGCTTCGGATACTTCTTGGTGAAGAGCGCATAGCTCATGTCGGCCGTGAGGTAGCCGTGCGTCATGCGGCGCCAGCGCGGCATGTGCATGAGGTAGGGGCGCAGGTGCAGGCTGAACACCACGAAGCGCAGGTTGACGCAGAAGCCCGTGGCCAAGATGACCCACGCCGGCGCGCCCGCGAACAGCAGCGGAATGGCCGCGAGCTGCGAGCTGCCCGCGTAGACCAGCAGGGTCATGGCCAGCGCCTCGATCACGCTCATGTTCGACTTGACCATGGCCACGCCGGTCATCAGGCCCCAGGCGCCGATGCCCAGCGCCACCGGCGTCATGTCGCGCACGCCGACGCGGAATTCAGGGCGGCTGCGGATGCGCTGCGAGAGGAACATCAGCCGAAGGCCTGCCCGGGCTTCAGGTCGAAGCCGCGCAGGAAATCGGCCACGGCCAGGCGCTTGCCGCCCGGTCGCTGGAGTTCGGTGACGGTGACGGCCGAACCGGCGGCGGCCACGGTCACGCCGGTGTCGCTGACGGCCAGGATGGTGCCCGGTGCGGCCTGCTCGGCAGACGCGGCATCGGCATGGGCGGTCCACAGCTTGATGGTCTCGCCATCCAATGGGCTGTTGGCGCCCGGGAACGGATCGAAAGCCCGGATGCGCCGCACGATGGCGTCGGCCGGCTGGGCCCAGTCGATCAGCGCTTCGTGCTTCTCGACCTTGTGGGCATAGGTCACGCCTTCGGCGGGCTGCGGCGTGCGCACGAGCGTGCCGATGCGCGCCAGCGCCTCGACGATCATCTTTCCGCCCAGCTCGGCCAGCCGGTCGTGCAGGCGGGCGGTGTTGTCGCTGCCGATGTCGATGGCCTCGCGCAGCAGCATGTCGCCGGTGTCCAGGCCCGCGTCCATCTGCATGATGGTGATGCCGGTCTGGGCGTCGCCGGCCTCGATGGCGCGGTGGATGGGCGCAGCGCCGCGCCAGCGCGGCAGCAGGCTCGCGTGGATGTTGAGGCAGCCGTGCACCGGCAGGTCGAGCACCCACTGGGGCAGGATCAGGCCGTAGGCCGCCACCACCATCACGTCGGGCCTGGCAGCCAGCAGGGTGTCGCGCGCGGCCGAGGCCTCGTCGGGGTACTTGCCGTCCAGCCGCAGGCTGCGCGGCTGTGCCACCGGCCATTGGTGGGCGACGGCGCATTGCTTGACGGGGGAGGCCTGCAGCTTCATGCCGCGGCCGGCAGGGCGGTCGGGCTGGCTCATCACCAGCACGACGTCATGGCCGGCGGCGGCGATGGCCTCCAGGGCGGCGCGCGCGAACTCGGGCGTGCCCGCGAAAACGACTCGCAGGCGGCTCAATCTCGGACCCGATCGAGCTCGAGATCGTCTCCCGTGTGATAGCGCCGGACCACGCCGGTGGGGTCGATGTAGATGTACAGCATGCGGCGTTCGTTCACGGCCTTGTAGCGCCAGGTCCAGACGGCACCGTCGAAGGAGCTGACGCGGCTGATTTCATAGGGGCGGCCGTAGAAGGCCATCACGTCGTTCTGGCGCCACTGGTTGACCAGGATGTCCTGCCCGAAGCGCGCCTCGCTGAGCACCTGCGTCACCGAGACGACCTTGCCTGCGGCGTCGACGTCGATGTCGGTCACCTCGAAGCCGGCCGGCATGCGCGAGTACTGCAGCCGCTCGCCGCCGCCGGTGAGCGGGTAGCGGCCCGTGGGCGCACCCAGGCGCTGCAGGGTGTCGGCGGCGGTGGCGCCCGGCTGGACGCGCGTGGGTTCGTTCGCGCAGCCGGCGAGCCCCAGGGCTGCGACCGCGAAGACCGCCAGTGCTGCGAGGGAGCCGAAACGACGTGAGGTCATGGGGGTCAGGCCTGTTCGCGCAGTTCTTCGCGCTGCTGCTTGAGCAGCTTGCTCTTGATGCGGTTGCGCTTCAGGGGCGAGAGGTATTCGACGAACACCTTGCCGAGCAGGTGGTCGAGTTCGTGCTGGATGCACACGGCCAGCAGGCCGTCGGCCTCGATGGTGCGCTGCTCGCCGTTCTCGTCGAGCGCCTGCACCTTGACCGAGGTGGAACGCATCACGCCGTCGTAGATGCCGGGCACCGAAAGGCAGCCCTCCTCGTTCAGCACCTTCTCGTCGCTGGCCCAGGTGATTTCGGGGTTGATCAGCACGATGGGCTGGTTGCGCTCCTCGGACACGTCGATGACCACGAGGCGCTCGTGCACGTCGACCTGCGTCGCCGCCAGGCCGATGCCGCTGGCGTCGTACATGGTCTCCAGCATGTCGGCCACCAGGGCCTTGATGCGGGCATCGACGCCCTGCACGGGCTTGGCCACGGTGTGCAGGCGCTTGTCCGGGTAACTCAGAATGATTCGTTTAGCCATGAAATCGGGGGAAAGTTGTGGCTATTTTCGCCAATTCCGCGACCAGACGCGACGCGTGGCACCGAAAACGTTGCCCTCCCAGGGGCTTCAGCGCAGAATTCGTAGCAAATTGTGAGATTCGTATGCGCGGCGATACTTCGCGCGCTCACCATCCAGACATGAAAAAGCTCAGATTCACCGACCACCAGCGCCCTCATCTTCTTGCAACGCTGACAGCCCTGGCGGTGCTCGGCGGCTGTGGCGCCACGACGGCCTGGGCACAGAATTACCCGGTCACGCCCCAGCAGCGAGCCACAGCCCAGCAAACCGCCCAGCAGGGTGTGCCCCTGAGCGAACTGGCGCCCAACGCGCCCGACGAATACACGGTCAGGCCCGGCGACACGCTCTGGGCCATTTCACGCCTCTTCCTGCTGCGCCCCTGGCGCTGGCCGGAGCTCTGGGGCATGAACATCGATGAAATCGCCAACCCGCACCGCATCTACCCGGGCCAGGTGCTCTACCTGGACAAGACCGGCGGCCGGGCACGCCTGACCACCCGCCGCGGCGGCTTCGGCGGCGAAGGCGGCACCATCAAGCTGTCACCGCGCACCCGTTTCGATTCGCTGGCCGGCATGGCATTGCCCACGCTCAACCCGAGCGTCATCGAGCCGTTCCTGAGCGAACCCATCGTGGTGGACGCCAACACGCTGGACAGCGCCCCCCGCATCGTGGCGGGCAACGACAGCCGCGTGCTGCTGTCGCGCGGCGACCGGGCCTATGCCCGGGGCAATGCCGAATCGCCGCTGGTCGAGGCCGCGGGCCCGGTGCAGAACTTCCGCGTCTTCCGCACCGCCACGCCGCTGAAAGACCCCGGCACGGGTGAAATCCTCGGCTACGAGGCGCAGTACCTGGGCAAGGCACGGCTGCAGCGCGGCGAGTCGACCACCATCGAGACGGTGCAGGACAAGGACGTCATCACCGTGGTGCCGGCGAGCATCGACATCGTCGCGTCGCGCGAGGAAATGCGCGCCGGCGACCGGCTGCTGCCCGAGCCGCCGCGCCAGCTCCTGAGCTACGTGCCGCGCGCACCGTCGACGCAGGTCGAAGGCCGCATCATCTCCGTCTACGGCAATGCGGTGCAGTTCGCGGCGCAGAACCAGGTGGTGGCCATCAACAAAGGCACGCGCGACGGGGTGGACAACGGCCATGTGCTGGCCATCCTCAAGAACGGCGAGACCATCCTCGACCGCACCGGCGCGCGCAAGGAAACCATCAAGCTGCCGAACGAACGCATCGGCCTGCTGATGGTGTTCCGCACTTTCGAGAAAGTGTCCTACGCGCTCGTGCTCGAAATCAACGACACTCCGCGCGCCGGCGACTTCCTCGTCAATCCCTGACCTGCGGCCCCGGCTTTCTCGAACACAGGTTTGGAACGCGCAGAACTCGCAGGCTGGCTGCGGCTTTCATTGACGCCAGGCGTCGGCGACGGCGCCGCTCGGCGGTTGCTCGCGGCCTTCGGGCTGCCTGAGCAGGTCTTCGCGCAACGCGACGCCGCGTTGTGCGAGGTCGTCTCGCAAGCCCAGGCCGCGGCATTGCAGCAGACGCCCCCCAACCTGCAGGCGCAGATCGACCTGACCTGGCAGTGGCTGCATGCCGGGGACAACGGCACGTCGCGCCGCGTCGTGACGCTCGGCGACGACGGCTACCCCGCCTCGCTGCTCGAAATGACCGATCCGCCGCTGCTGCTCTACGTGCTGGGCGCCGCCGACTACAACCTGACGCAGCTCGGCCACAGCATCGCGGTGGTGGGCAGCCGCAACCCCACGCCGCAAGGCGCCACCAACGCACGCAGCTTTGCCCGCGCCCTGGGCGAGGTGGGCCTGCCCGTGGTGTCGGGCCTGGCGCTGGGTGTGGACGGCGCGGCGCACCAGGGCGCGCTCGACGCGGCCGGCGACACGCCGCGGCTGGCCACGGTGGCCGTGGTCGGCACCGGGCTCGACCGCGTGTATCCGGCGCGGCACCGCGACCTGGCGCATCGCATCACGCAGCAGGGGCTGATCGTGAGCGAGCTGCCGCTCGGCACGCCCCCGCTCACGCAGAATTTCCCGAAGCGCAACCGGCTCATCGCCGGGCTGGCGCGCGGGACGCTGGTGGTGGAGGCGGCGCTGCAATCGGGCTCGCTCATCACCGCGCGGCTCGCGTCGGAGCAGGGCAAGGAAGTGTTCGCGATTCCGGGCTCGATCCATTCACCGCAATCGCGCGGCTGCCATGCGCTGATCCGCCAGGGCGCGAAGCTCGTGGAATCGGTGAGCGACATACTCGAGGAGCTCCCGCCGTTGCGGACCCAAATCGCGGCCGCGGCCTCGTCCACCATCGGCAACGGGCACGCGGCCACCCCGGCCGAAGACCCGCTGCTGGACGCCCTCGGCTTCGACCCCGTGAGCCTCGACGCGCTGAGCGCGCGCACCGGCTGGAGCGCGGCCGCGCTGCAGGCCAGGATGCTCGAGCTCGAGCTGGACGGCCAGATCACACGCCTGCCCGGCGGCCTCTTCCAGCGCATGGCCACCACCTGATTCGCGGGTGCTCGTTCGCAAGCGAAGGAGAAGAGACACGAAGTGCACGAAGCCCGAGGGCGAGCGACCACTTCCTGGGCTATATTGGGCCCATGTTCGAAGTGCTTGTTTTTGTGTACGAAAACTATTGGCGCGGCGATGCCTGCCCCGAACCCGAGCAGTTGGGCCGCAAGCTCAGTGCGCACGGCTTCGAGGCAGAAGAAATCCGCGACGCCCTTCACTGGCTCGACGGCCTGAGCCTTGCCACGCAAGGCATGCAGATCGAGCACCACACCAAGGACAGCGCCACGGTCACGCTGCGCGGCGCGCCCGAAGCGGCCATGCCGCAGTCGCAAGATGCCATGCGCGTCTACTCGCAGGCCGAGCAGGAGCACCTGGGTGCCGAGTGCCTGGGCTTCATCAGCTTTCTTGAGTCGTCCCAGGTGCTGCCCTGCGGCTTGCGCGAAATCGTGGTCGAGCGCGCCATGGCGGCGCCGGGCGATCCGGTGGCGCTCGACGAGCTGAAGATCATCGTGCTGATGGTGCACTGGAGCACCGGCATCGAGCCCGATGCGCTGGTGCTCGACGAGCTCTGCGAGTCCCGCGAAGGCCGCACGGCCCATTGACCCGGGGGCCCGGCGCCCCGTCCACGGACTAGTTCAGCAGCCGTTCCGGGTTGGCGTCCAGCTTGGCCAGCGCCTCGCGCGTGGCGCGCACGGTGAGCGTTTCTTCCTCGGCCGGCACCAGCAAGCCCGCCTGCAGGTAGCTCGCGAGCCGCCCCGCCTGGATCAGGAAACTGCGGCCGTCCGCCGAGGCGAACAGGTGCAGCTTCTTGCGCTCGCTGCGCCAGACGAACTGAACCTGGCTCACGCGGTCGTTGTGGTCCAGCATGAACCAGTTGCCCACTTGCAGTTCGTGCGCCCAGGCGAGCATGTCCTCGGCGACCTTGCTGCCGCCGGCATCGGGAATCACCTCGATCGATGCGGCGTCCACCCCCAGCAGCAGTTCGATGCTGTGGGCGTCCAGCGGCAGGTCGTCTCCGGCCCCGCCCTCGTCGCTCACGAAGTCTTCCAGGTGCGTCAGCCGTTCGGCCATGGCTTCGATCTTGGCCTGCGGAATCGCCTCGGTCTTCGACAGGAAGGCATCGGACAGCGTGGCGCCGATGATCTTGATGTGCGCCTCCTGCGGCTCGTCGACGATGCCCAGCAGCGCCATGCCCTGGCGCAGGCGCTGCAACAGCTGCGGCAGGTCCTGAATCACGCGGGCGCGGTCTGTGCGGTTGGGCTTGGCGCTGGCGGCCCACACCAGTTCGGAGGCCACGCGCTTGAGCATGACGGTCTGCTCGCCCTGCGCGCCGTAGCGCAGGGCCGCGATGGCCAGCACTTCGGCCCAGACCTTGAACAGGAACTCGCGGATCTCTTCGCGCACCGGCATGTCGTTGAGCATCTTGCGCAACTCGATGGTGTACTGGATCGCCATCGTTTCCTTCTGCTCGACCTGCTGCGCCACGCTCATCACGCGCTGCGTGGTGTCGCTTTGCGTCAGGTAGCGGTTGAGGAAGGCGACGAACTCGTCGAACACCAGCTTGAACACGCGCTGGCCGGTTTCAGGGTACTGCTCGATGACCTGCACCACGCGGCGGATCTCGCTTTCGAGCGCGCTGCCGGTGATGGCCGCCGCGTCGAAGCCCATCACGCACGAGCCCATGCGGTCGATCAACATGCGCGCGGGATGCTGCAGCGTGCCGAAGAACTCGGGCTCGGCGATGGCCACGCGCAGCACCGGCATCTGCAGCCGGGCGAACCACACGCGGGCGGAGAAGGGAATGCGCTCTTCGGCCAGGATGGCCTGGAACATCAGCGCCACGATCTCGACCGTGGCCTTGTCGGCCGTGGTGGGTGCGCGCTTCTTGAGCTCGGCGGTGCGCCGGCGCATGTCCACCGCGGTCTGCTGCATCAGCGTGGCCTGCTCGCCGGCGCCGTCCATGAACTGGGTGGCGGCCATCCGGTAGGCGACCTCGGCGTCGGCGATGGCGCCGGCAAAAGTCCTGGAAAAGACGCGGGGTGGCGAGGTGCCGGCGACCTGGCCCGCATTGCTGCCACCGCCACCGCCGCTGCCGGTTGCCCGTCCTTCGGCGCCAGAGGCCGGGTACTGCCCGGCCGAGCCGCCCGCCTCGCCGCCGATGCGCGCGGCGACGAAGCGCTTCAGGCTCAGCAGCGCTGTCTGCGCACGCTGCCGCGCGATCATCAGCGGCGAGCCGCCCGTGGTGGCCGTGGCGACAGTGGACGAGGTGGCCGCGTTCGAAGACGCCGAAGTCTGCTGCCCGTCGGATCCGAAGCCTGCGCGCTGCCCACCGCGCGGACCGCCCGGCATGCCGCCGCCGTCCATCGGCACGCCGGACGACGTGGCCGGTCCACCGCTGCCGGCGGCGCCGGCACTGCCCGTGCGGCGCACGAAGCTCTTGAGGTCGATCTCCTCCATCACGCCGTTGGCGATCAGGAAGGCGTTGGCGCTCTGGTAGGCCTTGACCACCACCTCGACCAGCCCCTGCTGCACCGTGTCCTGCACCCGGGTCCACAGCCCGCGGCTCAGGCCGGCGGCCAGCCATTGTTCGACCAGCAGCTTGGCCAGCGTCTCGGGCTTGAGCACGTCCCTGGCGTCGAGTTCGGTCGTGCCTTCGAGGTGCTGGATGCGCAGGCGCAGGTCGCTGAGCTCGAAACTGGCCTTGTCGTGGATCATCTGCGCCAGGCGCGAGGAGAGGATGTTGCTCTCGACCACCTCGTCGCCGATCAGTTCGAGCCGCAACGCCGAAGGCACCGCCGACACGCCGCCGGCCGAGGCGCCCAGCGCCTTGCGCCAGCCAGTCTGCGCAAGCGTTACCCATTGCGTGGCCTGGCCCTGGAACGCCACGAAGTCGTCGCGATGTTCCTGCATGGCGCGGGCGTTGCCGGCCTCGGAGGAGATGGCAGTCAGCCGGTCGCGGATCGCGCGGGCCAGCGGCGCGATGGCGCCTTCCGTTGCCAAGACGAAACGCTCACGCGTCTCGCGTGCGAGCTGCAGGGAAGAGGCGGACCGCGCAATGCTCATTGAAAAGTCGGAAAGACCCGGATATTCGAATTCGATTCGTCAGCAACAACCGAGAGCTTGCATCGGGATGCGCAACCGCACAAGTGCGCGGAGTGCCCGGCGTTGCATGCGAACCGCAGCGCGGCGCGGCCGCCGCCTGATTAAAGCCTGAAGTATCCGTCAGACCACCGCGCCGGCGTTGGGATCGTCTTCGGACTCCCCGTCGCGCTTCGTCGGGCCGCCCTTGACCAGGTCTTCGCGCTTCACCCCCAGCCACATCGCGATGGCAGCCGCCACGAAGCACGAGGAGTAGATGCCGAAGCAGATGCCGATGGTCAGTGCCAGGGCAAAGTAATGCAGGGTCGGGCCGCCGAAGAAGAACATCGACAGCACCACCAGCTGCGTGGAGCCGTGGGTGATGATGGTTCGGCTGATGGTCGAGGTGATCGCGCTGTCGATCACTTCGGAGGTCGTCATCTTGCGGTAACGCCGGAAATTTTCGCGAACCCGGTCGAAGATCACGACCGACTCGTTCACCGAGTACCCCAGCACCGCCAGCACCGCCGCCAGCACCGCCAGCGAGAACTCCCACTGGAAGAAGGCGAAGAAGCCCAGGATGATCACCACGTCGTGCAGGTTGGCGAGCACGGTGGCCAGCGCGAACTTCCATTCGAAGCGGAACGCCAGATAGATCATGATGCCGAGGACCACCATGCCCAGGGCCTTCAGGCCGTTGGTGGTGAGTTCCTCGCCGACCTGCGGGCCGACCACCTCGATGCCGCGCTGCGTGGCCGACGCGTCGACCGACTTCAGCGCCCCCATGACCTGCGCGCTCTGCTGGTCGGAGCTCATGCCCTTCTGGGCCGGCAGCCGGATCTGCACGTCGCGCGAGCTGCCGTAGCTCTGCACCTGCACGTCGGGGTAGCCGAGCTTGCCGATGGCGTCGCGCACCTTGCCGATGTCGGCCGACTGCTCATAGGCGACCTCCATCACGGTGCCGCCCGTGAACTCGACCGACAGGTGCAGCCCGCGGTGGAACAGGAAGAACACCGCCAGCGCGAAGGTGACGAAGGAGACGATATTCAGCACCAGTGCATGGCGCATGAACGGGATCGTCTTGTGGATGCGGAAGAATTCCATGGCGCTTGTCCTCGACCTTTACTTGGTGGCCACGGCCGAGCCGTCGGTCGTTGGGCGCCAGACGGTACCGATGGACACCGTCTTGAGCTTCTTCTTCTGGCCGTACCAGAAGTTCACGAGGCCGCGCGAGAAGAACACGGCGGAGAACATCGAGGTGACGATGCCGATGCAGTGCACCACCGCGAAGCCGCGCACCGGGCCAGACCCGAAGGCGAGCAGCGCGATGCCTGCGATGAGCGTGGTCACGTTGGAGTCCAGGATGGTGCCCCAGGCGCGTTCGTAGCCCGCGTGGATGGCCGCCTGCGGCGACGCCCCGTTGCGCAGCTCTTCGCGCACGCGCTCGTTGATCAGCACGTTGGAGTCGATGGCCACGCCGATGGCCAGCGCCATGGCCGCGATGCCGGGCAGCGTGAGCGTGGCCTGCAGCATCGAGAGAATGGCCACCAGCAGCATCAGGTTGACGGCCAGCGCGATCGAGGAGAACAGGCCGAACAGTGCGTAGTACGCGCACATGAACACCATGATCGCCAGGAAGCCGTACATCACGCTCTTGAAGCCCTTCTCGATGTTGTCGGCGCCCAGGCTCGGACCGATGGTGCGTTCCTGGATGATTTCCATCGGCGCGGCCAGCGAGCCGGCGCGCAGCAGCAGCGCGAGGTCGCTGGCTTCCACCACCGTCATGGAGCCCGACACCTGGAAGCGGTTGCCCAGCTCGCCGTTGATCGACGGGGCCGTGAGCACTTCGCCCTTGCCCTTTTCGAAGATCAGCATCGCCATGCGCTTCTTGTAGTTCTCGCGGCTGACGTCGCGCATGATGCGCCCGCCCTTGGCGTCCATGGTCAGGTCGACCTTGGGCTGGTTGCTCTGCTGGTCGAAGCCGGGTTGCGCGTCGGTGAGGTTCTCGCCGGTGACCAGCACCTGCTTCTTCACGATGACGGGGCGGCCCTGGCGGTCGAGGAATTTCTCGGAGCCGAACGGCACCGGGCCGCCGCTCAGTTCGGCCGAGCGGCCTTCGGCGCTTTCGTCGACCAGGCGCATTTCGAGCGTGGCGGTGCGGCCCAGGATTTCCTTGGCCTTGGCCGTGTCCTGCACGCCGGGCAGCTGCACGACGATGCGGTCCAGGCCCTGCTGCTGGATCACCGGTTCGGCCACGCCGAGTTCGTTGATCCGGTTGTGCAGCGTGGTGATGTTCTGCTTGAGCGCGGCGTCCTGCAGGCGGCGCGCGGCCTCCGGCTTGATGCTGGCCACGAGGCGCCAGTTGCTGCCGTCCTGGCTGTCGGTGGTGCTCAGGTCGGTGAACTGGTCCTGGATGACGCGCTTGGCCGCCTCGAGCGCCGCCGCATCGCGAAAGCTCACTTCCACGGTCTGGCCGTTGCGGCTCACCGAGGTGCCGCGGATGTTCTTGTCGCGGAAGGTGGTGCGCAGGTCGCTGGCGAAGGACTCGGCCTTCTTGTCGATGGCGCCCTTCATGTCCACCTGCAGCAGGAAGTCGACGCCGCCGCGCAGGTCGAGGCCCAGGTACATCGGAAACGCGTGCAGCGCGGTCAGCCACTTGGGCGAGCGCGACAACAGGTTCAGCGCCACCGTGTAGGGCGGGTCGCCGGCGTCGGGCACCAGGGCGCGCTGGATCACGTCGCGCGCCTTGAGCTGGTCGTCGGGGGTGGTGAAGCGGGCGCGCAGCGAGCCGGCGTCCAGCGTGACGAGGTCGGGCGTCAGGCTGGCAGCCTTCAGCGCCTCTTCGACCCGGGTCTGGGTGGTGGCGTCGACCTTGACAGTCGTCTTGGCCGCCGACACCTGCACCGCAGGTGCCTCACCGAAGAAATTGGGCAGGGCGTAGATGAGCCCCACGAGCAACACGATCACGATGATCGCGTACTTCCAGACCGGGTAACGGTTCATGAGAAAACGCTTTTCTGAAACGGAACACGGCGTGAATTGGGGCCCTGCGCCGCAAAGCGCAAGGTTCAGCTCACGCCTTTATTTGACGGCGCCCTTGGGCAGGACCTGCACCACGGCGCTGCGCTGGATCTTGATCTCGACGCCGTTGGCGATCTCGAGGCCCAGGTACTGGTCGCTCATCGAGGTGATCTTGCCGAGCACGCCGCCGGCGGTGGCGACTTCGTCGCCCTTGGCCAGCGCTTCGATCATGGCGCGTGCTTCCTTCTGGCGCTTCATCTGGGGCCGGATCATCACGAAATACAGCACCACGAACATCAGCACCAGCGGCAGCATGCTGCCGAGCGAGGACAACATGTCACCGCCGCCGGCTGCGGCAGGCGCGGTTTGGGCGAAAGCAGAGGAAATGAACAAGAGAGTCTCCAGCAGAGGGAAGAGAAAAGGATGGGAGCGCGGGCAGCGTCCGCGGTTCCTTGGGGCTGGCGGCCGCATGGGATGCGCACCGCAAGTCAAAGCGCGGCGGGGCTTGGCCGCGCACAGCACCGGGCATTGTATTCGGCGCGGAAGGCAGCTCCACGCGCTTATCCGGCGCGGTGGGGAGGGCTTTCCGGGTATTCAACAGGCCCCGAATCCGCTACGTTTTCAATAGCAACGGGCGTCCAATGGACGCCCGTATGCTTGCAAAAAACCCTGGAACTCAGGCCGCCACGCGCTGCGCCTGAGGGTTGCGCCACTTGGCCAGCAGCTCGCTCCAGCGGGTGCGGGCGGCCGCCAGGTTGCGCTCCTTCACGTGGCCGTAGCCGCGAATCTGCTCGGGCAGGCCGGCAATCTCGAGGGCCAGCGCATGGTTGTCCGCGCGCAGGGCGCCGATCACTTCCTCGATGCTGGCGCGGTACTCGCCGATCAGCGCGCGCTCGGTCTTGCGCTCCTCGGTGCGCCCGAAGATGTCGAGCGCCGTGCCGCGCACGCCCTTGAGCCTGGCCAGGAACCTGAAGCCGGTGAGCATCCAGGGGCCGAACTTCTGCTTCTGCAGC
Source organism: Variovorax sp. 10N412 (assembly GCF_056394985.1). Taxonomy (NCBI): domain Bacteria; kingdom Pseudomonadati; phylum Pseudomonadota; class Betaproteobacteria; order Burkholderiales; family Comamonadaceae; genus Variovorax; species Variovorax sp. 10N412. The sequence continues at coordinate 152,598 of NZ_JBFTIO010000003.1, forward strand.
TGGCCCTTGGCGTTCTTCTTGGCAATGACCGGCGGCGCCAGGTGGTAGTTGAGCTTGTAGTCACCTTCGAACATGCCCTCGACGCGGTCGAGGAAGCTGCGATCGGTGTGCAGGCGGGCGACTTCGTACTCGTCCTTATATGCCATGAGCTTGAACAGGTAGCGCGCCACCGTCTCGCTCAGCCCCGTGCGGCCCAGTGCCGATTCGGCCTGCTGCACCTTGCCGACGAACTGCTTGTATTCGGCGGCGTAGGCGGCGTTCTGGTAGCCGGTCAAAAACTCCACGCGGCGGGCCACGAGGCTTTCGAGCGTTTCGCGTTTCTTGAACTCGATGACCTGGCCGGGACGCACGCGCTTCTGGAAATCTTCTGGACGCACGGCCGCCTGGCGGCCCCACTCGAAGGCCGTCTTGTTGTTCTCGATGGCCACCGCATTCAGCTCGATGGCGCGCATCAGAGACTCGTGCGCCAGCGGCAGCCAGCCCTTTTGCCAGGCGTAGCCCAGGATCATCGGGTTCACGTAGATGGTGTCGCCCATCAGCGCGGTGGCCGCGGCATCGGCGTCGAAGGTGCCCATGCCGTCCAGGCCCACGGCGCGCGCAATTTCGGCGGCGCAGGCGTCTTCGGGGTTCTGCCAGTTGGCGTTGCGCACGAAGGCGGCGGTGGGCGAGCTGTGCGTGTTGAGCGCCACGTGCGTGCGCCCTTCGCGCATGCGCGCCATGGTTTCGCCGTTGATCGTGACCAGCGGATCGCACGCCAGGATCAGGTCGGCCGCCGCGGTGCCCACGCGCGTGGTGCGAATGTCGTCCTGCGTGTCGCCGATGAGCACATGGCTCCACGTGGCGCCGCCCTTTTGCGCCAGGCCGGCCGCGTCCTGCGTGACGATGCCCTTGGCCTCGATGTGCGCGGCCATGCCCAGCAGCTGGCCGATGGTGATGACGCCGGTGCCGCCCACGCCCGCGACCACCACGCCCCAGACCTTGCCGCCCGCCAGCGACGGCAGCGCGGGGTCGGGCAGCAGGCCGAACTCGGCCGGCGTCGCGCCCTTGCTCTTGCTCTTCTTCTTGAGCTGGCCGCCTTCGACGGTGACGAAGCTCGGGCAGAAGCCCTTCAGGCAGCTCATGTCCTTGTTGCAGCTGCTCTGGTTGATGGTGCGCTTGCGGCCGAATTCGGTTTCCAGCGGCTCCACGCTCAGGCAGTTGCTCTGCACGCTGCAGTCGCCGCAGCCTTCGCAGACCAGCTCGTTGATGACCACGCGCTTGGCCGGATCGACGGCCGTGCCCCGCTTGCGGCGGCGGCGCTTCTCGGTGGCGCAGGTCTGGTCGTAGATGATGGCCGTGGTGCCCGGCATGGCGCGGAACTCGCGCTGGATGTCGTCGAGCAGGTCGCGGTGCTTCACCTGCACGTGGTCGCCCGGGATGCTCACGCCCTCGTACTTCTCGGGCTCGTCCGTGACGATGACCACTTTCTTCGCGCCCTCGGCATGCAGGCTCTCGGCAATCTGCAGCACCGAGTGCCCTTCGGGCCGCTCGCCGACCTGCTGGCCGCCGGTCATGGCGACCGCGTCGTTGTAGAGGATCTTGTAGGTGATGTTCACGCCCGCCGCGATGCTCTGGCGAATGGCGAGCAGGCCGCTGTGGAAGTAGGTGCCGTCGCCCAGGTTCGCGAAGATGTGCTGGTCGGTCGTGAAGGGCTGCTGGCCGACCCACGGCACGCCCTCGCCGCCCATCTGCGTGAAGCCGATGGTGGAGCGGTCCATCCAGGTCGCCATGAAGTGGCAGCCGATGCCGCCCATGGCGCGCGAGCCTTCGGGCACCACGGTGCTGGTGTTGTGCGGGCAGCCCGAGCAGAACCACGGCTGGCGCGTGGCGTCGGCCACGCTGGTGGAGGCCTGCTGCACCACCATAGAACGCTCCTTGGCCTCGAGGATGGCGAGCTGCGCGTCGATGCGCGCGGCCATGTCGGCGCCGGCGGCGGCCAGCAGGCCGGTCTTCTTCAGGCGCGCGGCGATGGCCTTGGCGATGAGCGCGGGGTTCAGGTCGGCATTGGCGCGCAGCAGCGTGTGGGCGGTGGGGTTGGGCATCGACCATTCGCCGCCGGAGTAGCCGTCGTCGCTCGCGCCCTGGCCTTCGTCGAACTTGCCGACCACGTTGGGCCGCACGTCCGAGCGCCAGTTGTAGAGCTCTTCCTTCAGCTGGTATTCGATGACCTGGCGCTTTTCCTCGACCACCAGAATCTCTTGCAGGCCGGTGGCGAATTCGCGCGTGAGCTGCGCTTCCAGCGGCCACACCACGCCCACCTTGTGCAGGCGAATGCCCAGCTGGCGGCAGGCCGCGTCGTCCAGGCCCAGGTCGATCAGCGCCTGGCGCGTGTCATTGAAGGCCTTGCCGCTGGCCATGATGCCGAAGCGGTCGTTCGGGCCTTCGATCACGTTGTAGTTCAGGCGGTTGGCGCGGATGTAGGCCAGCGCGGCGTACCACTTGTAGTGCATGAGCCGGGCTTCCTGCTCCAGCGCATGGTCGGGCCAGCGGATGTGCAGGCCGCCGGGCGGCATCTCGAAGTCGGTGGGAATGACGATCTGCACGCGCTCGGGGTCGATCATGGCCGTGGCGCTGGACTCCACGATTTCCTGGATCGTCTTCATGCCCGACCACACGCCCGAAAAACGGCTCATGGCAAAGGCGTGGATGCCCAGGTCGAGGATTTCCTGCACGTTCGCCGGGAAGAACACCGGCGTGCCGCAGGCCTTGAAGATGTGGTCGCTCTGGTGCGCGGCGGTGGAGCTCTTGGAGATGTGGTCGTCGCCGGCCACCGCGATCACGCCGCCGAACTCGGTGGTGCCGGCCATGTTGGCATGCTTGAACACGTCGGAGCAGCGGTCCACGCCCGGGCCCTTGCCGTACCAGATGCCGAACACGCCGTCGAACTTGTTGGTGCCCTGCGGGCTGAAGCCCAGTTGCTGGGTGCCCCATAGCGCAGTGGCCGCGAGCTCTTCGTTCACGCCCGGCTGGAAGACGATGTTCTGTTCCTTGAGGAACTTGCTGGCCTTCCACAGCGCCTGGTCGTAGCCGCCGAGCGGGGAGCCGCGATAGCCGCTGATGAAGCCGGCGGTGTTCTTGCCGGCCTGCTTGTCGCGCAGCTGCTGGAGCATCGGCAGCTTGACGAGGGCCTGGACGCCGCTCATGAAGGCACGGCCGTAGTCGAGCGAGTATTTGTCGTCGAGGGTGACCGTTTGCAGGGCCTTGAGAATGTGCGCGGGCAGCGGTGCATTCATATATGTCTTGTCTCCGTGTGGCAGGGCCTTGTGGGCCTGGCTGATGGGTGTGGGTCTGTGCCCGGATAGGGCGCGAGCCCATGATCACGCAAAGTGTATGCCGGGGTCCGCGACAGGTGTTTGCGTTCTTTGCCCTGAAAAACCCTCTTCTAGAAAGAATCTTGCTTAACATCGCCACCCATGGAAAGCATCGATAAGTTCGACCTTGCAATCCTGCAAGAACTGCAGGCCGACGGCCGCCTCACCAACGCCGAGCTCGCGCAGCGCGTGGGCCTGTCGGCCGCGCCCTGCTGGCGCCGGGTGCGCGCGCTGGAGGAGTCCGGGTTCATCAAGGGCTATCACGCCGAGATCGACCGCCACAAGATAGGGCTGGGCGTGCTCGCCTTCGTGCGGGTGGACACCGAGCGCGTCACCCACGAAGCCACGCGCAAGCTGGAGGACGCCATCCGCAAGCTGCCCGACGTGATCGCCTGCCACTACATCAGCGGCACCGGCACCTTCGAGCTGCAGGTGGTGGCGCGCGACCTCGACGGTTTCTCGGCCTTCGCGCGCCAGCACCTGATGAACCTGCCGAATGTGAAAGACCTGCACACCAGCTTCTCGCTGGGCGAGGTGAAGGCCAGCAGCGCGCTGCCGCTGGGGCACCTGGCCAAGTAGCCAGCGCCCACGAAAAAAGCCGGCTCCTCGCGAAGCCGGCTTTCCGGAAAGGGGACGCGGGGCGCTCGCCCCGCACCTGCTCAGAAGGTGATGTCCTTCTCGACTTCCAGCAGCTTGCGCCGCGCCAGCGCCAGGTTGGACTTGGCCTTGTCCAGCACGTAGTAGATGAACACGCCTTCCTTCTGCGCCAGCGGGCGAATCAGGTGGTATTGCTTGCCCAGCGTGATCAGGATGTCCTCGATCACGTCGTTCAGGCCGAGCGAACGCATGGTCTTGAGCTTGGCGCGCACCACCTCGGTGTTGCCCGCCGCGGCGACTTCCAGGTCCACGCCGGTGCCGCCCGAGCCGAGCATCATGCCGCTGGCGGAATCGACCACGGCGGCGCACATGGCACCGTCGGCGGTCAGGAGGTTGTCAATGCTTTGCTGAATGGTCGACATATCGAGGTTTCCTAATCGGTCATGCGTATGAAAAGAGCGAAGACGCCGCATGCAAACTCGTCCTCGCCCGTTGTCCCTAGCCGTTGATTCGGGGCGGCAGCCAGCCCGACTTGTGCGCTTCGAGCACCTTCACGCAAGTGGCGGTGCGGTACATCGCCTGCGCAAGCACGGCGCCCGCATTGGCAATGACGTTCACCACGAGCTCGGTTTCCTCGTTGCGCACCGGGCTGAACAGGGCAAAGCCGTCGTCGGTGCCCACGGTGATGCATTTGCAGCGGCCCAGCCGCGCCTCCTGCGAGACCACCACGCCCATGGCGGAGATGGTGCTGGCCATGGCGGCGATGCGCGACGGGTCGAAGCTGCGCAGGCTGGCGCTGGCCACCTCGAACCCGTCGGGCGTGGCGATGACCACGGCGGTCACGCCGGCGATCTCGTCCAGGATGTGCTGCGCCTCGGAGGCGGCCTTGAGCTTCAGTGCAAGGCTGATGTTCACAGCGGCGCTCCCGCATCGATGGCTTCGATCTGCATCAGCAAGGTGTCGATGAGCGCGATCACGTTGTCTTTCTTGCGCAGGTCGACGGCCACGATCGGCAGCACCAGCCCGCGCGCCTGCAGCGCGCGCGCGTAGTCGTCCAGCGAGGGCGTGGGGTGCGTGTCGCAGCGGCTGATGCCCAGGGCGCAGGGCATTTCCTTCAGCGCGCCGGCAAAGCCGTCGAGGTATGTGGCCAGGTCGTCCAGCGGCTGCGGGCGGGCGTTGTCCAGCAGGATGGCCAGGCCGAGCGCGTCGCGAATCAGGATCTGCCACATGAAGTCGAAGCGGCTCTGCCCCGGCGTGCCGTAGATGCGCAGCCGGTCGCCGTTGTCGAGCGTCAGCTCGCCGAAGTCCAGCCCCACCGTGGTGGTGGCCTTGGCCACCGAGGTGTCGGCATTGGCGACGTCGGTGGAAATGGGCGGTGTCTCGCTGATGGCGGCGATGGCGGTGGTCTTGCCCACGCCCATCGGGCCCGTGAAGACGAGTTTGTATTCCCTCAATCGATGTCCCCTGGATGGTCGTTCGTTCAGGCCAGCCCGAGGCGGCGGCGGATGCGAGAGAGCAGGCCGGTGCGGTGCCGGGCGGCCTCGTCGGGCAGGGCGCGGCCGCGCGCGGCGTCGCCGTTGCCGCCGACCCTGTCGGCCCTGTCGGCCTCGGCCGACCAGGCCAGCACGCCCTCCTGCTCCAGCAGGCCCAGGAAGGTCGAGCATTCGTCGACATCGATGCGGCCCAGCGCGCTCAGGCTTTCGGCGGACTGCGCGCTCTTGGAGAGCGCCGCGGCCAGCCGCAAATAGACGGGGTTCTTCTGCAGCGTCGCCTGCGCGGGCCAGCGGACCAGGCGGGCACGATCGCGGGCCGACCGGACGATGTCCGCGGCGGCTGCCTGGGTGCCGCGGATGCGCGGGGTCATCTCGTTGAGGAGGTCAACCAGCTCTTCCGCGAAGATCGGGCGGGCCAGGGTACGGCGGGCCACCGGCGCCGCCGCATCGGCTTCGCCGCGCTGCACCACGGGCACGACGACGAAGGGCGCGGTAGGGGCGTGGCGGGCGTCGGTGGACCCGGCGCTGTCCACCAGCAGCAGGTCGCAGGCGCCCGATTCGCCCACGGTCCACGGGGTACGCAGGTTGGAGCTCAGCCGGACGATGATCCGCAAGAGCTCGACTTCCACTTTCGGGATCCCCATGACCCCCAGAACGAGTGACATAACTGCTTCGCTGGCGCGTGTTTCAAATAGTTAGATATTGTTATCTTTGTGAACTAAACACTTCCGCCCCGCCCTGAAAAGAAGTGGAATCGCTGCGGCTTTTGAGACTAAATGCACAGCAGCAGTGCTTTTTGCCGCGCCGCAGCAACGCCCGTGGACCCCGCCGTACCGGGCCGGGCATCGCTCTTGCAGGCATAGAATTCGCCGCCCTTCAAAGCCACAACCACTCCCCGGGAGACTCCATGAACCGCATCCGGCGCGCCTTTTCGCTCGGCCTATCGCTCGGCCTCGTCGCCACGGCCGCCCTCTTCGCGCCCGGTGCCCAGGCGCAGAACCGCGAACTGACCGTGGGCTCCAGCGCCACCTACGCGCCCTTCGCCTTCGAGAACAAGGACAAGCAGATCGTCGGCTTCGACATCGACATCATCAACGCCATCGCAAAGCAGCAGGGCCTGAAGATCAAGATCGTCAACACGCCCTTCACCGGCATCTTCGGCGCGCTGAACAACGGCGATGTCGACCTGGTGATCTCGGGCGTCACCATCAACGACAAGCGCAAGCAGAGCTACGACTTCACGCCGCCGTACTTCGCGGCCCGCCAGCTCATCGCGCTGCCGAAGAACAGCAAGGTCGCCTCGCTGAAGGACCTGGCCGGCAAGAAGATCGCCGTGGTGAGCGCCTCCACGGCCGACGACATCGCCTCGCGCGAGTTCGGCAAGACCAGCCCCGACATCCGCCGCTTCGAGAGCACGCCGCTCATCATTTCCGAGCTGGCCGGCGGCGGCGTCGATGCGGCCATGGGCGACAACGGCGTCATTGCCTACCGCGTGTCGCAGAACCCCGAGCTGAAGACGCTGGACGACAAGTCCTTCCCCGAAGAGGGCTTCGGCATCGTCGTGAAGAAGGGCGACAAGGCGCTGCTCGACAAGCTCAGCGCCGGCCTCGCGGCCATTCGCGCCGACGGCAGCTACGTGACGATCTACAAGAAGTGGTTCAACAAGGACCCGAACGTGCGCTGAGCCGCACGGCATCTTTTTGAACACGGCCGCCCTCACGCGGCCGTTTCGTTTTTCGTTGTTTGACTCGGATTGAGGTCGTAAGCATGGAACAACCAGTGCTGCTGTTCGGATGGTTCCGCTGGGACATCCTCGTTGAGTACAAAGACCTGTTCTGGCAAGGCGCCTGGATGACGCTGCGCATGACCGTGGTCTGCGTGCTGCTGGGCTCCAGCTGGGGCCTGTGCCTGGCGCTCGCGCGCCTGGCGCAGCCGCGCCACGCGCCCTGGACCTGGGTGGCGCGCTTCTTCCTGCGCTGGCCGGCCACGGTGTACGTGAGCTTCTTCCGCGGCACGCCGCTGTTCGTGCAGATCCTGCTGATCCACTTCGCGGTGATGCCGGTGTTCATCCACCCGACCTCGGGCCTGCTGATCGACGGCGACCTCGCGCGCACACTCAAGCAGGAGCACGGTGCGCTCATCTCGGGCGTGGTGGCGCTCACGCTCAACTCGGCCGCCTACATCTCGGAGGTGTTCCGCGCGGGCATCCAGTCGATCTCGCGCGGGCAGTTCGATGCCGGCCGCTCCATCGGCTTCACGCCCGCGCAGGTGATGCGCTACGTGGTGCTGCCGCAGGCCTTTCGCCGCATGCTGCCGCCGCTGGGCAACAACGCCATCGCGCTGCTGAAAGACACCTCGCTGGTGTCCGCCATCGGCCTGGCCGAGCTGGCCTACGCGGCACGCACCGTGGCCGGTGCGTATGCGCGCTACTGGGAGCCGTACCTGGCGATCTCGGTGGTCTACTGGGTCATGACGCTGGTGCTCACCACCTTGCTGCGGCGCCTGGAGATCCACCTCGCGCGCAGCGACCGGGGCTGAGGAAAACGCCGGCGCCACAATAGCGCCACATGCCACCCATATCCCCCGAAGAGACACCGATCCCGCCCGCGCGGCCGCAGCCATCGAAGCTCGCGGCCCTCGAGCCCCTGAAGCTCCCCGTGTTCCGCATGCTGTGGAGCACCTGGCTCATCGCCAACATCTGCATGTGGATGAACGATGTGGCCGCCGCGTGGATGATGACCTCTCTCACCACCTCGCCCATCTGGGTGGCGCTGGTGCAGTCGGCCTCCACGCTGCCGGTGTTCCTGCTGGGCCTGCCCAGCGGAGCGCTGGCCGACATCCTCGACCGCAGGCGCTGGCTGGTGGCCACGCAGTTCTGGCTGGCCGGCACCGCCGTCGTGCTGTGCGCCGCGCTGGCGCTCGACCTCATGACCGCGCCGCTGCTGCTGGCGCTCACCTTCGCCAACGGCATCGGCCTGGCGCTGCGCTGGCCGGTGTTCGCGGCCATCGTGCCCGAGCTGGTGCCCCGGCCGCAGCTGCCCGCCGCGCTGGGCCTGAACGGCATTGCGATGAACGCGTCGCGCATCGTCGGCCCGCTCACCGCGGGCGTGCTGATCGCGAGCGCGGGGACCGTCTGGGTGTTCGCGCTGAACGCGGTGCTGTCGGTGGCCTCCGGCTTCGTGGTGATGCGCTGGCGGCGCGAGCACACGCCCAACCCGCTGGGCCGCGAAAAGCTCATCGGCGCGATGCGCGTGGGCGTGCAGTTCGTGCGGCAGTCGCAGCGCATGCGCGCGGTGCTGGTGCGCGTGTCGATCTTCTTCTTTCACTCGACCGCGCTGCTCGCCCTGCTGCCGCTGCTCGCGCGCAACCTGCAGGGCGGCGGCGCGGGCACCTTCACGCTGCTGCTGGCGGCCATGGGCGCGGGCGCGATCATCGCGGTGCTGTTCCTGCCGCGCCTGCGCCAGGCGCTCGGGCGCGACCAGCTGGTGCTGCGCGGCACGCTGCTGCAGTCGGCGGCCACCGCCGTCATGGCCTTCGCACCCAACGCGTGGGTCGCGGTGCCGGCCATGTTCTTCGGCGGCATGGCCTGGATCGCCGTGGCCAATTCGCTCTCGGTGTCGGCCCAGCTCGCGCTGCCCGACTGGGTGCGCGCGCGCGGCATGTCGATGTACCAGATGGCCATCATGGGCGCGAGCGCAATCGGCGCGGCCATCTGGGGCCAGGTGGCGACGGTCAGCAACCTGGAGATCAGCCTGGCCATTGCCGCCGCGAGCGGCACGCTGCTGATGCTGATGGCCCTGCGCTGGGTGACCGACCTGAGCGGCGAGGACGACACCAGCCCTGCCCAGGCCGGCTGGGCGGCCGGCCCGCCCACCGAGGCGCCGCAGGAAAACGGCCGCGTGGTCATCACCGTCGAGTTCCTCATCGATCCGGCCCGCGCCGCGGCCTTCCACCTGGTGATGCAGCAGACCCGCCGCGCGCGCCTGAGCCAGGGCGCCGTCGGATGGGAACTTCTGCACGACATCGCCCAGCCCGAACGCTACGTGGAGCAGATCGTCGACGACTCGTGGACCGACCACCTGCGCCGCTTCAACCGCGCCACCGCGAGCGACATGGCGCTGCGCGAGCGGCGGCTGGCGTTCCACCTGGGCGAGACGGCGCCGGTGGTGACGCGGTACGTGGTGCGGCGCTGAGCCTGCGCGCGTGAACCGGCGCGGCCGCTGCGCGCGACGTGTTGCCACCGCAACACGTCGGGGGCTCGTCTGATTGTTTCTCAATTGTTGGTTGTGCTAAATGCCGTGACAAACGTCACACAACCATCTCGCTTACCGCGAGGGACAGCAAAGGAGCACGCATGAGCATCGCGCCAACGCATCGATCGACGAGCCACCCGACGTCCCCTCGTGCTTCCCTTCGCCCCCGCCTTCCTCCTGCTTCTCCTTCCCCTCTTTCTCTTGTCGGCTGTCTCGCGGCCACACTCGCCACGCTGACCGGCAGCGGCGCCTACGCCGCTTGCGGCCCCACGGCCACACCGGGCGCGAACACCGCCGTGGCCTGCGACGGCCTGACGACCGGCTCGGCCAGCGTGATCGCCGCGCCGGGCAGCACCGGCGTCGCCATCACCGTGAACCCCGGCGCCACGCTCGCCACCAACGCCACCCAGGCCCTGCTCGTACGCGACGCCAGCAGCATCACCAACAACGGCCAGATCACGGTGTCGGGCGGTTCGGGCTCGGCGCGCGCGGCGATGGTCGCCACGGGCAACGACAACACGATGACCAACAACGGCGCCATCCGCACGACCAGTGCCGGCACCGCGGGCATCCTGGTGACGTCCAACAGCAGCACGCGCACGCTCATCACCAACAACGGCAGCATCAGTACCGCGGGCGGCAGCTCCCATGGCATTTCCATCCTGGGACCTGGCAATACCGTCATCAACAACGGCACCATCACGGCCAGCGGCTCCTCGGCCAAGGGCGTCTACCTGCAGGGCGGCAACCTCGTTTCCAACCTGCTGGTCAACACCGGCACCATCGCCACCACGGGCGCCAACTCGCCCTCGGGCGGGGCCGACGCGGTGCATGCGAACACGCTCGGCCTGAGCTTCTTCTCGCGCGTGGAGAACCGGGCCGGCGCCACCCTCTCCAGCGCCAACGGCTATGGCTACCGCGGCCAGAACGGCAACGACGTGCTGGTCAACGCCGGCACCGTGGAAGGCCATGGCGGCACCGGCGGCACCGACGCGATCTACATGGGCGCGCTGGGCGTCGGCACGCTGGTGCTGCAGACCGGCTCGGTCATCCGGGGCGGCGCGGACGGCGGCGGCGGGCGCGCGGACGCCTTTCTCGAAGGCAGCGGCACCGTGGACAACGCCTTTCGCAACTTCCAGACCCTGACGATGCGCGGCACGCAGTGGTCGTGGCTCACCGATGCGAGCTTCTCGGACGGGGTGCGCGTCGAGTCCGGGCGCTTCAACCTGCCCGCGACGCTCACCAGCCCGGTCATCGCCGTGCTCCCCGGTACCACGGTGGCCGGCACCGGCACCTTCGCGGGCAACGTGACCAACCAGGGCACGCTGCTGCCCGGCCCCAACGACGGCGTGAACTACGGCGCCTTCACGGTGCGCGGCAACTACCTGGGCAGCGGCGCGCTGATGCAGATCAACACGGTGCTGGGCGGCGACGCCTCGCCATCCGACAAGCTGGTGATCGACGGCGGCAGGGCCTCGGGCGCCACCGCCATCCGCGTGGTCAATCGTGGCGGCCTGGGCGCGCCGACGCTGGCCGACGGCATCCTGGTGGTGCAGACCGTCAACGGCGGCACCACGGCGCCCGGCGCGTTCTCGCTGACCCAGGCCGTGGAGGCCGGCGCCTACGACTACCGCCTGTTCCGGGGTGGGGCGGTGGGTGGCAATGCCGACAACTGGTACCTGCGCAACAACGGCTATGCGGTCGGCGGCACGCTGGTGGGCTCGCTGGCGGAGGCCGTGGCGCTCATGGAAGCCATGCCGGGCGCCGCGGCGCCGGCGTCGGTGGAGCCGGTCAAGCTGTACCGGCCCGAGGTGGCGCTGTACAGCAGCATGCCGCTGGTAGTGCGCCGGCTCGGCCTGGCGCAGCTCGGCACCTTCCACGACCGGCAGGGCGACACGCAGCTGCTTGCCGACGACCCGGACGGCCAGGGCAGGCAGGCTTCATGGGCCCGCGTGTTCGGCGAAAGCACCCGGCAGCGCCTGCGCGGTGACGCCGACCCGCAGTTCGACGGCCAGATCAGCGGCCTGCAGCTGGGCCACGACTTCCTGGCGGCCACCGATTCCGCGGGCGGGCGCCACCGCGTGGGCGTGCTCGGCGGCTACACCCGCGCCAGCGGCGACACGAGCGGGGTGGCCAGCGGCGGCACCAACACCGCCACCGGCCACCTGAGCATCGAGGGCTACAGCCTGGGCGCGTACTGGACGCGCATTGCCGCAAGCGGCTGGTACAGCGACGCGGTGCTGATGGCCACCCGCTACAAGGCCGACGCGCGCTCCACGCTGGGCCGCGGCGGCGACCCGCGCGGCACGGCGGTCACGGCCTCGCTGGAAGCCGGCTACCCGCTGGCCCTGGGCGAGAACGTCACGCTGCAGCCGCAGGTGCAGCTGATCTGGCAGCGCAGTTCGTTCGACGACGTTGACGACGGCATTTCCGCCGTGCGCTTCCAGCGCGACAACGCGGTCACCGGGCGCATCGGCGCGCGGCTCGAAGGCCGCTTCGACGCCGGCGGCGGCGTCTGGCGGCCTTACCTCAAGGCCAACCTGTGGCACACCTTCAGCGGCAGCAACGCGATCTTCTTCGGCCCGACGGACCAGGTCGTCAACCGCCGCAACGCGAGCGCGCTGGAGGTGGGCGCCGGCGTGGTCGGTCAGGTGAACAAGACGGTGTCTGTGTACGGCGGGCTTGCCTACACCAGCGCCATCGGCAACACCGAGCAGACTGGGGTGCAGGGGCAAGTGGGCGTGCGTCTGCGCTGGTGACGGCGCAGCGTCGACCGACCCGTGCAGGGTCTGAAATTGACCGTGTGTGTAAATTTGAATGTCGGCGACACGTCTTTACAGAGGCATTCGGGTAAATTCTTAGCCACTTTTCTTGACCACATGGATAATTAAAGAGTCCAACCGACGTCAAAGAGGTGTGCCACGATGAATCCGCCCCGCCTGCGCAGCCGCTTCTGGTCCGACCTGACCAGCGAAGAGTTCTCCCGCCTCGACCGCGAACGGCTCATCGCCGTGCTGCCGGTGGGCGCCACTGAACAGCACGGCCCCCACCTGCCGATGTCGACCGACACGGCCACCATCGACGGCATGGTGCGCGCCACGTTGCCGCACCTGCCCGACGACCTGCCGGTGCTCTTTCTGCCCACCGTGCCCTACGGCAAGAGCAACGAGCACTCGCGCTATCCGGGCACGCTCACCGTGTCGGCCACCACCCTCATCGCGCTGTGGAAGGACATCGGCGCCTGCGTCGCCAAGGCCGGCGTGCGCAAGCTGGTGCTCTACAACAGCCACGGCGGGCAGATGAGCGTGATGGACATCGTGGCGCGCGACCTGCGCGAAGCGCACGACATGATGGTCGTGGCCGCCAACTGGTACACGCTGGGCTTGCCCGAAGGCCTGTTCACCGCGCACGAGGGCAAGCACGGCATCCACGCCGGCGACCTCGAGAGTTCGGTCATGCTGCACCTCACGCCCGACTACGTTCGCCGCGACCAGTTCCAGAATTTCAGCTCCATGACCGAGCAGCTGGCCGAAGAGAACAAGTTCCTCTCGATCACGCCCAGCGGCAAGCTCGGCTGGCAGATGCACGACATCAACCCCGCTGGCGCCGCCGGCGACGCCACGCGCGCCACTGCCGAGAAGGGCGCCGCGGTGCTCGACCACGTGGGCCGGCGCTTCGTCGAGCTGCTGCACGAAGTCGACCGTTTTCCGTTGTCTCGTCTCGCCAACACGCCGGCCTGGCGCTAGGCTGCGCGCCAAAGGAACGCGCCATGGAAAGCACAACGCCATCCACTCCGCCCCTGGTTGCCCTGCGCAACGTCGGCAAGCGCTTTGCCAACGGCACGCTCGCGCTGCAGGGCATGTCGCTCGACATCGGCGAGCACGACTTCGTCAGCTTCCTGGGCCCCTCGGGCTGCGGCAAAAGCACCGCGCTGCGGCTGATCGCGGGGCTCACCCGCGTGAGCTCGGGCGAGATGCACTGGTCGGGCGCCAACACCGGCGCGGCCAAGGACAGCAAGAGCGACCGCGACCTGGGCTTCGTCTTCCAGGAGCCCACGCTCATGCCTTGGACCAAGGTGTTCGACAACGTGTGGCTGCCGCTGAAGCTCGCGGGCATGCGCCGCGACGAAGCCGCGCCGGTGGTCGAGCAGGTGCTGGAGCTGGTCGGCCTCTCGCGCTTCGCCGACGTGTACCCGCGCGAGCTCTCGGGCGGCATGAAGATGCGAGTGTCGATTGCCCGCGCGCTGGTCACGCACCCGCGCCTGCTGCTGATGGACGAGCCCTTCGCCGCGCTCGACGAAATGACGCGCATCAAGCTCAACAACGACCTGCTGGCCATCTGGCGCGAGCACCGCTTCTCGATCGTCTTCGTCACGCACAGCGTGTACGAGTCGGTGTATTTGTCGAACCGCATCGTGGTGATGGCGGCGCGCCCGGGCCGCGTGATCGACGAGATCCGCATCGACGAGCCGTATCCGCGCGGCGAAGAGTTCCGCACCTCGAGCCGCTACAACGCGCATTGCACGGCCGTCTCGCAATCCCTGCATGGAGCCCTGCATGGCCTCGACGTCGACCATTGAACCCGTGATGCCTGCACCACCCGTGGACACCGCCGAAGCCACGCCCACCGCGGACATGCTGCGCGCCCACGAAGACAGGCTGCGCCGGCGCGAGTCGATGCTGCGCATCGTGGTGCCCGCGGGCATCGTGCTCGCGCTGCTGCTGCTGTGGGAATGGATGGTGCGGGCCAACAACATCCCGCACTACATCCTGCCCGCGCCCTCGCTCATCCTGCGCACGCTGTTCGACAACTGGGATTCGCTGTCCAGCGCGCTGTGGTTCACGGTGAAGCTCACGCTGCTCGCGCTCACGGCGGCCATCGTCGGCGGCGTGGCGCTGGCGATCGCGTTCGCGCTGTTCAAGTGGGTGGAGATCGGCCTGTTTCCCATTGCCGTGATCCTGCAGGTGACGCCCATCATCGCGATCGCGCCGCTGATCCTGATCTACGTGTCGAGCACCACGGCGGCGCTGCTGCTGTGCGCATGGATCGTGGCGTTCTTTCCGATCCTGTCGAACACCGTCATCGGCCTGAAGAGCGCCGACAGCAACCTGCGCGACCTGTTCCAGCTCTACAAGGCCTCGCCCTGGCAGACCTTCCGCTACCTGCTCGCGCCCAGCGCGCTGCCGTACTTCATGGCGGGGTTGAAGATCGCGGGCGGGCTGAGCCTGATCGGCGCGGTGGTGGCCGAGTTCACGGCCGGCACGGCGGGCAAGGAAACGGGGCTGGCCTCGCGCATCCTCGAATCGAGCTTTCGCACCGAGATCCCAATGATGTTCGCGGCGCTGCTGCTGGTGTCCTTGCTGGGCATCGTGATCTTCATCGTGTTCGCGGCGCTGTCGCGCCTCGTACTCGGCCACTGGCACGAAAGCGAGATGCGACGTGAACGCTAGGACGCCCGTGCCCGCCGTCGACTGGGACGCCGTGCGCGCAGACCTGCGCGGCCTCAACCTGATCACTGCGCCGGCGCAGCGCAAGCAGCTGTCCAAGGACTTCTACTGGTACAGCCCCATCCTCAGCGCGCAGCTCGCGGGCTGCGTGGCCGACCTCGTGGTGAAGGTCAGCACGGAAGACGACGTGCGCCAGGCCGCGGCGGTGGCCGCGAAGTGGAAGCTGCCGCTCACCGTGCGTGCCGGCGGCACCGGCAACTACGGCCAGTGCGTGCCGCTCGAGGGCGGCCTCGTGCTCGACGTGACGCAGATGTGCCGCGTGCTGGACATCCAGCACGGCAGCATGCGCGTCGAAGCCGGCGCGCGCATGCACGACATCGACCTCGCCGCGCGCGAGACCGGCCAGGCACTGCGCATGTGGCCCTCGACCTGGCACGTGGCCAGCATCGGCGGCTTCATCGCAGGCGGCTTCGGCGGCATCGGGTCGTTTCGCCACGGCATCCTGCGCGACCCCGGCAACCTGCTGCGCGCGCGCGTGATGACGGTGGAGCGCGAGCCACGCGTGATCGAACTGCACGGCGACGAGATCCAGCAGGTGCACCACGCCTACGGGACCAACGGCGTGATTCTCGACGTGGAGGTCGCCCTGAGCCCCGCCGTCGAATGGGTGCACTGCACGGTGCTGTTCGAAACGTACCGTGGCGCGCTGGACTTCGGCATCGCGGCGCAGGCGCCTTCGCTCGACATCTTCCTGCTGTCGACGGTGGAGGCGCGCTTCTCGCCGTACTACACGGCGATGCGCGACCGCTTTCCGATCGATCGCCACGCCGTCTTCACCATGGTGTCGCCGGAGTCGATGGCCGAGTTCCGCGCGCTGGCCGATGCGCACGGCGGCACGATCTCCGTCGCAGGCACCGAGGCCGAGTTGCTCGCCGACGGCCTGCCACCCGCCTACGAGTGCGCCTTCAACCACACGACGCTGCAGGCGCTGAAGGCCGACCGCGGCTGGACGTACCTGCAAGTGGCTTATGCGCAGCCCTTCGATCCTTCAGTGGTCGAGCGGCATCTTGAAATCTTCGGCGACGACGTGCTGCAGCACCAGGACTTCGCGCGCGCCGGTGGCGAGTGCGGCACCTTCGGAATCCTGCTGGTGCGCTGGAAGGGCGAAGCCCACCAGTACGAGCTGATCCGCGAGATCGAGTCGCAGGGCGGCTGCCAGATCTTCAACCCGCACGTGGTCACCATCGAGGACGGCGGCATGAAGACCATCGACACGCAGCAGATCGACTTCAAGAAGCGCAGCGATCCGATGGGTTTGATGAACCCGGGCAAGACGCGTGGCTGGCACCCGGACATGGCCGTCGAACGCTGAGAAAAGATTTAGTCTCCGCATCCCGTACTTTTCAAAACCTCCACAGGAGCACGTCCCCATGCGCATCCCCGCTTTCCGCATCCGCCCGCTGGCCTTCGCCCTGGCGCTGACCGCCGCCGCCTTCGCCGCGCAGGCGCAGGAAAAAGTGGTGTTCGCCACCAACTGGAAGGCGCAGGCCGGCCACGGCGGCTTCTACCAGGCGCTGGTGGACGGCACCTACAAGAAATACGGCCTCGACGTGGAGATCCAGCAGGGCGGCCCCATGGTCAACAACCGGCCGATGCTGCCGGCCGGCAAGGTCGACTTTTTGATGACCGGCAACCTGCTGCAGTCCTTCGACAACGTGAAGAACGGCGTGCCCACCGTCGTGGTGGCGGCCTTCTTCCAGAAGGACCCGCAGGCCATGTTCGCGCACCCGGGCCAGGGCTTCGACACCTTCAAGGACATGGCCAAGGCGCCCGTGGCCTTCATCGGCAAGGACGGCCAGTTCAGCTTCTGGCAGTGGATGAAGTCGGAGCACGGCTTCAAGGACTCGCAGCTCAAGCCCTACACCTTCAACGTCGGCCCGTTCCTGGCGGACAAGAAGTCCATCCAGCAGGGCTACGCCATCTCCGAGCCCCTGTCGATCAAGGCGCAGGCCGGCTTCGACCCCGTGGTGCAGCTCTTGGCCGACAACGGCTTCTCGACCTACTCCACCACCATCGAGACCCGCGCCGACCTGATCAAGACCAAGCCCGAGACGGTGCGCAAGTTCGTCGAGGCCTCGATCATCGGCTGGAACAACTACCTCTACGGCGACAACAAGGCCGCCAACGAACTCATCGCCAAGACCAACCCCGACTCGCCCGTCGCGTCGCTGCAGGGCTCCATCGAGCTGATGAAGAAGATGGGCATCGTGGACAGCGGCGAGTCGCTCACCAAGGGCATCGGCGCCATGGACGAAGCGCGCGTGAAGGACTTCTACGACAAGATGGTCAAGGCCGGCCTGTACAAGGCGGGCGAGGTCGACCTGTCGAAGGTGGTCACCACGCAGTTCGTGAACAAGGGCGTGGGCCTGGACGTTCGCAAGAAGCTCACCGGCAAGTGATTCGTCTCGTTGTTTTTCCCGTGGGTCGCGCGGGGCTTGCGCCGGGGTCAGATGCCGGCGCCTGGGTTGCCATAAGGCACGCGCGGCCTTTGTTCCCTGGGCTCTGACCCTGTCTCGCCGAACAGGCGATGCGGCCCTCTCTCATGAAAACGTTAGTCGTCCACTGCCATCCAAACCCCGACAGCTTCAACCACGCGCTCTACCGCACCGCGCTCGCGGCGCTGGAGCCTCGCCACGCCGTCAAGACCATCGACCTCTATGCCGAAGGCTTCGACCCGACGCTGACGCGCGAAGAGCGCATCGCCTACCTGGACAACCCCGACCTGATCCGCGAGCGTGTGAAACCCCACGTCGACGCGCTGCTGTGGGCCGAGCACCTGGTGTTCGTGTTTCCCACCTGGTTCCACGGGCCGCCGTCGATGCTCAAGGGCTGGCTGGAGCGCGTGTGGCTGCCGGGCGTGGCCTTCTTGCCGGCCGAGCGCAAGGGGCAGCTCGCCAGGTCGGGCATGCGGCATGTGCGCAGGCTCACCGTGGTGACGACCGGCGGCTCGCCGCACTGGTTCGTGCTGGCCATCGGCCATCCATGCAAGCGCCTGTTCACCCGTGCGCTGCGCGCGCTGTTCGACTGGCGTTGCCGCGTCACCTGGCTGCAGCTGCACGACATGAACGCCGCCACCGCACAAGACCGCACGCGCTTCATCGAGCGCGTGTCGCGCAAGCTGGGCAGCATCTGACGAACACCCACTCCACCGACCAGACCCAGGGAGCCCTTCCATGAGCCTCGAACGCACGCTGACCGTGCGCGTCGCACGCATCTCGCGGCAGACGCCGGAAATCCTGGCCTTCGAGCTGGCCCACCCGTGGGGCCGGCCGCTGCCGTCGTACGAGGCAGGCGCGCACATCGACGTGCACATGCCGGGCGGCTTTTCGCGGCAGTACTCGCTGGCGCGCGCGCCTGCTTCCTGCGATGCCGGCCCGTACGTGATCGGCGTGAAGCGCGAGGCGGCGAGCCGCGGCGGCTCGGCCTCGATGCACGAGCGCGTGCGCGAAGGCGACCTGCTGTCGATCAGCGCGCCGCGCAACACCTTTCCATTGCGCGAAGAAGCCACGCACCACCTGCTGCTGGCCGGCGGCATCGGCATGACGCCGCTGCTGGCGATGGCGCAGGCGCTGGCCGCGCGCGGCGCTGCGTTCACGCTGTGCGTGTTCGCGCGCAGCGAGGAACACCTGGCGTTCGTCGACGCGCTGCGCGACGCAGCGCTAGCGCCGCACCTGCGCCTGCACCTCGACCAGGGCGACGCCACGCAGCGCATCGACCTGCACGCGCTGCTGGCCGACCGTGCCCCGGGCACGCACCTCTACGTGTGCGGCCCGGGCGGCTTCATGCAGGCGGTGCGCGACGCCGCCGCGCACTGGCCGGAAGACGCCTTGCATGCCGAGTACTTCGCAGCACCGACCGACGCCGCCACCGGCACCGGCCTGCCCTTCACGCTGATGCTCGCGAAGCGCGGCATCCGCGTGCCGGTGGCCGCGGACCAGACCGCCGTCGATGCGCTGCATGAAGTGGGCATCGACATTCCCGTGTCGTGCCAGCAGGGCCTGTGCGGCACCTGCGTGGTCGAGGGCGACGGCGAAGGCGCGGAGCACCGCGACTTCTGCCTCACGGGCAGCGAGCGCCGCCACAAGGTGGCCCTGTGCTGCTCGCGCGCCAAGGGCACGGAACTGGTGCTGCAGCTGTGAGCGCACGCCCGCCCGCCGCCACCGAAGAGAGCGAAGCCGACGCGCCCGCCACGCGCGGTCGCTCGCGCAAGTACACGCAGGTGCTCGGCCTCATCAACCAGGCCGCCATCGAGGTGTTCGCCAGCGAAGGGCTGGCCGGCGCGTCGACGCAGGCCATCGCCGACAAGGCCGGCTTGTCGAAGGCGCAGCTGCACTACTACATCGAGAGCAAGGAGGCGCTGTACCGGCAGGTGCTGCAGGACATCCTGACCGACTGGATCGTGGTGTTCGGCTTCAGCGACGAGGCCTTCGGCCCGCGCAAGGTGCTGGGCGACCTGATCCACCGCAAGATGGTGTTCTCGTTCGAGCACCCGCTGCGTTCCCGCATCTTCACGGCCGAGATGATGCGCGGCGCGCCGGTCATCAACGACATGATGGACACGAGCAAGCAGCGCACCGACCAGGCCGCCGCCGTGATCCGGAACTGGATGAACCAGGGCCTGATGGACAGCGCCGACCCGATGCTGGTGCTGTTCCACATCTGGGCCGTGACGCAGTTCTACGCCGACCACGCCACGCAGGCCGCGTACTACCGCGACGCGGCGCGCCAGGGCGACGAGAAAGACCGGCGCTACCTGATCGAGCAGGTGACCGAGTTCCTGCTGAAGGGCGCGGGCGTCAAGTAGACGCGGCTCGTCGGCGCCTTGTCAGCGCCGGGGCAGGTACATGGTGGCTTCGACTTCCACCAGCACCTCGTCGCCGGGCAGGAAGCGCGACACCTCGACCACCGTGCTCACCGGCGGCTCGCCCGGATAGAACAGGCCGCGCACGCGGTTGTAGAACGCGTAGTGCGGCAGGTGGCGAAAGTACTGCACCAGCTTCACCACGTCTTCCATCGTGCCGCCGTGCTCCGCGGCGATCTGGCGGATGCGTTCCAGCACGAACCAGCTCTGCGCCACGATGGGCGCCTCGAACACGTCGACCGACATCTGGCCCGTGGCGTAGCCCACGCCCTGCAGCGCGGTGCGGGCGGATTCGGGAATGGCGTCGTAGCCGGCGACGGCGCGGCGCGTGGCCGGGTCGACGGCGACCACGCCGCTCATGAAGACGAAATCGCCGACGCGCTTGGCGGCAGCGTAGTTGGCCATTGGCTTGCCCATGCTCATGGGGTGTTCTCCGGATTCATTTCAAGGCATCGAGCACACGGCCTGCGCGGATGACGGTGCGTTGCCGTCCGCGCGGGCCGATGAGTTCGTGTTCGTCGGTGGCCGCCAACACCAGCAGGTCCGCCGGGCAGCCCGGCGCAATGCGCCCGTCCCATGCGAGCCCCAGCGCCTTGGCGGGGCTCACGGTGACGGCGTCGAGCCAGTCGGAGGCCGGTGCCAGGTGCGCCATCTGCACGCCGAGGCCGAAGCTCTCCAGCAGGTCGTAGCTGCCGTAAGGGTAGAAGGCGTCCTGCACGTTGTCGGTTGCCAGGCTCGCACGCAAGCCCCGTGCCGCCGCCTCGCGGATGCGCGTGATGCCGCGCGGCACCGGTGTGCCGTCCCATGCGCCCTGCAGGTAGAGGTTGGTGGTGGGCAGCGCGACCAGGTGCAGGCCCGCGCCGGCGCACAGCGCGAGTGTTTCGTGGGCGACCGCCTCGTCCTGCACCGACAGCGAGCAGCAATGGCCGCAAACCACGCCGTGGCGGAAGTCGCGCGCACGCACCAGCTGCGCGATGCTGCGCAGCCCGCCGGCCTCCACGTCGAGGCCCTCGTCCACATGAAAGTCGAGCCCCAGTTCGTGCTGCTGCGCCAGGTCGAACACGCGCCCCAGCTTGTGCACGATGCCGTCGTTGCGGTAGACGAACGCGCCGAGCGTGCCGCCCGCGCGCTTCACCTCGCGCGCGATGCGCTCGCCCGCCGCCAGGTCGGCGAACAGGTCGAGCGGCGTGAGCGACACGAACTGCAGCGCGACGCGCCCGCGCCATTCGTCACGCAGCGCTTCGAACACGGCCAGCGCGGCCGGCGGTTCGGCCTGCACCCAGTCCAGGTGCGTGCGCAGCGCGCGCGTGCCCGAGTGCCACGCGTCTTGCAGCGCGCGCTCCATGCGCAGGCGCAGCGACGCGCCGGTCCAGCTGTCGCGGTGCCTGTTCATGCGCTCGATGGCCGCGAACAGGTTGCCCTGCGCCGCGCCCACGTCCTGCACGGTGTAGTTCTTGTCGATGTGCGCATGCGCTTCGACCAAGGCACTCAGCAGGGTGCCGCGCGCCTGTGCCTGCGAGGCGCTGGGCGCGATGGCCGCGACCCTGTCGCCCTCGAGCGTGACATCGAAGACCTGCGCATCGCCCGCCGCAAAGCCGCGCAGCGGCGCCGGAATGCGCAGCGCTTCGAGCCTCATGCGCGTTGCTGCAATGCGCGCAACCAGCCCAGGCCCGCGGAGGTGCCGCCGGGCTCTGAACCGCGCCTGGGCCGGTACTCGCAACCGACCCAGCCCTGCCACCCGCACTGCGCCGACACCTCGTCGAGCACGTCGAACAGGTAGGGGTAGTTCTGCTCGCCGAGGTCGGGCTCGTGCCGGTCGGGCACGCCCGCGATCTGGATGTGGCCGACGCGGCCGGTGGGCAGGTACTTGCGGATCTTCATCGCCACGTCGCCCTCGACGATCTGGCAGTGGTACAGGTCCATCTGCACCTTGAGGTTGGGCGCGCCGACCGCCTCGACGATCTCGTGCGCATGGTCTTGCCGGTTGAGGAAGAAGCCCGGAATGTCGCGCGTGTTGATCGGCTCGATCAGCACGTCGCGGCCGGCCTTGGCGGCTTCCGTCGCGGCCCAGCGCAGGTTGTCGAGGTACACCGGCTGCAGCGCGTCGCGCTCGAGCCCTTCGGGCACGAGGCCGGCCATGACGTGGATGCGCGGGCAGTCGAGCGCCACGGCGTAGTCGATCGCGCGGGCAATGCCTTCGCGAAACTCGGCATCGCGCCCGGGCAGGCAGGCCAGGCCGCGCTCGCCGGCGTTCCAGTCGCCGGGCGGGCCGTTGAACAGCACCTGCTGCAGGCCGTTGTGCTTCAGGCGCGCCACGATGTCGCTCTGCGCGAAGTCGTACGGAAAGAGGTACTCCACGGCCTTGAAGCCGTCTTTCGCGGCGGCATCGAAGCGATCGAGGAAGGCGAGCTCCGGGTAGAGCATCGAGAGGTTGGCGGCGAATTGGGGCATGGGGTGTTTGTACTACCAGCGTGCGCCGAAGGTGCGGCGCAGTTCATCGATCTGATCGGCGTTCAGGGGCACGGGTCTTGAAGCCTGCGCGAGCATCTGGAGCCGGGCGGTTTCCTCGAGTTCCTCGAGCACGGACATGGCCGCGGCGGGCGTGTCGTGCCACACGTTGGGGCCCAGGCGCGTGAGCATCACGGCGCGGATGGGCGTGCCGGCGTTGCCCAGGCGTTCGATGGCCTGTGCCACCTGTTCGGCCGCGTCGGGTGCGCCGGGACGGTGGTACGCCATGACGGGCACATGGCCGACTTTCATCACGAAGTACGGCGTGAGTGCGGGCAGCAGTTCGTCGCCCGGTTCGTTCAGCGTGAGCGCCACGCAGTGGGTGCTGTGGGTGTGGATGACGCAGGCGGTGTTCGCGTCGAACTTGCGCGCGGCGGCGTAGATGCGCGTGTGCAGCGCGATGGTCTTGCTGGCGCGGTCACCGCTGGTCTGCTGGCCTTGCGCATCGAGCCTGGCCAGACGCGCGGGGTCCAGAAAGCCCAGGCAGGCATCGGTCGGCGTGATGAGGTAGCCGTCGTCCAGCCGCACGCTGATGTTGCCTGCCGTTGCGTGCACGTAGCCGCGCTCGAACAGGCTGCGGCCGACTCTGCAGATTTCTTCTCGGGCTTGGGTTTCGTTCATGTCACAACCACCGCGGAGGTCATCCAAGCACCGCAAAGGCCTTGGTAAAGAAATCATCGCTGCCGAAGTTGCCGGACTTCAGCGCAATGTGCAGCCCCGTCTGCGGTGCGGCGGGAGAGCGCGCATGGCACCACGGCACACCCGGGTCGATCTGCGGGCCGATCTGCATCTGCGCGATGCCCAGCGCCTGCACACAGGCGCCCGAAGTCTCGCCGCCGGCCACCACCAGTTGATGCACGCCGCGCTCGACCAGGCCGCGCGCGATGGCGGCGATGGTGCGTTCGACCATGGCGCCCGCTTCTTCCACGCCGAGCCGGCCCTGTACCGATTTCACGGCACCGGCTTCGGCGGTGGAGTAGACGAGGACCGGCCCCTTGTCGATCAGCGGTGCGGCCCAGGCCAGCACCTCGGCCGCGACATCCACGCCCGCCGCGATGCGCAACGGGTCGACGGCCATCGCCGCGCCGCCGCGCTCGATGAAGTCATGCACCTGGCGGTTGGTGGCCAGCGAGCAACTGCCCGAGACCACCGCCGTCTTGCCGCCGGCCTTCGGCAACGCGCTGGCCTGCGACGACGGCGCAAGGCCGAAGTTGGCTGGCAGGCCGATGGCCACGCCCGAGCCCGCCGTGAGCAACGGCAACTTCGCGAGGGCCGGGCCCATGCGCAGCAGGTCGTCGTTCGACACCGCATCGACGATGGCGATCGACACGCCCTCGGCCTTCAGCTGGGCGATGCGCGCGTCGATGGCCTCGGCACCGCGCGCGACCACCGTGTAGTCGACCAGCCCCACCTTGCGCGTGCACTGCGCCTGCAGCACGCGCACCAGGTTCGGGTCGGTCATCGGCGTGAGCGGATGGTTCTGCATGCCGCTCTCGTTGAGCAATACATCGCCCGCGAACAGGTAGCCCTTGAACACGGTGCGCTTGTTGTCGGGGAAGGCGGGCGTGGCAATGGTGAAGTCGCATTGCAGCGCGTCCATCAGCGCCTCGGCGACGGGGCCGATGTTGCCTTTCGCCGTGCTGTCGAAGGTGGAGCAGTACTTGAAGTAGATCTGCTGGGCACCCTGTGCCTGCAACCAGCGCAGGGCGTCCAGCGATTGCGCGACCGCGTCGGCCGGGGCGATGGTGCGCGACTTGAGCGCGACCACCACGGCGTCGACATCGGCGTCCAGCGGGCCGGCCGGCACGCCGATGGTCTGCACCACGCGCATGCCGGCGCGCACCAGGTTGTTGGCCAGGTCGGTCGCGCCGGTGAAGTCGTCGGCGATGCAGCCGAGCTTGATGGCGCTCATGCCTTCTTGCCCTTGGGCAACTCGATGCCCGGGAAGATCTTGATGACGGCGCTGTCGTCTTCCTTGGCAAAGCCGGCGGTCGAGGCCTGCATGAACATCTGGTGCGCGGTCGAGGCCAGCGGCAGCGGGAATTTGCTGGCGCGCGCGGTGTCGAGCACCAGGCCCAGGTCCTTCACGAAGATGTCCACGGCCGACAGCGGCGTGTAGTCGGCGGCCAGCACGTGGGCCATGCGGTTCTCGAACATCCAGCTGTTGCCGGCGCTGTTCGTGATGACCTCGTACAGCGCGGCGGCGTCCACGCCCTCGCGCAGGCCCAGCGCCATGGCTTCGGCCGCCGCGGCGATGTGCACGCCGGCGAGCAACTGGTTGATGATCTTCACCTTGCTGCCGGCGCCGGCGCCATCGCCCAGGCGGTAGACCTTGCCGGCCATCGCGTCGAGCACGGCGTCGGCCGCGGCGTAGGCCGCAGGCCTGGCCGAGGTCATCATCGTCATCTGGCCCGAGGCCGCCTTGGCGGCGCCGCCGGAGATCGGCGCGTCGACGTAGTTCACGCCCTGCGCCTGGAGCCGGGCTTCGAGCGCGATCGACCAGTTCGGGTCGACGGTCGAGCACATCACGAAGGTGCTGCCGGCCGGCATCGCGGCGGCGGCGCCGTTCTCGCCGAACAGCACCGATTCGGTCTGTGCCGCGTTCACGACCACCGACACCAGCACCGGGCAGGCGGCGGCCAGGGCGGCGGGCGATGCGCAGGCCACGCCGCCTTCGCTCGCAAAAGCGTCCGCCGCGCCGGGGCGCACGTCGCACACGTGCACGTTGAACCCGTTGCCGCGCAGCGTCTTGGCAATGCCCAGGCCCATGGCGCCGAGCCCGATCACGCCGACATTTTTGGAAGTCATGCTGGATTGTTTCTCTGGAAGGATGAAGAAGGAAGGATCAGACGGCGCGGCGCGGGAAAACCCCGGTCAGGTCGCCAGCGCCCACAACACGGCCGTCATCAGGAAGCCGGCAACGCCGAGCACCGTGGTCAGTACCGTCCAGCTGCGCAGGCCGTCGGCCACGCTCAGGCCCAGGTAGCGGGTCACGATCCAGAAGCCGGAGTCGTTCACGTGCGACAGGCCCAGGCCGCCGAAGCCGATGGCCACGGCCAGCAAGGCCACTTGCACGGCGCTGTAGCCGCCCGCCGCGACGGCCTCGGCCAGCAGGCCGCAGGTGGTGAGGATGGCGACGGTGGCCGACCCCTGCGCGGCGCGCAGCGCCAGCGAGATCACGAAGGCCGCGAGGATCAACGGCAGGTGCGCCGCCGCGATGCTCTGCGACAGTGCCGCGCCGATGCCCGTGGCCGTCAGCACCTTGGCGAACACACCGCCCGCCCCCGTCACCAGGATCACGGTGGCGGCCGGCGGCAGGGCCGATTCCATGACTTCGTTGGTGTGCGCCTTCGACCAGCCCTGGCGCCTGGCGATCAGCCAGAAGGCCAGGCCGATGGCGACCATCAGCGCAAAGATCGGGGACCCGATGAAGCCCAGCATGTTGCGCATCGGATCGGCCTTGGGCAGCAAGGTGGCGCCGGTCGTGCCGATCATGATCAGCAGCAGCGGGACGGCGATCAGCGTGAGCACCACCCCCACGCCCGGTGCCTGCAGCTTCTGGCGTGCCGAGGCGTCGGCGCCCGCGTCGAAGGCGGCGAACTGCTCGGCCGTGGTCGGCAGCATCGCGTAGCGCTTGCGGTTGAGCCAGCGCGAGACGAACTGCGAGAGCACCGCCAGCACCAGGCAGATGCCCAGGCCGATCAGCGTGATCCAGCCGATGTCGGCCTTGAGCACGGCCGCGCCGCCCACGATGCCCGGGTGCGGCGGCACCACGACGTGGGTGGCCAGCATGATGCCCGCCACCGGCAGGCCGAACTTCACCGGATCGACCCCGGCCGCCTTGCAGAAGCCGTAGATGATGGGCACCAGGATGATGAAGCCGACGTCGAAGAAGACCGGTATCGACAGCACCAGCGCGGCAGCCGTCAGCGCGGCCGGCACCCGTCGGGGGCCCAGCCAGACGGTGAAGCGCGTCGCCATGCTGCCCGCGCCGCCCGAGACCTCGATCATCCGGCCCAGCATCGCGCCCAGCGCGACCAGGATCGCCACCGAGCCGAGCGTGCCGCCCATGCCGCTGATCAGCGTGGGAATGATCTCGGCGATCGGCAAACCGGCCGCCAGGGCCACCAGAAAGCTCACCAACATCATGGCGATGAACGCGTGCACCTGGAAACGGATGATGAGCAGCAGCAGCAGTGCGATGCCGGCGGCGGCAATGCCGAGAAGAACGGGCGTGGACATGGAATGGAACGGCCAGGAGTGGATGGACGGGGTCGGGGCGCGTTCAGTTCAGCTGAATCTTTGCGAAGTCGGCGACCCGCGTTGCGATTGATTTGTCAGGTCATCATACAAATTTGAGACAAGTTGCCGGCCCCGGGTAAACCCGCAAAGAGCACCTCGTTTGCTTCTTACTTGCCCACAGGCCAGCCTTCGACCAGCGGCCGCGCGAGCTGCGCGCCCTCCTGCCGCCAGAAGGCCGGGTCGGCCTGCTCGATGCGGCGGATGGCGTTGTCCATGTGGGACTTGGCGGCCTCGCGGGCGCCGAGCGCATCGCCGGCCTCGATGGCTTCGACGATCCGCGCGTGCTCTTGCGCAACCTCGCGCGCGAAGTCCGCGCGGCGCGCCTCGTTGGCGCGGGTGACGCGCGTGGCGCCGTGCAGGAACTGCCGCAGGTATTGCAGCGTGCCGATCAGAAAGGGGTTGCGCGCGGCCTCGGCGATGGCGCGGTGAAAGCGCACGTCTTCGTCCGCACCGTTGCCACCGGCGGCCACCGCCGCATGCAGCGCCTCGATGGCCTCGCGGATGCGTTGCACATCGTCGGGGGTGCGGCGCTCGGCCGCCAGCGCGGCCACTTCGGCTTCGAGCGCGCGGCGCAGCTCGACCATCTGGATCACTGCTTCGCGCGAGGCCACATGCGGCATTTCGAAGCGCAGCGGCTCGACGCCGGCGGCACGCACATACACGCCGCTGCCCTGGCGCGAATCCACGAGCCCCAGCGACTTGAGCCGCGAGACCGCCTCGCGCACCACGGTGCGGCTCACGCCGAACTGCTCGGCGAGCACCGCCTCGGTCGGCAGCCGGTCGCCTTCGGAGAGGCGCCCGCTGCGCACCTCGGCCGCGAGCGCATCGGCCACCTGGTCGGCCAGGCGGACGGTGGGGGCGAGGGATTGGAAGCGGGTTGCCATCGAACGCGCGACTCTAACGCAGGCCTGCGCGTCCTCCGCCCGCGGCATGCTCAGCCCAGCGCGTGCCGCGCCGCCCGCGCGATGCTCTGCGCATCCACCCCGAAGAACCCGCGCAATGCCGCGCGCGTGTCGCTGCGGCCGAAGCCGTCGGTGCCCAGCGTGAGGTAGCGACGGCCTTCGGGCAGGAAGGCGCGCACGCTCTCGGGCACGCTGCGCACGTAGTCGGTGGCGGCGACGATCGGGCCCTTGCCTGCGCCGAGCTGCTGCGCGACGAACGGCACGCCGGCCTCTTCGCCGGCCTGTTCGCCCGCGATCGCCCGCTGTTCGCACGCCACGCCGTCGCGCGCGAGTTCGCTCCAGCTCGTGACGCTGAACACCTCGGCCTCGATGCCTTCGTCGGCCAGCAGCTGCGCGGCCTTCACGACCTCGGTGAGGATGGCACCCGAGCCCATCAGCGTGACCTTCTTCTTCGCCTTGCCCGAAGTGGGCGCGTAGACGCCGAAGCGATAGCACCCGCGCAGGATGTCGCCTTCCGCGCCCGCGGGCACGTCGGGCTGCGCGTAGTTTTCGTTCATGAGCGTGACGTAATAGAAAACGTCCTTCTGCTCGACCATCATTTCGCGGATGCCGGCGTCGACGATCACCGCCATCTCGCCCGCGTAGGCCGGGTCGTAGGCCTTGCAGTTCGGGATGGTCGCGGCCACCAGGTGGCTGCTGCCGTCCTGGTGCTGCAGGCCTTCGCCGCCGAGCGTGGTGCGGCCCGACGTGGCGCCCAGCAGGAAGCCGCGCGCACGCTGGTCGGCCGCGGCCCAGATGGCATCGCCCACGCGCTGGAAGCCGAACATCGAGTAGTAGATGTAGAACGGCAGCATGGCCAGGCCGTGCACGCTGTAGCTGGTGGCCGCGGCCGTCCAGCTGGCGATGGCGCCGGCTTCGCTGATGCCCTCTTCCAGGATCTGCCCGTCGGTGGCTTCGCGGTAGCTCAGCACCGAGCCGATGTCTTCCGGCGCATAGCGCTGGCCCACGCTCGAATAGATGCCCACCTGCTTGAACAGGTTCGCCATGCCGAAGGTGCGCGCCTCGTCGGCCACGATCGGCACGATGCGCGGGCCCAGGGCCGGGTCCTTCATGAGGTTGCCCAGCATGCGCACGAAGGCCATGGTGGTGCTCATTTCCTTGCCCGCCGCAGCGGTGGCGAACTGCGCGTAGCTCGCGATGTCGGGCTTGGGCACCACGTCGCAGGCGGTCTCGCGGCGCGGCATGGCGCCACCGAGCGATTCGCGGTGCTGGCGCAGGTAGCGCATCTCGGCGCTGTCTTCGGCCGGGCGGTAGAAGTCCATCGCGGTGGCCTGCGCGTCGGTCAGCGGCAGGTTGAAACGGTCGCGGAATTCGATGAGGTCCACGTCGCCCATCTTCTTGTGCGAGTGCGTGGTCATCTTGCCCTGCGCGGCGCTGCCCATGCCGTAGCCCTTCTTGGTGTGGGCGAGGATGACGGTGGGCTGGCCCTTGTGCTTGGCCGCCGCGGCATAGGCGGCGTGGATCTTCACCAAGTCGTGGCCGCCGCGCTTCAGGCGGTCGATCTGCTCGTCGGTCATGCCTTCGGCCAGGCGCGCGAGCTCGGGGTTCTGGCCGAAGAAGTTGTCGCGGTTGAAGCGGCCGTCCTTGGCCGCGAAGGTCTGCATCTGGCCGTCGACGGTTTCGGCGAACACGCGGGCCAGGGCACCGCTCACGTCCTGCGCGAACAGGCCGTCCCAGTCGCTGCCCCACACCAGCTTGACGACGTTCCAGCCCGCGCCGGCAAAGAGCTTCTCGAGCTCGTCGATGATGCGGCCGTTGCCGCGCACCGGCCCGTCCAGGCGCTGCAGGTTGCAGTTGACGACCCACACGAGGTTGTCGAGCTTTTCGCGCGCGGCGAGCGTGAGCGCGCTCATCGACTCGGGCTCGTCCATCTCGCCGTCGCCGAACACGCCCCACACTTTCCGGCCTTCGCAATTGAGCAGGTTGCGGTGCGTGAGGTAGCGCATGAAGCGCGCGTGATAGATCGAGCTGATGGGGCCGATGCCCATCGAGCCGGTGGGGAACTGCCAGAAGTCCGGCATCAGGTACGGATGCGGGTAGCTGCTCAAGCCGCGCGCGCCGCTGCCTTCTGTGAAGGCGGGGGCGGTGAGCTCCTGGCGGTAGTGCTTCAGGTCTTCTTCGCTCAGGCGGCCTTCGAGGTACGCGCGGGCATACACACCGGGCGCGCTGTGCGGCTGGAAGAACACCAGGTCGCCGCGGTGCTGCGCGCTGCGTGCATGGAAGAAATGGTTGAAGCCGGTCTCGAACAGGTCGGCCGCGCTGGCGTAGCTGGCGATGTGGCCGCCGAGTTCGCCATAGGCCTGGTTGGCCTTGGCCACCATCGCGAGTGCGTTCCACCGCATCAGAGAGGCGAGCTTTTCTTCCAGGGCAAGGTCGCCCGGGAACGGCGGCTGGTCTTCCACCGCGATGGTGTTGACGTACGGCGTGGCCAGCTCGGGCTGCCAGCCGATGCGCTGCTGGCGCGCCAGGCGGGCCAGTTCGACCAGCATCTGCCGGGCGCGCTGCGGCCCCTGCGTTTGCGCCAGCGCCAGGAAGGCGTCGCGCCATTCGGCGGTTTCCGTGGGGTCGGGGTCGTGCGACAGCGGGGTCTGCGACGTATCGAGCAGCAGGGCGCGCATCTGGTCGGGCGAGATCGGGGCGTTCATACCGGCACTTTAGGCCGCACCCCGAAGAATTGGCTACCGGCGCAGGCAATTCCATGCGAGCGTCGCAGCATAAAATTTTTCAAACACTATTGGAGACAGCATTTCATGCAACTCGACGCCATCGACTTGCGCATCCTCGACGAACTGCAGCGCGACGGCGCGCTGTCCAACGTGGAGCTCGCGCGCCGTGTGCACCTGTCGCCCTCGCCGTGCCTGTCGCGCGTGAAGGCGCTCGAAACCGGCGGCGTGATCGACCGCTACGTGGCGCTGGCGAATCCGAAGGCGCTGGGCCTGGGCCTGAACGTGTTCATCTCGATCAGCCTGCGCACGCAGAGCAAGCAGTCGCTCGCCGACTTCGAGCAGCGCATCGCCGAGCACGACGAGGTGATGGAGTGCTACCTGATGACGGGTGACCGCGACTACCTGATCCGCATCGCGGTGGCCGACATGGCGGCGCTGGAGAAATTCATCATGGAACAGCTCACGCCGATTCCAGGGATCGAGAAGATCCGCTCGAGCTTTGCACTCAAGCAGGTCAGATACAAAACGGCGCTGCCGTTGCCGGCAGCGCCGTAGAGGCAGGCACTCCCCCAGGCTTCGCGCACTTCGTGTCGCTTCTTCTCCCCCCTCGCCGGGGGCAACACCGCAGGCCCGGCAAAGCCGGTTCCTCGGTGTTCCTGAAAAAGTGCCCGGGATTCTTCAGAGACCGATCAGGCCGCCGTCGTTCTTGGTGATCACCACGGTCGCCGAGCGCGGGCGGGCGTTGCCGCCTTCCGGCCAGTGGCTGAGGAACTTGCCCGGGGTGCCGATGTCGGCCTTCGCCGTGTTCTCGCCCGGATGCTGGATGTTCACGAACAGCGCGCGGCCGTCGCCCGATTCGGCGATGCCGGTGATCTCGCAGTCCACCGGGCCCACCAGGAAACGACGCAGGCCGTCGGTACCCGGGGCCTTGCCGACGAAGGTGGGCTGCTGGACCGTGGTGGCGCCGTTGAAGTTGGTGATGGTCTTGGCCCCACCGTCGCCGACCTTGCCCGGCAGTGCCGCCAGCAGCATGCAGTTGGTGACGTCGGTGTACTTGCCGTCGTCGGTCTCCAGCCACAGCAGGCCGGGCGCAGCCTGGCTGAACCACATGCCGTCGGGGCTGGAGAAGTCGTTGTCGGCACCCAGGGCGGACACATTCACGTCGGCAGACGCGGTCGAGCGCGCGCCGAAGAGGTACACGTCCCAGGTGAAGGTGACGGCCGCCGGGTTGTTGCCGGCGTCGGCGAAGCGCACGATGTGGCCGTTCGGGTTGCCCGTCTGCGCGGTCGCGCCCTTGGGGTCGTTGTAGTAACGCGGGTTGGCGGCGTCGATGGCGTTGACGCCGTTGATCGTGCGGGCTGCGTTGTTGGTCAGCGTGAGGTACACCTCGCCGTTCTTCGGATTGACCGCGGTCCACTCGGGGCGGTCCATCTTCGTGGCGCCAGCGACGTCGGCCGCCAGGCGGGTGTGGATCAGCACTTCGGTCGCGTCGGTGAACGCAAAGGCCGTGTTGGCCGCGGTGATGCCGTTGACGCCCAGCTTCAGCTCCAGCCAGTCGCCCGTGCCGTCGGCCTTGAACTTGGCGACGTAGAGCTTGCCGTCGTCCATGTACTTGTCGCCGGCCGCGATGCCGCCGCCGATGTCGGCCGCGTCCCAGGCCTTGGTGGAGACGAACTTGTACAGGTACTCGTTCTGCGAGTCGTCGCCCATGTACCAGACTAGCGGCTTGCCGGCCACGACCGGGCCGAGGCAGGCGCCTTCATGGCCGAAGCGGCCCAGCGCGGTGCGCTTCTTCGGCGTGCTGGCGGGCGCGAAGGGATCGATCTCGACCACCCAGCCGTAGGTGTTGGCGCCGTTGCGGAAGTCGTCGGTGGCGGTGGCGCCGAGCACTTCGGTGTTCCAGCGGCCATACAGGTTGTCGGCGGTGTCGGGCGTGACGGTGGCCCAGAGTTCGCGCCCGGTGCTGCTCACGCCATAGCGGCTGAAGGAGGCGAGCTCCTTGGCCGTGCGGTTGGCGTTGTCGTTCGCGGCAATGCGGCGGAAGTAGCCGGCCCAGTTCTCCTCGCAGGTCAGGTACGTGCCCCAGGGCGTGGTCCCGTTGGCGCAGTTGTTGACCGTGCCGCGCGTCTTGCTGCCGTCGGTGGAGTACTTGGTCTTCAGGGCGTCGGTCTTGGCGGCCGGGCCCGAGAAGCTCATCTCGGTCAGGGTGTGGACGCGGCGGTTGAGGGCCGAGTCCTGCTTGTAGCTCCACGCGGTGCCGGCCTTGTTGACCTCGATCACGCTCACGCCGTGCAGGTAGAACTCGCGCAGCACCTCGTCGGCGACCGTGCGCACGGCCGCATTGCCGGTGCCGGTGGTGGTCT
Organism: Variovorax sp. 10N412; assembly: GCF_056394985.1. Lineage (NCBI taxonomy): Bacteria > Pseudomonadati > Pseudomonadota > Betaproteobacteria > Burkholderiales > Comamonadaceae > Variovorax > Variovorax sp. 10N412. The sequence continues at coordinate 185,460 of NZ_JBFTIO010000003.1, forward strand.
GGCCCGTGGGGTGCAGGAACACCGGTGTGATGGCTTCGTGGTTCATCACCAGCAGGCCGCGCGAGGCATTCACGGCGTCCCACTTGTTCGACGCGTTCATGCCGAAGAAGGTCATGCCGTCGTGGTGGTCGCCGGCGCGGCGATCGTAGGTGGTCGCGTCGTCGGTGCCGTCGTTCTTGTAGGCCGCGACGCCCGAGGCGATCGGGTCGCCCAGGCGGTAGAGCACGCTGGCGGTGTAGCCGGCAGGCACGGCGACCGCGTCGGCCAGGCTCTTGGCGACGGCATTGAAGCCGAGCTTCATCGGGGTGGGCGCGGGGGCAGGCGCCGGTGCCGGGGCCGGAGCGGGCGCTGGCGGCACGATCGGAAACGCCGCAGCGCCACCGCCGCCGCCACCGCCACAGGCCTGCAGCAGGGCCGTGCCGGCGGTACCCACACCCAGGCCGAACAGGCTGCGGCGGCTCAGGCGCGAGGCGATCAGGTCGGAGAACGAGGGGTTCGACGTGGGGTTGGTGCCGATGTCGTCGAGGTCGACCGAGAGATCGTCGGTGCGGGTGTTTGCGGTCATGCGCAATGTCTTTCTTCGTGGGTTGGAAAGGAAACCAGCCCGCGAAGTTAGGCACTTCGTATGACGACTTGGTGAAACGTTCAGCTGGCCGTCAGGTTGAATTGATCCACCTGACGGGTTCGTGGGTTCAGGGCGCGGGCAGTTGCCGCGGCCACAGCGCCCACAGCCGCAGCGGCTGGTTCATGCTCGCAGCCAGACGCCCGGCATCGGCGCCGGTGCCCGCGAAGTAGTCGGCGCGCACGGCGCCGAGGATGGCGCTGCCGGTGTCCTGCGCCACCACCAGCTTCTGCAGCTGCGCCGCCGGCCCGTTGGACGCAAGCCACACCGGCGTGCCGTATGGAATGCTTTCGCGGTCGACCGCGATGGAACGCCCGGCCGTCAGCGGCACACCCTGTGCACCGCGCGGACCGAAGGCGGCGTCGACCTCGCTCATGGTTTCCTCGCGGAAGAACACGTAGCGCGGGTTGCTCCACAGCAATTGCGGCACGCGCTGCGGGTTTTGCACGGCCCAGGCCTTGGTGTCGTCGGGCCACTTGCCGACCTTGCTCACGCCCTGGCTCATGAGCCACTGCTGCACGCTGCGGTACGGCTGCTCGTTGGTGGCCGAGAAGGCCACGCGCACGGTGTGCTGGTAGCCGTTGGCCTCGGTGATGCGCAGGCGCCCCGAGCCCTGGATGTGCAGCATCAGCGCGTCGATGGGGTCGGCCATCCACGCGATCTCGCGCCCGCGCAGGGCCGCCTGCGCCTCGGGCAGGGTCTCGATTTCCTGGCGGGTGTACCAGGGGCGGCGAGGCACAAGGCCGTCCGGCGCCTGGTAGATCGGCACGCTGAAGGCGGCGCTCGGCACGCGCGAGGCTTCGTACACGGGCTCGTAGTAGCTGGTGAGCTTGCCTTCGGTCTGCCCGTTGAGCGCCTCGACGCGGTAGGGCTGCAGCCGGTCGGTCATCCACTGGCGCTGCTCTTCGGGGGTGGCGATGGTGAGCTGGCGCACGTCGCGGCACAGCGGCGCAAAGGCGGCGTTGGGGCGCGCGCAGTTGGCCAGCAGCGCGATCCAGGCCTCGTGCAACGGGTCTTCGCCGAAGCCCGGCAGTTCCGCCCAGCCGACCGGCACCCAGCGGCTCTTGGGGTGCGCGAGCGAACCGGTGAGCGGACCGAGGTCGCGCGGCGGGGTGATGACGGGAGGGCGGGTGGGTGCGTCGGGCGCACGCGGGCCGGTGGAACAGGCTGCGAGCGTTGCTACGATCACGAGCCCGACCAGCCACTGGAGTCCATTTCTCATGGGTTTGATTCTGCTTGAAGCCCTCGCCGCGGGACTTGTGTTCATCTTGATCATCTGGTGGACCATGTTTTCCGGGCGCAAGAAGGGTGAATTGCACGACGAGGACGAGGCCGATGCCGGCCACGGCGCCTCCGGGCCGAAAAACCCACCGCCGAAACCGTGAATTGCTCGTGTAGCCCGATGCCGCCGGAAGGTGTGGGAGAAGCACCTCGACGCTATTACTTTAGTAGCAATCATCGCAGCATTCATGCGCGTTTGCGACTCTTTTCTTATTTTCCTTAGGGCTTTGAGGTCGTACCATCGCGTGCGCCCCTGCCGCTAAGCTGCATCCCGATTGATTCAACCTTGAAAGGGCAATGCCATGAAAAAATTCGTACTCGCCACCTGCGCCACCGCCGTCATCCTGTCCGGCTGCGCCGGCGGCATGAGCGACACCCAACGCAACACCGGCATCGGCGCCGGCATCGGTGCCCTGGGCGGCGCGGCCATCGGCTCGGCCACCGGCGGCAACCGCGGTGCCATCGGCACGGGCGCGGTGGTCGGCGCGGCAGCCGGCGCACTGGGCGGCTACCTGTGGTCGCAGCGCATGGAAAACCAGAAGCGCCAGATGGAAGCCGCCACGCAGGGCACCGGCATCGCCGTGACGCAAACGCAGAACAACGAACTGAAGCTGCAGATTCCGAGCGACGTGTCCTTCGACGTGGGCCGCGCCAACATCAAGTCGAACTTCGCGCCCGTGCTCGACCAGTTCGCCAACGGCCTGCGCAACAACCCGAACGCCGAGGTGCGCATCATCGGCCACACCGACAGCACCGGCTCGGACGCCATCAACAACCCGCTGTCGGTCGACCGCGCGGCCAGCACGCGCGACTACCTGGTGGCGCGCGGCGTGAACGCGGCTGCCTTCCGCATCGAAGGCCGCGGCTCACACGAGCCGATTGCCGACAACAACAGCGACGCCGGCCGGGCGCAGAACCGCCGCGTCGAGATCTACGTGGGTGAACGCGCGCCGCGCGGCTGATCGGCGTTCACCGCACCGGGAAACCGGCCGTGCCTGAAAAAAATAAAAGGCCGGTTCCCGCTACCGTTCCATTGGTCCATAGAGAGGGAAACTCATGAGGAAGTTTGTTGTTGCGAGTGCGGCCGCGGCCGCGCTGGTGTTCATTGCGGGCTGCGCTTCGCAGACGCCGCCACCGGCTGCCGCCGCGCCGGCAGCCGCCCCGGCGGGGCCCGCCAACAGCTGGACGGCCCGGCTGGCCGCGCTGAAGACCGACCTCGAGACCTCGACCAAGGGCACGGGCGTGGTGATCGAACAGACCGCAGACAACCAGCTGCACGTGGTGATTCCGAACGAACTGTCGTTCGACACGGGCCGCTCCAACGTCAAGCGCAACCTGGCGCAAGTGCTCGACAAGGTCGCCGAAGGCCTGAAGAGCGCCACCGCCGCCAGCGTGCGCGTGGTGGGCCACACCGACGCCACGGGCAGCGAGGAAGGCAACGAACGCCTCTCGGTGAGCCGTGCCGACAGCGTGCGCAACCACCTGGTGGGCCGCGGCGTGTCGACCACCGTCATCACCACCGACGGCCGCGGCTCGCGCGAACCGCTGGCGGACAACGGCACGGCGGCAGGCCGCGCACAGAACCGCCGCGTCGAGATCTTCGTGGCGGAAAAGGCCTAAGCGCTCTAGAGGTCCCTGAGGCGGTTCGCCAGCTCGACGGCCGACTTCACTTCCATCTTGTCGAACACGCGCGCGCGGTGGACCTCCACCGTGCGCACGCTGATCGCGAGCTGGTCGGCAATCAGCTTGTTGGGCAGGCCTTCGACCACGAGCCGCATCACGTCGCGCTCGCGGTCGGTCAGCTCGGCGACGCGCTCGGCCAGCCCGCGGCGCTGGCGCTGCAGCTCGAGCGCCTGCAGCGACGCACCGAGCGCATGCTCGATGCGGTCGACCAGGGCGTTGTCCGAGAACGGCTTCTCGCAGAAATCGAAGGCGCCGCGCTTCACCGCGTCCACGGCCGTCGGCACGTCGGCATGCCCCGTCAGGAAGATCACCGGCATCGCGGGCAGCAGGCCGCGCTCGGCCAGGCGGTCGAACAGCACCAGCCCGCTGGTGCCGGGCATGCGCACGTCCAGCAGCAGGCACAGCGGTTGCTCGGGCAGCGGCCCCTGGTCGAGGAACAGCTCGAACGCCTCGGCACTGCCGAAATGCTCGCTGGCCAGGCGCCGCGAGCGCAGCAGCCAGGCCAGCGCCTCGCGCACGCTGGCGTCGTCGTCCACGATGAAGATCAAGCCATCGATCAGCGGTTGCATGCCATGAAGTCCAGCAGAAAAAATGGTTGATGGAAAAAAGCGCCGTCAGCCTGCGGCCGGAAGCGTGAATCTGAAGACGGTGCCCCTGGGCTTGTTCGGCTCGAACACCAGCGCCCCGCCATGTTGCTCCACCACCGTGCGGCACAGGCTCAGGCCGAGCCCCATGCCGTCGGCGCGCGTGGTGAAGAAGGGCGTGAAGAGCCGCTCGGCGACCTCGGTGCTGATGCCGCAGCCCAGGTCGGCCACCGAGAATTCGATCCAGCGCCGGCCGTCTTCCTGCCCGGTGCCGCCCACCGCCACGGCGCGCGCCACGCGCAGGCGCAGCACCCGGCTGCCGACATTGTCGGGGCCGTCCATGGCCTGCATCGCGTTGCGCGCCAGGTTCAGCAGCACCTGCTCGACCAGTGTGCGGTCGCACATGGCCGCGGGCAGGCGGTCTTCGAGCACCACCTCGATGATCACGCCCAGCTTGCGCGCCTGCAGCCGCACCAGCGGCAGCACGGCGTCGATCAGCGCCTGCGGCGCCACGGCCTCGCGCGTGCGGTCGCGCCGGCGCACGAAGTCGTGCACGCTGCGAATCACCTGGCCCGCGCGGTCGGCCTGCTCGGCGATGCGCTTCACGGCCATGGCCACCTCGCCCTGGTCGCCCGTCGCGTTCGGCCCGAGCAGGTTGAGCGAGCCGCTCGCATAGCTGGCAATGGCGGCCAGCGGCTGCGTGAGCTCGTGGCTCAGCAGCGAAGCCATCTCGCCCACGGTGGCCAGCCGCGCGCTGGCCTGCAGGCGCTCCTGGCTGGCGCGCGAGAGCTCCTCGATGCGGCGCTGCTCGCTCACGTCGATGAACGCGCTCATCCAGCCGGTCTGCACCTTGTGCGCGTTGATCAGCGGCGCCTCGAAGATCAGCACCGGAAAACGCGTGCCGTCCTTGCGCATGAAGACCGACTCGAAGCCCTCGCGCGGCGGCATGCCGCCGGCCAGGCGACGGGCCTGGCGCTGCTGGTATTCGTGCGCCAGTTCGGTGGGCCAATAGGGCGCTTCCGTGTTGTCGGCCATGAGCTCTTCGGGGCTGAAGCCCACCATCTCGCAGAAGGCCGGGTTCACGTAGGTGATGCGGCCCTGCAGGTCGCGCGCGCGCAGGCCGGTGATGACCGAGTCTTCCATCGCCTTGCGAAAGGCCAGCGCGTCGGCCAGGTCGCGCTCGGCGCGCAGCCGGCGGCGCGTGTCGCGCGCCAGCAGCACCAGCACCGACACCAGCGCGATCGAAATCGCCGTGACCAGCGCGGTGAGCATGTTCGGGAACAGGTCGGGCGCGGCGCGCCAGCCGTCCACGCGCAGCATCAGCGCGGCGCCCGGCAGGTCGATGAGCTGCTGGGACGTGAACACGCGCGTGCCGGTGCGCCGCGAGGTGCCCAGCGCCACCAGCCGCGTGCCGTCGGCCTCGGTGAAGGCCACTTCCTGGCCGCGCGTGAGGGTGGGGCCGACCAGCTCGATGAGCGCGTCGCGCAGCGAATAGCTGGCCACGAGGTAGCCGCCCGCGTCGATCGGCACGCACAGCTCCATCACCTCGACGCCGCCGCCGCCGGCGATCGGCACGTAGTGGCTCGGCGAATAGGCCGGCGCGCCGAGCTTGCGGGCGGCGGCGCAGGCCAGCGCGACGTCGGACTGCTCGGAGCCGCGGGTCGCCTCGTCGAGGATGCGCATGCGGTAGGGCGTGTTGACGGCCTGCAGCGGACGCAGCGCGGCGTCCCGCCATTCGAGGCGCAGCCATTCGCGGTGCTCGCGCAGCAGCGAGGCCGCGATGTCGGGCCACAGCGCGCGGTCGGCGCCCGGGGCCTGCGTGGCGCGCAGGCTCTGCGCGTTGCGCTGGAAGCCGCTGCGCAGGTCGGACACCGCATCGGCGGTGTCCCGGTCGAGCGCGGCCTGCACCTGCTCGACCTCGTGCCGCCCCGCGAGCCACACCACCGTGACGAGCAACGCGGACACCAGCACCGCCAGCAGCAGCCACAGAAACCAGCGCTGCCACAGGGAGCGCAGCCGCGCGAACGCCAGCAGCGCCCCGCGCGGCGGCGCGACGGTCGGCAACGCGTCGGACATCGCTAGAGCACGCAGTGCGACAGCACGGGCAGTTGCGCCCGCATGCGCTCGACCTGCGCCGCGTCGATGTCGAACAGCACCACGCCTTCTTCGGTGGCCTGTTGCGCCACCACCGTGCCCCAGGGGTCGACGACCAGCGACTGGCCCCAGGTGTGGCGGCCGTTTTCGTGCGTGCCGCCCTGCGCGGGCGCAACCACCCAGGCCAGGTTCTCGATGGCGCGGGCGCGCAGCAGCACCTCCCAGTGGGCGGCGCCGGTGGTGCGCGTGAAGGCGCTGGGCACCAGCAGCAGGTCGGCGCCCTGCCGTGCGAGCGCGCGGTACAGCTCGGGAAAGCGCAGGTCGTAGCACACGCTCATGCCGACGCGCCAGCTGTGGCCGTCGCGCGAAGGCAGGTCGAACACCACGGGCTCGGTGCCCGGGGCGATGACGCGGCGCTCGTCGTAGCGCTCGGTGCCGTTGTCGAAGAAGAACAGGTGGATCTTGTCGTAGCGCGCCACGCACTTGCCCTCGGGCGAGAAGGCCAGCGAGCTGTTGAACACGTGCTCGGCGTCGGTGCTCTCGATGGGCAGCGTGCCGCCCACGATCCACAGGCCGAACTCGCGCGCCGCATCGGCCAGGAAGCCCTGCACCGTGCCCGCGCCGGCGGTTTCGCGCAGGCCCAGCTTGTCGGTGTCTCGCGCGCCCATCATGCAGAAATACTCGGGCAGCACGGCGAGTTCGGCGCCGGCCGCGGCGGCCTGCGCGAGCAGGGCGTGAGCGCGCGCGAGGTTGGTTTCGCGGGCGATGGCCGACACCATCTGGACGGCTGCGACTTTCATTGCGTGGTCTCCGGTTTCTTGCCTTCGTTCACGCCGGACAGGCCCGGCATCGAAGGAATGCCTTGCGGCAGCAGTTGCAGCGAGCGCGGCACCTTGGCGATCTTGGGGTCGGCCCAGGTGCCTTCGATGTGGAACTCCTGCGTGGCCGCCGCCGACAGCGGCTTGCTCAGCACCCATTGGGCCAGGAAGGTGCCCAGCCCGATGGCGGGGTTGATGGCCGTGGCCACCAGCGCGGCCGTGCCGGCGTTGATCTCGGGCACCACCACCACGCGCAGGTCCTGCGTCTCGCGCACGATGTCGGCCGAGCCGTCCATCAGCGCGGCGGCGTTCACACCCTTCATCTGCAGGTTGTTGGTGCTGGCAATGCCCTTGTTGATCTTCGCGTCGCCGCGGATGAAGTCGAAGGCGAAGCCCTGGCTGAACACGTCGCGGAAGTCGAGCGTGAGCCGGCGCGGCAGCGCCTGCAGGCTCAGCACGCCGAGCAGCTTGGCAAGGCCCGGGTCGGCCTTGAGGAACTGGCCCTGCTCCACGTCGACCTGCAGCTGCCCGCCCAGGCTCGGGTAGTCGAGCGAGAGCGGTGAGCCGCGCCAGTTGACGTCGCCCTCCAGCCGGCCCTTGCCGCGGCGCAGCACGCCCGGCATGCCGAAGCGCGCGAGCAGCTCGCCGGCGTCGGCAATGTCGAGCCTGAAGGTCATGCCGGTGCGGCGCTGGCCGGCCGCGCCGCCGGGCACGCCGGCCCAGGTGCCCTTGGCGGCGAAGCTCGCCTCGGGCATGGTGAAGGCCAGCTTGTTCAGCGCCCATTCGCGGCCCGCGCCGCCGCGGTTGACCGCGTCGATCTCGGCGCGGCCCAGGCGCTTGCCCAGCAGCTCGAAGTCGTCCACCACGATGTCGAGGGCGGGCAAGGTGCCCGGCTGTTCGTCGAGCAGGGTCTCGACCTGGGTGGCTTCGCTGGGCGCGATCTTCAACCGCGCAAGCCGCGCATACAGCCGCCCGGCCTGCGTGTGGCGGTACTCGGCGTAGCCGCTGAGTTCGGTGGCGTCGATGTTGGCGCGCCAGAGGTCACCGTCGCGCGTGCCGCCGAGCACCACGTTGTGCAGCGTGCGGCCTGCCACGGCGAGCTGCTGCGCGCGCACGGCGATGCGCGTGGGCAGGTAGGCCAGGGACGGGTCGTCGGCGCGCTCGCTGCCCTCGGCCGCAGTGGCGCCTGCGCCCGTCGTGCCGGTCGCCTCGCCCACCAGCGACTGCCAGGCGCCCATGTCGAGCTTGCCCACGTTGATGTTGGCGAACACGCCCTTGTCGGACTGGCTGGCGGTTTCGCCCGCCGCCAGGCCGATGCCGATGCTGCCGCGCACCACGCGCGCTTCGTTGCCCACGAGGTCGCGCACGTACTGCACGGCGCCGATGCGCCCGAGGTCGAGCGACAGCTGGTCCTGCGTGGCGGTGCCCGAGGCAACGGCGGCGCCCTGGCGGGTTTCGCGCGCCAGCACCTTCTTCTCGATGCGCAGCGGCATCTGCTCTTCGGCGCTCTTCACGAGCGGGGGCGGCAGTTGCAGGGCCAGGCCCTGCAGGCTGCTGGTGAGCGAGAACTCGGGCGTGCCGTCGCGCATCGAGAAGGTGGCCGCATACGGCGTGCTGCCGGTGGCCTTCTTCGCCAGGCGGGCGAGCCAGCCGACCTCGCGCGCGCCGCGCAGGCCGTCGGCGGTGGCGGTGCCCTGTGCCTTCAGCGCGACTTCGCGGTTGGGGCCGGTGAAGCGGCCGCGGCCTTCGACGCGGACGTCGCCGCCGAGCAGCCTGGCCTGAACGTTGGCCATCGTGAAGCCGGTCTCGGTGAAGCTCAGCGTGCCCTTGGCCTGCGTGAAGGTGGGGGCCTCGGGCACGATCTGCAGCTCGTTGCCGGACAGCACCACGCTGGCCTGCACCTTGGCGTTGTCCATGGCGGCGAGGGGCAGTTCGAGGTGCAGCTTGTAGTCGGCGGGGCCGGTGGCGCGCGCGCGCAGCATGATCTCGCCGGTGTCCCCGGCCAGCGGCGCGCCCGCGCGCAGCACTTCGCCCAGCGGCCCCTTGGCCTGGGCGTCCACTCGCAGCGTCGAGGCGTGGTGCGACATGTCGGCAATCTGCGCCTCGGCCCGGGTCACCTCGACGCCCGGCGCGCCCACCAGCCGGCCGCGCGCATTGCGCACCAGCATGCCGGCGCGCTCGAACACCAGTTCGCCCGACAGGCCGGTGAGCGGCGGCCACACCGGGGGCGGCACGCCGTTGCGCGCGGCGGACTGCGCGGTGCCGCTCGGGGTGTGGGGCGGCGCGTAGGCGTAGTCGACGTCGGCCACCTTGGCGGCGATGCGGAAGTCGCCCTGCTTCGGGTCCATGAAGGGCATGTCGTGCAGGTCGCCGCGCACGCGGAAGTCGACGCTGCTGGCGGTGCCCTTGGTGACGGCGTCGCGCACGTAGTCGCGCGTGTGCTGGGGAATGTCCAGCGGCAGGTAGCGGAACACGCGCGTGCCGTCGGCGCGCGTGAGCTTGCCCTGCAGGTCGAGCACGCCGGGGTAGCGGCCCTTGCCGCTGGAGACGGCGGGGTCGCTGGTGCGCCAGCTGGCCTCGGCATCGCCCTCGGCGTCGGCGTTGGCGAAGCGCAGCCTGGACACCTGCAGCTGCGCGTTGCCGTTGTCCAGCTTCCATTGCAGCTGGGTCGAGAGCCGGTCGATGGGGACCACGGGCTCTTCGAACACGCCGGGGAATTCGAGCGTGCCCTGCGCGATGGCCAGCGTGGCGGTACCCCCGGTGTGGGTGGCGTCGAAGTCGACGGTGGCGCCGCTGAGGCCGGGGGTGCCGGGGTGGGCCCTGGGGGGAGCGGCGGTTGCGGCAGTGGTGGTCGTGGTCGCGGTCGTGGTGGTGCTCGCCGCGGGTTGCGAGGCCACGCGCAAGCCGCTGATGCGGCCCTTGGCCTGGTAGCGGTCGGGCGCGCCCGGCGAACCCTGCCAGTTCAGGTCGATGTGCTCGACCAGACCGCGCGGCGCATAGGCCTCCAGCACGCGGTGCGTGGCGTCGCCCAGCGGCAGCCGGTCGGCGATGAGCGCCAGCGCGGCCAGGTCGAGGCGGTCGGCGCGCATGGCGCCGTGCTCGGGCGTGCGGCCCTTGGCCGGCGTGTGCTGCAGCCACAGGTTGCCGCCCGGCCAGCGCATGCCGTCGCTGGTGTCGAACTGCAGCGCGGTGGTCGAGAACTCGAGCGTGTCCTCGGTCCGCTGGCCGGCCAGGCGGCCGGTGACGGCGCGCAGCACCAGCGGCTGCAGGCCCTTGTCGAGCGAGACGTCGACCGTGTCCAGCCCCAGGTCGGCCGCGCCGCCGACGACCTGGCCGTCGTCCACGTCGGCCCACACGCGCAGCGCGCCGTTGCCTTCGCGGATGCGCGCGTCGAGCGACACGTACTGCCCCAGGCGCGTGACGTCGATGTAGGGCAGGTCGGCATAGAGCTGGCCGTCCCAGGTCTGCCAGTGGCCGCTGCGTATCGACAGCAGGGGCTGGCGGAACTGGCCGCGCAAGGTGAAGCGCTCGCCCCAGCCGGCCGGCGGAGTGGCGTCGAGCCGCAGCCCGTGGCGGCGCGACGTGTTGCGCGCGACGAAGCGCACGTCGGTCAGCAGCAGGGGTTCGGCCTGTCGCTGCTCGTCGGTCCAGCGCACGGTGCCGCCTTCGATGACCAGCTCGCGCTGCGCGAAAAACCAGTCGGCGCCGCGGGTCTCTCCGGTGGTGTCGGTCGACATGTGCAAACCAGCCACATGGAGTTTTCCCTGAGTGTCGCGGCGCACGTCGAGCTGCGGGCCCTCGATGTAGAGCTGCTCGAAATTCAGCCGCCACAGCGAGCGCGGCGACACGCTGGCCACCACGCGCACGAGGCGCAACGCCTCGCGCTGGTCGGCGTCCTGCAGCACCACGTCGCGCAATTCGAAGGCTGGAAAAAGCCCTTCGGAGCGGGCGGTGATCGAGCCGATGCGCACCGGCACGCCGATGGCCTTGCTAGCCTGTGCTTCCAGGGCGCCGCGAAAATCGCCGATTCGCGGCACAATCCACGCGTGTAGGACAACGACTGACAGCGCCAGAAGAAGCCATGCAGCGATCAACAGACCCAGCAGCCAGCGCGCCGTCACAGCGGTGATTTTGAGCAGACGTGAAGGGGGAGACGCCGTGTCGTTCATTGAGGATCGCGCTGTGTCGGGAATTATGACCGCCAGCATTCAGAGGGGTTCCACGGAAACCGACAGCAGTGTGAACCAGTTGCAAGCCACATCGACGCAAACCGCGTTCTCCTCCTACTCACGCTTCGTGCAGCGCCTGCGTCGCAGGTACGCGGCCGAGCTTTCATGGCTTCCCCCCGGCGCGCCGCGGCGCGAATCGATGACTGTGGCTTACGAGGCATTGCGCCGACGTGGGGACAGCGTGGGCGATGCACTGCGAATTGTGCGGCAGCTGGTGATGGAGCGGCTCGTCACCCTCGATTGCGACGCGCAGGCGCCGCTGGCCGTGGTGACCACCGCGGTCACCGAGCTGGCCGAACTGGCCCTCGATGTCGCCTGCCAGGACGCCTGCCATGAACTCGATGCGGTGCACGGCGCCCCGCTCGGCCCCGAGGGCCAGCGCGCGCAGCTGTGGATCGTGGGCATGGGCAAGCTGGGTGCACGCGAGCTCAACGTGTCGAGCGACATCGACCTCATCTACCTCTACGACGTCGACGGCGAGACGAAGGGCGACGCCGACGGCCGCGGCCGGCTGTCGAACCAGGAGTACTTCTCGCGCGCGGTGAAGCGCATCTACGCGCTGGTGGGCGACACCACCGAGCACGGCTTCGTGTTCCGCGTCGACCTGGCGCTGCGGCCCAACGGCAACTCGGGGCCCAGCGTGGTCTCGCTCGATGCGCTGGAAGAATATTTCCAGGTGCAGGGCCGCGAATGGGAGCGCTTTGCCTGGATGAAGAGCCGCGTGGTGGCGCCGCGCGACATCGTGCTGGCGGGCCAGGCCCAGGGCCTGCGCGGCGCGGTGCTGCCCTTCGTGTTCCGCCGCTACCTCGACTACAGCGTGTTCGATGCGCTGCGCGTGCTGCATCGCCAGATCCGCGAGCAGTCGGCGCGCCGCAGCGCGGGCCGGCCCGAGCGCGCCAACGACGTGAAGCTGTCGCGTGGCGGCATCCGCGAGATCGAGTTCACCGTGCAGCTGCTGCAGGTGGTGCGCGGCGGCCAGTTCCCCGAACTGCGCACGCGGCCCACGCTCGACGCGCTGCAGCGGCTGGCGCGCGCCGGCCTCATGCCGCAGGAAAGCGCCGACGCGCTGGCGCAGGCCTACGAGTTCCTGCGCCGCGTGGAGCACCGCATCCAGTACCTGGACGACCAGCAGACCCACGTGCTGCCGGTGGCCGACGACGACCTGCGCTGGATCGCCCAGACCATGGGCTATGCCGACTGCTGCCCGTTCCTCGCGCAGCTCGACACGCACCGCGAGTTCGTCGCGCAGGAGTTCGACAAGCTGCTCGGCAGCGACAAGCCCTGCAGCGGCAAGTGCAGCGGCAAGAAGGCCGCCGCACCCGCCGAGTTGGCCGACCTGCTCGGCGACCTGCCCCCCGCCTTCGCCGAGCGCATCCGCGACTGGTGCGAGCAGCCGCGCGTGCTGGCCCTGCGCGAAGACACCCGCGCACGGCTGCGCCAGCTGGTGCAGCGCACCGGCGCGTGGTTGAAAGAGCCCGACGGCGACGGCGAAGGCCAGACGCCGCGCCACGTCGATGCCGCGCTGCGCTGGGCCGACTGGATCGAGCCGCTGATGCGCCGCGAGAGCTACCTGGCGCTGCTGGTCGAACGCCCGGCCGTGCAGGAGCGCCTGCTGCGCCTGCTGGGCTCGGCCAAGTGGCCCGCGCGCTACCTGATGCAGCACCCCGGCGTGATCGACGAGTTGGCCAGCGACGAAATGCTCTCGGGCCGCTTCGTGGCCGCGGAATTCGAGCGCGAGCTCGAGGCGCGCCACGCCTCGCTCACCCGCACCGGCGAGGCCGACGAGGAGCGCCTGCTCAACCTGCTGCGCCATGCGCACCATGCCGAGGTGTTCCGCACCCTGGCGCGCGATGTGGACGGCCGCATCACGGTGGAGCAGGTGGCCGACGACCTGAGCGCGCTGGCCGACACCACGCTGCGCGTGACGGCCCGCTGGTGCTGGCCGCATGTGCGCAACCGGCACCGCGAGGTGGCGCAGTTCGCCATCATCGGCTACGGCAAATTGGGCGGCAAGGAGCTGGGCTACGGCAGCGACCTGGACATCGTGTTCGTGTACGACGACGACGACGAGCGCGCCGGCGAGGTGTATGCGGCCTACGTGCGCAAGCTGATCAACTGGCTCACGGTGAAGACGCGCGAAGGCGACCTGTTCGAGATCGACACGGCCCTGCGGCCCAACGGCAACTCGGGCCTGCTGACCACCAGCTTCCAGGCCTACGAGAAGTACCAGCTCGGCCGCGGCAGCAACACGGCGTGGACCTGGGAGCACCAGGCCATGACGCGCGCGCGCTTCGTGCTGGGCAGCGAGGACCACGGCGCCGAACTGGGTGCGCGCTTCGACCAGGTGCGCGAGGCCGTGCTGGTGGCGCCGCGCGACCGCGAAGCGCTGAAGGCCGAGATCATCGCCATGCGCGACAAGCTGCGCGGCGCGCGGCCGGTAAAGGCCGGGCGCTTCGACGTGAAGCACAGCCCCGGCGGCATGGTCGATGCCGAGTTCGCGGTGCAGTTCCTGGTGCTGTCGTCGTCCGGCGAACACCCCGAGCTGATTCCGAACGTGGGCAACATCGCGCTGCTGCTGCGCGCGGAACTGGCCGGCATGCTGCCCGAGGGCGTGGGCCGCAGCGCGGCGCGCGCCTACCGCGAGCTGCGCCGCGTGCAGCACCGCGCACGCCTGAACGAAGAACCGACGCAAGTCACCCCGCCCGCACTGGCCGCCGAGCGCGACGCCATGCTGGCGCTGTGGAAGGCCGTGTTTGGCTGATCTGGCTCACCCCCAGGCTTCGCGCACTTCGCGTCGCTTCGCCACCCCGCTCGCCGGGGGCAACACCGGCGGCCCGGCAAAGCCGGTTCCGCGGTGTTCCTGGCACGACCCGCGACAGGCACTCGCTGTGTGCGCGGTCGTGGTCGCCGCACTTCTGGCCGGTTGCGCGAGCGGCCCGCGCGGCGGTGGCGGCGTGCCCTCCAGCGGCCGCGACGGCCCCGGCAGCCACATTCCGCCGGACCTCGCCAGCGTGCCCGACGCCGAGCCCCGCATCGAGCCCATCCGCACCAGCGGCGGCACCAGCAAGCCCTACACGGTGCTCGGCCGCGGCTATGCGCCGGTCACCGACGACCGGCCGTTCCGCGAGTCCGGAATGGCCTCGTGGTACGGCAGCAAGTTCCATGCGGCGTCGACGTCCAGCGGCGAGCCCTACGACATGTATGCCATGACGGCCGCGCACAAGACGCTGCCGCTGCCCAGCTATGTGCGCGTGCGCAATCCGGCCAACGGGCGCGAGGTGATCGTGCGGGTGAACGACCGCGGGCCCTTCGTCGACGGCCGCGTCATCGACCTGAGCTACACGGCCGCGCTGAAGCTCGACCTGCTGCGCGGCGTGGCACCGGTGGAGATCGAACGGATCACCAACGAGGACATCCGCACCGGAGCCTGGCGGCGCGACTCGGACACGGCGTATGCCGCCGCGGCACCTGCTGCCGCGCCCACTGCCGCACCCATGGCCGTTCCCGTGCGCATGTCGGCGACGCGCGTGGCGAGCGCCCCGCAGGTGCGCGTGCCGGCCGAATGGGTGGCGCCGGTCGGTGCGGCGTACAACGACATTCCACCGCCGGCCTCGACGATGCCGGTCGTGCCGCAGACGCCGATGACAGCGGCCCCATCCGCCGCGTCCGGTGCCTCGGCGGGGGCCGAGACGGAATCGGCGCAGTGGCCGCCCTCCACGCCGCCGTCGCGGCCGGCCATCGTGGTCAACGACCTGGCGCCGCTGCAGGCGGCGCCGTCGTCACCCCCGCCGTTGCCGCCCGGCGCTCCCGCGCCGTCCGCCGCGCTGCAGGGCTTCTGGGTGCAACTGGGCGCGTTCCGCGAACGCGACGGCGCCGAGAGCCTGCTGAACCAGGCCGCGCGCGGCCTGCCTTCGCTGGCGCCGCAGTTGCGGGTGTTCAGCGAAGCGGGCACGCACCGGCTGCAGGCCGGGCCCTTCCCGTCGCGCAACGCGGCCGGCGAAGCCGTCACGCAGCTGCGCGACAGCCTGCGCATCTCGCCGACGGTGGTCGAGCGGCGCTGACCGAGCCCACGCCCGTACAGGGCACCGCTCAGTCGATCGGCTTGGCAGCCACCGGCAGCTGCATGCCCACGCCCAGCCGGTTCCATGCATTGATCTGCGCGATGGCCACCGAGAGCTCCACGATTTCGAGCTCGTTGAACTGGCCCTTCACCGCTTCGTACTCCACGTCGCGCGAGCCGTGGTCGCTGGACAGGCGCGTCAGGCTCTCGGCCCAGCCGAGTGCGGCGCGTTCGCGTGCGTCGTAGAAGCTCACTTCGCGCCAGGTGGCCAGGCTGTTGATGCGCTGCCAGTCTTCGCCCTGCACGCGCAGGTCGCGCACATGCATGTCCAGGCAGTAGGCGCAGCCGTTGATCTGCGAGACGCGGGCGAAGACCAGGTCGACCAGCTTCTTGCCGAGCGTGGTCGATTCGATGGCGCCGTTGACGCCGAGCATGGCCTGGAAGGCCTTGGGCGCGATCTTGAACCAGGCGAGGCGGGGGGCGGTGTTCATGGTGACTATCTCCAGGGTGGTTGACGATGAAATCTGCTTACCCACTGAAGACGGGCGAACCCTGCGCCCTGTGACACGCCGCGCGAATTATTTCGATGCAACGCCCCGGGCGATGCGCGCGAGCTTGTCCGGATTGCGCTGCGCGCGGATGCGCACGATGCGGTCGTTCTCGATTTCGAAGGTCTGCGCCGATTCGAGCTGGCCGTCGATGAAACGCAGCAGGCCGGGCTCGCCATTGATGTCGACCACCTCCACGCGCACGGCCGCGGCCCCCATGCGCCGCCAGACGGCGAAGTAGAGCTGGGCCAGCCGCTGGCTGCCGCGCAGGATCTTGCCGAAGCTCGGCACCTTGCCGCCGCCGTCGCTCAGCAGTTCGGCGTCTTCCGACATCAGCGCCTTCAAGTCCTGCAGGCTGCCGCGCGCGGCCGCATCGGCGAAGGCGCGCAGCAGCCGCTGGTGCGTCTCGCGCGGCACGCTGAAGCGCGGGCGTGCGTCCAGCACCTGGGCCTTGGCGCGGTGCACCAGCTGGCGGCAGGCGGTCTCGGTCTTTCCGAGGGTGCGGGCAACGTCCTCGTAGTCGGCGTCGAACACCTCGCGCAGCAGGAAGGCGGCACGCGCTTCGGGCGCGAGGCGTTCGAGCACGGCCAGGAAGGCGACCGAGACGTTGTCGGCGCGCTCCAGCAGTTGCTCGGGGGTGTCGGGGGCGCCCGTCAGGGTGGGCTCGGGCATCCAGGTGCCGATGTAGTGCTCGCGCTCGACCTTGGCGGCGCGCAGCCGGTCGATCGACAGGCGGGTGACCACCGTCACGAGCCAGGCGTCGGCGCTGTCTAAAGTGTCCCGGGCGGCTTCATGCCAGCGCAACCAGGCGTCCTGCACGACCTCCTCGGCCTCGGCCATGGAACCGAGCATGCGGTAGGCAATGCCCTGCAGCCGGGGGCGCAGGCGGTTGAAGGTGAGGGTGGCGTCGTCCATGAGAGCTAGACGGCTGGCATTCCCCGTTTGTGACGGCGGCCTCAAAAAAAACGCCCCGGGGTGCGGGGCGTTTCTTGAATCAGGCGCCCTGGTATTCGGGCTTGGGGCCGAGGGTGGCCGAGATTTCCTTGCGGTAGCGGTTGAGCTCCTGCACGGTCTTGAAGCTGCGGTCCATCAGCAGGCTCAGGTTGTGCAGGATGCGTTCGCCCACCTTGGTCTCCCAGACGGCGTCGAACTTGATCTGCTTGTCGAGCCAGTGCTCCAGCCAGTCGGGGTCGGGCATGCGGCTCTGGATGGTGTCGTTGGGAAACAGTGCCTTGTTGACGTGCAGGTTAGTCGGGTGCAGGGCCTGCGCGGTGCGCCGGGCGCTGGCCATCAGGACGCCGACCTTGGTGAACGCGGCACGGGCCTCGTCGCCGAACTTTTCCATCGCGCGCTTCATGTAGCGCAGGTAGGCGCCGCCGTGGCGGGCTTCGTCCTGGCTCAGCGTGGTGTAGATGTGCTTGATGACCGGCTCGGTGTGCCACTGGGCGGCACGGCGGTACCAGTGGTTGAGGCGGATCTCGCCGCAGAAGTGCAGCATGAGGGTTTCGAGCGGGGGGGCCGGGTCGAAGTCGAAGCGCACTTCGTGCAGTTCCGCCTCGGTGGGCGCGTGCTGGGGGCTGAAACGCTTCAGGTACTCCATGAGCACCAGCGAATGCTTCTGTTCCTCGAAGAACCAGATCGACATGAAGGCGGAGAAGTCGCTGTCGTGGCGGTTGTCGCGCAGGAACATCTCGGTGGCCGGCAACGCCGCCCACTCGGTGATGGCATTCATCTTGATGGTTTGCGCCTGCTCGTCCGTCAGCAAGGAAGCGTCGAACGATTGCCAGGGAATGTCTTTTTCCATGTCCCAGCGGACGGATTCGAGTTGTCTGAAGAGTTCCGGATAGAGCATCAATGTCTTTCTATGGCCGTCGATTTTAGTCGGCACGTTTGGCGCGACCATGACAGAAGCGCGATGATGCGAATACGTGCGCCGTGGCAACGCGGATGCACACCCCCCTTTTTCGAACCTGGAGCCCGCCATGCGACCCCTCTCCCGATTGTCGATGCGGTGGCACTGCGTACCGGCTGTTTCCCTCGTGGCGAGCCTTATTTCAGCCCTGCCCGCCGGTGCCCAGACCACACCCGCCGCCCCCGCCGCGGTGCAACCGTCGGGTTGCCCCGTGGTACTGCAACACACCTTCCCGCGGCTGCAGGATGAAAAACCCCAAAGTCTCTGCCAGTACTCCGGAAAGGTGGTCCTGGTAGTCAATACGGCCAGCTTCTGCGGTTTCACGCCGCAATACAAGGGTCTGGAGGCGCTGGACCTGAAATACCGCTCGCGCGGCCTCGTGGTGCTGGGCTTTCCGTCGAACGATTTCTCGCAGGAATCGGGCTCCAACAAGGAAATTGCCGACTTCTGCGAAAGCACCTTCGGCGTGAAATTCCCGATGTTCGCCAAGTCGTCGGTGCGCGGCACCGACGCCAATCCGCTGTTCAAGCAGCTGGCGCAGGCTTCAGGCACCACGCCGAAGTGGAATTTCTACAAGTACCTGATCGGGCGCGACGGCAAGGTCGTGCAGGCGTGGTCGAGCATGACGGCGCCGGACGAAAACGGGTTCGTGAACGTCATCGAGAAGCAACTCGGACCAAATTAAGACTGAACAGTTCACAGAACGACGCATCGGTAATATTATCTACCGATGCGTCCAAGCCATTGTGAACTCGTAGAAACAAACGTTTACCAAACGCGAGGGAACCGTGCCTCGGGTGCCGCGCTCCTAACTCGAGTGGGCAGTGAGTGCCCACAGGTTTTCATGTTGCGAGGTCTTCCGGGCGCCTGCCGTCCGGTCGAAATCCCGAGGCGATTCTTCTCCTCCTCCCTCCCTCCCTCCTTCGCGTCGGGGCGCCTCGCAACATTTTTGTCTTCCGGCCGGACGGCGGGTGCGCCGTGACGCACACCACCCGCATCGCCGTCGTCGGCGCCGGCATCTCGGGACTGGCCGCTGCCCACGCCCTGCGCGACGTGGCCGCCGTCACCCTCTTCGAAGCCAGTGACTACTTCGGTGGTCACGCCCACACGGCGACGATCGAGCTTGCGCGCTCCGCCACAGACACCACCCGTGTCGCACATGGCGTCGACACCGGCTTCCTGGTCTACAACGACCGCACCTACCCCCAGTTGATCCGCCTGTTCTCGGAGCTCGGCGTCGAGACGGCGCTGTCCGAGATGTCGTTCTCGGTGCAGGCCACGCGCGACGACGGCGGCGGCCCGCTCGAGTGGAGCGGGAACAACCTGGGCACCGTGTTCGCGCAGCGGCGCAACCTGTTCGACGCCCGCTTCCTCGGCATGCTGGGCGACCTGCTGCGCTTCAACCGCCTGACCACGCGCATCGCGCAGGCCGGCACCGAGGGCGAACTGGCCCAGCCGCTGGGCGAGTTTCTCGACGCCCATCGCTTCGGCGCGGCCTTCAGAGACTGGTACTTCCTGCCCATGATGGGCTGCATCTGGAGCTGCTCGACCACGCAGATGCTGGCGTTCCCGGTGGCCACCATGATCCGCTTTTGCCACAACCACGGCCTGATCCAGATCGCCAACCGGCCGCAGTGGCGCACCGTGCGCGGCGGCTCGCGCAACTACGTGCAAAAGATCGTCGCCGGCCTGGCCGACAAGCGCCTGAGCACACCGGTGCGCCACATCAGCCGTTCGGGTGTCGACGTGCTGGTGACCACCGACGCAGCCGGCACCGAGCATTTCGACCACGTGGTGATGGCCACCCATTCAGACCAATCGCTCGCCCTGCTGGGCGACCCCAGCCCTGCCGAGGCGGCGGTGCTGGGCGCCATCCGCTACCAGGCGAACCACGCCGTGCTGCACACCGACGCCGCCGTGCTGCCGCAGCGACAGTCGGCCTGGGCCGCCTGGAACTACGAGCGCGCGGCCGCCGGCGAGCGCGAAGCGGGCCGGGTCTGCCTGCATTACCTGCTCAACAAGCTGCAGCCGCTGCCGTGGGAGCAACCGGTCGTCGTTTCGTTGAATCCGGTGCGCGAGATCCAGCGTAGTCAGGTGATGGCCGAATACGACTACGACCACCCGGTGCTCGACCTTGCCGCCATCCGCGCGCAAGGCGAGGTGCCCGCCCTGCAAGGCCAGCGCAACACCTGGTTCGCGGGCGCGTGGATGGGCTACGGCTTCCACGAAGACGGCCTGAAGGCCGGGCTGGCCGCGGCCCAGGGCCTGCGCGAGCACCTGGCGCGCCAGGACGCACCGATCGACGCCATGGGGAGTGCGCTGGTATGACCCAGGCGCAGCCGATGCCGACCCCGCTGATGGGCTTCGGCGAGGTGCGCCACTCGCGCTTGCGCCCGGCGCGCAACGCCTTCGCCTACCCGACCTATTTCCTGATGCTGCCGATGCGGGCCCTGCGCGCGCGGCCCGCCGGAACGCTGGCGCTCAACCGGTGGGCGCCGCTGTCCTTCCACGACGTCGACCATGGCGACGGCCGCGCGCCCGCGCAGGGCGGCGCGCTGGGCTGGCTCGACGAGCTGCTGGCCGCGCACCAGATCCACGATGCCACCGGCGAAGCCTGGCTGCACTGCTACCCGCGCGTGTTCGGCTACACCTTCAAGCCGGTGAGCTTCTGGTACTGCCACACGCACGAAGGCGTGCTGCGCACCATCGTGGTCGAGGTGAACAACACCTTCGGCGAGCGCCATTGCTACCTGCTCGACCGGCCCGTGTACGGCGCGGAACTGAAGGCGACCAAGGCCTTCCACGTCTCGCCGTTCTGCCGCGTCGCCGGCGACTACCGCTTTCGCTTCTTCGTCGATGCCGACCTCACGCGCACCGTGGTGCGCATCGACCACGACGACACCGACGGCCCGCTGCTGCAGACCAGCGTGAGCGGCGATCTCGTGCCGATGACCGCGTCCAGCGTGCGGCGCGCGCTGTGGCGCTACCCCGCCATGACCTTCGGGCTGATCGCACGCATCCACTGGCAGGCCGCGAAGCTCTGGCTCAAGCGCGTGCCTTTCGTGCCCAAGCCGGCCCCGCCCACCCATTTCGTTTCACGCGACACCCCCCAGCAGCAGGCGAATTCGCGTGCGGCGCGCCGGGCCGCCCCAAGCAAGCTCGCACCGTAGTGCGACGCACGAAGGCATTCGAATGACCTCCACCACCACGGCCTCCCGCTTTTCGCTTCCTCAAGACGCGCCCGGTTCCGCGCGCACCGTGCTCGGCCTGCTGCAGCGGCTGTCCTACGGCTCGCTCACCGTACGCCTGCCGGACGACTCGGTGCGCCATTTCGGCGCCACGCCGGGCAGCGGCCCCACGGCCTCGCTCACGCTGCGCAACTGGAACGTGTGCCAGGCGGCGCTCAAGTCGGGCGACATCGGCTTTGCCGAGAGCTACATCGCCGGCGACTGGACCACGCCCAACCTCACCGAGCTGATCAAGGTCTTCATCGCCAACCGCCGCGCCATCGAGGACGTGGTGTACGGCAGCTGGTTCGGCCGGCTGGTGTACCGCGTGCGGCACATCATGAACCGCAACAGCAAGGCCGGCAGCTCGCGCAACATCCATGCGCACTACGACCTGGGCAACGCCTTCTACAAGCTCTGGCTCGACCAGACGATGAACTATTCGTCCGCGTGGTTCGAAGGCGACCTCGCCAGGCCGATGCCCGTGGCGCAACGCGCCAAGGTGCGCCGCGCGCTGGAACTGGCGCGCGTGAAACCCGGCGACCGCGTGCTCGAGATCGGCTGCGGCTGGGGCGCGCTGGCCGAGATGGCCGCCACCGACTTCGGCGCCTCGGTGACCGGCGTGACGCTGTCCACCGAGCAACTGGCCTTTGCCCAGAACCGCACCGCCGGCATGGGCACCGACCTGCGCCTGCAGGACTACCGCGACATCAAGGACGCGCCCTTCGACGCCGTGTGCTCCATCGAGATGGTGGAGGCGGTGGGCCGCGAATACTGGCCGACCTACTTCCAGAGCGTGAGCCGGCTGCTCAAGCCGGGCGGGCGCGCCTGCGTGCAGAGCATCGTGATCGACGACGAGCTGTTCGACCGCTACATCGACTCGACCGACTTCATCCAGCAGTACATCTTTCCGGGCGGCTGCCTGCCGTGCCCGCGCGAGTTCCGCCGCGAGGCCGAGGCCGCGGGGCTGGACGTGGTGGACGAATTCGCCTTCGGCGCGGACTACGCCGAGACGCTGCGCCGCTGGCGCGAGAGCTTCCTGGCGCAGCGCGCCCACATCCTGCAACTGGGCTTCGACGAGCGCTTCATGCGCATCTGGGAGTTCTACCTGGCCTACTGCGAGGCCGCGTTCTCGCAGGCCAACATCGACGTGGTCCAGTACACGCTGCGCAAGCGATAGAAACACGCGGCCCTTCGTGCCCCCTGCCCCTTCTTCCTCCCGCTTCGGAACCCTCGACGGCCTGCGTTACGGGCTGCTCGGGCTGCCGCTCGCGTTCGTCGCGCTGCCGCTCTATGTGCTGCTGCCCAACCACTACGCGCGCGCCTTCGGCGTGCCGCTGGCCACGCTGGGCGCGGTGCTGCTGGGCGCGCGGCTGCTCGATGCGCTGATCGACCCGCTGCTCGGGCGGCTCAGCGACCGGCTGCATGCGCGCTCGCCGCGGGCGGTGCTGGGCTTCGGCGCCTTCGCAGCGGGCGTGCTGCTGCTGGGCTTCGGGCTGCTGTTCTTTCCCCAGCTGCTGGTCGACCCCGCGCGCCACGGCGCGCTGCTGGCGGCGGCGGCCGTGCTGCTGGCCGTGACCTATGCGGGCTACAGCATGCTGAGCATCGCGCACCAGTCGTGGGGCGCGATGCTGGGCGGCGACGCGGTGCAGCGCGGACGCATCGTGGGCTGGCGCGAAGGCATGGGCCTGGTGGGCGTGGTGCTGGCGTCGGTCGTGCCGACTGTGGCGGGGCTGCCCGCGATGGTGGCGCTGTTCGGCGTGCTGCTGGCGGTCGGCTGGCTGATGTGGACGCAGGCGCCGCGCCCGGTGCGCACGCAGGCCCCGCATGTGACGGTCGATCTGCGCCTGCCGCTGCGCCGTCCGGCGTTTCGCCGGTTGCTGGCGGTGTTCGTGCTCAACGGCATCGCCAGCGCGGTGCCGGCCACGCTGGTGCTGTTCTTCGTGCAGGATCGGCTGCAGGCGCCGGCCTCGCTGGAGCCCGCGTTCCTTGGGCTGTACTTCGTGATGGCCGCGGCATCGATTCCCGTGTGGCTGCGCATCGTGCGGCGCTTCGGGCTGGCGCGCTCGTGGCTGGGCGGCATGTGCATGTCGGTGGTGGTGTTCGCATGGGCCGGCGCCATGGGCGCGGGCGACGCGGTGCCCTTCCTGGTGGTGTGCGCGCTGTCGGGCTTTGCCATCGGCTCCGACCTGGTGCTGCCGAGCGCGCTGCTGGCCGGAATCATCGCCGAGGCCGGCGACCAGCCCAACGCCGGCGCCTACTTCGGCTGGTGGAACTTCGCGACCAAGCTCAACCTGGCGCTGGCCGCCGGCCTGGCGCTGCCGTTGCTCGGGCTGGCGGGCTATGTGCCCGGCGCGCGCGAAGCCACTGCGCTCCAGGCGCTGTCCCTGGCGTACTGCCTGTTGCCCTGCGTGCTCAAGGTGGCGGCGGGGCTGGCGCTGTGGGCGCTGGTGATACGGCCGGTCCCCGCCCCTTCTTCCTCGCCCCTGCCGAAAGTCTCTCCTTGAAGCCACTCAATCCGCCGCTGACCGACTGGCAGGGCAAGACGGCGTGGGTCGTGGGCGCGTCCTCGGGCATCGGCCGCGCCACGGTGCTGGCGCTGCTGGCGCGCGGCGCGCGCGTGGGCGTGTCCGCGCGCAGCGGCGAGGCGCTCGACGAACTGGCGGCGCTGCACAACGAGGCCGGCCAGCCGCCGCGCGTGATCGCGCTGCCGCTGGACGTGCGCGACGCCGCCTCGGTGGCCGCCGCCCACGCGCATCTGCTCTCGGTGACCGGCGCGATCGACTTCGTGCTGCACAACGCCGCCACCTACGACGCCCTGCGCGCGGACGCGTTCGCGCTCGACACGATGCTGGTGCACCAGCAGGTCAACTACGTCGGCGCGCTGCATGTGCTGGCGGCGGTGCTGCCCGGCTTCGTGGCGCGCAACGCGGGCCACATCGCCATCACGGGCAGCGTGGCCGGGTTCCGCGGGCTGCCGAAGAGCCTGGCCTACGGGCCGACCAAGGCGGCGCTGACCAACCTGGCCGAGGTGCTGTACGTGGACCTGCATGCGCGCGGCATCGGCGTGAGCCTGGTGCAGCCGGGCTTCGTCGACACGCCGCTCACGGCGAAGAACGATTTCAGGATGCCGGCACTGATCACGCCCGCCGCCGCCGCCGAAGCCATGCTCGAAGGCTGGCGACGCGGCCATTTCGAGATTCACTTTCCGCGCCGCTTCACCTTCTGGATGAAGCTGATGCGGCTGCTGCCGTACCGGCTGTACTTTCCGGCGGTGGCGCGGCTCACGGGGCTCTAGCAACGAAAAAGGCGCCTTGGGGCGCCTTTCGTCAGGGTTTCGTGTCGATGAAGCTGGGCCGCAACATGAGCTTGTCGTACAGCTTGGCCAGGTTGCTGTGGTCGGCGCGCCAGTCGATTTCAGGAAAGCGCAGGGCCAGCCAGCCCAGCGTGCAGCCCACCGCGATGTCCGACAGGCTCAGGTGAATGCCGCTGCAGAAAGGCTTGTCGGCCAGGCCCTTGGCCATGGCGGCGACGCCGTCCTCGACCTTGGCGCGCTGGCGCTCGATCCAGGCGGCACTGCGCTCGCCGTCGTTGCGCCCGGCCCAGGTGGCTTCCAGGCGCCAGAGCACGCCGGCGTCCATGACGCCGTCGGCCAGCGCCTCCCAGGTCTTGACCTCGGCACGCTCGCGGCCCTGCTGCGGAATCAGCTTGCCGACCGGCGACAGGGTGTCGAGGTACTCGACGATCACACGCGAGTCGAACATCGCCTCGCCGCCTTCCATGATCAGGCAGGGCACCTTCCCCAGGGGATTGGAGCTGGAAATGGTGGTCTCGGGAGCCCAGACGTCTTCGATGACAAACTGGTAATCGAGCCGCTTCTCGGCCAGCACCACGCGCACCTTGCGCACATACGGGCTGGCGGCGGATCCGATCAGTTTCATGAAGGCTCTCTCCCTAAGATTTACAACATTCGTTAATAGTCATTTTAGGTGAACGGGAAAACCAGGGCCCCAAATCGACGCCGATGTGTAGGTACCGCCCCACGGAGCGGCAGCCGCCTAAAATTCGGGCATGAGCTTTTCCACCGTTTCCGCCCTCTCCCCCCTTGACGGTCGCTACGCGGCCAAACTCGCGGCGTTGCGCCCGCTGATGAGCGAGCAGGGCTATATGCACCGGCGCGTGCAAGTCGAGGTGGCGTGGTTCATTGCGCTGTCCGACTGCGGCTTCGCCGAATTCAAGCCCCTGACGGGCGGCGCCCGCAAGTACCTGCTGGGCCTGGTCGCCCACTTTTCCGAGGCCGACGCGCTGGCCATCAAGGAAATCGAAAAAACCACCAACCACGACGTGAAGGCGGTCGAGTACTGGATCAAGTCCAAGTTCGAAGCCCGTCCGGAGCTGCTGGCCGCCGCCGAGTTCGTGCACTTCGCCTGCACCAGCGAAGACATCAACAACACCAGCCACGCCCTGCAGATCCAGGCCGCGCGCGAAAAGGTGATGCTGCCGGCCATCGACGGCCTGATCGCCAAGCTGCGCGAAATGGCGCACCAGTTCGCCGATGTCTCGATGCTCGCGCGCACCCACGGCCAGACCGCGAGCCCGACCACGGTGGGCAAGGAAATCGCCAACGTGGCGGTGCGCCTGGCCAAGGCCCGCGCGCAGATCGCCTCGGTGCAGCTGCTGGGCAAGATGAACGGCGCGGTCGGCAACTACAACGCCCACCTGGCCGCCTGGCCCGAGTTCGACTGGGAAGCCTTCAGCCGCAAGGTCATCGAGACGCCCGCGCCGCTGGGCCTGGGCCTGAGCTTCCAGCCGTACAGCATCCAGATCGAGCCGCACGACTACATGGCCGAGCTGTTCGACGCGGTGGCCCGCGCCAACACGATCCTCATCGACTTCTCGCGCGACATCTGGGGCTACGTGAGCCTGGGCTACTTCAAGCAGCGCCTGAAGAAGGGCGAGATCGGCTCCTCGACCATGCCGCACAAGGTCAACCCGATCGACTTCGAGAACGCCGAAGGCAACCTGGGCCTGGCCAACGCGGTGCTGCGCCACCTGAGCGAGAAGCTGCCCATCAGCCGCTGGCAGCGCGACCTGACCGACAGCACGGTGCTGCGCAACATCGGCGTGGCCTTCGGCTATGCCACGCTGGCCTACGCGAGCCTGGCCACGGGTCTTGGCAAGCTCGAGCTCAACGAGGAGGCGCTGGCCGAAGACCTCGACGCTTCGTGGGAAGTGCTGGCCGAGCCGATCCAGACCGTGATGCGCCGCTATGGCGTGCAGGGCGCGTACGAGCAGCTCAAGGAAGTGACGCGCGGCAAGACGGTGACGGCCGAGGCGCTGCACGGGCTGATCCGTTCGCTGGAAATTCCGGAAGAGGAAAAGACCCGTCTGCTGGCCATGACGCCGGCCAGCTACGTCGGCAAGGCTGCCGAGCTGGCCAAGCGCATCTGATGGCCCTCAAGTCCACCATCTTCAAGGCCACCCTCGCGGTGGCCGACATCGACCACGGCTACTACGCCGACCACGCGCTGACCCTGGCGCGCCACCCCAGCGAGACCGACGAACGGATGATGATCCGGCTGGTGGCGCTCGCGCTCAATGCGCACCAGCTGCAGGACATCTGCAACGGCGACGGCACGCTGGCCTTCGGCGCCGGCCTGTCGAACGTCGAGGAGCCTGATGTGTGGCTGCGCGACTTCACCGGCCAGGTCAAGATCTGGATCGAGGTCGGCCAGCCCGAGGACAAGCCCGTGCTCAAGGCCTGCGGCAAGGCGGACGAAGTGATCGTCTACTGCTTCAACCACGCGGCCGAGATCTGGTGGCGCGGCATGGAGAACAAGCTCGCGCGGCCGAAGAACCTGAAGGTCTACCGCGTGCCGACCGATGCCTCGCAGGCGCTGGCCGCGCTGGCGCAGCGCAGCATGCAGCTGCAGGCGACCATCCAGGAAAACACGCTGACGCTGGGCGACGGCACGAACAGCGTCGACGTCGAACTGCTGCGCTGGAAATAGCGCCGCGCGGCTAAGCCGCCGGCATCATCTCGCCGCACTGCCAGCACTGCTCGAAGCCGCCTTCGACCTGCTCGCCGCACACGCACAGCCAGTTGCGCTGCGGCCGGTTCTGCAGTTCGTGCAGCAGGCGTTGCGCCAGCTCGAACTGGGTCTCGTCGGCGATCCATATCTCGGGCAGGCACTGGTCGGGCGGCAGCTGGCCCATGACCGCCCCCAGGAACTCGCGCTGCACCGTGGCGGCCACGCCCTCTTCGCGCAAGGCGTGCGCCCACACGGTGGCGATCGCGAGGTTGGGGGCTTGCGCGAGACGGCGCATCGTCAGGGCGCCCGGTTCTTTTCGTCGTCGGGGTCGAACTCGGGCTCGGCGGAGGATGCCGGCCCCTCGTCACGCGCCTCGCGCGCCCGCTCCGCATAGCGGTTGAAGCGCCAGGCCGAATCTTCCATGGTGATGCGGCGCCACGTGGCGCGCTTTTCGACCGCGGTCATGGCGGGCCAGAACTGCACTTCGTCGAAGCTGCGCCCGCAGCCCTTGCATTCGTCGTCGCCCTGGCTGGTGGAGCAGATCGCGATGCAGGGCGTGTCGGGCGTGTTCTCGTACCAGGCCATCCAGGCGGCCCAGGCCTTGGGCGGAAAGCCGACCTCGTCGACCTCGTCCTCGTGGTGAAAGACCATGAGCGCGTAGACCTCGGCCAGCGCGCGCAATTCGGGACCGAGCGTGATGCCATCGGGCGAGGGCGTCTTCTCGCGCCAGTGGTTGATGGCGGCCTCGATGTCGGTGATGTGTATGGCGGCCATGAAAGGTGAAAAAACAGCGGACGGCGATCATAGTCCGGCAATGTCCCGAAGCGTCGAAGGGACAAGATCGCTACAAAAGAAATAGCAGCACACCCCCTGTTCATGCGCATCTCCAAGCTGTTCTCTTCAAGCCCCTGAAAACTTTCGATTGCGCGGCCGCGGGCTTCGATGCTCTAATCCGCCCCACGAAGGGGAGTAGCTCCCGACCGCTGTCCACGGCAGCGCGAATCGTCAGGTCGTCAATACGAAGCAAAACACTTCCGGCCTGCCGGGCAACGTACGCGCGCTCGCGCGGGCGCTGTCGAGCAAGACCTTCGATTTGAACCTGTGCAGGTTTGGTCGAAGCGTTTGCAAGCTCCCGGCGGTCCCCAAAGTCTCCGGCCTTCATCCCCCGCTTTCGATCTCTCCCGCCCAGGATGAATCGAAACGCATCGGCATGCGCCTTCCGTCGTCACCCCTGCAGGGAGAGACAGGGGCGCGAAGACAAAGAGGAATCTATGGAACTGTTCATGACCCCGGAATTCTGGGTCGCTGTCGGTCAGATCATCATGATCGACATCCTGCTCGGTGGCGACAACGCCGTCGTGATCGCGCTGGCCTGCCGCAAGCTGCCGCCCGCACAACGCACCAAGGGCATTCTTTGGGGCACCGCCGGCGCCATCATCCTGCGCGTGATCCTGATCTTCTTCGCGCTCACGCTGCTGGCCATTCCGTTCCTGAAGCTGGTCGGCGCCATCCTGCTGGTGTGGATCGGCGTGAAGCTGCTGGCGCCCGAGCATGACGACGCGCACGGCAACATCACCGGCAGCGACAAGCTGTGGGGCGCCGTCAAGACCGTGATCGTTGCCGACCTCGTGATGAGCGTGGACAACGTCATCGCCATTGCCGGCGCCGCCCAAGGCGCGGGCGAAGGCCACCAGATGCCGCTCGTGATCTTCGGCCTGCTCGTGAGCATCCCGATCATCGTGTGGGGCAGCCAGCTGGTCATCAAGCTGATGGACAAGTTCCCGATGATCATCACGCTGGGCGGCATGCTGCTCGGCTGGATCGCCGGCACGATGGCGGTGTCCGACCCGGCACTGGCCAACGCCGCGGCCTGGACCTGGGTGCCGAAGGTGCCGCAGACCGACGTCATCAAGTACGCTGCCGGCATTGCCGGTGCGCTGCTGGTGCTGGCCCTGGGCAAGTGGATCGCCGCGCGCAATGCACGCAGCCGGCCCGCAACGGCCGTGGCGGCCGACTGAGCCCGCGCCACCGCCCGGAAACCAGCCACCCCGCCCAGTCTCTGTCACTCTAACTACCTGAAGGAGCACGCCATGGAAAAGATCATTCTTTACGTCGACGACGTCACCTACGCCAGCGAGCAGTTCGCCGAACTCGCGCCGGACGCGGGCAGCGTCGTGGCGCGCCATTGGGTGCTGGTGGCCTGCGCGCCGCGCATGACGCATCGCATCAGCAAGTGGGTGAGCCACAGCGCGCGCGAGAACTGGCGCGCCAAGTGGTTCAGCAAGGTGCAGGCGCAGATGCTGCCGCTGCTGGAGCGCAACGGCGGCCAAGTGACCCCGGTGCTGGCCAAGGGCCCGCTCACCGAGCTCACGGCGCTGCTCAAGCGCGAGCATGGCGCGGTCCACGTGGTCGATGCGCGCCGCCCGAAGATCGGTGTCGACATGGAGCCGGTCACGCCCGACCAGAAGCCTGCGCACCAGTCGGGCTGGGCCTTTCCCGGCGCAGTGATGGGCATGGGCGCGCTGCTGGTCTTGGCGAACGAGCTGGCCGAGTAAGACAGGCCCGGTCATTCGTGCAACGAGCCCCGGTGCGGCAACGCACCGGGGCTCGTTGTTTTTCGGGCCCTGCGTTATCCTGCGCCGCATGCGCATCATCATCAAATGGCTGCTCAGCGCTGTCGCGCTGCTCGCGGTGGCTTATCTCTACAGCGGTGTCCAGGTCAACAACTTCGGCTCCGCGCTGATCGCGGCCGCGGTGATCGGCCTGCTCAACATGATCGTGCGGCCGGTGCTGGTGGTGCTGACGCTGCCCGTCACCATCGTCACGCTCGGGCTGTTCCTGTTCGTGATCAACGCGCTGCTGTTCTGGGCGGCTTCGGGCCTGCTCGGCGGCTTTCACGTCAACGGCTTCGTGGCCGCGCTGATCGGCTCGCTGCTCTACTCGCTGCTGGGGCTGGTGATCGAGGCCGCGCTGGGCGGCCTGCTTTCCAAGCGCTGAGCGTCCCGGCTACCTGAGAGGCGGCTCTGCCGCCTGCTCCTTCACCAGCGCCTCCACGGCCCGCGCACGGGTGTCGATGATCGACGCCTCGTAGTGGTCGACCACCCTGGACTGGCGCACCAGTTCCTGCGCCGCCTTGAAGCGGTCGCGCGCGGCGGGGTAGTCGAGGATCGCGACGTTCGCCTCGGCATCGGCACGCACCGCGCGCAGCGTGTCGTTCTCCGCGCCATACAGGTTGCCGAGCGCACGCCAGGCGGTCGCATCGCGCGGGTTCGCGGCGACCCAGTCACGCAGCACCGGAACCATCGGCGCGGGCTGTCGCATGGCGGTCGCGGCTTCGGCGGACAGCAGCATCTCGGGGCGCTCCTTCGACCTGGCGTCGAGCAGCGCCGCCGCCCTGGGCGCGGCGCCCGCGGCCAGTTCGATCTCTGCAGCGAGCCAGCGTGCCTGCCTGGCCGCGGCCTTGTCGTCGGCCGTGCGCGCGATCAGACGCTCGGCCAGGGCACGCGCCGTCTTGTAGTCGCGCATCTCCTTGGCCGACAGCGCCGCCGCGTAGAGCATGCCGGCCTGCTGGGCGGGCGAGCTCCTGGCGAACTCGCCGCTGGAGGCGGCATCGATCCACAGCCGCAACACGTCGACACCCGGGCGCGTCAGCACGCGGGCGCGCGACGCGACCATCGCATGGTCCATCACCAGCGGGACCGGCGGCGCCGCGTCCATGCGGAACTGGAAGCGGCCCTGCATGTCGGAAATGCGCTCGGTGGTCAGCGGATGGCTGCGCAGGTAGGGGAACGAGCCGTTGTCGTTCAGGCGCGAGGCGTACTGCAGCCGCTCGAACATGGCGGCGGCGCCTTGCGGCGCGAAGCCCGCCTGTGTCATCACCCCGAAGCCGATGCGGTCGGCCTCGCGCTCCATGTCCCGCGAGAAGCTCAGCTGGCTCTGCATGAACAGGGCCTGGCTGCCCATGATCACGGCCTGGCCGGCGTCGCCGCTGCGGCTGCGGCCGGCGGCGATCATCCCGAGGATCAGCCCGGCGATCATGAGCGGCATCTGCTTGCCCTGCTTGTCCATGATGCGCGAGATGTGGCGCTGCGTGACGTGCGAGAGCTCGTGCCCGAGCACCGTGGCCAGCTCGTCGCGGCTGCCCACCGCCGCCACCAGGCCCAGGTTCAGTCCGAGGTAGCCGCCAGGCAGCGCGAAGGCGTTGATGTTGCGGTCGCGGCCCAGCAGGATCGTCCAGGCAAAGCGTTCGTCGAGTTCGGGCGTGAGCTCGCCGCGGGCGCGTGCGGCGGCCAGCAGGCGCTGCCAGATGTCCTGCACGTAGGCGGCGATCACCGGGTCGTCGATGTAGTCGGTGTCGCGGTACAGCTCGCGGGCGATCTGGTCACCCAGGTGGCGCTCGGCGCTGGCGGTCATTTCGCCGCCGTCGCCCAGGCCGGGCAGCACGGTTTGAAAGGGCTGCAGCTGCGCCAGGGCCGGCGTGGGAAGCAGCGCCTGCGACGCTACCAAAACAGTAGCGCACAACGACCGCAGGACGTGCGTCAATTGTCTTTTTCGGGAATGTTCGGGAGTCAAGCGCGGCAGTCCTCGTCAGTGGCTCGGGCTCGTATGATGCATCTTCAACTCGATTGTTCAACCATGAGCTCTCTCACCCATTTCGACGCCCAGGGCCAGGCCCACATGGTCGACGTCGCGGCCAAGCCCTCCACCCACCGCGTGGCCGTGGCCACGGGCCGCATCGAGATGCAGCCCGCGACGCTGGCGCTCATCGAGTCCGGCACCGCGAAGAAAGGCGACGTGCTGGGCATCGCGCGCATCGCGGGCATCCAGGCGGCGAAGAAGACCAGCGACCTGATTCCGCTGTGCCATCCGCTGGCGCTGACGCGGGTGGCGGTGGCATTCGCACTGGCCGACGCGGGCAACGCTCCCCAGGTGGCCTGCACGGCGACGGTCGAGACCGTCGGACCCACGGGGGTCGAAATGGAAGCGCTGACGGCGGTGCAGGTGGCGCTGCTGACCATCTACGACATGTGCAAGGCGGTGGACCGCGGCATGCGGATCACGGATGTGCATGTGCTGGAGAAGCATGGGGGGAAGTCGGGGAGCTGGGTGGTGGGGGACTGACGCCACGCAGCCACCGTTGATTTGTATGATCCGGAAGTTTTTTTGCCCAGGGCCCGACATGCCGAAGTCTTTCATCTTGCTGAGCCTCGCCGCTTTCCTGTCCTCTACCGCCTTCGCCAACACGCTCAGCGACAAGGTGGATGCCATGTCCGAAAACGGGCGTCGCAACTTCACCGCCGTGCTGGTGCAGCAGAGCGGCGCGCAGTGCCCCGCCGTGCAGCGGGTGTTCTTCCAGGGCCTGCTGGACAAGGCGGCGGTGTGGAATGTGCGGTGCAGCGGCAAGAACGCGGACTTCGGCGTCATCTTCTACGACGACCAGGCCAACACCACCCGCGTGATGCCGTGTGCGCAGCTCAAGGAGCTGGGCGCACCCGGCTGCTTCAAGAAATTCTGACCGGCGCTGCGCGTTCAGCGCGGCGGGGCCGCCGGCTGCAGCGGCGCGGCCGACCCTGAAACCGACATGCCGGTGGCGCTGTACTGCACCGCCACCCGCATGCGCGCCGCTGTCGGCACGCCGGCACGCATGCCGGGTGCGAACCGGGTCCCGACGAAGGCGGAAATGGCGGACGCCTCGAACAGGCCCACGGGCGTGGCCTCGATGATCTTGACGTCTTCCACCGCGCCGCCGGCACCGATCAGCAGGTCCAGCACCACTTCGCCCTGGCGCATGCCCGCACCGGGCGGGTACACCAGCCGTATTTCGGTGAGCGGTCGTGGGGGCGGGTCGAGTTCGGACGCGGGCAGGTAGGCCGAGGTGGGCGCCGCGGAGGCAGCGGCGTTGGCTTCCGATTGCGCGGGCGAGATCGATGGCGACGATGCAGGCGGCGGAGCCGGCACGGCCGCTTGCGGCGGTGGCGTCTCGGCGGGCGGTCGCTTCTCCGGCTGCGGTGTTGACGGAGGCGGCGATACCGGTACGGACAAGGCCGGTGCCTCGCGCGCCGGCACCGGGCTCGGCGCGGGCAGCGGCGGACTGGGCACCGCGGGCTGCTCTACAACCGAGGGCGTGGCGTCCGCGATCGGTGGCGCACTGGCCGCCGCCGCCTGGGCCGCAGGCGGCGCCAGCAGCCGCGCCTCGATCACCCGCACCTTCGACTGTGAGGCGACCGGCGGCCGCGGCCACGCCGCGTACAGCAGCACCGCATGCAAAGCGACCGACCCCAGCACCGCGGCAGACAGGGACCGGCGCGGCGCCGGGGCAAGCCTCAACGCACGAGCTCGCGCCAGCTGATGCGCTTGCCCTGCGGCGGCGGGCTGCCGATCGGGATATCCTGGATATCGACGGGGCCCTGGGCAGACGTTCCAACAGCCCCGAACGTGCCATCCGACCGGCCGATGACGACCAAGCCCACCACGACCGAGTCGGCGAAGAACGGCCTTGACGTCACTCCGCCTGTGCTGGAACCGACCGGCAGGCCAGTGATGAGGTCGACATAGTTCAGCCAGCTGTAGCCGCCGCCGGAGCACATCGTGTTGCTGGGCACGTTGGACGCGAACACCAGGGTGCCGAACACGCTTTGCATGTCCACATTCACGCGCTCGCCGTTGTCGGGCAGGTCGATGTACCACCCCTTGGTCTGCATGCAGACGCCCTCGCCGGTGGTCGCGCACTGAACGGTGCGCGTCGCCGAACTGCCTGAGCCGCTCTGCACGAGCGCCAGGCCTTTCAGTTCCGTTCGAAGGTTGGCATAGACCGACGGATTCGCGGCCGTCAGCGCATCCTGGAAGGCGTAGACGGTCTGCGCGCTGGTGTCCGTCAGGTCGTCCGTCGACAGCATCCGTCCTGTGCCCACCACCACCATCGTGGTGCCGTTGACCTCGGCGAGTTGCGGTCGCGTGGTGATCGGTTGCGGGTTGTTGCTCTTGTCCTTCGCTGTGGCGAGCAGTGCCGCCTCGTACCCTGTCGGCGCAACGACGTTGTTGATGTCGAAGCGCCAGACGTTGCCCAGCAGGTCGGCGCCATACGCGCGCTCGGCCGTGTTGTTCAAGGCGTAGTTGTTCACGAAGATGTTGATCTCACGCAGGCCGCTCGGCGTCGTGGCGTCGCCCGCCGAGGTGGCGATGCGCTGGATGATCGCACCGGTGCCGGCGTTCAGCACATAGAGATAGCCCTTGCCGTCGCCGCTCACCGAATTGTTGTAGCCGGACGTCACCAGCACCACCCAGGTGCCGTCGCGCAGCTTGGTGATGATGGGGCGTCCGTACGTCAACCCCACGTTGCAATCCGCGGTCGCACCGATCGGGTTGCTCGCGCACGCGGTGCTCATGTTGAACTCCCACATGGCACGGGGCGAGGCCGGATTGGTGACGTCCAGCGCGTAGTAGCCGTTGCCGCCATGGCCGAGGCCCGCGACGACCATCGTCTTCCATTGGCCGCCGGTGTAAACGTCGCTGGAAATCGGCGAGCCGTCCACGAAGAACTGGTGCTTGTCGGGGTAGTTCGTGTCGGCCAGGGTCCACATGTTGGGCATCACCACCTGCGGAACGAAGGCCCACGCCTCCTGGCCCGCATTGGCATAGTTGGTGTCGGCCGAGCTTGCCGGCGCATAGAAGGCATGCAGCATGCCGTCATTCGCACCCACGTACACCATGGGCGTGCGGGCCTTGTACGTGGTCTTGAAGTCGTCGTAGCCGGCGTCCTGGAAGAACTGGCTGGGTGCCTTCACGTAGGCCGGCTGCGAATTGACGATGTCGCCCAGCACGTGCGCCCGCGCCCGGTAGAGCTTGGTGGTGTTGTAGACGTAGCCCTCCCGCTTGCGCTGCCCGCGCAGGTAGTTCAGCAGGTTCGCGCCAGTGGTGGCGCCGCGCTGGTCGACGGTGCCGGAGCTGCCGTCGCTCATGAACGGGTACTGGCTCAGGCCGGTGGTGATGGCCGTGCTGGTGAACGCCGCTTGCATGGCGGCGGTCAGCCCGGTCGCCGCGGTGCCGGTGGGTAGACCGGTGGTTGCGTCGCAGGCCTTGGTGTTCCAGGTGAAATCGACCAGGTTCCCGCTCGCCGGATCGCGTGCATAGATCTTCCGGTTGTCGCACTCGTCGCTCACCTTGGCGTCGAGCAGCCCGCGGGCGGACCACCTTACCGTGGTCGACAGGTTGCCGGTAGCCACATCCACCTCGCGCGCCAGCAGTTCGCCGGTCCAGTCCAGCGTGGTGAAGCTGCCGGTGTAGGCCGTGTTGTCGCCCGCTGTCGGCGTCAGGCTGGAGACCGATGCGCCCGCGCCGGCACCGGCTTGCGCCTTGATGCCCGAGAGTGCTTCCTTCAGGCCGTCGACCACCGACTGGGGATCGCGCGCGCTGAAGTACTTGCCGCGGCCATTGACGGCGGCATGCCAGAAGTCGTCGATGGAGCGCGGGTCGTTGTACTGCAGCTGCGACAGGTTGGTGCCGTTGGGCCAGATCGGCCAGTTCACGACCGGTGTGTTTTCGTAGCTGCGGATCTTGGAGAAATCACCCGTGGTCGCGCTCTTGTAGTTCTCTTGGTAGCTCAGGTTTCCAGAGACGCCCAGGCCCACGACGAAGGTCGTCATGTGCTGCCACGGGGCACGGTCGTCCTCGATGCCTTCGCCCAGGCGAGGGGTGTCGTTCGACATGCCGGGGCGCAAGTCGTTGATGTAGTAGTACTGCGCCACGTCGGCCAGCGAATCGACGCTGCCCAACTTGGCGGGGCCTGAGACCGGCCCCTTGGCCGTCGTCGTTCCACCCCATGCGCCGGACACATCGACCACAGGCGGGGAGGCCGGGCTGGCGTAGCAGATGCCGGTCGCGTCGGTCCAGTCGGTCTCGGTGGTGGACTTGTCGCGCACGCTGGAATCGATGGCTGTGTCGCCGCTCACGTCATAGGTCGCGGTGATGGTCTGCGTGCGGCGCTGCACCTTGGTGCCCGGAATGGCCACGCAGGTCGTGGAACGGTAGCCGTTGTCTGCCGTCGGCGTGACGGGCGAGCAGCTGGTCACGCGGTCCGGGCCTTGCGTGTCGGCGGTGCAGCTGGTCGTCAGGAAACTGGCGTCCGTGCCGGGCGTGCAGGCCGCCACCGGCGTCGGGTTGGTGGTTACCGTTGCGCATGACACAACCGGCAGCACACCGCGCGGCGAAGGCACGCAGGTGTCCGCAGCCACACCGACCGTGGTGTCGACCGCGGTGCAGGTGGTGCGCGTGAAGTTGTTGCCGCTGGTCGGAGCTTCGCTGGTGCAGGCGGTACCCGGCGTCAGTTGCTGAGGCTGCGATGTGTTGACCGTGCAGCTGGTGACCTTGAAATTGGCATCCACGCCGTTCGAGCAGGCCGCCACCAGCGTGGGGCCCGTGTTCACCGTGTTGCAGCTGGTGGTGGTGAAGTTGCCGCTGGTGCCGGCGGTGCACGAGCCCTGCGCGACGAAAGTCGGGCCGGTCGTTACCGTGTTGCAGCTCACTTGCGTGAAGCCGTTGCCCGAGGCAGCCGTTTGCGCCACGCAGCTGCCGGCCGACACACCCACCGTCCTGACATTGGGAACGCAGTTCACCGTGGTGAAGCCATTGCCGGGCGCTGCCGTTTGCGCCGTGCACGACCCCGGGACCACATTGGTCACCGGCGTGTTGTTGGTCGAGCAGGTCGTGATGGTGAAGTCGGTAGGGTTCGTGCCGCCCGTGCAGCTCGCCACCGGCGTGGGGGTCGTCGGCCCGTTCATCGTGCAGATCGTTTGCGTCCAGCCGTTCCCCACTGTTGCAGCCGCGTTCGTGCAGCTCCCGAGCGCTACGCCAGTCGGTCCGGTTGTCGCGGGTGCGGGGCAGGTCGTGGTGACCCAGTTGTTGCCGAGGTTGCCGGTCTGGGGCACACACGTCCCGGGTGCGATCGGCTGGGTGTCCGTGTGCGGGTAGCACACGGTCGCCGTGTTGCCATTGCCCGTGCCGGCGTTCGCCGGCGTACAGGTCTGCACATTCTGCTCGGGCGTGTCCGCTGTGCGGCAACTCGTGATGACCCAGTTGGTGCCCGCGCCGCCGCCAGGCGTGCACGATGCGACCAGCGTCTCAGGCGTCGTGACGGTACGGCAGCTCACGAAGCTCGGACCGGTGGTGTTGGGTGTGCACGACGACACCGCGGTCTCGGGCAATACCACAGGGGTGCAGGTCGTCTTGACGCCGCCGCCGGTGGTGTTGGGGGTGCATTGCGCCGGCAAGACCTGGGTCAGCGTGGGCGTGGTTTCCTGGCATGCGCGCTCGAGAAAACCGTTCAATGCAGTGGGCGCTTGCGCGACGCAGCTTCCCACGTTACTCCAGGCGCTGAAGGCTGTACCGCCGCAGGCGGTCTTGACGTGGTTATTGGCATCGGTCGCGTTCGCGGCATTGCAACTGTCGACCGCCTGGTTGGAAACCAGTGTCTCGGTATCGCACACCGTTGCAATGAAGTTGGGCGACGAGCCCGCGTTGGCAGTGCAACTGTTGACCAAGGTCCGCGGGCTGATGGTGGCGGTGTTGCACGCCGTGTCCGTATAAGCGTTGCCCGAGCCGGCGCCTGCCGGCGTGCAAGACGTCTTCTGGGTGAAGGTGGGGGTGACCTTGGTCGTGCACGACGTCGTCACCCAGTTGTTGGCAGCATTGGCCGATGACTGGTTGCACGACTGCACGCCCGTCGGCCCGCTGTTGTTGTTGCCGCAGGTGGTAACCACTTTCGTGGACGCATTCGTTCCTGCACTGCAGGACTGCACAGGCGTGCTGGAGCTCGTCGTGGTGCAGGTCGTGGTCGTGAAACTGGCGTCCGTTCCCTGCACGCAAGCCGATGCGGGCGCGATCGGGGTGGCAGGGGTGGAGTTCGCCGAGCAAGTGACCTGAGCCCAGCCGTTGCCGGCGCTGGGGCTGGCCGGCGTGCAACTGGCCGCGGCGGTCGGACCGACCACCCGCGGAGCGCAGGTGGTGCTCACGAAATTGTTGCCCTGACCCGCCGACTGTTGCGTGCACGTCTGGACCGCGGTCGGTCCCGTCGTCGTTGGCGTGTCGCAAGTGCGATTGACGTAGTTGTTTCCCGAATTGGCAGACTGCGCCGTGCATGAAGCGACCGCCGTCGGGCCCGTCGTAAGGGTCAGGCAGGAAATGTTGCCGCCGTTGGTGCACGAGGCCACAGGCGTCGTCGTTTCGGTGGAACCGTTGTACGCAAGGACCTGCGTCGTACGCTGGAATTCCTGGCGAGTCGACTGCATCTGGTAGGTCTGAGTGACCAGCGGCTGGTTCGTGGAACGCTTGGTCAGCGTGTCGATCTGCAGTGCCTGGGCCGTGGTCCGTTGCAGCTGCGTCGTGGTCTTGGTCGTCTGTTCCTGCGTCTGGAATTGACGCGTCTGCGTCATCGTCTGCGTCCGGGTCCGCGTCTGGATCTGGGACACCGCCTTTTGGGTGTAGGAGGTGGTCTGCAGCTGCTGCGTGGTCGTCGCAAACACCTGGCGCGTGCCCCGGCCTGTCCAGGTGCGGGTCACCAGTTCCTGTCGCGTTGCGCGGGTCTGCTGCTGCGTGCTGGCCAGGTTCTGCAGGCTCTGGCGTGTTTCGGTGCTGGTGGTCTGCCGGTCTTGCGTGGTCGAGCGGCTGGTCTGCACGGTCGAGGCAAGGATCTGTTCGGTGGTCTTCGTCAACGACTGGACGCGCTGCGTAGGCTGCGAAGTCGAGCGCGACACCACAGAGCTCGTGCGGAAGAATTCGCCGGTGGTGCAGGGCTGGTAGCGGTTCATCGACGACGTGGTCGTGTCGGTGCGGCTGCCGGACGTGGTGCCGTCCCAGATGGGACGGTGGCTGTACAGCAGCGGGTCGAAGCGGTCCAGGATGGTCTTGGGCGTGAGGTTGCCGTCCTGGTTGCCCACGCGCGTCGTGCCGTCGATGCCGACCGGGCCGCGCGTCTCCTGCGCGGTGTTCCAGTAGCCGTCCGTGGTCATGATGGTGAAGTTCTGCTGGCAGCTGTAGCGCACCGGGTCTGGCGTCATCTCGGCATTGATGCCGTCCGTGCGGCCGGCATAGTGGCGCCCCACCCGGGCCAGGCCTTCGCGGGCCGGCGACGAGCCGTCTGGCGTCTGGCCGTACAGCTTGGCGTACCACGCGGCCTTTTGCGTGTCGTTGAAGTCGTCGATGGCCAGGTACTTGGCCGGGTTCACGCCGCTGTCGGCGTTGGCCGTGTCGCGCAGCGGATTCATGCTCACCAGGCCGACGCGGAAGCCGTCGTTGATGGGGTTGAACGCAAGGCTGATGCTGCTCTTCACCATCGCCATGCGGGTGCGATAGAACGTGTACCAGATGGCGAAGTTGCGCCGTTCGTCGGTGCCTGCGGCGCCCGTGCCCGAACTGGCAGTAACGAGCTTGCGGCGCCACAGTCCGCCCGTGGTGTTGGCCGTGACATTCGACTGCGTCAGGTTGACGCCGGCGAAGCGCACGCTTTCCATGTCGGTGCAGGGCGCGGCGTCGTAGCGCAGTGATTGGGTGCCTTCGTACGTGTAGTAGTAGGCCGGCTGCGCCGGGTCTTCGGCGTCGTTCGCAACCTGAAGCTGGCGCGTGTTGCGGTCGTAGGCCCTGAAGCTGGTCGCCAGGTTGGTGCTGGTGGTGGCGGCCGAATAGAAGTCGTAGCGTGCAGCCCCGAAATCGACGTTGGCCGGCGGGTTCACCAGGTAGTAGCCGTCGGCGCCGCGCGGCACCTCGTAGACCTTGGCCGGGTCGTAGTACAGCGCATTGCACTGCGCGCTGCGATAGCCGATGGGCATTTCGTAGCTCGGGTTGCCGCCGGGAAACTCCAGCTCGTCGGGCATGTGCGTGAACGCCATGGACCGCGAGGTGTCCATCAGCAGCATGACGTTGGGCTTGGGCACGGCCTGCCCCGTTCCGGCGACCGGCACGGTGGCCAATTGGGTCTGCGCGGCCTGCACGTCGGTCGTCGACGCCCCGTTCCCCCACAGGAGCACGCCGGCGATGGCCGACGCGACGACCGCAAAACCCTTGGAGCGATTCATTTCCCCGGCCCTCATAGCATGATTATTTGTGTGTAGCTGACAGCGCCTCGTACCCCGTCCACGCGCGCGGTGATTCGGTAGTAGGGCGACTTGGGTGCCTGGAAACCACCTCCGACACCGCCACCGGGGCCCAAGCCGCTCGTGGACTGCGGAATCACGCACTTCTGGGTCACATCGGTCGGCGGCCCCGGAGTGGCGCAAAGCCGGTGGATCACATAGCGCACGCGATTGCCGGTGCCGTCGTCTGCGGTCACTTCCTTGGCGGTCGACCAGTCGAAAGTCATCGGGTCGAAGGTGTCGTTCCAGGTCGCGAAATATGCCGCGGCAGGAATGTCGGTGTTGAGCACAGTGGGGTTCGTGCGCTGGTCGTAGACCCACTTGAACCCCGACTCGGTGCCCAGGTCGGCCATCGACGTGGCGTTCTGCTTGAAGCCCACGTTGCCGGCAACCTCCACGCCGGTGCCGGTGGTGCGGAACATCAGCAGGCCGGTGACCGTCATGACGACCAGCACGACCAGCGCAATGATCAGCACGATGCCGCGCTGCGCCTTCGCGCGCGGCCGCCCCTGTGCACAGGTTCTTCTCATGGCACGGTTCCCCAGATCATGTTGCGCAAGGGCACGACCGTGTCGTACACCCGGTACCGGTAGTTGCGCCAGTTGTTGGCGGCGGTATCGCCGTCGACGCCAGACGCACCCGAATCGGCGGAGTCGTCGAGGTTCCTCATGGCGAAAGAGATGGAGCCATTGGCCCACTTCGGCGCCGACGCGGTCACCGGCACGGCCACACCCGTCGCCATGTTCGGCCGCTCGAACAGCCGGCTGCGAATCAGCAGGCCGAAGCGCACCGCAAGCAGGTGGCTGTAGTCGGCGCCGGTCGGCAACGTGTCATACCACTCGTTGGCGGCGACGATGCCGTCGCCGGAGGCGTCGTAACCATACTGCGCCTTGAGCGTGACGACGTCCGTGACCACGTCGGACGCGGGCGAAGGGTTCTCGGTCAGGCTGTTGTAGCGCGTGAGCGCTTGGCGCGTCAGACTGACCTTCCATACGGTGCGCGCGGGCGCCGGGCCCAGGTTGAACGCGTAACCCGTGCCGATGTCGGTGCCCGTGCCGATGGACGCGTTCATGACGGCCGTCTTGTTGCCCTGGTTCGTGGCGTAGGTGTAGGCAGCCTTGTGCTCGACGGCGCTCAGATCCGTCAGCGACATGCCGGTGAGCTCGGCCAGATAGCACTTCAACCCGCCCGAGGCCGTGCTGGTGAGAATCACCTTGTCGCCGGCAAGAAAGCCTTCGCGCGACCTCAGCGTGTTGCTCTCGGCGGTCGACGACATGATCGGTTGGCGCGAAACGAAGAACGACGAGTTGCCGTACAGCACGCGAATCTCGTCAGGCTTGTCGTCCACCTTGATGATCTGCACGGGAACCAGATCGAAGCCGATGTTTTGGTTCGCGAGAGAGGTGTTGGTCGCGATCACCGGGCACCCCATCACGTTGCTGTTGGGCTCGCTGGCATCGCCGCCGGCCGCGCCGATGCCAAAGCCCGCCAGCCGAAGGTCGCGGTCGAGCGCGAAGGCGCCCAGGGTGCCACTGATCTGCGCGTCGTTGCCTGCGCCGACCGAGCGCTTGCGCGCGTCCCACAAGGTCTGCAGCTGCACGATGACGAGCACGCAGACCAGCCCGACGACGAGGCCGACCATCAGTTCGATCAGGGACACGCCGCCCTGCCGGCGCCCGAGGCTCGCCAAGGAATGCGAACGAAGATGCATGTCGTCTTTGCGCACGGTGCTTGTCTCAGTTGATGAGGGTGGCAAAAACATGGCGGCGCAACTTCGGATTCGACGGCACTTTCCAGCACACCGTAATGGTCAGCTTGTTGTGGCCGTCGGGGGTCGAATCCACGCGGATCTGCTGCATGGTCGCCTCGGAGCCCGGCATGCCGCCGTGCGCCGCGTCCTGCACCGCCGCGGCCCACGAAGTCACCACGGCGTTGGTCGCAGGATCTCCGGAGAAGTTGCAGTCATCACCGGTAGCCTGATGCTGGAAGCCGACCAGCGCGTTCTGCACCGACGTGGCACGCGCCACACTGTCCACGCCGGCCCGGCTCACGCTGATCCACGCCTCCTGACCGATCTGGCTGGCCCATTGCGCGGCCAGGGTGCGGTACTCAGCATCGGACTGGGTGGCAACGGCCTGCGCGCTGAGCCCCACCATGCCGACGATGCCGAGCATGAACAAAAGGATCGCGACCACAGCCTCGATGAGGAACATGCCGCGTTGGCGCACCGCACCGCGCATGCTGCGCGCGTGCATCGGCATCCGGTTCGAACGCAGCGTCAGCATTTGCGTGTTTCTCCGGCGCCTGAGACAGACGGATCGCACATGCGTACCTGGCCGCCGGTGCTGACCACGACGTCCAGGCAGCGAGCCGCGCCGTTGTCCGCCACGCAAGTGCCGCCCTGCTGAGTGAAGTGCACCGCGAGCAATGACCCGACCAGCCCTCCTGACGCATTGAAGCGGATGCTGGAGGCGTCCGCAGCGATGACCACCGAGGTCCCCTGGTTGGCACGTCCTCCACCCTCGGCGCCAACCTTGCCGTCGATGAAGACATGTGGATCGTCAGCGGTTTCGGGTGTCTGGCGTACAAGCCAGTTGGGGCCGCTGGTGGTCAGCGCCGAGGTCTCCACATTGGCGGGCACCGGAGAAGCAGTGGTCAGAACCAGTTCCACCGGAACGTTCCGGCGAATCGCCTCGGCGCGTGCTTGCTGCAACGAGGCAGAGAAGGCCTCAGCGGTGGCGAGAGTCTTCATATTCTCGGCGTACTGGCGCATCGACGGCGCCGCCATGGCAGCCATCACGGCGAAGATGACCAGCGTGACCATCAGCTCGATGAGCGAGAAGCCGCTCTGGCGAGCGGGGCTCAGCATGTGCCGCCCTTGCTCGTGATCCAGCACGACGCGGGAGCACCTGTCCAACCGGCTCCAAGGGTCGTTGTGGCCTTGGCTCCAGTGGCTGTCAGGGTGTATACAAAGCCTGCGGTGCTCGTGCCGGTTTTACCCGTTGCAGTGATGGTGTAAGCGGTGGCAGTAGGAGTGCCACAGTCAAAGTCGAACCCTTTGGTACTGGCTGGCGTTTCTGCGAGTGCGCCGGAGGCACAAGCGCCCGCAAAAGTGCGGTTGTCTTGAAAGAACTGCTCCATCCGTGGGCGCATGCCAGCCAGCAGCCCAAGCGCCTCCGAAACCCGCGCACGCCGAACATAGTCCGAGTACTGAGGGATCGCGATCGCAGCCAGGATGCCGATGATCACGACAACAATCATGACTTCGATCAGCGTGAAGCCAGCATGGCGGTTGCGGTTTTTGTAAATGGTCATGAACAAGGCCCAAAACGCCCACAAGGGCGAAAGACACAAATGTGTATCTTTGTGGCCTAGCTTACGCTTCTTTACCTTCTGTAAAGAAGCCGCTTATCAGGGGATAAACGCCGCTCGTCGTCCCCGCGAAGACGCTGGGCGGGGCTCAAAGGGCGGAAGCATCAACTGGTTTGCCTTCAAGCCAAAGTTCGTATTGACGTGGAAACGCAACACCGAAACGTTGCGCTTCCGCCTGGGCCTCGTCGTGCAGGCCCAGCAATTCGGCGCTTTCGATGAGCTTCACGATCACACGGGGTTCGGGCGAGAAGTGCACAAGTCGTCGAGCCAGCCCATGGATTTCCGTCGCGTTGGCGGCGGCTACCGTGGTGAGGGTGAGTGCGGCAAAGTCGACCTGATTCGCAAACAGCCACGAGCCTTGCGCTGCTTCGAGTGGATGCTCCTCGTACTGAGGCAACCGCTCGTCCCGAGGCAGATAGATCTGGCTGATGCGGATGTAGTCCCAGCTTGCATAGCCGACGATGGCGATCAACACCGCCGCAGCTACCGACGAAAAGGCCTGAAGCCTGGGCCGGGGTCGATCTCGATCTGCTACCGCTCGCTTGGCGGGCCAGAGTACGCCGAGGCAAAGACCGAACACCATCTGGAACGGCCCGTACCACAACGGATATTCGAGCAGGCTGTGCAGCACGATCACGCCCAGCAGTCCCCAGGCCATGACGCGGAACGGATCGCGCTCTCGCCACGGCTGCGCGGTGATGACGAACCAGATGAAGCCACCACACACGAGCACCGCCGCCGGAATGCCGAGCTCGACCGCAAGGTGCAGGGGCAGGTTGTGGGCGTTGTCGAGGATCTCGACGAAGCGCGCTCCCGGGTACAGCGTGCTGTGCATGTAGTGCGCGAAGCTCAGTTCGCCCCAGCCCAAACCCCGCCACGGGTGCTCCGCGATGAGCGTCAGCACGTTGTGCCAGAGAATCAGCCGGCTGTGGCCGACCGGAGCGCCTTCGCTCAGTCGCTGCGCCATGCTCTCGGCTCCATGGCCGACGAGTTGGGGCAACACCCAGGCGGCCGCGAAGTACAGCGGAGTCAGGGACAGGAGAGCCAGCGGGGCAGGCAAGCGGTACGCCGCCGCTGGGCCAGCCTTACAGCCAAAGCGCAGGTCACGTCGTTCACGACGCGCCATCCAGGCT
The DNA here is from genome assembly GCF_056394985.1 of Variovorax sp. 10N412. Taxonomy (NCBI): domain Bacteria; kingdom Pseudomonadati; phylum Pseudomonadota; class Betaproteobacteria; order Burkholderiales; family Comamonadaceae; genus Variovorax; species Variovorax sp. 10N412. Next base: position 230,176 of record NZ_JBFTIO010000003.1, read on the forward strand.
GCTGCACCAATGATCAGGAGAAACTCCAGCAGGCCCGTTCGCGACGTAGATGCTGCGGAGCCCACCACCAGCAAGACAACCGCTGCCAGCCAAGCAAGGCGCCTGGAGGGGGCCGAGTTCTTGCGCATGGCGTGAAGCCAGAGCGCGGCAATGAGGGCCATGCCGATCAAGCTGGCAAACTGGTTGCGCTGGCGCAGGTTGCCGAAAGCCTGTCCGACTGCGGGCGAGGTCGTCCACGGCTCCAGATGTTCTGCCAACCCGTAGTACTGGAGCAGGCCGAGCACGGCACTGATGAGTCCGGCTCCCAGCAAGCCATGTGCGATGACCGCGTGCCAGCGGGTACCGCGGTTGACGAGGCTCGAGCCCACGCTGGCTGCCATGGCGGCGACGACGATGGCAACGACCGCGGGGATGCGGGCGCCGAGGCCAAGCCCGGAGTCGACAGAAGCGGTGACAAGGAACGCTAATACCGCGAGCCAAGCGATAACCCAGGGGCTCACAAAGCTAAATCTTGCTTTTGCCAAGACCAGCAACAGCGCGATGGAGAGCCAAGACGCCAACTGCTGCCAGACGTTGACCGACGGGCCGGCCGCCACAGGCCATATGAATGGCATTGCGATCAGCGAGGGGCAGAAAATAGAGGCGAGAGCCTGTGCAGACGCATCGCTACTGATTGGATGCGTCGCCGTGGGTAAATTCATCGCGCCGATTCTGCCTGCGTATCGAACCGGAGCCGAGTTTTGCCAAAAACAAGCATCAAGCCAATTTAACGATGTACCCGTTACAAAATTCAATTAAACGATTTTGGCATTGCTGGCTCCAAACGTCAGATGCTATTTCAGTGCGCCAAGGCCTAAAAAAATCAAATAATTCGCCGACAGAAAAATTCCAATACTCCAGGAATCGCTGAGCATCTCATTCGCTTTTAAGGTCTGATTTCGCAAGGATTTCGGGCTACCGACTTGTCAAAATCAGCCCAGCCGTTATTAGCGAAGACGCGTCGTGGTCGATGACCCTCATCAAACCAAGTCGCCGTCCTCGAGTCAATTGGTGTGGCAACACCAACAAGATCAAGCAGTGTCTGCGGCACGGCACTGGAACTCTTCGGCCGCGCTCGCGATTTTGAGAGCATCGCCAGTCTATCTCCGATCCTCAGTCTCGCCTTTTCGCTAGCCCAAATGAAGGCCGGAACAGTGAACGAATGACTTGAATTTCGCGTGATGCTCATCGCCTTGCATTGTTCGTCAAATACATCCTGCCCGTGATCAGAAATGTACATCACTAGTGCCGCATCACCTTTTCGACTGACAGCTTCGATGATTTGAGATAACAGAAAATCCGTGTACTCGATGCTGTTGTCGTAGGCATTACTAACCTGAACAGCAAGCGAGGAGTTGTTTTTAATGCCATCCTGCGCCGGAACAGTCGTCAACGAAGGACGGTAGATGTCAAAAGCGGGCGGATAGCGATGGGAGAAATCAAAATGGCTTCCCAGCGTATGCACCACAATAAACTTCTTTCCCGAAATATCCAGTTTTCGGCGCAACGGCTCGACAAGCACTTCGTCGTAAGTTCCTCGCGCGTCATAGCTGGTTGGGTTGAAGTAAGTGGCTTCGTCCGCATCGCCGGCATACATGGCAATGGGGCTCTCGTAGAAACCACCTACTCCTTGGTTGGACAACCAAAATGTCCGGTAGCCCACCTGCTTCAACGCCGCCAGGATAGAAGGCTCCGGCCGAAGAGCGACACTGCCGTCGCTTTTCAGCAAGGGGCGACGGGAAATCAGGTTCGGCACCGCATATCGCGTGGCGACCGACTCGGTCGCCACGTCCGGAAACAGGATCAAATCGCTCATCGTCGATAGTCGCGGCGTAGTGGGGCGCTCATAACCAAACAGCTGCCAGCGATCAGAGCGAGAAGACTCTCCGATAACTAAGACCACAGTATCTGGATAAGCATCGGTAAGCTTCGGCGTGAAGTCGAAGCCAGCCAGTTCCGCCCTAAGCTGCCGAACAATCGATGCATCTTGCCGTATTGAAAAAATCGACAGGGGCAAGTCAAGCGGATAGACCGCCCCGAATCTGGCTAGCAAGCTGCCCGCTCTGCTGACGAAAGGCTCAGAGGTAACAGCAGGATCACCCTCGTTCATATACGTAAGCATGGGCGCACACAGAATGACCGGAAGGGCCAATAAGACCCACCAGCGGGATCGGTGCGTCCATTCCACCCGCCCACGATAGAGGCGCCGCCCTACGACAATGGAAATTAGGATGAACAGTAGCGGAAGTAAAACACTCCACCCTAATGTTGTTAAAAACTCGGAGAGTTCACGTGCGTCCGTCTCCATTGCCATGCCGACGGAGGTCGGCGTCACAGGCTGCGCAAAGGCAAGACGCAAGAAAACTTCAACCGGCCACCAAAGCGAACACAAAGTCGCGACGATAAGGCCCATCCATAGACGGGGCACGACCGCAAAGGTCAGAAGCCAAAAACAGATCGCAAATGCGATGCTTTCTACATATGTTGCCTCCAAAACATTGGCAGCGTTGCGCACAGCCATGACGTTCGGAGCGACGATTATTAGCACCAACGACACAAGCAGCAGAACTGTGATCCCCGCGCGCTCCTTTTTTTTCGGTAGTTCTGTCCTATTAGCGATTTTTGAAGCTGAAAGTTCGGGTTTGCGCACGATCGGACTCTACTTTGATCGGACAGATCGATCAATCGTATTGAGATTACGATATTCGCTCAACACGGCCATCGGGCTATGAGTATGAAGCCTGCTGATGTCCATGCTTTTTTGTCAAAAAAAAGCCGCCCGAAGGCGGCTGACTAAATGCGGGACGTGTGATTAAGTCGCAGCAGCAGTCTGGCAAGTCTGAGGACGCAGTTTTGCAGCAACGTTCGTTGAGCATGTCCATGCGCCGGAAGTTCCAGCAGTCTTATCGTCTGCGCCGCGGGTCCAGATAATTTTCTGACCCACGACCTGTGAATTGCCCTTCAGTGTGCAGCTCACGACGCTCGCACCAGATGCAGCGGTCACTGTTGCGTCATATGTGCAACGATCAGATGCAACGCCGGTCGACGGGTTGGGGGTCAAGCCCACAGCGAGCACACCGGCGTTGCCGGTAGCGATGTCTGCAGCGAGGCCGTCGGCGATCTTGGTTTCGATATTGGTCTTGGCGGGCGAAATCTCAGCCAAACCAGCCGCAACTTGCGACTTAGCAATGTAATCCTGATAAGCCGGCAGAGCCACAGCAGCCAAGATACCAATGATCGCCACGACGATCATCAATTCGATAAGTGTAAAGCCGGCCTGTGCGCGGCGGGCGAGAGTGCGATGGTTCATGAACTAACTCCAGGTTGGTTGGTTGAGCCCGGGAACCTGCCCGGAGCGCAGTACCTTCCGCAGCATCTGTGCCAACCGGCTTTCAATCGTTTACACAGTCAAAGTAGTGCATTTGTTCACACTTCAGTTACAGCGCGTGACACTTCTTGGCTGTGCTGGCAACAACCGGTGACATGTTTGTCACTCTTCAGCTCCAACGAACTCAAAACGTCAGCACCCCATCCGCCCTCAGCCAGCGAATGTCCCGCTGCGCCAGCCCCGCCACCTGCCGGGCCGCCAGCCCTTCGATCTGGCTCATGATTTCCTCGGTCTCCGCGGGCTTGGTGTGCGTGATGTAGATCGGGTACTGCTTGCCCGGATCGATCTGCGCCAGCTCGTCAGCCAGCACCGACGGCGACAGGTGCAGGCTGCGCTCGGCCAGCGCCTGCTCGCGGCTGCTGAAGGCCGTCTCGATCACCAGCATTGCCACGTCCAGCGCGTTCACGCGCTTCCAGAAGGGCGCGTTGCGCTCGGTGTCGCCGGTGAAAACCCAGTGAGCGCCTCCTTCGGCGCGCCGCACGGCGAAGCCGCAGGCCGGCACGGTGTGCACGGCCGGCAGCACCTCGATGCGCTTGGGCACGCGGCTGCCCAGGTGCAGCGACTGCCCGACCGCAATGTCATGAAAGCTCACGAAGGGCGCTTCCTGGCTCGGAATGTTCTCGAAGTCCGGCCAGATGACGTTGTTGAACACATGCGTGCGCAGCGCCTCGATGGTGGCCCTCAGCGCATGCACGCGCAGCGGCTGGGCGCGGCGGCTGCCGACGGCGTCGAGCATCAGGGGCAGCGCAGCGATGTGGTCGAGGTGGCTGTGGGTGAGCACCACGTCGTCGATGGCGGCCATTTCGTCGAGCGTGAGGTCTCCGACCCCCGTGCCCGCGTCGACGAGCAGGTCGGTGTCGACCAGAAACGAGGTGGTGCGGCAGCCTTTGGCGATGGCGCCCGAGCAACCCAGCACACGAACCTGCATTGTGAGAGACCCCTTGTGTGTGTCTGCCGTCATTTGGTTTCGAACCGGGTTGCGCCGTCCCAGTTCGGGTCTTGCGGACGCAACGCCATCGAGGCTAAACGCTGGGCGTAGAGCTGGTAAAGGACTTTTTTGGCATCCTCGGCGAGCAAGGGGGCGAGCAGGCTTCGGCCCAGGGCCCAGTCCTGGCGCCGGTAGGCGGCGAGCACGTCGCTCCAGCGCTCGAGCATGCGGCGGGCGTGCTCGACGGATTCGGGGGTGCGTGCGACCAGCGGCGTGAACACGGCCACCGCCTGGGCCTTGCCCTTGACGCGCACGCTGTCGAGCTCCTGCCAGAGATGGCCCGGCGCCATGGCCCGGGTCGCGCTGCTGGCGACAATTTCGACGCCGTAGTGCCCGCTCAGGCCCTCGAGCCGGGACGCAAGGTTGACCGCGTCGCCCACCACGGTGTAGCTGCGGCGCTCGGTCGAGCCCATGTCGCCCACGCTCATCACGCCGCTGTTGATGCCGATGCCCACGCTGATCTCCGGCCGGCCGCTGTCGCGGTGGATGCGGTTGATGTCGCGCACGGCGTCGCCCATGTCCAGGGCGGCCTGCACGGCGAGCGTGGCGTGGTCGGGCGTGTCGATGGGCGCGCCCCAGAAGGCCATGACGCAGTCGCCCATATACTTGTCGACGGTGCCACGGTGCGCGCTGATGACGTCGGTGAGCCGGCTGAACACGGTGTTGAGAAAGGCCTGCAGCTCGGCCGGCGCCATCTGCTCCGACAGGCGGGTGAAGTCGCGCATGTCGCAGAACAGCACGGTCATGGGCTTGCTCTCGGCGCGCATGCTGTAGCGGTCGGGGTGCGCCATCATTTCGTTGACCAGTTGCGGCGGCACGTAGGTGCCGAAGAGCCGGGCCAGCCCCCGCCGGGCGCGCGATTCGACGAAGTAGCCCCAGCTCATGTTGAGCACGAACGCCAGCGCCGTCATGGCCAGCGCCGACGCCAGCGGCAGGACGAGCCCGTGGCCCACGTAGAGCCAGAGGTTGAGGCCGACCAGCGCGGCGACGGTGCCGGCGGCCAGCAGCACGGCGCGCGACGCCGACAGCAGCGACAGCCCGAAGGCCAGCACGAGCCCCGCCGCCAGGAGCAGCAGCACCTCGTAGCCCGGCGCGTAGTCCGGCACGCTCAGCAGGCGGTGATCGAGCAGGCCGGAGACGACGTTGGCATGCACCTCGACGCCCGGAAACGCTGCGTCCACGGGGGTGGCGCGCAGGTCCTGCAGGCCCGGCGCGGTGGCGCCGAGCAGCACGATCTTGTCTTTCAGCTCGCCAAATGCGAGCTTGCCTTCCAGCACGTCGGCGGCGGGCACATAGCGAAACGATCCGCCGTTCGCGCCGCCGGGCCCGCGAAACGGCACCTGCATGCTGGCGCCCTGGTCGACCGGAATGCGCAACGGGCCCAGCCGCAGCGACGAGAGCCGGGGCGCCCCCGCGCCGGCGCCCGACGCGAAGGCCGGCAGCACCGCCGGCGAGCCGTTGGCGAGCCGGTAGACCGCGAGCCCCAGCGATTCGTAGTACCCAGGCTGCGCCTGGTCGCCTTCGTAGCGGGCGAGCAGCGGCACGCTGCGGATTGCGCCGTCGCCGTTGGCGCCGACCAGCATGTTGAGAAAGCCGGCGGCCGGCGCGGCCTGGGCCAGCGCAGGCAGGCTGGCGCCGAACCCGTTCCAGGTCGTGCCGTAGGTGCCGCCCGCGGGAAAGGCGCCGGCCGGCAGCAGCGGCGTGGCGGGCAACTGGCCCTTGGCGCGGGACGGCTGCGTGCGGTTGAAGTAGTAGCCGAGCGCCACCCGCTGGCCTTTCAGGGCTCCGGCAAAGGTGGCATCGTGGTCCAGCGAGGGCGCCAGCCGCTCGACCTCCGACGCCAGGCCGGGCACGCCCTGCAACGGCCCGTTCGCCATCTCGCGCAGCCGTTCGAGGCCGGAGCTGCGGTCGGGTTCTAGAAACATCACGTCGAAGCCGAGCACGGCGGCCTGCTGGCGGGTCAGCAGTTCGGTGGTGAGGCGGGCCATCTTGTCGCGCGGCCAGGGCCACTGACCCTGGCGCGCCAGGCTGGCGTCGTCGACGTCGACGATCACCACGCGCGGATCGGCCGTGCGCGGCATGGTGGCGCGCAGGCGGACGTCGTAGATCAGCAGGTCAAGGCGTTCGAGTGCGCTCAGCGGCCAGGCGCCGGTGGCATGCGCCAACGCCAGCAACAGCGGCAACAGCGTGATGGCGATGCGCGGCCAGTGGCGCCGCAGTTCGCTCCACTTGCTCACGACAGCCCGTCCTTGCGGGCGTTGCCGCGGCAGGCCACGGGGGGAAATTCAGATGCGAACGAACTGCATGCGCGTGGCGCCGCCGAGCTCGAGCACGTCGCGCTCCTGCAAGGCGACCGCCTCGGTGCCCAGCTGCAGCCCGTTGAGCGTGACGTTGCCCTCGACGCCTGCGGCCACGTAGCCCTGCCGGCGGCGCGTGACGACGGCCACGGCGACGCCGGGCTTGCCGATGGTGGTGACGACCTTCTGCAGCGCAACGTCCTGGCCTTCGTTGGCACCAGCCAGCACCCGCAGCACCGGAATGCCCAGCTCGACCAGCGCGCCGGACTCGGTGGGCGCCGACGACAGCGGCACGGCACCCGAATGTCCCGAGTGCTCGGGCAAGGTGGTTCGCACGGAACCGGGGCCGATGGCCAGGTTGCTTCGCGCCCGGAAATGGATGCGGCAGCCACCGACCTCGATGACGTCGTTGTCCTTGAGCGCCTGCTTCTGGATGGCGAGCGCATTGACGTACGTACCGTTGGTACTGTTGAGATCTTCAATTTCGACTTGACCATCGCCATCGCTCATGTGCAGCACGGCGTGCTCGCCGCTGACCGCCAGATTGTCGATCACGATGTCGTTGTAGGCACGTCGTCCCAGCGTCGTGCGTTCCTTGGCGAGTGCCACTTGTCCGATGACAACGCCATCGACAGAGATGATCATCTTCGGCATTGCCGACTCCCCGATTGCAAAGCTTGAGTGAGGGCAAGCGGGACGGTGGGGTGCCGTCCAGGCCTGCTACTTGGCCGCGCGAGACGTTTCCAGGACGCTCGCCCGTGCCAGAACAACCGAAATATTGTCCCGTCCGCCATTGTCGTTTGCAATTGCAACTAAAAGTGAAGATTTTTTCTGAAGCCCGATATCGTGCGCAAGAAGCGTGAAAAGCTGCTCATCGGAAATCATCTCGCTCAGTCCGTCGGAGCAGAGCATATAGAGATCGCCCGGTCTTGCGCTGTGTTCGTGCATTTCCAGCATGACCTGCGGCTCCACGCCCACCGCGCGGGTCACGAGGTTACGGGTCGGCGAATTGAGCGCTTCCTCGGCGGTGATGGCGCCGGCGTCGAGTTGCTGCTGGCGCAGCGAATGGTCGCGCGTGAGCAGTTCGAGCTTGTCGTTGCGCACGCGGTAGCAGCGCGAATCGCCGATATGGCCGACCACCACGCGCTGCGGCCGGAAGGCCGCCAGCACCAGCGTGGTCCCCATGCCCTGCAGCTCGGGGTTGGTGGTGCCGGCATGCAGGATGGAGCCATTGGCCTCGTCCGTGGCGGCCTGCAGCGCCCGGCGGACCACCCGGGCCGGCGCCTGCATGCCGGCCTGGGCGAACCAGCGGCCGAAGCTGGCATGCATCAGCGACACGGCCATCGCACTCGCCACTTCGCCGCCCTTGTAGCCGCCCATGCCGTCGGCCAGCAGGGCCAGCCCGAGCGCGGAATCGACGTGGACGGCGTCTTCGTTGTGGGCGCGCAACCGCCCGACATCGGTCAGGGAGGCGAACTCCCAGGTCAGCGCGGGGCGGGTCGAGAACAGGGAAACGCCGACACTCGCCATGGTTTGCCAGTGCCGACTTCTCAGAAACTCAGTGTGCCGCGGCGTGCGCACGCCGTTGCAACAGGCGGCCGACGGCCACGACGAACAGGGCACCGGCAGCAGCTGCCGCATAGTGCAACCAAGGATTGGCCGCGAGCGTGTCGCGCAGCGCCACGTCGCTCACGATGGTTTCGCCACCGACCCAACCGATCAGCGCGGCACCCAGCATGACGATGATCGGGAAGCGTTCCATGAGCTTGATCATGAGGGTGCTGCCGAAAATGACCAAGGGAATACTGATCGCCAGGCCCAGCACCAGCAGCACCATGCTGCCCTGCGCGGCGGCCGCCACGGCAATGACGTTGTCCAGGCTCATCACCAGGTCGGCCAGCAGGATGGTGCGCACGGCGACCATCATGCTGCCGTATTCCTTGGACTCGCCCTCGCCCTCGTCGTCGCCGCTGAGCAGCTGCGTGCCGATCCACAGCAGCAGCAGGCCGCCGACGATCTGCAGGAAGGGCAGCGCGAGCAGCTTGGCCGCCACCACCGTGAGCACGATGCGCAGCACCACGGCCGCGCCCGAGCCGAACATCACGGCCTTTTTCTGCTGTGCGGGCGGCAACGAGCGCGCCGCCATGGCGATCACCACGGCGTTGTCGCCCGACAGGATGATGTTGATCCAGACGATCTTGAGCAGACCTATCCAGAAATCTGTGCTTTGAAGGAGTTCCATGTCTCTGATCCCACTGTGTTTTATTTGAAAAAAGCGCCCGCAATCCAGTGCGGGCGCTTTTTTTGTTTCTGCGTGGTCCTCGCATGACCCGGCTCTGCGGCCGGTGTCGTGGAGCGTCTCTTACAGACGTGCCTTGAGCAGCTTGGCCAGCTCGGAGAAGTTGCGCGTCACGGTGAAGCCGCACTCTTCCATGATGGCGAGCTTGGCATCGGCCGTGTCGGCGCCGCCCGAGATCAGCGCGCCGGCGTGGCCCATGCGCTTGCCGGGAGGGGCGGTGACACCGGCGATGAAGCCGACGACCGGCTTCTTCATGTTGTCCTTGCACCAGCGGGCGGCGTCGGCCTCGTCGGGTCCGCCGATTTCGCCGATCATGATGACGGCGTCGGTGTCCGGATCGTCATTGAAGGCCTTCATCACGTCGATGTGCTTCAGGCCGTTGATCGGGTCGCCGCCGATGCCGACTGCCGACGATTGGCCCAGGCCGATTTCCGTCAGTTGAGCCACGGCTTCGTACGTCAGCGTGCCCGAGCGCGAGACCACGCCGATGCGGCCCTTGCGGTGGATGTGGCCGGGCATGATGCCGATCTTGATTTCGTCGGGCGTGATCAGGCCGGGGCAGTTCGGGCCCAGCAGCAAGGTCTTCTTGCCGCCGGCCGCTTCCTTGGCCTTCATCTTGTTGCGCACTTCGAGCATGTCGCGAACAGGAATGCCTTCGGTGATGCAGATCGCCAGGTCCAGGTCGGCCTCGACGGCTTCCCAGATGGCGGCCGCTGCGCCTGCCGGCGGCACGTAGATCACCGACACGGTGGCGCCGGTCTGCGAAGCGGCTTCCTTCACCGAACCGAAGATCGGGATGTTGAAGATCGACTCGCCGGCCTTCTTCGGGTTCACGCCCGCCACGAAGGCGTTCTTGCCGTTCGCGTATTCCTGGCACTTTTCCGTGTGGAACTGACCGGTCTTGCCGGTGATGCCTTGGGTGATGACTTTGGTGTCTTTGTTGATGTAGATCGACATGACTTGTTCCTTAGGCCTTCTTGACTGCTGCCACGACCTTCTGGGCCGCGTCCGCCATGGTGTCGGCGCTGATGATCGGCAGGCCCGAATCGGCCAGCAGCTTCTTGCCTTCGACTTCGTTGGTGCCCTTCATGCGCACGACCAGCGGCACTTGCAGGTTCACGGCCTTGCAGGCCGCGATCACGCCGGTGGCGATGGTGTCGCACTTCATGATGCCGCCGAAGATGTTCACGAGGATGGCTTCCACGTTCTTGTTCTTCAGCATGATCTTGAAGGCTTCGGTGACCTTCTCGGGGGTGGCGCCGCCGCCCACGTCCAGGAAGTTGGCCGGCTCGCCGCCGAACAGCTTGATGGTGTCCATGGTGGCCATGGCCAGGCCGGCACCGTTCACCAGGCAGCCGATGTTGCCGTCCAGCGAGATGTAGGCGAGGTCGAACTTGGAGGCTTCGACTTCGGCCGCGTCTTCTTCGTCGAGGTCGCGCAGGGCCACGATTTCGGGGTGGCGGAACAGCGCGTTGCTGTCGAAGTTGAACTTGGCGTCCAGCGCCATGACGTTGCCCTTGCTGTCACGGTTGAGCGGGTTGATCTCGACCAGCGAGGCGTCCGTCTCCATGTAGCAGGTGTAGAGCTTCTTCAGGATGTCGACCGTTTGCGCGGTCGAGTCGGCCGGCATGCCGATGCCGTCGGCGATCTGCTTGGCCTGTTCGTCGGTCAGGCCCTTTTCGGGGTCTGCGAACACCGTGATGATCTTCTCGGGCGAGGAGTGGGCCACTTCCTCGATGTCCATGCCGCCTTCGCTCGAAGCGATGAAGGCCACCTTCTGGGTGGCGCGGTCGGTCACGGCGGAAATGTAGTATTCCTTGTTGATGTCGGCGCCGTCCTCGATGTAAAGGCGGCGGACCTTCTGGCCTTCGGGGCCGGTCTGGTGTGTCTTGAGCTGCATGCCGAGGATTTCACCGGCGAGCTTCTTGACGTCTTCGATGGTCTTGGCGACCTTGACGCCGCCGCCCTTGCCGCGGCCACCCGCGTGAATCTGGGCCTTGATGACCCAGACCGGGCCTCCAAGTTTCTGGGCGGCTTCGACCGCCTCCTGGACCGTGTAGGCCGGAATGCCGCGCGGCACTGGCACGCCGAACTTGGCAAGGATTTCCTTGCCTTGGTACTCGTGAATCTTCATGAGGGATGTCTCTCGGAAGGAGGAGGTTGAGAACGGGAATCTGCGGGTGAGAGTGTTTCTGCTCTGTTGCTCGCGGGCGACGGCAGCCTGACGGCTGGGGGCGGCGAACAACCGCGGACTGTATCATGGTGCGCCGCACCAATACTGTACGTGGGGTTGCGGTCAATACGTACTTTCTTCTAGACCCCCTCCCCCCCGGAACACAGAGCACTCCACCATGGCCAAGGTTTTCATCGACGGCGAAGCCGGTACCACCGGCCTGCAGATTCGCGAGCGGCTCCAGACGATGCCCCAGATCGAACTCGTGAGCATCGCGCCCGAGCTGCGAAAGGACGTCAACGCCAAGCGCGACCTGATGGCCGGCGTCGACCTGGTGGTGCTGTGCCTGCACGACGACGCGGCGCGCGAGTCGGTGGCGCTCATCGACCAGCTGCCGGGCGCCAAGCCCAAGATCATCGACGCCTCCACGGCCCACCGCATCGCCCCGGGCTGGGTGTTCGGCTTTCCCGAACTGGCCGAAGGCCACTGGCAGGCCGTGGCCAAGGCCGAGCGCGTCGGCAACCCCGGCTGCTATGCCACCGGCGCCATCGCCATGGTGCGCCCGCTGGTCGACGCAGGCATCCTGCCGGTCGACTTTCCGATTTCGCTGCCCTCCGTGAGCGGCTACTCGGGCGGCGGCCGGACCATGATCGAGGCCTACGAAAAGGGCGAGGCGCCCCTGTTCGAGACCTACGCGCTCGGCCTGAAGCACAAGCACATTCCCGAAATCATGGCCTACACCGGCCTGACCCGCCGCCCGGTCTTCATTCCCTCGGTGGGCAATTTCAAGCAGGGCATGCTGGTGCAACTGCCGCTGCACCTCGACCTGCTGCCCGGCAAGCCGAAGGCCGCCGACCTGCACGAAGCGCTGGCTGCGCACTACGCGAAGAGCAACACGCCCGAGCAGTTCGTGAAGGTGCTGCCGCCTACCGAAGACGGCAAGCTAGAGCCGCAGGCGCTCAACGACACCAACGAACTCGAGATCCGCGTGTTCCCGAACGAGGACCACCACCATGCCGTGGTCATCGCCCGCCTGGACAACCTGGGCAAGGGCGCCAGCGGCGCCGCGGTGCAGAACCTGAAGCTGATGCTGGCGCTCTGAGCGCCCGGCCTCGCTTCCCCTGGCTCAGTTGACGAGCCAGAGCCCCACGCCCAGCAGCGCCGCGTGCGCGCCCAGCGCGATGTACAGCGGCGTGCGCGAGGGCTCCGCCATGTCCTGCAGGGTTTCGTTGATGCGGCGCGTGAGCAGCGCACGCAGCGCCGGGTCCTGCACCGGGCCTTCGCCGGGTGAAACGACCGGCTCGCCATGCGCGGCACGGCTCTCCTGCCACTCGGCCATCATTTCGCTCAGCGGCAGCCGGTTGAGCACAAAGCCCACCACCGAACGCACCGCCTTGCCCTCGCCCAGCAGGGGCGCGAGCTGCTTGCTCAGCGCATCGGCCGACAGCCAGTCTGCCGCGCGGTGCAGCGTGCCGTGGGCGCGCGGCATCGCCTCGATGCGGGCGGCAATCGCGCCGGACAGCCGCTGCGACACCGCCTCGCCGCGCGCCGCGACCAAGTGCTGCATCGCGCGTGCGCGCCCTTGCGCCACACCCAGCATCACGTAGACGACCACGAACAACAGCAGCAAAAACGCCACCAGCACCGACGGCGTGGTGATCAGCGCAACGATGGCGCCCGCACCGCCGGCCCGCGCCGCGACGTTGCCCGGCCCATTCAGCTGGCTCAGGTAGAAAAAGAAGACGCCCCCGCCCAACACCACGCCGAGCAAACCGCCCTTGACGACGGAGCCGGCAAAAGCCAGCCCGGCCTTGGCGCCGGTGCGAACAAGGGACGGCTGGGCATCGGGACCGGTAGAACCTGTGGACATGCGGGACTCCTCCAACTAATTTATTAATTCAGTTCCGCAAAGCACTTGGGATTGATGCGGATCGGTACGGATCGACGCTGAAAAATTCAGCAAATGCGAACAAGTGCAGCATCGCACACACGCGTTGGATCATGCCATCGGCCCGCGCCACCAGAATCGCCCTTCACAAACACAAAGGGAGGAATTCAATGGACCGCACATTTCAAAAACCCACGGGCGCCTTCATTGCGGCGTCCTGGACCGCGCTGCTCGCAGGCGCGGTCGCTTACCTGATCGGGCTCTGGAATGCCACGATGCAGCTCAATGAAAAAGGCTATTACTTCACCATCCTGATGTACGGCCTCTTTGCCGCCGTGTCATTGCAAAAGAGCGTGCGCGACCGGCTCGAGGGCACGCCCGTCACGGGCATCTATTACGGCCTGTGCTGGATTTCTATGCTGCTCGCCATCGGGCTGCTGGCTGTCGGCCTGTTCAATTCGACGCTGGCCCAGAGCGAAAAAGGCTTCTACGCCATGGCCTACCTGCTCAGCCTGTTCGGCGCCGTGGCGGTCCAGAAGAATGTGCGCGATCTCACGGCGCGCCGTACCGAGGCGCCATCGGCCGCGGAGATGCCCGAAGCCGGGTGACGCCCACCCCGCGCGCCCACGGCCCGCGGCTCACTCGTTGTCGTTGTAGCCGCTCGCCCCCATCAGCGCCGACAGCCGCGCGGCGATGTTGCCGACGATGCCGCGCACCTGCACCGCGTCGGGCGCCGACTTCTGGTCGATGCGCTCGATGTACGGCACGTTGATCGACGCGATCACGTGGTCGGCCGCACCCATCACCGGGTACGCGATGTTGGTGATGCCGCGCGTCTGCTTGCTCGGCATGGCCGAGTAGCCGCGCGCGCGCACCTCCTGAAGAATGGCGAACAGCTCGCCCGGGTCCATGTCGAGTTCGCCTTCCACGCCGATGTGGGCGCGCAGCATGCGGGCGCGGTCGATCTCGTCGCGAAACGCCAGCAGCACGTGCCCCGAGGACGTGTCCGTCAGCCCCATCACCACGCCCACCTTGAGCCCGAACGACCAGCGCTCCGGGCTTTCGACCTGCGCGATGACAACCACGCGTCCGCCCTGGTACATGGTCAGGTGGCACGACTGGCGCGCCCGGTTGGCCAGCTCGCGCAGCAGCGGCAGCGCGGCGCTCACCAGGCTTTTCAGCGGCTGCTGGCGGTGCGCCAGCTCGAACATGCGCAGCGTGAGCGTGTAGCGGTCGTTCTCGTCGACCTGCACGTAGCCGCGCCGCTGCAGGGTCACGGCCATGCGGAAGATCTCGCTGACCTTGCGCCCCACCTTCTGCGCCAGTTCGTTGAGCGTGTAGCCCCCGGGGCTGTCGGCCAGCGCCTCCAGGATGTCCAGCCCCTTCTCGAGCGCCGGCGCGGCATAGCGCAGCGCGCCCTCGCCCTCAGGCGCTGCCTCGTCCTGGCCCTGTTGTTCTTCCGGCGCTGGTGCTTGCTTCATTGTTCCCTGCTCAGTTCGACCATCCACCGTCGATCATATGGACCGCGCCGGTGGTGAAGGCCGACTCGTCGGACGCGAGGTAGACCACCAGCGCCGCGATCTCTTCCGGCTTGCCGACGCGCCCCAGCGGCTGGCGGGCCACGAAGGCGGCGCGGACCGTGGCCTCGTCGGCACCGGCCTGCTCGGCCTGCGCCGCGATGCGGTCGCGCAGCGAGGGCGACTCGACCGTGCCCGGGCAGATGGCGTTGCAGCGTACGCCCTGCTGGATGAAGTCGGCCGCCACCGCCTTGGTCAGCCCGATCACCGCCGCCTTCGAGGCGCCGTAGACGAAGCGGTTCGGCACGCCCTTCACGCTCGACGCGGCCGAAGCCATGTTGATGATCGAGCCGCCGCGCTCCAGCATCGCCGGCAGGAAGGCGCGGATGGTGCGGTACATCGACTTCGCGTTGAGGTCCATGCTGAAGTCCCAGTCGGCCTCCTCGCAGGCCAGGATGTTGCCGCTGTGCACGAAGCCGGCGCAGTTGAACAGCACGTCGAGCCGGCCCGCGGTCGGTGCGAAGGCCTGCAGTGCGGCGCTGTCGCGCACGTTGAGCGTGGCGGTCTTCAGGCCCGACAGGCCTTCTTCCCGGGCCAGCGCGGCGAGCTCGGCCAGCGCCGCCTCGTCCACGTCGGTGGCCCACACCGTGCCGCCTTCGCGCGCCAGCGCCAGCGCGCTGGCGCGGCCGATGCCCTTGCCGGCGGCGGTGACGAGGATGTTCTTTCCCTGAACGCGTGAAGTCATTGCGCAATGTCCTTGAGTGAGTTGTCGGCCGTTTCGATGCACAAGTGAAATACATATTTCACTGATGAAATTAAATATACGCGACATATCCGCGCTGGCTGCCTCTCAGAAACCCGCGTGTGTCTGCCAATTCATTGGTAATTACCCTCGAATTGGCGCAAACCCCAGCCGCAATCGCGCACGCCACTGCTAACCTTAATTCTGAAAAGTAGTTTCACCTAAGAAAACGAAAGCCGCCATGCCTCACGATTCCGCACTGCTCCCTCGCCTGCAAGCCTGCTACACCGGCATCCTTCACGACGTGATGCGCGCGGCCGGCCTGCGCGACTTCACGCTGCCGCCCACGCTGCGCCCGCTGATCGCCGGCCAGAAGCTGTGCGGTCCGGCTTTCACCGTGAACGGCCGCGTCGACCCCACGGCCGATCCGCACGAGACGCTGATGGCCTGGACCGGCTTTCTCTCGCGCGCCAAGCCCGGCCACATCGCCGTGATCCAGCCCAACGACTCGACCGTGTCGCACATGGGCGAGCTCTCGGCCGAGACGCTGGGCCGCAAGGGCGTGCTGGGCGTGATCGCCGATGGCGGCGTGCGCGACGCCGAATTCATCCTGCAGCAGGGCTTTCAGGTGTGGCACCGCTACTTCACGCCGCGCGACGTGGTGGGCTACTGGCTGCCCGACGCGATGGACGTGCCGGTGCGCATAGGCGAGGTCACGGTGAACCCCGGCGACCTGCTGCTGGCCGACACCGATGGCGTTGTCTGCCTGCCGCTCGCGCAGGCCGAGGCCATCGTCACCGAGGCCGAGCACATGATGGGCCGCGAGAACCTCGTGCGCACGGCCATCCTCGCGGGCACCGACCCGCAAGAGGCCTACCTGAAGTACCGCAAGTTCTGAGCGCCGGATGCCCCACACATCCTCCACGCCCGCCATCGACGCCCGGCTGGTGCTGCTCTCGCCGGCCGACAACTGCCTGATCGCCTGCACCCACCTGGCCGCCGGCACCGCCGTGCAGCTCGAAGGCGGCACGGTGGCCCTGGACAAGGACATCGGCCTGGGCCACAAGCTCGCGCGCCATGCCATCGCCGCCGGACAGCAGGTGCGCAAGTACGACGCCGTCATCGGCAGCCTGCGCACGCCGGTCGAGGCCGGCGCGCACATCCACACCCACAACCTCGA
Source organism: Variovorax sp. 10N412 (assembly GCF_056394985.1). Lineage (NCBI taxonomy): Bacteria > Pseudomonadati > Pseudomonadota > Betaproteobacteria > Burkholderiales > Comamonadaceae > Variovorax > Variovorax sp. 10N412. Next base: position 246,687 of record NZ_JBFTIO010000003.1, read on the forward strand.
CAGCGACTACACGCCCACGTACACGCTGGACGAGGGAAAGACCTTCGTCGGCCACGCCTGAGGCGCCCCACCTTCGCATGAACGGCATGAACACTCCCAACCCGCTCCAGATCCACGGCTTCCCGCGTGCCGACGGCCGCAAGGGCATCCGCAACGTGGTGGTCGTGGCCTACCTCGTCGAGTGCGCGCACCACGTGGCGCGCGAGATCACGCTCAACTTTCGCCAGCAGGACGGTGAATCCGAAGTGCACCTCGTGGGCTTCCCCGGCTGCTATCCGAACGAGTACGCCGAACGCATGATGGAAGCGATTGCCACGCACCCCAACGTGGGCGCGACGCTGCTCATCTCGCTGGGCTGCGAGAGCATGAACAAGCGCAAGCTCGAGCAGGCCGTGGCGGCCTCGGGCCGGCCGGTGCACACGTTCACCATCCAGCAGAAGGGCGGCACGCGCAGCACCATCCGCGAAGGCACGGAATGGGTGCAGTGGGCGCTGGCCGAGCTCGCGCAGCAGCAGCGCGTGCCCATGGAGCTGAGCGAGCTGGTGGTGGGCACCATCTGCGGCGGCTCCGACGGCACCAGCGGCATCACCGCCAACCCGGCCGTGGGCCGCGCCTTCGACCTGCTGATCGCGCAGGACGCACGCTGCATCTTCGAGGAAACCGGCGAGCTGATCGGCTGCGAGTTCCACATGCAGCGCCGCGCCGCCACTCCCGAGCTGGGCCAGGCCATCGTCGACTGCGTGGCCAAGGCCGCGCGCTACTACAGCACCATGGGCCACGGCAGCTTCGCGCCGGGCAATGCGGATGGCGGCCTCTCGACCATCGAGGAGAAGTCGCTGGGCGCGTACGCCAAGAGCGGCGCCTCGCCCATCAACGGCATCGTGAAGCCCGGCGACGTGCCCACGCAACCCGGCCTCTACCTGCTGGACGTGGTGCCCGACGGCGAGCCGCGCTTCGGCTTTCCGAACATCAGCGACAACGCGGAAATCGTCGAACTCATCGCCTGCGGCGCGCACCTGATCCTGTTCACCACCGGGCGCGGCTCGGTGGTGGGCTCGGCGGTGTCGCCGGTCATCAAGGTCTGCGCCAACCCCGACACCTACCGCCAGCTCGGCGAGGACATGGACGTGGACGCCGGCCGCATCCTCGAAGGGCGCGGCACGCTGCAGGAGGTGGGGCAGGAGATCTTCGACGCGGTGCGCAGCGTGGCGAACGGCGCGGCCAGCAAGTCGGAGGCGCTGGGCCATCGCGAGTTCATCCTGACCTACAAGGCCTTCGAACCGATCGGGCCTGCGTGCCTGCCTATCGCCCAAGTGGCTCGCGTCGCGCACGCCGCCTGAGCGTCTTGCGCCGCGCCCTCCCCGCCTTTTTGCTGGCCTTCCGGAGCCCCCATCCTTGAACTACCAGTTCGACTTCGCGCCCGTGCTCGCGCAGTGGCCCTTGCTGCTCGACGGCGCCTGGACCACCGTGCAGCTGTCGTTCATTGCCACCGTGCTGGGCTTCGCGCTCGGCACGGCCTGTGCGCTGGGCCGCAACAGCCGCCATGGCTGGCTGCGCCACCTCACGGGCGGCTACGTGGAGGCGGTGCGCAACACGCCGCTGCTGATCCAGAGCTACTTCCTCATCTTCGGCCTCTCCAGCGCGGGCGTGACGATGCCGATCATGGTGGGCGCGGTGCTGGCGCTGGTGGTGAACATCGGCGCATACAGCTGCGAGATCATCCGCGCGGGCATCGAGTCGATCCACAAGGGCCAGCTCGAAGCGGCGCAGTGCCTGGGGCTGTCGAAGCTGCAGGTGTTCTGGCACGTGATATTGCGGCCCGCCGTGGAGCGCGTGTACCCGGCGCTCGCGAGCCAGTTCGTGCTGCTGATGCTGGCCTCCAGCATCATGTCGTCGATCGGCGCGGAAGAGCTGTTCGGCGTGGCCAACCGCATCCAGTCGGACACCTTCCGCAACTTCGAGATCTTCATCGTGCTGTGGGTGGTGTACCTCGCGCTGTCGTACGCCATGCGCCTGGGCTTCTGGCTGCTGGGCATGCTGATCTTCCCGCGCCGGCGCAAGCTGGGCACGCCGCTGTGAAGAAGGTTGGCAAGCCATGAGCTTCATGCCCATCGATCACTTCGGCTTCCTGTTGATGGGCGCATGGGGCACGGTGCAGCTCTCGGCGCTCGCGTTCGTGGGCGGCGGGCTCATCGGCCTCGCGGTGGCGCTGGCGCGCGTGTCGCCGATCAAGGCCGTGCGCGTGGCCGCCGCGGGCTACATCCAGGTCATCCAGGGCACGCCGCTGCTGGTGCTCATGGGCGTGTGCTTCTTCGGGCCCAACATCGCGGGCGTCGGCTCGGTGCCCGCGCTTGCCGCGGCGGCGCTGGCCATCACCATCTATGCGAGCGCCTTCCTCGGCGAGATCTGGCGCGGCTGCATCCAGTCGGTGCCGCGCAGCCAGTGGGAGGCGGCCGAATGCCTGGCGCTCACGCGCTGGGAGCGCATGCGCCGCGTGATCCTGCCGCAGGCGCTGCGCATCGCCACGCCGCCCACCGTGGGCTTCCTGGTGCAGATCATCAAGAACACGTCGATCGCATCGCTGGTGGTCGGCTATGCCGAGCTTTCCTACAACGCCAAGGTGCTGAACAACTCGACGTTCCAGCCCTTCCTGTATTTCGGGTGCGCGGTGGTGCTGTATTTCATTCTTTGTTATCCGCTCTCGCGATGGAGTCGCGCCCTTGAAAGGAAGCTCAATGCAGCCCGTGGTTGAACTGAACGAGGTCCACAAGCACTTCGGCAAGCTGCATGTGCTCAAGGGCGTGTCGTTCTCCGTCACGCGCGGGCAGGTGGTGGCCATCATCGGCCAGAGCGGCTCGGGCAAGAGCACGGCGCTGCGCTGCATCGACCGGCTGGAGACCATCGACAGCGGCACCATCCAGTGCTGCGGCCACGCGGTGCACGACAACGCGCTGAACCTGCGCGACCTGCGCCAGGACGTGGGCATCGTGTTCCAGAGCTACAACCTGTTCCCGCACCTCACGGTGAAGCAGAACATCACGCTCGCGCCCAAGTCGGTGAAGAAAATGAGCGGCTCGCAGGCCGACGCCGTCGCCATGGAAGTGCTGGAGCGCGTGGGCCTGGCCGAGAAGGCCGACGCCTACCCCGAGCAGCTCTCCGGCGGCCAGCAGCAGCGCGTGGCCATTGCGCGCTCGCTCGCGATGAAGCCCAAGCTGATGCTGTTCGACGAAGTCACCTCCGCGCTCGACCCGCAGCTCACCGGCGAAGTGCTCAAGGTGATGGAGAAGCTCGCGGCGGAGGGCATGACCATGATCCTCGTGACGCACGAGATGGCCTTCGCGCGCGGCGTGGCCGACAAGGTCATCTACATGCACCAGGGGCTGGTGTGGGAGCAGGGCGACGCCAGCATCCTCGGCAACCCGCAAACGGCCGAGCTGCGCGAGTTCATCGGCACCGGGCTTTGATTTTTTCTTCTTCAGACAACTCCAGGAGACTCTCGATGACTTCCCCCTTCTCGTTCCCGCGCCGCGGCGCCCTGCTCTCGGCGCTGATGCTCGCGCTGCCGCTGGCCTTTGCCGGCGCCTCGGCACACGCCGACCAGCTCGACACCATCACCGCCGCCAAGAAGATCCGCATCGCCATCGACCTCGCGGTGCCGCCCTACGGCCTGAAGGACGAGAAGCTCAACGCCACCGGCTCCGACGTGGAAACCGCGCGCCTGCTGGCCAAGAGCCTGGGCCTGGAGCTCGAGATCGTGCCCACCACCGGCGCCAACCGCATTCCGTTCCTGCAGACCGACAAGGCCGACATCGTCATCTCCAGCATGTCGGTCACGCCCGAGCGCGAGAAGGTGGTCGACTTCTCGGTGCCCTACGCCGCCATCCTGGCCGTGGTGGGCGCACCCAAGAGCATGACCATCACGGGGCCTGCCGACCTCGCGGGCAAGAAGGTGATCGCCACGCGCGGCACCACCAACGACCAGGAACTGACCAAGGTGCTGCCGGCGAGCGCGCAGGTGATTCGCTTCGACGACGACGCCACCTCCATCACCGCCGTGGTGAGCGGGCAGGCCGACATCTTCGCGACCGCGCCACCGCTCTTGAAGACCATCAACGAGAAGAACCCGGCCAAGCAGATGGAGCCGAAGTTCACCATGAAGGTCAACTTCCTGGCCATCGGCATGCGCAAGAACGAGCCGCGCCTGAAGGCCAGGCTCGACGAGTTCGTGAAGGCGCAGCTCAAGAGCGGCGAGCTCAACACCATCTACAAGAAGTTCCATGGCGCCGACCTGCCGGCCGACGTGACGCGCAACGGGGCCTGAGCACGATGGCAAAGATCGACCAGGTCGAAATCGCGCAGATCGACATCGCGCCCAAGGTCAAGCGCACCGACGCCATCCAGTCCTTCGTGACGCAGGAGACCGTGATGGTCACCGTGCGTTGCGACGACGGCTCCGCGGGCACGGGCTACACGTACACCATCGGCACGGGCGGCTCGTCCATCGTGGCGCTGCTTCACGACCACCTGGTGCCGCGGCTGATCGGGCGCGACCCGCAGCAGTACGAGGCCATCTGGCGCGACCTGTTCTTCCACACGCACGCCACCGCCGTGGGCGCCATCACCAGCCTGGCGCTGGCGGCCATCGACACCGCGCTGTGGGACCGCAATGCGCGCGCGGCGGGCCTGCCGCTGTGGCGCCTGGCGGGCGGTGCGCAGCCGCGCGTGCCGGTCTACACGACCGAGGGCGGCTGGATGCACATCGAGCCGGCACAACTGGTGGAGCAGACGCTGGCCGCAAAGGCCGACGGCTTCCTGGGCGCGAAGATCAAGGTCGGCAAGCCGCACGTCGCGCAGGACATCGCGCGCCTCGCGGCCGTGCGCGAAGCGGTCGGTGCGGACTTCGAGCTGATGGTGGACGCCAACCAGAGCTTCACCGTGGCCGAGGCCATTCGCCGCGCACGCCAGTACGCCTCGCTCGACCTCGCGTGGTTCGAGGAGCCGATGCCGGCCGAGCATGTGCGCGGGCATGCGCAGCTGCTGGCGAGCACCTCGGTGCCGATTGCGGTGGGCGAGTCGATGTACCACCCTTCGCAGTTCGCGGAATACATCCAGCAGGGCGCCTGCTCCATCGTGCAGGCCGACGTGGCGCGCGTGGGCGGCATCACGCCGTGGCTCAAGATTGCGCACCTGGCCGAGGCGCACAACATCGCGATGTGCCCGCACTTTCTGATGGAGCTGCACGTGAGCCTGTGCGCGGCGGTGCCGAATGCGCGCTGGGTGGAGTACATCCCCCAACTCGACGACCTGACGACGAGCCGGCTGCGCATCGAAGGCGGCCACGCGGTGGCGCCGGAGACGCCGGGCCTGGGCATCGAATGGGATGCGGACCAGCTGAAGGCGCGGCGCAAGTTCGCGCCGATCGTGGTGCGCGGCTGAAGAAGCCCAGCCGCCTCGCTCAGGCTTCCAGCAGATTGCGCAGCGCCAGCAGGTCGCGCGCAATCCACTGCGCATCGCGCTCGAAGGCCGCATCGTCCATGTGCGGCTGGCGCAGCAGCGTGAACTGCAGCTCGCAGGCGTCGGGCGCGACGCCGATCACGCGAAAGGGCAGGTAGACCTCGCTCACGCCTTCGGGCGTGACCCAGTGGTCGAGCACGCCGAAGTCGTTGCGCGGCGCGAAGCGCATGCGGGCGTCGCCGCTCTCGGGCGTGCGCACGATCCAGTGGTCGCCGTGCGGCACCAGCGCGCTCTTCGCGAGGCCGCTGGCCCAGTCGGGCAGCCGCTTCGGGTCGGCCGCCAGCACGTAGGCGCGGCGCCATTCGCAGGCCACGCGCAGCGTGATCACGCGGGAGGGCGCGCCGGGGTCTTCATTCGTCTGCTGTTTCATCGAAATCGCTCCTGAGGACCTTGGACACGACGGCGCCGGAGAAACCGCGCGCCATCAGGAACCGCATCTGCTTCGCTCGCGCCTTCGCATCGGCGGGCGGGGCGTCGAAGCGGCGGCGCCACAGGGCCGTGGCGCGTTCGACTTCCGTTTCCTGCAAGCCGGCCACCGCCTGCGCGATGGCCTCGGGCGCGATGCCCTTGGCCTGCAGCTCCTGCCTCACCCGCAACGCGCCCGAACGGGCCGCACGCTGGTGGAGCACCGAGGCCACCACGCGCGGCTCGCTGATGAAGTCCTTGGCGGCCAGCTCGTCGAGCGCCTTGGCCAGCGTGCCGGGCTCTTCTTCGTGCTTTGCGAGCTTGCGCTCCAGCTCCAGACGCGAATGCTCGCGCTGGCTCAGCAGGCGCAGGGCGCGGCCTTTGAGGGAGGGGGCGTTGAATGCCATGCCGGGGTTGCTCGCGCGGCCCCGCATGAGGCCGCGGAGCCGCGCGGGGTCTTATTCGCCCTTGTCTGCCTTCTCGGCCTTGTCCGCCTTGGCGGCCTTCTGCGGCTTCTCGGGCGTGGCGCCGGCGTCGGCGGCCAGCAGCGGAATGCCCAGCGACTCGCGCACCTTGTTCTCGATCTCGCGCGACAGCTCGGGGTTCTCGCGCAGGAACTCGCGGGCGTTGTCGCGGCCCTGGCCGATTTTTTCGCCGTTGTAGGCGTACCAGGCACCCGACTTGTCGACGATCTTGGCGGTGACGCCCATGTCGATGATCTCGCCTTCGCGGCTGATGCCCTCGCCGAACAGGATGTCGAACTCCGCCGTCTTGAACGGAGGGCTGACCTTGTTCTTCACCACCTTCACCTTGGTTTCGTTGCCGATGGCCTCGTCGCCCTTCTTGATGGTGCCGATGCGGCGGATGTCCAGGCGCACCGAGGCGTAGAACTTCAGCGCGTTGCCGCCGGTGGTGGTTTCGGGCGAACCGAACATCACGCCGATCTTCATGCGGATCTGGTTGATGAAGATGACCATGCAGTTGGTCTTCTTGATGGTGGCGGTGAGCTTGCGCAGCGCCTGGCTCATCAGGCGGGCCTGCAGGCCGGGCAGCGAGTCGCCCATTTCGCCTTCGATTTCGGCCTTGGGCGTGAGCGCGGCGACCGAGTCGATGACGATCAGGTCCACGGCGCCCGAGCGCACCAGCGAGTCGACGATTTCGAGCGCCTGTTCGCCGGTGTCGGGCTGGCTGATCAGCAGGTCGGACAGGTTCACGCCGAGCTTCTGGGCGTACTGCACGTCGAGCGCGTGCTCGGCGTCGACGAAGGCGCAGGTGCCGGCCTGCTTCTGCATGGAGGCGATGACCTGCAGCGTGAGCGTGGTCTTGCCCGACGATTCAGGGCCGTAGATTTCGATCACGCGACCGCGCGGCAGGCCGCCGACGCCCAGGGCGATGTCCAGGCCCAGCGAACCGGTGGAGACCACCTGGATGTCCTCGAGCGCCTCGCCTTCGCCGAGCCGCATGATCGTGCCCTTGCCGAACTGCTTTTCGATCTGCGCCAACGCGGCCTGCAGGGCCTTGGCCTTTTCACTGTTGGCGACCGAGATGCTTGCGCCCTTGACAACTGCGTCCATGTGGAAATCTCCTTGAATATCAACGGTTTGTGTGAGGTTTCATCTAATCTGCTTTTAACCACAGGCTGGATGCTTGAACAGTAGTGTAGGGGCTCATTGGTTCGAGTAAACCCATTTTTTGATCAGTTTGCTTTACCATTTGGCGCCATGTCCGAAGCCGCTTTTCCGCCCGACACCGACGCCTGGCGCCAGACCCACCTGGGCCGCCTGCTCGGCCATGCCATGCGCCGTTTCGACGCGCGCGTGCTCGAACTGATGGCGCACGATGTCGACGTGCCGCTGGCGCTGTCGAACCTCGCGGCGCGCGCGCAGGTGAGCGCGGCGCACATCCACATCACGCGGCACCTGGCGCGCGAGGGCTCGCGCCTGACCGAACTGGCCGAGCGCGCCGGCATGACCAAGCAGGCGATGGGCGCGCTGGTCGACCAGTGCGAGGCCTGGGGCCTGGTCACGCGCGGGCCCGACCCGCTGGACGCGCGGGCGCGGCGCGTGCTGTTCACGGCCGACGGCCTGGCCTGGCTCGACGCCTTCCGAAGCGCGGTGACGCAGGCCGAGCGAGAGTTCAGAAACAGCGTGGGCAACGACATCGCCACCGTGGTAACCATCGGTCTGGAAGCCTATACGGCCGCGTAGACTCCGCCGCAGAGACAAATGTGAACGGCGCCGGCACGGCGCCCGAAACCGGCCGGAGGTGCCTCATGCGGATTCTGATTGCCGAAGACGACCAGGTGCTTGCCGATGCCCTGCTGCGCAGCCTGCGCACCTCGGGCGCGGCGGTCGACCACGTGGCCAACGGTTCGCAGGCCGACACCGCGCTCATGACCCATGACGAGTTCGACCTGCTGATCCTCGACCTCGGGCTGCCCGGCCTGCACGGCATCGAGATCCTCAAGCGCCTGCGCGCGCGCGGCTCGCAACTGCCGGTGCTGGTGCTCACCGCGGCCGACAGCGTGGAAGAACGCGTCAAGGGCCTGGACCACGGCGCCGACGACTACATGGCCAAGCCCTTCAGCCTGCAGGAGCTCGAGGCGCGCGTGCGCGCCCTCACGCGGCGCGGCATGGGCACCACCAGCAACACCATCCGCCACGGCCCGCTGGTGTACGACCAGGGCGGCCGCGTGGCCACCATCGACGGCAAGATGGTCGAGCTGTCGGCGCGCGAACTCGGCCTGCTCGAGGTGCTGCTGCAGCGCGCCGGCCGGCTGGTGAGCAAGGACCAGCTAGTCGACCGCCTGTGCGAATGGGGCGAGGAGGTGAGCCTGAACGCCATCGAGGTGTACATCCACCGCCTGCGCAAGAAGATCGAGAAGGGCCCGGTGCGCATCGCGACGGTGCGCGGGCTGGGCTACTGCCTGGAGAAGATCCCGGGCTGAACCCTTCGGGCCCCTGCGCCTTGGCCGTTGCGCGTTACGGCTGCTTGCGCAGCGCCGCCGACAGGGTTGCACCGGTGGTCGTCTTCACCATGAAGAAGATGCTGCGGAAATAGCCGTTGCTGTCGAAGTTGCCCGCGGGCAGCAGCACGATGGCGGCGGGCCCCGAATAGGGCAATACGGCCGTGAGCTTGCAGGCATCCTTGCCGTCGGCATTGGCATCGACCGCGGTGAACTTCAGGCCGTACATGTTCTTGGAGGTGCCGGGCTGCGCCTGTGCGAGCGTGCCCGAGATGCTGCAGTTGCCGACCTGCACGCCGGCCGTGGTGCCCGTGAACGCGCCCGAGGCGTCGACGTCGATCGACAGGCCCACGCCAAAATTGCGGTCCGGGTTGGCCCACTTGCCGACCACGCTGTCCTGCGTGACCGCCAACGCGTTTTCCTTGATGTAGTCCAGCGGACCGAATGCCGAGGGCTCGCGCGTTCCGTAGGCGTAGGTGCCGCTCATCGTCTTCCTGGGTGCGAAGGTGCCCGAGCCCGTGACGGGCGAGGCCTTGATGAAGTAGTAATTCGTGTCGGGGTTGAAGGACCAGCCGAGGCCGTCGACCTTGATCGATCCCCACATCGTGCCGATGTGATCCTTGCTGGCAATCGATCCGTCGGCGCCGACAAGGGCGACATCGAGCAGCGAGAGGTAGATGCCTTCGCTGTCGTTGCCGGTCTGCGCGGTCGATCCGGGCTGGGGTGCGTCCAACGACGGCATCGGCTCGCTGCCCGGCACCGGATCGCGGTTCGGCGCGGGCGCCGGCGCGGGGGGTGGCGCGGGCGCGGGTGCCGGGGCCGCCGCAGGCAAGACCGGCAGCATGGGCATGCCGCCGCCCTCACCGCCTCCGCCACCCCCTCCACAGCCCGCAAGGCCCGCGACACACACGGACGCGACGATCCACAACGGCTGCACGCAGCCGTTCAATGACTTGTTCTTCATGACTCACTCCCTGATGCTTTTTTGAATTGCAGAAACTGCACGCCGAGACTACAGCCGGGGCCCGCAGGGACGCCGCTGCGCGGGCTCACCACCACACCACTAAGTCACGCCCGGCGGAGATTTCTTGCCTGCCTCCGCGAACGGGGCGACCCGCAGCGGAGGAGGCCGCGGCGCGCCGCTGTGCCACCGCGGTCGACGACAGCCAGCCGACCCTCCGCCGGCGCATGCGGCAAGAAAACCCGCCTCAGCACTGCGCAGCATTGAGCTTCTGAAAGACCTCGCGAACGCTTGTTGCCCCGGCCCCCAGCACAAGCGTCAACAAGATCCTGGATTTCCTCGGGCAGAGAAATCCGGCCATCACCATCCCGTTGGCAGCAAGATCGATTTCTCCGCCCTTGTACCCATAGGTTTTCTCCGCTGTCGGTCCCGCGCCGGTCCTGGAGGACACGACGACCGGCATCTTCCTGGCCACCGCTGCAAGCGCATCGGCCCACTGCACGGACACGTGACCCGCTCCGAATGCCCCGATCACCAAGCCGTCGTAGCCGGCATTCCCGACGTGCTCGATCAAGTCGGTATCGGCGGAAAGAGTGGCCTCGATCAATGCGACCTTCCGTGTGACCCGGGCCGGCGCTGGAAATGTCAACCGTGCAGCTGGCGGGCGGTGATAGCGGATGGCGTCTTCGATCAGCGCCCCGCACGCGCCAAAAATCGGGGACTCGAACGCCGCAACCGACAGGGTGTTGTTCTTGCGAATGCGTTTGGCCTCATGGACCTGATCGTTGAACGCGACCAGCACGCCCCGATGGCGACTTTCCCGCTCCAGGGCGACCAGCGCGGCCGTCCACAGATTGGCCGGGCCATCCGCGCCAGGCTGAGATGCGTTGCGCATCGCGCCTGTCAGAACCAGCGGCTTTTCGCTGTCCCACAGCAGGTCGAGGAAGAACGAGGACTCCTCCAGCGTGTCCGTTCCCTGCAGGATCACCACGCCGTCGGCGCCGCTGGCGACTTGCGTTTTCGCCCACTTCAGTACATCGAGCAGGATCGAGAAATCCAGCGACGCGCTGGGAAGAAGCTGGATGGTCTCGGCCCTGAAGCGCGCAACGCCTGCGAGTTGGGGAACCGTCAACAGCAACTCCTCCACCGAAAGGGTAGGCCTGACGCCGCTGTGCGCGGCCTGCGCCTGCATGCTGACAGTCCCGCCGATGGAGCCGATGGCGATGAGTGGAAGCGTCATTTATCTCGCTCCCTTTGGTCCGGCCATCACGCCCGGACGAACGACCAGCATGGCCAAGGCGCCCACCGCGGCTGCAACGGATGCCGCGACGAACATCGAGTCGTAGCCGTACTTCGCAACCAGCACGCCCGTCAGCGTCGGGGCGAGAACCACGCAGCTGTTGGCGAGGAAATGCGTGATGCCGCTGAAGGTGCCGACCCGGGACGACGGCACCGTGTCGATGACGACGGCCCAGAACACCGCGTTGGGCAGCGCATTCAGGGCATTGCCCAACGTCATCAATGCAATGACTGCCACCGCGCTGTCGGCCATCGAAATGGAGCCGAACACCAGCGCCGTGCAAACGAGCGACGCCGCGGCGAACCAGCTTCTCGCGATCTTGAGGCTGGACGTGCGCCGGTAGAGCCAATCCGAGAGCTTTCCACCCAGCAGGACGGTGAAGCAGGCGCCCACCCAGGGAATCATGCCCAGGTACCACAGCGAAGAAAGGCTGTAGCCGAAGTGGTCCTGCAGGTATTTCGGCGTCCATGTCAGCAGCAGAAAATTGACATAGATGTACGCGCCGTAGCCCAGGGCATTGAAGACGAGCGTGCTGCTGCGGAAAAATTGCCACCAGGGCAGTTCCTTGCCCGAGACGGATGCGCCCGGCTGGTTCTCTTGCTGGCGGCCCGCACGGATCAATGCGAGTTCTTCAGCGCTCACCCGGGGATTTTCCTCGGGGCGGCTCGTGAAGACGCGCATGAAGAAAACGAGGAACAGAAGCCCGCTCACCCCCAGGACGATCAACATCACGCGCCAGCTTCCGGTGAAGACCAGCAGGCCGACGGCAATGGGCGCGGTGAGCAGGGCACCCAACGGGGTGGAAAGCAATCCGATGCTCACCACGAGGCCGCGCTCGCTTTGGGTCGTCCAACTGGAATTGGTCTTGTTGATGATCGAATACGCCGGCCCTTCGGCCAGTCCGAAAAGTATTCGAATGCACGCAAATCCCGCCAAGGCGGACCCACCAAAGAACATCAGGCCGATTTCGCCGGCAAAGGCCGTCGCCACCTCGAAGATCGACCAGGCCACCCCGGCAATGATCCACACCTTTCGCGGCCCGAGGCGGTCCGCCATTGCGCCTCCGAACAGGGCACCGAACATGTAGCCATAGCCGAAATAGCCCATGACAGCGCCCCAGGAGGCCTTGTCCAGGCCGTATTCCCTGATGATGTCTCCAGATGCATATGAAATTGCGCCCCGGTCAACATAGTTGATCAGCGCGAGAACAAACACCATGAAAAATATGGTGTATCTGTAATTTGGCGAACCTGCCTTCATTCCACCGGCCTCCATTTGAAAATCAAGATGAAAATGCCGCGCAATGCCTTCTTCTGGACGTCAATGCGGCTTTGAAAAAGCCGTCATTGTTTCGAACCCTTAATCACACGACAAAAATTAACCATTGCCGTCAATTAAAGGCGAAGAATCACTGAACGCAGCTTGTGTGCGGATTCTAAAAACAGGAACCTGACCCACAATCCACATTTTGGTTTTTTCAATGTGCACACTTCATGAACAATCTGCCGACACCCGAAGATTTGAGGGTGTTTGTCGCCGTGGTTCGAAAAGGCGGTTTTTCTCTTGCGGCAAATGAAATGGGTACGTCGCCCGCCTACATCAGCAAGAGGATCCGCATCCTCGAGGAAATCTTGAATTGCAGGCTTTTTGCACGGACCACGCGCGTGGTGGCCATCACGCAGACAGGGGAGCGCGTCTATCGATGGGCCGAGAAAATACTGAACGACGTGAACCTCCTGTATGAGGAAATATCGGATCACAAACAGCAGCCTCGCGGCCCGATTCGCATCTGCAGCAGCTTCGGGTTTGGCCGAAATCACGTAGGGCCCGCAATTTCATCGCTGATGGACAGATATCCGCTTCTGAGCGTTCGGTTCGAAGTCTTCAGCCACCTTGTGGATCTGGCGGAGCAGGGCTTCGACCTCGACATCAGAATTGGCGACGAAATTTCTCCGCAACTTATTGCGAAGCGCCTTGGAAGCAATCACAGAATTCTCTGCGCCTCACCGTCCTATCTGAAAAAATTTGGCGCGCCCGCTTCCCTTGCGGAATTGGAGCTCCATAAATGCCTGATCATCAAGGAGCGCGACCACCCATTCGGGATCTGGCGTCTTTGTGGTGCAGCCGGAGAAGAATGCGTCAAGGTCAAAGGAAAACTCTCGACGAATCACGGTGAGATAGCGGTTGCCTGGGCTATTGAAGGCCACGGCATCGTGCTGCGGTCGGTATGGGATTTGAATCCCCATATCCGCACTGGCCAGCTGATTCAGGTGCTTCCGGCCTATTCGCAGCCGGCCAATATCTGGGCCGTCTATTCCGAGCGCGCCGACAATTCCGCAAAAATATCCGCAGCGGTCGCGTTTTTTTCGGACTACTTCTCGAAGTTCGAGTGAGGCTTCCCCCTTCGAACTGCAGGCACCGGCGGTGCGAACACATTCGCGCCGCCCTTCGAGCGGATCACGAGCGATGCGGGCGCGTGCACCTGCGTGTCGGTGCGCCCTGGTACTTTTGCATTGCGGAAACTTCGCACCGAAGCTACAACCGGTCGCCCTCCTCAACGGCACGCAGCCCTTGCGGATCGGCACCTTCGCTCATGCGCGTCAGCGTTGTTTCGTCCAGTCAGGAAGCCCCTTGAAGCTCTTTCAGCGCGCCCAGCGTTCTCTTTTCGGCGAAATCCTCGACTGGATGCTCACCCCGCTGCTGCTGCTCGTGCCCGTGAGCATCGGCGTCACCTGGCTGGTGGCACAGGGCATCGCCAACGCACCGTTCGACCGCGCGCTCGAGCACAACGTCAAGGCGCTGGCCGAACTGGTGACGGTGAAGGACGGGCAGACGCAGTTCGTGCTTTCGCAGCCCGCGCGCGAGATCCTTCGCGCCGACAACGCCGGCCACGTGTACTACCAGCTGCTCGATGGTCATGACACGCTGCTCAGCGGCGATCGCGAACTTCCGATGCCCGGCCTGGACGAGCCGCTGCCGCCCGGCCAGGTCTTCCTGCACAACAGCGCCCTGCACGGCAAGGAGGTGCGCGTGGCCTCGCTGTGGATCGCCAGCGGCAGCGACGACGTGCCGCCCACGCTGCTGCAGCTGGCCGAGACGCGCGAGAAGCAGTCGGTGCTGGCGGCCGAGATCATCAAGGGCGTGCTGCTGCCGCAGTTCGCGATATTGCCGCTGGCGGTGCTGTTGATCTGGCTGGCGCTGGTGCGCGGCATCAAGCCGCTGTCGGTGGTGGAGGCGCGCATCCGCGAGCGGCGCCCGGGCGACCTGAGCCCGCTGGACGAATCGTCGGTGCCGCTGGAGGTGGTGCCGCTGGTGTCGTCGGTGAACGAGCTGCTCGACAAGCTCAACGACTCCATCGGCACGCAGAAGCGCTTTCTGGCCGACGCGGCGCACCAGTTGAAGACGCCGCTGGCGGGCCTGCGCATGCAGGCCGACCTGGCGCAGCGCGAAGGCGCCAATGCCGACGAACTGAAGCAGTCGCTCAAGCAGATCGGCCGCGCCAGCAAGCGCGCCACGCACACGGTGAATCAGTTGCTGTCGCTGGCGCGCGCCGAAGGCAACAGCGCCCACGCGCACCACCAGCCCTGCGACCTGGCGCGGCTCACCATCGAGGTGGTGCGCGAGGCCGTGCCGCGCGCGATCGAGAAGCGCATCGACCTGGGCTACGACGGCGCGGAGGCCGGCGCGCCCGGCGTGGTGTTCGACGGCAACGTCACGCTGCTGAAGGAGCTGGTGCGCAACCTGGTGGACAACGCGATCAACTACACGCCCTCGACGCCCGAGCGCCCCGGCCTGATCACCGTGCGCGTGCTGGCCGACCCCTTCGGCCATGTGCAGCTGCTGCAGGTGGAGGACAACGGCCCGGGCATCGCCGAGACCGACCGCGAGCTGGTGTTCGAGCCGTTCTACCGCGTGCTCGGCAACGAGGCCGACGGCTCGGGGCTGGGGTTGCCGATCGTGCGGGAAATTGCCAACCAGCACCGTGCGCGGGTGAAGCTGGAGGATGCGCATCCGGGCAAGCATCCGCCGGGGGCGCTGTTCACGGTGCGCTTCGAGGGCGAAGCGGCGCCTTGAGCCGCGGCGTCAGGGCGAGGGCGCTTGGGCTGGCGTCAGGGCGAGGGCGCCGGGGCTGGCGCCGAGGCGGGCGCGGGTGTCGATGCGGTCGCGGCCGCGGCCGGCTTGACGTCCTTGCGGATCTGCAGCCACTCGGGGTGGATCTGGCGCGCAACACGCTGCGGCTCGCGTTCGTAGAGGCTCGCGGGCGCCAGGCCGAAGCCTGCGAGATCGCCGCGCGTCCACAGGAAGTAGCCGGCGTTGGCCAGCAGCAAGACGACGAGCAGCGCGCGCAGCTTCATGCCGGTCAGAAGGCCATGCCGCGAGGGCGCACGCTCACTTCGTCGCTGGAGATCAGCTGCAGGCCGGCGTCGGTGCGCACCTGCAGCTCACCGCCCCAGGCCACGCCTTCGCACAGGCCGGCGGTGCCGTCGCTGAGCACCACCTCGCGCCCGCGCAGCACGTCGCGCGCGGCAAAACGTTCGGCGAAGGGGGCGAAGCCGCGGGCCTCGAACTCGCGCACGCTGCGCACCAGCGGCTCGGCCAGTTCGCCCAGCACTTCGGGTGCGCTGGCGTCGGGACGCCACTGGCGCAGCCACGCGGGCGGCGTGCGCATGCCGTCGGCTTCGCGCGGGCCGATGTTGATGCCGATGCCGATCACCACGTAGCGCTGCGCACCGGGTCTGCCGGCGTGCGGCATTGCGGTTTCGATGAGGATGCCGACCAGCTTGCGGTCGTTCACCCAGATGTCGTTGGGCCACTTGAGGCCGATCCCGTGCTCGCCCGACGGGTCGAGGCTTTCGGCCACGCTGACGCCCACGGCAAGCGACAGGCCCGACCAGTCGGCCGGTGCGAGAGGCAGGCCAAGCGAGAACAGGAGCGACGTCTGCTCCCGGCTCTGTTGCTCGCTCTGCCAGGCGCGGCCAAGGCGGCCGCGGCCCGCGGTCTGGTGCTCGGCCACCAGCAGCACCGGCTCGACGCGGCCGGCGCGCGCGCGGCGCATGAGCTCGGTGTTGGTGGAATCGATCTCGGCCACGGCCTCGACCGCGAACCCGGGCAGCAGCGGCGCCACCGCAGCGGCGATCCGGTCCTCGTGCCAGGCAGCCGTGGTGTTGCCCATGCTCAGCCCTTGTCGGACTTGTCCTTTTCGGACTTCTTTTTCCCGTCTTTTTTCTCAGCCTTCTTGTCGGCTTTCTTGTCGGCCTTCTTGGCTTCCTTCTTCTCGGCCTTCTTCTTTTCAGCCTTCTTCTTGGCTTTCTTCTTCTTTTTCTTTTCCTCGTCCTCATCCTTGGGTGTCAAGAGCGTGCCGCGGCACTCTTCGGAGCCGCACCAGCAAGGAAACTCCGACAGCAGCTTGGGCGTGTACGGCTCGTCGATGATCAGGCCGTAGTCGTAATTGAGCTCTTCGCCTGCAGCAATGTTGCGCAGCGCCTTGATATAAACGCGCCCATCGACTTCGTCGGCCTCGCAGTTCGGTTCGCACGAGTGGTTGATCCAGCGTGCGTCGTTGCCCTTGACGTTGCCGTCGATCACACGCCCGTCATCGATGTGGAAGTAGAACGTGTGGTTCGGCTGGGCGGGGTCGTGCGGATGGCGGCGCAGCGCCTCCTTCCAGTTGATGACTTCGCCCTTGTATTCGATCAGCGTTTCGCCTTCGGCCAGGTCCTGCACGGCGAAGACGCCGTTGCCGTGGACATCGGAGCGGCGCATCTGAATTCGGCGGCCGCCGGAAATGGGGGTTTTGGAAGGCATTGCCGAAGTCTGTTAGTTTGAATGTGCACACATGCGCGTGTACGCGTGCGCACGCGGGAAGCCGCACAGTATAGAGAGCCCTTAGATGACAAAGACGTTGGTAATCGCAGAAAAGCCGTCGGTGGCACAGGACATCGTCCGTGCCCTCACGCCGGTGGCCGGCAAATTCGACAAACATGACGAGCACTTCGAGAACGACAGCTACGTCGTGACCAGCGCCGTCGGTCACCTGGTCGAAATCCAGGCGCCCGAGGAGTTCGACGTGAAGCGGGGCAAGTGGAGCTTTGCCAACCTCCCCGTGATTCCGCCGCACTTCGACCTCAAGCCGGTCGACAAGACGAAGACGCGCCTGAACGCGGTGGTCAAGCAGGCCAAGCGCAAGGACGTGACGCAGCTCATCAACGCCTGCGACGCGGGCCGCGAGGGCGAGCTGATCTTCCGCCTGATCGAGCAGTACGCCGGCGGCAAGACCGGGCTGAACAAGCCGGTCAAGCGCCTGTGGCTGCAGTCGATGACGCCGCAGGCCATCCGCGAGGGCTTCGATGCGCTTCGCACCGAAAAGCAGATGCAGGGCCTGGCCGACGCCGCGCGCTCGCGCTCCGAGGCCGACTGGCTGGTGGGCATCAACGGCACGCGCGCCATGACCGCGTTCAATTCGCGCGACGGCGGTTTCTTCCTCACGACCGTGGGCCGCGTGCAGACGCCGACCTTGTCCGTCGTCGTGGAGCGCGAGGAGCAGATCCGCAAGTTCGTCTCGCGCAACTATTGGGAAGTGCACGGCAGCTTCGCCGCCGAGGCCGGCGCGTACCCCGGCAAGTGGTTCAACCCCGACTGGAAGAAGGCCAACGCGCCGCTGCAGGCCAACGGCGAGCCCGACCCCGAGCAGCGCGCGGACCGCGTGTGGAACGAGCAGGAAGCGCTGGCCATCGCCAACGCCGCGCGCGGCAAGCCCGCCACGGTCACCGAAGAAAGCAAGCCCACCACGCAGGCTTCGCCGGGCCTGTTCGACCTGACCTCGCTGCAGCGCGAGGCCAACGGCCGCTTCGGCTTCAGCGCCAAGACCACGCTCGCGCTGGCGCAGAGCCTGTACGAACGCCACAAGGCGCTGACCTACCCGCGTACCGATTCGCGTGCGCTGCCGGAGGACTATCTGCCGGTGGTCAAGGACACCATGGCCATGATCGCCGACAGCGGCATGAAGCACCTGGCGCCGTTCGCCAAGCAGGCGGTCGACGGCAACTACGTCAAGCCCAACAAGCGCATCTTCGACAACGCCAAGGTGTCGGATCACTTTGCCATCATCCCCACCCTGCAGGCCCCCAGCGGCCTGAGCGACGCCGAGCAGAAGCTCTACGACTTCGTGGTGCGCCGCTTCATGTCGGTGTTCTTCCCGAGCGCCGAGCACCAGGTGACCACGCGCATCAGCACGGTGGAGCAGGGCGGCAAGAAGTACCCGTTCCGCACCGACGGCAAGGTGCTGGTCAAGCCGGGCTGGCTCGCGATCTACGGCAAGGAAGCCCAGGACGACGAGAAGGAAGACGACAAGGACGGCAAGCGCCTCGTGCCGGTGAAGCCGGGCGAGATCGTGCAGACCGAATCGGCCGACATCAAGGGCCTGAAGACACGCCCACCCGCGCGCTATTCCGAAGCCACGCTGCTCGGCGCCATGGAAGGCGCGGGCAAGACCATCGACGACGACGAACTGCGCGAAGCCATGCAGGAGAAGGGCCTGGGCACGCCCGCCACGCGCGCGGCCACCATCGAAGGCCTGATCGCCGAGAAATACATGCTGCGCGAAGGCCGCGAGCTCATTCCCACGGCCAAGGCGTTCCAGCTCATGACGCTGCTGCGCGGCCTGGGCGTGGAAGAGCTCTCCAAGGCCGAGCTCACGGGCGAGTGGGAATACAAGCTCGCGCAGATGGAGAAGGGCGCGCTCAGCCGCGACGCCTTCATGCGCGAGATCGCCGCGATGACCGAGCACATCGTCAAGAAGGCCAAGGAGTACGACCGCGACACCGTGCCGGGCGACTACTCGACGCTGCAGACGCCGTGCCCCAATTGCGGCGGCGTGGTGAAGGAAAACTACCGCCGCTATGCCTGCACCGGCAAGAGCGGCACGGGCGAGGACGCCTGCGGCTTCTCGTTCGGCAAGTCGCCGGCCGGGCGCACCTTCGAGGTGGCCGAGGCCGAGGCGCTGCTGCGCGACAAGCACATCGGCCCGATCGACGGCTTCCGCTCCAAGGCCGGCTGGCCCTTCACCTCCGAGATCGTCATCAAGTACGACGAGGAGGCGAAGAACTGGAAGCTGGAGTTCGACTTCGGCGACGACAAGAACGCCGAGAGCGGCGAGATCGTCGACTTCAGCGAGCAGGACACCGTGGGCCCGTGCCCGGTGTGCGGCGCGCCGGTGTTCGAGCACGGCAGCAACTATGTGTGCGAAAAGTCGGTGCCCACCAACGCGCAGCCCACGCCGAGCTGCACCTTCAAGACCGGCAAGATCATCCTGCAGCAGCCGGTGGAGCGCGCGCAGATGGAAAAGCTGCTCGCCACCGGCAAGACCGACCTGCTCGACAAGTTCGTGAGCATGCGCACGCGCCGTGCCTTCAAGGCCTTCCTGACGTGGAACGCCGAAGAGGGCAAGGTGACCTTCGAGTTCGCGCCGCGCGAGGGCGGCAGCAAGTTCCCGCCGCGCAAGACCTTCGGCAAGCCGGCGGCCAAGACCGCGGCCGCCAAGAAGGTGGCCGCCAAGAAGACGCCCGCGGCCAAGAAGGCACCGGCCGCGAAGAAGGCTGCGGCACCCCGCAAGCCGGGCGCGGGCCTCAAGCCCAGCGACTCGCTGGCCGCGGTGATCGGCGCCGATCCGGTGGCGCGCACCGAGGTCATCAAGAAGCTGTGGGACTACATCAAGGCCAACGGCCTGCAGGACGCGACCAACAAGCGCGCGATCAATGCCGACGCCAAGTTGAAGCCGGTGTTCGGCAAGGACCAGGTCACGATGTTCGAACTCGCGGGCATCGTGGGCAAGCACCTCTCGGCGCTGTGAGCCGCATGCAGCGCCGTCACTTCGCCACCCTGGCCGCGGCCGCGATGCTGCTGGCCGCCACGGGCGCGGCGCAGGCCGCCGCCTGGCCCGACAGGCCGATCAAGCTCGTGGTGCCCTTCCCGCCCGGGCAGGCCACCGACATCTTCGCCCGCGCGGTGGCCGAGCAGCTCGGCAAGCGGTTGGGCCAGCCGGTGATCATCGACAACAAGGCCGGCGCCGGCAGCAACATCGGCACCGAGTTCGTGGTGCGTTCGGCGCCCGACGGCTACACGCTGGTGGTGGCGGGCAGCGCGATGGCGGTGAACCAGACGCTCTACGCCAAGCCGGGCTTCGACCCCAGAAAGGACCTGGTCGGCATCTCGCTGGTCGCCAAGGTGCCGCTGGTGTTCCTGGCCACGCCCGAGAGCGGCATGCGCACGCTGGCCGACCTGACCGCGCGCGCCAAGGCCGAGCCCGGGCGCCTGAGCTATGCGAGCGCCGGCATCGGTGGCACGCAGCACCTGTCGGGCGAGATGTACAAGGCGGCGGCGCATGTGTTCATCACGCACATTCCCTACCGCGGCAGCGGGCCGGCGCAGTCGGACTTCCTGGGCAACCAGGTACCGTTGATGATCGATTCGGTGACGGCCGCGCTGCCGCACATCAAGTCGGGCAAGGCGGTGGCGCTGGCCGTGACCTCGGCCACGCGCTCGTCGCAGCTGCCCGAGGTGCCCGCGGTGCGCGAGACCGGCGTGCCGGGCACCGCGAATTTCGAGGCCGTGGGCTGGCTCGGCCTGATGGCGCCGCGCGGCACGCCGGCGGACATCGTCGAGCGCCTGAACCACGAGGTGACCGACATCCTGAAGGGCGAGCAGATGGCGCGCTTCATCCGCGAGCGCGGCTCCGAGCCCGCCCCCACGACGCCGGCCGAGTTCGACCGCTTCGTGGCGAGCGAGATCGGGGTCTGGGGTGCGGCGGTGAAGGCCTCGGGCGCCAAGCCCGAGTAACCACGACAAGGGCAGGGCGCGGGCCCCTTGCCGCGTCCTGCCGCACCTTGCCGCTGTCACGCCGTCACGCCGGCGCGGCGGTCAACGCGTCCTTGCCCCGGTCGACCTCGGCCAGCAGCCAGCTGCGGAAATGGTCGAGCGTGGCCAACTGGCCCCGCCCTTCGGGGTAGCAGAACCAGTAGCCCTGGCCGCCGCGGTAGCCGCCGCCGGGCAGCGGCTCGTCCACCAGCCCCGAGGCGATCTCGTCCTGCACCAGGCAGCGCGGCACCAGCGCCACGCCCATGCCCACCATCACGGCGCGGATCATGGTCTGGAACTGGTCGAACTGCGGGCCGGCGAGCGGGTCGAGCCCGCGCACGCCGTGCGCCTCGCTCCATTGCAGCCACGACTGCGGCACCGTCACGTGGCGCAGCAGCGTGCAGCGCGCCACGTCCTGCGGCGAGCGGATGACCACCTCGGCCTGCGCCGCGCGCGGTGCGATCAGCGCCACGTCCTGTCCGGCGAGGTAGTGCGAACGAGCGCCGGGCCAGTGGCCGTCGCCGAAAAGAATGGCGCAGTCGAGTTCGGGCCGTTCGAAGTCGTAGCCGTGCACGAAGGGCACGAAATGCAGCGTGATCTGCGGATGCAGGCGCTGGAAATCGGGCAGCCGCGGAATCAGCCACTTGGCGCCGAAGGTGGGCAGGGTCGACAGGTGCAGCGCGCCACCGCCGTCGCCGCTGGTGATGAGTTCCAGCGTGGCCGCCTCCAGCTGCGCGAGCGTGGCGCGCACCGCCTTCTCGTAGCGCTCGCCGGCGGGCGTGAGTGCCAGGCGCTTGCGGCTGCGCTCGAACAGCGGCGCGCCGATCCAGCGCTCGAGCTCCTGCACCTGCTTGCTGACGGCGCCCTGCGTGAGGTGCAGCGCTTCGGCCGCTCGCGAGACGCCGCCGAAGCGCACCACGGTCGAAAAGGCGCGCAGCAGATTCAGGGGAGGGTTGAGACGGCGCAGCGACATGGCAAGGACCTTGAAGGATCGCGATTAAAACATTCCGAATCGGAATATTAGCGGGTATATCCTTTGCTTCAAGTGAGGTGGCAAATCGCTTCTTCACCCTCAATGCACATTGGAATACACCCCATGCAACGTCGTCATTTCATTTCCACGCTGGCTGCCGCTTCTATCCTTCCAGGAATATCCTTTGCCCAAGGCAAGCCGATCCGTCTGGTCGTGCCCTTCCCGCCCGGCGGCGCCACCGACATCACGGCCCGCGTGCTCGGCGAGCCCATTGCCAAGATCCTGCAGCAGCCCGTGGTCATCGACAACCGCGCCGGCGCCGGCGGCTCCATCGGCATGGCCGAGCTGGCCCGCGCCACGCCGGACGGCCTGAGCTTCGGCATTGCCACGCTGTCCACGCACGGCGTGAACCCGGCCGTGTACCAGAAGCTGCCGTACGACCCGATCAAGGGTTTCACCGCCGTGACCGAGATCGTCAAGGCGCCGGGCGTGATCGTCATCAACCCCGCCAAGCTGCCGGTCGCCAACTTCGCCGAACTGGTGAAGTACCTGAAGGCCAACCCGGGCAAGGTGTCGTACGCCTCGCCGGGCAACGGCACCATCGGCCACATGTGGGGCGAGCTGTTCAAGAGCAGCACCGGAACCTCGATGGTGCACATCCCCTACCGCGGTGCGGGCCCGGCCATCAACGACGTGCTCGCGGGCGAAGTGCCGGTGTACTTCGACCAGGTGGCCTCGTCGCTGCCGCACGTGAAGTCGGGCAAGCTGAAGGCGCTGGCCGTGTCCTGGACCGGCCGCCTCGACGTGCTGCCCGACGTGCCGACCTACGGCGAGCTCGGCTACCCGGCGAACAACGACCCGTCGTGGTTCGGCATGATCGCGCCCGCCGGCACGCCGGCCGACCTGGTGCTGCGCATGCAGCAGGCCGTGGCCACCGCGCTGAAGGACGCCTCGGTGCGCGAGCGCCTCGCGCTGCAGGGCCTGTACGCCTCGGGCACCACGCCGGCCCAGTTCACCAAGCAGATCGCCAGCGAGATCGACAAGATGAAGAAGGTGGCCGAATTCGCGCGCGTCCGACTGGACTGAGCCGCACCTGCCTATGCATCCAGTCCTGAAACTGATCCAAAACCGCGCCCAGGTGACCAGCGTCGCCGGGCACACGCCGCTGGTGCTGGACTCCCCGCACAGCGGCACCGTCTACCCCGAGGACTTCGGCACGGTGCGCGAACTCGCGACGCTGCGCCGGGCCGAGGACACGCACGTGGAGAAGCTCTACGCCTTCGCGCCCGACCTGGGCGCGGCCTGGGTGGAGGCGCACTTTCCGCGCAGCTACCTCGACGCCAACCGCGACACGACCGAGATCGACACCACGATGCTCGACGGCGAATGGACCGACCCGGTCTCCACCGACCCGCGCGTGCTGTCGAAGGTGCGCCTGGGCAAGGGCCTGATCTGGAAGCTGACCGACGAGGGCCTGCCGATCTACGACCGGCAGTTGCCGGTCGACGAGGTGCGCCGGCGCATCGACAGCTGCTGGCGCCCGTACCACGCGGCCGTGGCGCAGGCGGTGGACGAGGCGCATGCGCGCCACGGCTACGCCATCCACATCAACTGCCACTCGATGCCGGCCATCGCGGCCAGCCACGCGACCGACTTTCCGGGGCTGGCGCATGCCGACTTCGTGATCGGCGACCGCGACGGCAGCACGGCCGACCCGGCGCTGTCGCGCAAGATCTGCGAGCACCTGCGCGGCCTGGGCTACAGCGTGGACTACAACCACCCCTACAAGGGCGTGGAACTGGTGCGCCGCAACGGCAACCCGGCGGCGAACCGGCACAGCATCCAGGTGGAGATCAACCGCAAGCTCTATATGGACGAGGCCACGCTGGCGCTGGACGAAGCCGGCGCGGCACGGCTGCAGGCGCACCTGCAGTCGATGGTCGAGATGCTGCTGGCCACGGACCCGCGCTGACGGCGATGCGGCCGGGCCCGGCTGCAACAACCCTGCCCCCGGCAGGCTTGTTGCCGGCGGGGCGGGCCGCCGTCCGGCCTATAGTGAACCGCTCGCGTCCACCCACCCCCTTTTGGAGTTTTCTGTGAAGCCATTCATTGCTGCCGTGTTCGTGATCGCCGTGGGCGCGCTGGTGTCGGGCTGCGCGGGCACGGGGTCGGCCGGCAGCGGCGCGAACGCATCGGGCGCGACCGGCGGCAGCGGCATCACGGTGTTCGGCACCATCGACGCCGGCGTGAGCAACACGACGAACAAGTCGCGCTGACACGCCCGGCCGCTCAGGCCACGCCGGCCAGGTAGCCGTGCAACGCGCCACGCAGCTGCCGTGACAGCGCCTGCAGGTCGGGCCGCCCGCCGGTGCCGATGTACGTGTGCGCCACCAGGCCGTAGAGGAGGGTCTGGCACACGCGGGCCATCTCCTTCTTCTCGATGCCTTTCCTGCAGCCGTCGGCCGCCAGGTCGCCGGCGGCGTCGAGCGCACCCACCCACTCGCCCACGAAGCGGTCGTACATCTTTCGGTAGGCCTCGGGGCTGGAGAGATGGCGCTCCAGCAGGTAGTGCGCGCCCCAGGCCAGCGGCTGCTCGCGGTGGGCGTCGAGCTGCGCATCGATCACCGCGTCCACGATCTCGCGCAGCGGCCGGCCCGCATGCGCGGCGATCGCCGCGCGCATGCCCAGCAGCAGCGCCTTGGAGCGCAGGTGCAGGCACACGCGCGCGAGGTCGTCCTTGTTCTCGAAGTACTCGTAGAAGCTGCCGAGCCCCGTGCCGGCCACGGCCGCGATCTCGCGGATGGTGACTGCCGCGTAGCCCTTCTCGACCCAAAGCCGAACAAAGGCCTCCTGCAGCGCCTGCGAGGTGTGGCGCGCGCGGGACTGGCGCGGCTTTCTCCTCGGGGCGGCGGCCGCGGCGCGAGGGCTTGTCATGCGCACCGAACCCGAACACCCTGCGGGCGTGTTGTTCCTAGAATTTTCGAACCCATCGAACGGATTCTGCAGTGGCCTTGCGCGAAAGGGCGCCGCCTGAACCTTTCCGGAGCTTCTTCTCCGATACAGCCGACACAAGGAGACACCCATGACCACCGCCACCGGCATCCACCCCGACAACCAGGTTCCCGAACTCAAGGACTACAACGTCTACACCAGCGACCCCGCGCTGCGCGGCGCGGTGGCGCGTGGCGGCGCCGAATGGCGCGACGCCGAACTGGTGCGCCAGGGCGCGGAGTACGGCGCCGAAGCCACGCTGCGCGCCGCCGAGAACGCCAACCGCCACGAGCCCGAGCTGCACACGCACTCGCGCATCGGCGAGCGCATCGACCAGGTGGAGTTCCACCCCGCCTGGCACACCATGATGACCATCGCGCGGCGCAACGGCATCGCCAACCTGCCGTTCTTCGACGAGCGGCCCTCGGCCTGGGTGGGCTACGGCGCGTCGCTGTACATGCACAGCCAGATCGAGTCGGGCTCGACCTGCCCGACCACCATGACCAAGGCCTGCATCCCGGTGATGCAGCGCAACGCGGCGCTGTACGCGGCCGTGCGCGACAAGCTTGCCTCCAACGAACACGACCCGCGCGACATCCCGCTCGAGGGCAAGGCCTCGATGACCGTCGGCATGGGCATGACCGAGAAGCAGGGCGGCAGCGACGTGCGCAGCAACACCACGCGCGCGGTGCCGGCCGGCAGCGGCCCATGGGGCGAGGAATTTCTCATCACCGGCCACAAGTGGTTCTTCTCGGCGCCGATGTGCGACGGCCACCTGGTGCTGGCCAGGACCGACGAGCACGGCGCCTCGTGCTTCTTCGTGCCGCGCTGGCGGCCCGACGGCAGCAGGAACCCCGTTCACATCCAGCGCCTGAAGGACAAGGTGGGCAACCGCTCCAACGCCAGCAGCGAGGTGGAATTCAAGGAGGCCTGGGGCGTGCGGGTGGGCGACGAGGGCCGCGGCATCCCGACCATCATCGAGATGGCGACCGTCACCCGGCTCGATTGCGCGCTGTCCAGCGCCGGCTTCATGCGCCAGGCCTTCGCGCAGGCGCTGCACTACACGCGCAACCGCTACGCCTTCGGCAAGGCGCTGGTCGACCAGCCGGTGATGACCGAGCTGCTGGGCGACATGGCGCTGGAGTCCGAAGGCGCCACGCTGCTGGCGATGGGCCTGGCCTCGCGCTTCGGCTCCGCAGCGCCGATCGACACGGCCTGGCGCCGCCTGCTCACGCCCGCGGCCAAGTTCTGGAACTGCAAGCGCGCGGTGGCACTCACCGGCGAAGCCATGGAAGTGTTCGGCGGCAACGGCTACGTGGAAGACGCGCCGATGGGCCGCCTGTTCCGCGAGGCGCCGGTCAACTCGATCTGGGAAGGCTCGGGCAACGTGATGTGCCTCGATGTGCTGCGCGCCGTCTCGCGCAATCCCGACGACGTGCACCTGGTGCTCGACCAGCTGCAGGGCATTGCGGCCGGCGAGCCGCGCCTGCTGGCCGAACTGCAGGCCGTGCGCCGGATGGTGCAGCTGCCGCCGCAGGACCTGGAGCGCCAGGCCCGCCGCTTCACGCAGCGGCTGGTGCTCTCGACGCAGGCTTGCCTGATGCTGGAACACGCGAGCGCGCAGGCCTCGGCCGCGTTCGTGTCCAGCCGCTTCGACCCCGACTGGGGCGCGGTGACGGGCATCAGCGCCGGCACCAGCGACCCGGGCGCGCTGGTGCTCGCCGCCTGGCACTGAGACGGCGAAGGGCGAAGCGGCGCTGTCAGCGCCTGAGCAGCGCGCGCTGCAGCATCCGCGCCGCGCGGTCGCGGATCTTGCCGGTGTTGGAGCGAAGCGACGAGCGCGGCGCGACCTTGGCGGTGGCGCAGGCCCACAGGAAGTCGTGCAGGATGGGCGTGTCGTCGACCGTCTCGTTGCTGCCGTACTTGTGGAACTCAGGGTGCCACTGGGTGGCGGCGATGTAGCTGCGGCCCCGGTCCGGCCGGCGGCGGATGGCCTCGGGCACGCGGTCGGGCAGGCTCCAGGCCTCGATGTCGAAGCCGGGCGCGATGTCCTTCACCCCCTGGTGGTGGATGCTGTTGACGCGCGCCGTCTTTATGTCGGGAAACAGCTTGGACAGGCGCGTGCCCTCCACCACCTCGATCTGGTGGAAGTTCTGGTCGTAGGTCACCGGGTCGCGGTGGCGCAGCCCGCCGTCGTGCTGCGCCTCGATGTCCTGGTAGAGCGTGCCGCCGAAGGCCACGTTGATGAGCTGCAGCCCGCGGCACACGCCGAAGATGGGCTTGCCGGCCTGCTCGAAGGCCTCGACCAGCGCCAGGTCGTAGAGGTCGCGGATCTGGTCGCCGATCCACGCATCCTTGAGCGGCACCTCGCCGTAGCTGCCGGGCCACACGTCGGCGCCGCCGTGCATCACCACGCCGTCGAGCCATTCGGCGTAGTGCGACAGCTTGGTGTCGCCGCGCGCGGTCTCGCCGGTGGGGCAGGGCACCATCACCACCATGGCGCCGGCGGACATGAGCCAGTGCGCGATCGATTGCTCGACGTACTGCAGCGTCTTGTTGGTGAAGAGCGAGCGGGCCGGGTCGGCGTGCGAGAAGCAGGCGGACAGGCCGATCTTGAGCCGGGCGGAAACAGGTTGTGTCATCGCGGGACTGTCGACGGTGCGAACCGGACGAGGGGTGCGAAAAGGAAAATCCATTGTGGCTCTTTGGCCTCTCGCACGGGGTCGGACGACACGCCAAGTATGCTTTCAACGCTGCCCCAACGCATAAGGAAGACAAGCCGATGAAAACCATCCAGGGCCCCGCCATTTTTCTGGCCCAGTTTGCCGGAGACACCGCTCCGTTCAACACGCTCGACGGCATCGCCAAATGGGCGGCCGGCCTCGGCTACAAGGGTGTGCAGATTCCCAGCTGGGACGCACGCCTGTTCGACCTGAAGAAGGCCGCGCAGAGCCAGACCTACTGCGACGAGGTGACGGGCACGCTCGCTGCGCACGGGTTGCAGATCACTGAACTGTCGACCCATCTGCAGGGCCAGCTGGTGGCGGTGCACCCGGCCTACGACGCGGGCTTCGACGGCTTCGCGGCGCCCGAGGTGCGCGGCGACCCGGTGCGGCGCCAGCAGTGGGCCGTGGAGCAGTTGCACTTCGCGGCGAAGGCGTCCGCCAACCTCGGCCTCACGGCGCATGCGACCTTCTCGGGCGCGCTGGCCTGGCCGTACCTGTACTCGTGGCCGCCGCGCCCGCCGGGGCTCATCGAGGAAGCCTTCGACGAACTGGCGCGCCGCTGGCGTCCGATCCTCGACGCCTTCGACGCCGCGGGCGTGGACGTGGGCTACGAGATTCACCCCGGCGAAGACCTGCACGACGGCGTGAGCTACGAGATGTTCCTGGAGCGCGTGAACAACCACCCGCGCGCCTGCCTGCTGTACGACCCGAGCCATTTCCTGCTGCAGCAGCTCGACTACCTGGCCTACATCGACCATTACCACGAGCGCATCAAGATCTTTCACGTGAAGGACGCCGAGTTCAACCCCAGCGGCAAGCAGGGCGTGTACGGCGGCTTCCAGAGCTGGATCAACCGCGCTGGGCGATTCCGTTCGCTGGGCGACGGGCAGGTGAACTTCAAGGCCATCTTCTCGAAGATGGCGCAGTACGACTTTCCGGGCTGGGCGGTGCTGGAGTGGGAATGCTGCATCAAGCATCCGGAAGACGGGGCGCGCGAAGGCGCCACGTTCATCGCCGATCACATCATCCGCGTGGCGGACCGGGCGTTCGACGACTTCGCGGCGGGCGGAGTCGATGTGGCGGCGAACCAGCGGATGCTGGGCATCGGCTGAAGCGGTTGCCAGACCTCAGCGGTGCATCGGGCAACCGTTGCGCTCGCTGCGGAAGCTGGAAGACGCCGCATACGCCACCTTGCGCGCGCGCATCACGTTGCCCAGCGGGCGATGTGCGGCCAGCGCATGCCAGGGATTGAAGGCCATGCCGTCGTCGAACTCGCGCGCCAGCGCCTCGCTCCAGACCTCCTGCGGATCGGCGGTGATGCGCGCGACCGCAATGAACGGGCTGAGCTCTTGAGACCACTCGACCGAGGCGTCTTCGATGGGCATGCGCTCGAGGTCCACGCACAGTTGCACGCGCAGTTCCCACACCGCCGGCTGCTGGCGCATGAAGTCGGCGACGGCCTCGCGCGTGCCGTCGGGCTTGTCGGTCAGGTCGATGGGCGCGTTCTCCAGCGCCTGCAGCGCGGGCGACACCGGCACCAGCTGCAGCTTGGCGATGTAGTTGCCGTAGCGCATCGGCACCTGCGTGAAGAAGGTGGCACCGAGCGGATGCGTCTCCGGGTGACCGCCCATGGCGATGAGCGTGCCGCTCTTGCCACCGACCGCCTCGACCGCTTTCTCCACGCCCTGCAGCACGCTGGACAGCACCCGCTTGGCGTTGGGCGCCTTGTCGGTGGTGCTGGCGAGCAGCTTCAGGCTGCGCAGGAAGCCCTTGGCATCAGGCGCAGCGAAGACCGGGCCGTCGACGAAGAGAAAGTCCTGCGTGCGCTGGTCTTCGGAGCCGTCGACGCGCGCCCCCTCCACGTCGAGCACCTTCACGGCCATGCCGCGCGGCAGCGAGACGCGGTCGTCGAGCACTTCCGCCGGCGGCGTCGACAGCCGCATCACCACCGGGAAGCGGCGCGCCGCCGCGAAGAGGCCCTGAGCCAGCGGCTCGGGCAGGCCGTCGAGCACGCGCAACTCGCCACGCAGCAGGCCGTGGCTCTTGGCGTGCACGGCGCGCATGGCATGGCCGGTGTGGTCGGCCATGGTCTTCTCCATGTCGACGAGGGTTGCGACAAGTTCCGTCTGCGTCTGGGCCTCGTCGTCGTGGAAGGTCTCCACGGCGGGGTCGTAGCGAACGGGGGCGGTGGCGAGCATCGTGATCGTGTTCATGGCGCGATTGAGCGCACCGGCGCTGCGCACGGCTGTAGGAGCGCTTCGGCAAAGCGTGCGCTCGAACGCCTGCGGGTGGCTCGCAGGGTGGCACTTAGGGTGGCGCTTAGGGTGGCGCACAGGGTACTCAAGGCCTGTGCCTCGACTGCGACGCTATGCTTTTGATAGCTAACAGCGCTTGGTCAGCGGTCGTTCAGAGCCTTTTTCACAGGATCGTTGTTATTAAGACAAGCAGCCGTCACGCCCCGCAAGCTATAATGTCGGGTTCGTTTCGATACCACGACGAAGAATTTCGTCAATACCGCCGGCTGACCTGCATCGTCCCTTGGATCTTCAGGCCTCTCATTCCCAAGCCGGCTTGCACAGTGTGTTGGAGCGCCAGACCGGGCGCCCATGATTGCCACCACTGCCTTCGTTCATGTTGAAGCGAATAGCGCGTCCGCCGCGCCGTTCTGGCAGGCCCACGCCCGTTTTCAATCATTTTTCAGGCATTTCGCGTTCCACATCTGCGCGCTGTGCCAAGGCTTCATGGACATCATTCAACACAGTATCGCGGTGGGCAAGTACCTTGTTTCCCCGCTCATTCGACACCAGGACGACGGCAACTACGCCGCCTCCGTCTCGATCCGCTCCGGCCACGGCAGCGGCATGCACGACCGCGTGATGCGTTTCACGCCGCGCTTTGCCAGCCACGCCGCCGCCGCGGGCTACGCCATCGACCAGGGCCTGGGCTGGGTGAGCGAACGCGCCCCCCGCAACGCCCCGCTCGCGCTGCCCTGCGCAGGCTGAAACAATCACGCCGAATTCCATCTCCAACACACATCGAACGATTCAGAGGTAATCACCCATGCCCAAGGAAGAACTGATCGAAATGAACGGCGCAGTGACCGAAGTGCTGCCCGATTCGCGCTACCGCGTCACGCTGGACAACGGCCATCAACTGATCGCCTACAGCGGCGGCAAGATGCGCAAGCACCACATCCGCATCCTGGCGGGCGACAAGGTGTCGCTCGAGCTCTCGCCCTACGACCTGACCAAGGGCCGTATCACCTTCCGTCACCTGGAACGTCGCGGCCCGCCGCCGACCTCCGGCGGCAACAACTCCCCCCGCCGCTGATCCGCGACGCACGAAAGGCCTTGCGGCGCCCCGCGAAGGGCGCCGGCAAGGCTTTTTGTCTTTCATGGACCACGGCTGCTGAACGATGACCACACCCACTCCCCCAGCCGGCGGCCCGCAAGCCCAGGCCACTGCCGACCACGGCTTCGCCACGCTGGCGCTCTCGCCCCAGATGCTGGCCAACCTCACGCAGCTCGGCTACACGCAGATGACGCCGATCCAGGCCGCCAGCCTGCCGCCGGCGCTGCTCGGCAAGGACCTGATCGCCCAGGCCAAGACCGGCAGCGGCAAGACCGCCGCCTTCGCCCTGGCGCTGCTTTCCAACCTGAACCCGCGCCGCTTCGCCGTGCAGGCGATGGTGCTGTGCCCCACGCGCGAACTGGCCGATCAGGTCACGACCGAAATCCGCCGCCTGGCGCGCGCGGAGGAGAACATCAAGGTCGTCACGCTGTGCGGCGGCGTCGCGCTGCGCGGGCAGATCGCCAGCCTGGAGCACGGCGCCCACATCGTGGTCGGCACGCCCGGGCGGCTGATGGACCACCTGGAGCGCGGCAACCTCGACCTGTCGGCGCTCAACACGCTGGTGCTCGACGAAGCCGACCGCATGCTGGACATGGGCTTCTTCGAAGACATCGTGAAGGTCGCGCGCCAGTGCCCGAAGGAACGCCAGACATTGCTGTTCTCGGCCACCTACCCCGAAGGCATCGCCAAGCTCGCGCAGCAGTTCATGAAGAACCCCGAGCAGATCACCGTGCAGGCGCAGCATGAAGGCAGCAAGATCCGCCAGCGCTGGTACCAGGTCAAGGACAGCGAACGGCTGCACACCGTGAGCCTGCTGCTCGACCACTTCCGCCCCGTAAGCACGCTGGCCTTCTGCAACACCAAGCAGCAGTGCCGCGACCTGGTCGAGGTGCTGCAGGCCCAGGGCTTCAGCGCGCTGGCGCTGTTCGGCGAGCTGGAGCAGCGCGAGCGCGACCAGGTGCTGGTGCAGTTCTCCAACCGCAGCTGCTCCGTGCTGGTGGCCACCGACGTGGCCGCGCGCGGCCTGGACATCTCGCAGCTCGAAGCGGTGATCAACGTCGACGTGACGCCCGACTCCGAAATCCACATCCACCGCGTCGGGCGCACCGGCCGCGTGGGCCAGCAGGGCGGCTCGGAAGGCCTGGCGCTCAATCTGGCCAGCATGAACGAGATGGGCCACGTCGGAAAGATCGAGCAGCTGCAGGGCCGCGAATCGGAGTGGCACGACCTGGCCGAGCTCACGCCGGGCAAGGGCGAGCCGATGAAGCCGCCCATGGCGACGCTGCAGATCGTGGGCGGGCGCAAGGAAAAGATCCGCGCCGGCGACGTGCTGGGCGCGCTGACGGGCGACTGCGGCTACGCGAAGGACCAGGTCGGCAAGATCAACGTCAACGAGTTCTCGACCTATGTGGCAGTCGACCGCGCCATTGCCGAGGAAGCCGTGCGCAAGCTCTCGAGCGGACGCGTGAAGGGCAAGTCGGTCAGGGTTCGGCTGCTGACGCTGCAGGACCTGGGCCAAGACCAGTAAGCGCCCCAGGCTGCGGCGTGGCGAGCGCCGCAGCCTCCCCGTGCGCCGAGGTCGGCGCCACCGGCGCGTCGAGCACCAGCACAGGCCCCGAATCGGGCGCTTGCTGCCGCGCCAGCTTCGCGGCCAGCCGGAACGCCACCACCACGGCGAACAACCCGAACAGCGACGAGCCCACCGCCTGCCCGACCAAGACGCCGGCCGCGCCGTGGTGCGAGCCCCACCAGGCGAACGGAATCGTCCCCATCGTGGCGCGCCCCCAGTTGAACGCGGTCGACAGCAGCGGATGCCCCAGGTTGTTGAACGACGCATTCGCCACGAACAGCCCGCCCGCGAAGAAGAAGCTCGGCGCCAGCCAGCTGCAGAACAGCGAGATCAGCTCCGCCGCCAGGCCTTCGGCCGAGAACGCGCGGATCAGCAGGCCCTGGCTCAGCGCCAGCACCAGCCACGCCGCGGCCACCGACGCCACCATGAACAGCAGGCTGTCGCGCAAGCCCTCCTGCACGCGCCGGTACTGCCCCGCGCCCAGGTTCTGCGCCAGGATGGGCCCGACCGCGCCGCTCAGCGCATAGACCAGCCCGAAGGCCACCGGCGTGAGCCGGTCGATGGTGGCCGCGCCCGCCACCGCCGAGGGGCCGAACTGCGCCACCGCGTGCGTGACGAAGGCCGCGCCCACGGGCGTGGCCAGGTTGGTCAGCACCGCGGGCCCGGCCACCGTGCCGAGCGCACGCGCATCGCCGCCCAGGCGCGACGCTTCGAAGCGCCCCAGCATGCGGTGCGTGACCATCACGCCGTGCAGCCCGATGGCCGCCAGCACCAGGCGCGAGACCACCGCGCTGATGGCCGCGCCGTCGAGCCCCAGGCCGAAGCCGAAGATCAATATCGGGTCGAGCACCGCCGTCACGAAGGCGGCCGCGAGCGTCACCGTCATCGAACGGCGCGCGTCGCCGACCGAACGCAGCAGCGCCGAGCAGGCCATGCCGATGCCCAGCAGCGGCAGCGTGTGCACCGTCACCGACAGGTAGCGCTGCGCCAGCCGCGCGGTCTCGCCCTGGGCCCCCAGCGCCTGCAGGGCCGGGTGCAGGAAGAAGGCCGTGCCCGAGCCCACCGCCACCGACAGCACCGCCATCAGCACCAGGCTCGACGTGCCGATGCGCCGCGCATCGGCCGGGCGGCCCGCGCCCACCGTGCGCGACACCACCGCCGCGATGCCGATGGTCAACCCGATGCACAGCGACGCATGAAAGAAGCCCACCACGCCCGCGAAGCCGACGGCGGCGGCCGTCTCCTTCTCGCCGAGCAGCGAGATGTAGAACAGGTTGATCAGGTCGACCGCGAACACCGCGATCAGGCCGACGGCGCCGGTGCCCGCCATGACGCAGACGTGGCGCAGCAGCGACCCCGAAACGAAGCGCGGCCCCTCGACACCGCCGGCTGTTTCGGTTATTGGCATGTGAAATCCTTGAATGTGGCCTAATTGCGCCTCGAACATTCATTACTTTTTACCCGAGCTTTTCATGCCCAAGACATTCCGTACCGAAGCCGAACGCGTTGCCACCCCCAAGCCGACGCCGCTGCCCGGCTACACCGCGCCTCGCTCCGGTGGCGGCCAGAAGGTCAGCCTCGAACGCGGCACCGCAACGCGCAGCAAGAAGAACCCCGGCAAGCGTCCCAAGAAGGGCGGCTGATCCAGCACCCATGGCTCCCACGGGCCACGACGAACGCGCCCCTGGGCGCGTTTTGTCATTGGGGCCTCTGAAAAAACCGCCATGTCCGACGACAACCAGATCTTCATTCCGCCCTCGTTCTTCGCGGTGTACAGCGACGCGCGCCAGCGCCTGAGCGAGCCGATCGCCGTGGTGCGCGCGCGCTACGAGATCTGCGAGGACCTCGCCAGCCACCTGGTGGGCCACGCGCAGATCCAGCACCACACCGAGGTGCCCGTCGAGAGCGAGATCCTGCGGCGCATCCACGCCGGGCTGGCGACGGCCGAGTCGGGCGTGTCCGCGGCCGAGGCCACGTGGATCGTGCAGCGGCTGGCCGAGCTGCTGGGCTGGCCGGGCTGGCAAGAGCCCGAGCCGGAACCCGCGCCGAGCGAAGACTGACCGGGCCTGCGGGTACCGCCTCCGTCGCGTCAGGCCGGCTGAGCCGACGGCGACGTGGCCCGCTTCAGCAGGCTCAGGTACCCAGGCTGCACCTCCATCCGCACAGTCGCGCCCTGACGTTGCAGCAGGCGGTGCGCCTTCGGCAGCGCCCAGCACGGCAGGCTGGTGAACATGTGGTGCTCGCAGTGGTAGTTGACCCAGTAGGGCGCCACCAGCAGGCGCTCGAGCCAGCCGGCATGCGTGGTGCGGGCCTGGCGCAGCGGGTCGGATTCGTTCTGCGCGACCAGCGCATGCTCGGCGATGTTGCGCACGCGGCTCACCAGCGGCAGCCAGGTGGCCATCGGCAGCAGCCACATCAGCAGCCATGCCCACCCGTAGCCCGCCAGCGCGAAGGCCAGGAAGCCGAGGCCGTTGGCGAGGAGGAAGCGCCTGTCCTTCGCAAGCTCCCGGCCGAACGCCTTCAGCGCCGATTCACCCGGCGCCCGTTCGCGGATGCCCTGTGCGATGTGCCCGAAGCGCTGCTTGTAGAACGTTTGCCCGCTCAGGTCGCGCGCCACCTTGCGCCACATCGAGGCGCGCGCGATCGGGAAGGGCGCCGACAGCACGAGGTCGGGGTCCTCGGTCTGCTGCACGAAGCGGTGGTGCTGCAGGTGATAGGGCCGGTAGTCGCGCAGCGACGACGAGCACAGCCAGTGGCCGACCCAGTCGTTCACCTTGCGGTGGCGGTGCAGCCCCGCATGCGCCGCGTCGTGCATGAGGATGAACAGGCCCAGCTGCCGCGCGCCCACGATCGGCACCATGAGCGGCACGGTCCACGGCCACACGATGCCCACGAGCATCGCCGCGCCGATGGTGCCCCAGCAATGCGCCACCAGCCACAGCCCCTTCCACGACGAACGCGCGGTGAGCGCGCGCCATTCGTCGGCGGTGAAGAAGTCTTCGGGTTGGGCACGTGGGGCGGCGGCCATGCGTTTCAGTATGCGCGCGCAGCCCAGGCGGCACACGCGGAATTCCCCGGGGTACGGACAGGGCCCGCAGGGCCTACTTGTCGATGATCTTGCGCGCGAAGACCTCGAGGTAGTCCATCAGCCGTTCGGCGCCCGCGACGGCGGCGGCTTCGTCGCCGGTGGCAATGCCCTGCGCCAGTTCGAGGTGCGCGTGGGCCCCTTCGACGATCTCGCCCTCATGCTGGTAGGCGTACCAGAAGCGCCGGCACTGCACGATCAGCGGCACCACCGCCTGCACCGCCGAGTCGTTGTGGCTGGCCTGGTGGTTGACGAGGTCGAGCGCGTGGTCGGCGCGCATGTAGTCGGTCAGGTCGCCGCGGTCCGCGGCCTCGACCATGGCCTGCGCGCACTGCACGATCTGCTCGCGCTGCAGCGCGGTGGCGCGGCGCGCCGAGCAGGCGGCCACCAGCCGTTCGAGCACGCGCCGGGTCTGGATCACGTCGAGGTGGTCGGCCAGGTCGATCGCCGACACCAGCAGGCCGCGGCGCGGCTGCTGCACGATGAGCCCGATGGACACCATGCGCATCAGCGCCTCGCGCACCGGCGTGCGGCCCAGGCCCGTGCGCTCGGCCAGTTCGGCCTCCACGACCTGGCTGCCGGGCTGGATCTGCAGGGTCGACAGCAGCGCCTCGATGGCGTCGTAGGCCACGTCGGCGGCACGGCGCTTGGGAAGAGGGCGGGAGTCGGGGGTCGGGGCGGCCATGGGGTGGTTCTGCGGATGCGGCGGCGTCATTGTCGAGGGTCGCCCGGCCCAGGGAGCGCGGCCAGTGTCGCGATGCGGACCGGCGACAAGGGCGGGCGCGGCACCGGGGGCGCCCAGCCGAAGAGGAACTGCCCCGCATCGCCGCAGACGCGGCCCTGGCAGGCGCCCATGCCGCAGCGGCGGTGCAGCTTGGCGTCGGTCCAGCCGGTGCTTGCCGAGAGCGCGGACAGCGGCACGTCTTCGCAGCGGCACACGAGCGTGTCGGGCCGGGGCATCGCGCGCAGGTCCGGTGCCAGCGCGAAGCTGCGGTGCAGCTGCGCGGCAAAGGCATCCCAGCTGGCGCGTTCGCGCTGGTGTGCCTTGGCTTCGGCTTCGTTGCCGACGGCCGCATGGCCCGCGATGCGGCCCTGGGCCAGCGCGCGTTCGCTGCCGCCGAAGCCCGTGCACTCGCCGGCGGCGTAGATGTCCGCGACGCCCGTGGCCTGCAATGCATCGACCGACAGGCCCTGTGCGCCTTGTGCGCCTTGTGCGCCTTGTGCGCCGAGCGCGCAGCCGAGCAGCTGGCCCAGCTGCGTGTTCGGCACGAGGCCGAAGCCGCAGGCCACGCGGTCGCAGGCGATCTCGGCCTCGCGGCCGCCCTGCCTGAGCCGGACCGATTCGACCTGCGCCGTGCCCTGCACCGACACGATGCGCGACGCGGTGCGGTACTGCGCGTTGACCAGCGTCACGGCCTGCGCCGCCTTGCCGGGCCAGCGCACAAGGCCGGCACCGAAGCGCGCGACCGATGCGAACGAGGCCTGCTCGGCGATGCGCAGCACCTTCGCACCGGCCGCGCGCGCCGTCGCCGCGGCGGCCAGCAGCAAGGGCCCGCTGCCCGCGATGACGATGCGCTCGCCCTCCACCGGCATGCCCGCCTTGACGAGCGCCTGCAGACCGCCCGCGCCCGTGACGCCGGGCAGCGTCCAGCCGGGGAAGGGCAGCAGCAGCTCGCGCGCGCCGGTGCAGAGGATGAGCTTCTTCCACCGCATGCGCGCGGCGCCCTCGGCGTCCTCCAGCAGCAGTTCATGGGCGGCGGGCACGGCCACGACGCGCGTGCCGCTGCGCACGCGGATGTTGGCGTGGCGCGCGAGCGCATCGCGCCATCGGCGCGCGGCAGGCGGCAGCGCCGCACCGGGGCCGTCGCGCCAGATCTGACCGCCGGGCGCGGGGTTGTCGTCGATGACGACGACCGATGCGCCGCTCTTCGCAGCCGCCACCGCCGCAGCCATGCCGGCCGGGCCCGCGCCGACGACCAGCACATCGCAGTGTTCGCCAGCGATGCCGCTCATTCCGTGGTCTCCACGCGCATGCCTTCGGCGCACACCGTCTGGCACGCCAGCCTGCGCCGGCCGTCGACCCACACGCGGCATTCCTGGCACACGCCCATGCCGCAGAACGGCGCGCGCGGCTGGCCGGTGACCGAGGTCCGCGCCACGCCCATGCCGCCGGCCACGCACAGCGCGGCGGCGACAGAGCTGCCCGCCTTCACGCGCACGAGATGGCCGTCGATGTGCAGCAGGGTGTGACCGCTCATGTCATTTCCCGCAGACCGCGCGGCGCATACGGCGCCGCGTCGACATCGGGCGTCGTGCCGGTCATCAGTGCGGCCAGCAGATGCGCGCTGCCCGGCGCGGTGGTCACGCCCAGGCCTTCGTGCCCGACGGCGAGCCAGAGCCTCTCGCGCCAAGGGTGCCTGCCCAGCAGCGGCAGGCCGTCGGGCGATGCGGCGCGCAGGCCGGTCCATGCGCGCACCGCGTTCAGGTTCGCGAGGCCCGGCAGGTATTCGAGCGTGCGCTGCAGCATGCGCGCCAGCATCGGCGCCTCGACGGCCGGGTCCGTCGTGTCGAACTGGCGCGACGAGCCGACCAGCAGTTGCCCCGTCGGCCGCGGCTGCACGTTGAAGGCCACCGAGTCGCCGTCGCTGTGGTGCGCGCTGGTGACGTAGCCGAGCTCGACGAGCTGGTGGTGCACCGTGCCCGGGTACCGGTCGGTGATGAGCAGGTGGCCCTTCTTGGGGCGTATCGGCAGTTCCGGGCACAGCGCCGTCGCCTGCATGCCGTTGGCCAGCACCACCCGCGGCGCACTGCGGCGGTTGCCGTCGGCCAGGCGCAGCGTGCCGTTGTCTTCGATGGCCTCGACCCTGGCGTGCTCGATGCGGACCGATTTCGCTTCCTGGGCGAGCATCCAGCGCGCCGCATTCGGCGCATAGAGAATGCCGTCGCCCGGCACTTCGAGCGCGCCCGCGAGGCCCTGGCGCAGCGCGGGTTCGGCGCTTGCCAGTTCGCGCCCACTGAGCAGGCGGCTGTCGATGCCGTGCGCACCCAGCCGCTGCCGCTTGCGCTCGGCCTCGGCCATCTCTTCGTCGTTGGCGGCGATCCACAGCGTGCCGCAGGGGCTGTACGCGCAGTCTTCGCCCATGCGCGGGGCCAGCGCGCGCCAGCGCGCCACCGAATCGCGGCTCAGCGCCAGCTCGGCCGCGTTGTCGTCCATCACCACGAGGTGGCCCATGCCCGCGCCGGTGGCGCCGCCCAGGCGCGCATCGAGCACCAGCACGCGCGCGCCCTTTTGCGCCAGCGCCTGCGCGCAGGCCGCGCCGACGATGCCGGCGCCGATGACGATGACGTCCGCGTCCATGCCGAGCAGCCCGGCGTCAGGGCCGGATGCCCCAGCCGAAGGGGTCTTCGTCTTCGATCAGCAAGGTGGCTTCGGCGCTGATGTGCGCGCGGCCGCGCAGCGTGGGAATGACCTTGCCGCCGTCCATTGCGTAGCTGGCCTCGAACACGCTGCCGATCACGCTGGCCTGCTTCCACACGGCCCCCGGTGCGAGCTTGCCGTCGGCCGCGAGGCAGGCGATCTTGGCGCTGGTGCCGGTGCCGCAGGGCGAGCGGTCGTAGGCGTTGCCGGGGCACAGCACGAAGTTGCGGCTGTCGGCGCCTTCGTCATCGTGCGCGAAGAGCTCGATGTGGTCGATCTCCGCGCCCTCCGCGCCCGTGATGCCCTGCGCCGCCAGGGCAAGGCGCAATGCGGCGGTGTAGTCGGTCAGGGCGGCGAGGTTGTCGCTGGCCACGCGCTGGCCGTGCTCGCTCTCGCTCACCAGGAAGAACCAGTTGCCGCCATAGGCCACGTCGCCCCGCACCGTTCCGTGGCCCGGCAATTCGACCGCCACCTGGTGCAGGTGCCGGTAGGCGGGCACGTTGCGCACGCTCACCGAGCCGTCTTCGTGCAGCGTGGTCGTCACCGTGCCCACGGGTGTCTCGATGCGGTGCTCGCCCACGCCGATGCGCCCCAGGTGCGCCAGGCTCGCGACCAGCCCGATGGTGCCGTGGCCGCACATGCCGAGGTAGCCGGCGTTGTTGAAGAACACCACGCCGGCCGCCGCATCGGGCGACACCGGCGCGCACAGCAGCGCACCCACCACCACGTCGCTGCCGCGCGGCTCCAGCACGGCGGCCGCGCGCCACTTGTCGTGGCGCTCGGCCAGCAGCGCGCGGCGCTCGGCCATGGGGCCGGTCCCCAGGTCGGGAAAGCCGCCGATCACGAGGCGCGTGGGTTCGCCGCCCGTGTGGGAGTCGATGACCTGGATGCGTTGCATGGGCCTGGTTCCGTTCAGTAGCTGGCGATGGGCACGGGGACCGCGTTCTTGAAGGTGAAGACGGTGATGGGCGCCTGCTTCATGTTGCCCTTGTCGTCGTAGGCATACGTGGCAGCCACGCCCTTGTAGGTGGCCTTGTAGAGCTCGGCACCCACCTTGTCGGGGTCGATGGAGTTGGCCTTCTTCATCGACTCGCCGATGAACAGCACCTGGTCGTAGTACGAGGCCGCGTACGCATCGGGATCGGCGTTGAAGCGCTTCTTGAACTTCTCCTTGAAGGCCGGGCCGGTCTGCGCCTTCTCGAGCATGGAGCCGCCCTGCGCGCAGAACACCAGGTCGTTCACCGCGTCGCCGCCGAGCTTGCCGGTGGCCGGGCTGCAGACGGTGTCGCCGCCCAGCAGCTTGCCGGGCACCGCCAGTTGCTTCATCTGGCGCGCCATGGGCGCGGCCTGCGGCGCATAGCCGCCGAAGAAGATGGCCTCGGGCGCCTTGGCCTTCATGTTGGTCAGGATGGCGGTGAAGTCCACGGCCTTGTCGGTGGTGAACTCCTGGCCGACCACGGTGAGGCCCTGCTTCTTCGCCTCCTTGGTGAACTCTTCCGCCAGGCCCTGGCCGAAGGCGGTGCGGTCGTCGATGACGCCGACCTTCTTCACCTTCAGCTCCTTGGCCGCGTACACGGCCATGGCGGAGCCGATCTGGTTGTCGCTCGCGATGATGCGGTAGAGGTTCTTGTAGCCGCCCTGCGTCACCTTCGGGTTGGTGCCCACGGTGGAGACCAGGGTGCCGCCGTCGCTGTAGAGGCGCGAGGCCGGAATGGCCACGCCTGAGCAGTACGGCCCCATGACGTACTTGACGCCGTCGTCCACGAACTTCTGCGCCACGCTCACGCCGGTCTTGGCGTCGCACTGGTCGTCTTCGGAGACCAGCTCGAACTTCAGCGTCTTGCCGCCC
The DNA here is from genome assembly GCF_056394985.1 of Variovorax sp. 10N412. Classification (NCBI taxonomy): domain Bacteria; kingdom Pseudomonadati; phylum Pseudomonadota; class Betaproteobacteria; order Burkholderiales; family Comamonadaceae; genus Variovorax; species Variovorax sp. 10N412. The sequence goes on from NZ_JBFTIO010000003.1 coordinate 287,647, forward strand.
ACGCTGAGCTTCTTCGCGTTGAGCTCCTCCACCGCGAGGCGCACGCCGTTTTCGTTGTCCTTGCCCGCGAAGGCGTTGGGGCCCGACAGCGGCCCGCTGTGGCCGATCTTGACCACCTGCTCCTGCGCGTGCGCCTGGCCGGCGAGGGCAAGGGCCGCCAGGCCGGCAAGACTGAAAGATGAAACCATGCCTGCTCGTGTCTTCATGCTTCTTCCTAGGTTGGGACAATGAAAAGTGCGAAGGTTCGCGGTGACTACATGACCGACTGGTACTGCGCGGGCCGCGTGGCCAGCGCCTTCTTCACGATGTTCTCGATGAAGGCGCGCTCCTCGCCGATCAGCGGCAGGCGCGGACGGCGCATGTGCTCGGTGCCCACGCCCACCAGCACGTCGATGAGCTTCAGGTTCTGCACCAGCTTGGTCGACACGTCCAGGTGCAGCATCGGCGTCATCCACTGGTAGAGCTTGAGCGCCTCGGCAAACTTGCCGGCCTTCATCAGGTCGTACAGCGCCACCGTCTCGCGCGGGAACGCGCAGCCCACGCCGGCCAGCAGGCCGTCGCAGCCCAGCGCCAGGCCTTCGTAGGCGAGGTCGTCCACGCCCAGGAACAGCTGGTAGCGCTCGCCCACGGTGTTGCGCAGGTCGGTGATGCGGCGGATGTCGTCGGTGCTTTCCTTGATGGCCGCGATCCATTCGCAGTCGGCCAGCTCCACCATGTGCTGCGGCTTCAGGTCGACGCGGTAGGCCACCGGGTTGTTGTAGACCATGATGGGTTTCTGCGCGGCGTTGGCGATGGTGCGCACGTTGAGCATGGCCTCGCGCGCGTCGGCCACGTAGATCACCGAGGGCATCACCATGAAGCCGGCCACGCCCAGCTTGTTGGCGCCGTCCACGTAGCGCAGCGCCTCGCGCGTGCTGGTCTCCGACACGTTGGCCAGCACCGGGACGCGGCCGTCGGCGGCGTCCAGCGCGATCTTGGCGACCTGCAGCTTTTCTTCGAGCGACAGCGTGCTGGCCTCGCCCAGCGAGCCGCAGGTGACCAGGCCATGGATGCCGTTGCGGATCTGGAAGTCGATGTGGCGCGCCGTGCCTTCGGCATCGATGCTTTCGTCGGCGTGGAACTTGGTGGTGACGGCGGGAAAGATGCCTTGCCAGCGGGGATTGCTCACTTGATCGCTCCTTGTGGATGTGCGGTGTCGAAACGTCGCACTGTAAATATATTAAGGATATATCGTCAAGATATCCGTGGGGCAAGCGAGCTTCCGGTGCCGGTGCTTCTGTGATATCGGGGAGAAAACGCCGGGCCACGTGGCGTCGGGGCGGCCCGGCTCGCGGCTACTTGTGGCCGTCGACAGGGCGCAGCACGCCGCGTTTGAGGGTGACCGGCTTGCCGAGGGGCGGCGCCGACTTGGTCTCGACGGTGCGCACCGTCCCGTTGTCCATGCGTACCGCCACCTCGTAGACCGTGACGGTGCGCACGTGCTTCTCAATCTCGTTGCCTGCGAAGCCGCCGCCCACCGCGCCCAGCACCGTGGTCGCGGCGCGCCCGTTGCCGTGCCCGAACTGGTTGCCGACAAGGCCCCCCACCACGCCACCGGCCACGGCGCCGACGCCGCTGGTGCTCTGCAGGCGCTTCTGCACCGGACGAACCGACTCGACGCGCCCGCAAACCGCGCAAGGCGCAGGCGCGGGCGCTGCAGCCGCCAGCGGCGCATTCACGCCCGGCGCCGGTCCCGGCTGGGCGGCCTGGGCGGGCAAGGGAGCGGGCGCGGGCATCGGCGCGGCCGCCATGAGTTGCGGGGACTGCCCCGCCGCCGTGGGCGGCACGGCAGGCGCGGGCGGCATGGCTTCAGGCTTGAAATCGTCCGGTGCGGCCGGAGCCGCAGGCGACGCAGCGGCCACGACCGGCGGTGCGCCCGCGCTCACGGCGGGCCCCTGCTTGTAGAGCAACACGCCGCCGAGCGCGACGACGGCCACTGCCAATGCGCCGATCACCGCCCACAAGGCCTTGGGCGAATTGCTCACGGGCTGGCCCGGGGGCGGGTTGAATGGTGAAGACGAGTCCATGGAAATTCCCTAGTCCGTCCGAAGCGAAATCCTTCGGAACCCACCAGGGAGCATGAGCGCGGGCGGCGTGTTGTCAATTGACCGGTGTCCTACAGCGCGGCCCGTGCGCGCACCCCGGACCAGGTCAGTCGATCTTCGCGCCCGAGGCCTTCACCACGGCACCCATGGCATCCCAGTCGGAGCGCAGCAGCTTCTGGAATTCTTCAGCGCTCTGCGTGCGCGGCTCCACGCCCAGGCGCTTGAAGCGTTCCTGGATCACCGGGTCCGCCAGCACCTTGTTGGCCGCGACGTTGATGCGCTCCACCTCGGCCTTCGGCGTGCCGGCCGGCGCGAGCAGGCCGATCCACGAATCGAAGGCGTAGCCCGGCAGGCCGCTCTCGGCCACGGTCGGCAACCTGGGCAGGAAGGGGCTGCGCGACTGCCCGGTGGAGGCCAGCAGCTTCATGCGCGCATCGTCCTGGAAGCCGATCACGCCGATGCTCGACGAAATCACCGCCTGCACCCGGCCCGCCAGCACCTCGTTGACCGCCTCGCCGGTCGACTTGGTCGGGATGTGCGTCATCTGCAGCCCCGCCTTGGCCAGGAACGACGCCATGGCCAGGTGCGTGGCGCTGCCGTTGCCCGCCGAGGCATAGTTGTACTTGCCCGGGTTGGCCTTGACCTCCTTGATGAAGTCGGCCGTGTTCGACACGTTCAGCCCGCTCGCCACCGCCAGAACGTAGCCCGCATTGCCCACGTTCGCCACGCCCACGAAGTCCTTCAGCGGGTCGTAGCTCAGCTTGTTGTACAGAAAGCCCGCGATGTTGTGGCTCGCCGCGGCCAGCACCAAGGTGCTGCCGTCGGCCGGCGCGCGCGCCACCATCGCCGCGCCCACGGTGCCGCCCGCGCCCGCGCGGTTCTCGACGATGGCGCTGGCGTTCAGCGCCACGCCCAACTCGTTGTTGAAGGCGCGCGCCACCGTGTCTTGCACCGCGCCGGTGCCGAAGGGCACGACGATGTGGATCACGCGCTGCTGCGCATGCACGGGGGAAAAGGCGCAGAGCGCTGCCGCCGCAGCGGCAAGCGCGCCGAGGGAACGTCGGGTGAACGGGGTCGAGGGCATCGGGGTGTCCGCTTTCTTCATCGTCAACAGGGGAATGGATTTCAGGTGCCCGACGGCAGCCAGCGCTGCACCAACTTCACGAAGTAGCTGGCACCGATCGGGATGATCTCGTCGTTGAAATCGAACGAGGTGTTGTGGATGATGCAAGGGCCGGGCCCGTGGCCGTCGAGCCGGTGGTCGCCGTCGCCGTTGCCCAGGAACGCGTAGCAGCCCGGCCGCGCGATCAGCATGTGCGCGAAGTCTTCGGCGCCCATCACGGCGGGGAAGTCGTCGGTGACCATGTCGTCGCCCACCACCTCGCGCATCACGCCGGCGGCAAAGCGCGCCTCCGCCGCGTGGTTCACGGTCGGCGGCGACGAGCGGTTGAAATACACCTCGGCCGTGCAGCCGTGCGCCGCCGCCACGCCCGCGGCCACCTCGCGCAGGCGGGCCTCGATCTTGTCGATGGCGTCGAACGAAAAGGTGCGGATGGTGCCGCCCACCGTGGCCACGTCGGGAATGACATTGGGCGCGTCGGAGCCCTGCAGCTGCGTCACCGCGAGCAGCGCGCGCTCGGTGCTGGGAATGGTGCGCGGCACGATGGTCTGCAACTGCTGCGCCAGCGTGACCACCGCCGCCACCGGGTCGATGCCCGTGTGCGGCATCGAGGCATGCGTGCCGCGCCCGCGCACGGTGATCTTGTAGGTGTTGCTCGAGGCCATGAGCGCGCCTTCGTTGAGCGCGAAGCGGCCCACGTCACCCACGGGGAAGTTGTGCAGCCCGAAGACCGCGTCGCACGGGAAGCGCTCGAACAGGCCCTCGTCGATCATCTTCTTGGCGCCCGCCTTGCCCATTTCCTCAGCGGGCTGGAAGATGAAGTTCACCGTGCCGTCGAAATCCTCCGGGCCCTGCTGCGACAGGTGCCATGCGGCGGCCAGCAGCATGGTGGTGTGGCCGTCGTGGCCGCAGGCGTGCATGCGCCCGGGGTTCGTCGACTTGTGGGCGAAGTCGTTGGCCTCGTGCAGGGGCAGGGCGTCCATGTCGGCGCGCAGGCCGATGGTGCGCGTGCCCTTGCCCTTGCGCAGCACGCCGACGAGGCCCGTGCCGGCAATGCCGCGATGCACCTCGATGCCCCACTCGGTGAGCAGGTTCGCCACCTTCTCGGAAGTGCGGTGTTCTTCGAAGCCGAGTTCGGGGTGGGCGTGGATGTCGCGCCGGATGTCGACGAAGCGGGCGGCGTTTGCAAGGAAGGAGTCGGCGATGTTCATGGCAGGGCGTTGTGCGGGAAGTCGTTCGAAGGATCGAACGATTCTGGCGCAGTCGCCCGCCGCGCGCACGCGCGGGTTTCGCGGGCCGTGCGGCTTTACCCGAGCCGCCCTTGCTGGCGCAGCGTCGCGCCGATGCGCCGGATCTCGGCCTCGCCCTGCTCGAGCGTCGAACGGCTCGTGTGCACCGAGTAGTGGCCCATCACCAACTCGTGTGGATGCTTCACCGCCGAGCCCAGCACGAAGGCCGTGTCGCCACGGGCGGTGAAGTCGATCGCGTCCTGCGACTCGTCGAACACCGCGAGTTCGCCGCCGCCGATGGGGCCGCCCCGGTCGTCGCCGGTTGCGAGCGCGCCTTCGTTGACCGCGACCCAGCCCACCGTGTGCCCGGCCGGCGGCACGTAGCGCCAGTGCTCGCCGTCTTTCAGCTGCACGGCCAGGTAGTTCATCGACGCGGGCGCCGCTATTGCGCTGCGCGCCGCGCCGTGGTGCCCGAGCAGCACGCGCGCCGGGCCTTCCTGCGGCACCTGCGCGGGCGCGAGGTAGAGGCTTTGCGCGGGCGCGTTCTCTTCAGAAGCCGGCAGCGCCACCCACAGCTGGAAGCCGCGCACGCGCGTCACGCCCGGCGCGGGGCCGCCGGTGTGCCACACGCCGTTGCCGGCGCGCATCCACTCCACGCCGCCGCCCAGCAGCGTGCCTTTCTCGCCGGTCGTGTCTTCGTAGAGCGTGTCGCCTTCGATCAGGTAGGTGAGCGTGGCGATGCCCGAGTGCGGATGCAGGCCGAAGCCCTTGTGGCCGCCGGTGGTGTCGAAGCCGAAGAGGTCGAGGAACACGAAGGGCTTGAGAAATTCGCCCAGGTCGCCCGGGCTCACCAGCCGCGTGATGCCGCCGTGCTTCGCGCCACGCGTGCGGTAGACGATGGCGCGGGCCTGCGTGACTGTGTCGGTGCTCATGCGGCCTCCCTTGCGGTCTTCAGCGCGCGGGTCCACCAGGCCATGTCGTCGAGCATGGCGGTGGCAGCCTGTGCGAGGTGAGGGAAGTCGTCGAACGACTTGCCCTGCTGCCAGATACCCATGAACTCCACCATGCCGATGTGCACCGCATGGCGCACCGGTGCCATCTGCATCTCGACCGCCACCAGCCGCAGCTGCTCGACGGCCCGCGCCGCGCCCACGCCGCCGTAGCCCACGAAGCCGATCGGCTTGCGGATGAACTCCTTGTAGGCCCAGTCGATCGCGTTCTTCAGCACCGCGCTCGGGCCGTGGTTGTATTCGGGCGTGACGACGACCAGACCGTCGAAGGTGGCCAGCTTCGCCTGCCAGCGCTGCGCCGCCTCGTTCTTCACCGGACCCCACGCGGGTGCGCCGGCCTCGTCGAAGAAGGGCAGCGGATGGTCGCGCAGGTCGACGAGTTCGAAGGCCAGGTCGGTGCGCTGCTTTGCGATCTCGTGGATCCAGCGGGCGGGCTTGTCGCCGAAGCGGCCTTCGCGGGTCGAGGCGATGACGATGCCGATGCGGGGTTGTGCCTGGGTCATGGGTGGCTCCTGATGGGTTGGCATGGCGGCCGGGGTGGCCATGCACCGAAGCTTAGGCACGCACCCATTGATCGACTAGACGGTAGAGTCGGATTGCACTCGTCCAGAATTCGAAGGAATCAACCCGCCATGCTCGACCTCAACGACATCGCCATGTTTGTGCAGGTGGTGCGCCACGGCAGCTTTGCCGAGGCCGCCCGCCGGCTCGGCCTGCCGCCCAACACCGTGAGCCGGCGCGTCCAGCAGCTCGAAGCGCAGCTCGGCACGCGGCTGATGCAGCGCTCCACGCGCAAGCTGACGCTGACCAGCGCGGGACAGGCCTTTCACGAGCGCTGCGCGGGGGCGGTCGACGGGCTGGTGGCGGCGGGGCAGGAACTGGAGGCGGGCGGGCAGGCGCCCAGTGGGCTGGTCCGGGTGGCGGCGCCGGCGGATTTCTTCGATTTCTTCCCGATGGAATGGGTGGCGGACTTCCTGGCCGAACACCCCCTGGTCAGGCTCGACTTCGTGCTCAGCGACGCCGCCGCCGACCTGATCGCCGAGCAGATCGACGTGGCGTTCCGCGGCGGCATGCTGCGCGATTCGGGCTACATCGGCCGTCGGCTGGCCACGCGCAGCGGCGGCCTGCTGGCCAGTCCCGCCTACCTCGCGCGGCGCGGCGCGCCCGCGACCTTGCAGGCGCTGGCGGACCACGACTGCGTGACGCCGCCGCACCCGGCCGGCCACACCACATGGCGGCTCACGGGCCCCGACGGGGTGCAAGAAGAAGTGCAGGTCGCCGGGCGCTTCACCGGCAACACGGCCCAGGCGCTGCGCAAGGCCGCGCTGGCCGGCATGGGCATCGCGCAGCTGCCGCCGTCGATGGCGACGCGCGACGAGCAGGAAGGGCTGCTCGTGCGGGTGCTGCCGCAGTACGCGTACACGGGGCGGGGGCTGAGCGTGGTCTACCCGAGCCGCAAGCACCTGCCGCTGGCGGTGTCGGCGTTCATCGAGATGGTGGTGGGCAAGCTGGGGCAACTGGACGTGCTGCAGGAGCCCGTGCCTTCAGGGAAAGCCTAGCCGCCTGCGCTTTTTCGTTTCCACTGAAAATGCCTTCCCATGAAAATCGAAAAAGACACCGTCGTCACCATCAAGTACAAAGTCTCCGACGCCCAGGGCAAGCTCATCGAGGCGAGCCCCGAGCCGATGGCCTACCTGCATGGCGGCTACGAGAACACGCTGCCCAAGATCGAGGAAGCGCTCGACGGCAAGGAAAAGGGCTACCAGACCGTGGTGAACCTGTCGCCCGAAGACGCCTTCGGCCAGCGCGACGAGGCGCTGGTGCGCAGCATTCCCAAGGCCGAATTTCCGCCCGGCGTGAAGATCGGCGGACAGCTGCAAGGCCGCCTGGACGACGGCACCGAGCATGTCTTCACCGTGATGAAGATCAAGGGCCCGGTCGTGCTGCTCGACGGCAACCACCCGTGGGCCGGCAAGGCGCTGAAGTTCAGCCTGCAGGTGACGGATGTGCGTGCGGCGCTGCCGGTGGAGATCGAGCACAAGCATGTGCATGGGGCGCACGGGCACCATCACTGATTCGTAGCCGGGAATGGATTTCGCGACGATTTCGAGCCTTGCGCAGGCGCTCAGTGTTGCTGCGCCGCTTTTAGTTGCTGCGGCATTTGCCTGGGGGATATTGCGCGCGGGTTCGCGCCAGGTCGTCGTCCGCCGCTTGTGGCAACTGGTCCATGGCAAGCAAGAAATTGCCGATCCAGAGATCAAGGCGTTCGTCGAAGAGGAGGCGAGTCTCCTGTCGTTTCGCATGCTTGCAGGCGTGCAGGTCTCTTCGCTGGAAAAGGCCCGCGAACTGATCCGATGGGCCAAGTCCAATGAAGTGCAGATGTACAGGCTGCGTCTTTGTGGCGATCTTTTCGATCCCGAGACCCGTCAGGTCAAAGGGCATGAGTTGCCGTCCACCTGGAAGCAGCGATTCAGACTTGCTCGGCTGTTGCTTTGCTGGTTCCTCGTGGTTGCCAGCGCAGGAATTCTGGTCTTTGACAAGACCTTGCTGACGCTGAATGCGACCGGGCGGCATTTCTTCGCGACAACGACAGAACTGGGCGCGCTCGGATCTGCCATTCCGTTTGGCCCCAATGCTTTGAAGGTGGCGGACTGTTCGCGTCCAGCAAGCACAAACGCGGCTCGCAGCTCATTCACAGAGAAGGAGGTCAATATTCTTTGCGACGTCCTGAAGCACAGTGAGACTACTGCTTATCTGAAGACTGCACTGAACGACCAGCGCTGGGCGGTTTTGCGTTTGTTCGTGATTGCCCTGGTGCTGTCGTGGATGAGCTTTTTCTCGTGGGTCTCAGGTCTTTCAGCGCAGAAGCTGTTCAATCGCCGTTTGGACCCGTCGATCTCTGATTCGCAACTGGCCTTCGATTTCGGAAGCTAGCCCTTCTTCCAGAACCTCGGCGCGTCCCCGATCTTTCCCAGCGCCTTGCGGCAGGCCTTCGCGCCGCCCGCATGCCGCGCAGTGAACCAACCCACCGCAAACCACGCGCGCGCATCGCGTTGCGTGGCCTCGCGGTACAGCGCCAGCGCCACCGCCTCGTCGTTGAACTCCCCCAGCGCGTCCTGCGCGGGCCGCAGGGCCTTCAGGTAGCGCTCGGCGGCGTCCTTGTCTTCGCCCTCGAACAGCGGCGCCACGAACTCCGCCAGGTAGCGCAGGCGCTTGAGCCGCTTGCGCACGCGGTGCTGGCTTTCGGTTGCCAGTGACTCGAAGCGCTCGCCGTCGCGCACCGCCTGCTTGTGCAGCTTCTGCAGGCGCTTGCGCAGCAGGCGGCGGGCGTCGTCGGCACTGGCCGCGGCGGATTCCGCCGGCGCCAATGCGGTGAAGCCGATCAGCGAAACCAGCACGTTCTGGAACGCCGCAGCACGCACGACATCGCCTGCAGACGACGCACTGGACGCCGCATCGCCCGCCATCGGGTCGAAGGCCGGCCCGCCCGCTTCGCGCAACAGGGGCTGCGCGAGCTTCACGACCTGTTCGCGGTCGCGCAATTCGCCGAGCGCGCGGAAGGCGTCGACCAGCGGCGGCTCCCACGCGGCGGCCTCGAACAGCCCTGAGTCCGCATCGAGCGGCGCCAACTCGCGCAGCGCCGTGCGCAGCCGCCGGATGCCGATGCGCAGCTGGTGAATCTGCTCTTCGTCCGCGGGGTCGGTATTGCCCGCCGCAATCTCGCTGGCATTCGGCAGCATCTGCGCCAGGCAGGACGCGACCACGGCCTGCTGAATCGCCCGGCCGTCGGGGTGCTGCGCGGCGAAGCGCGGCGGCTGCGCCTTCACCGCTTCCACGCGGTCTTGCGCGGCCAGCAGGCGCGCGCCGCGCTCGGCCTTCGACACGGTGCCGAACCACAGCCCATGCTGCTGCGACCAGCGCCGCGCAAGCGACACCAGGCCCCGCACGTCGCCGCTCTTGAGTTCCAGCTCCAGCTCGCACACCGGCGATTGGCGCTGTTCGGGCGTGCCAGCGTGCGCGACGACCTTGCCGACGTCCAGCGCCATCTCGACCACCGCGCCACCGGGCCCCGTCACGCGCACGTCGCGCGTGAGCCGCACGATGTCGGTCGATTGCCGTTCGACCAATGCAGCATCTCCCCCCTCCGCCAGCAGCCTGGCGAGCCGTTCGCCCACAGGCGTGCCCTGGTGGCGCTGCGGATCGATTTGCGGCGCCTTGCCAGCCGTACCCAGGTCGACGTTGTGCTCCAGCCGGTGCAGCGCGTTGTCGCCCGTGGCCTTCACGGTCTGGACCCAGCGCGGGCCTTCCTTGCGCAGCCGCAGCACCATGCCATGGGCGGCCAGCCGGAGGTCGGCGGTGTCGAAGTAGCGGGCCTGCAGGCGGGTGCGCACGACGGTGCCGCGCTTCAGCGCGGCTTCGACGGCCTTCAGGCGGCCGGGGGGAATGCAGAACTTGAACTCGATTTCCATAGCCGCCGATGATGCGCGCGCCGCATCCGCCCGCAGCGCAAAACCCCCGCACCGAAATTCATGTGGACGCCGTCCATTTTCTTTGATATCTTTTGTGGACGGCGTACACAAAACACCGGAAATCCTCCATTCATCCTCATCGACACAGGACGACACCATGGCCACCAAGCAGATCTTCGTGAATCTCCCCGTCAAGAACCTCGACAAGACCAAGGCTTTCTTCGCCGCCCTGGGCTACACCTTCAACCCGCAGTTCACCGACGCCAACGCCGCGTGCATGGTGGTGCAGAAGGACAGCATCCACGTCATGCTGCTGGTGGAAGACTTCTTCAAGACCTTCACGGCCAAGGCCATCGCCGACACCGGCAAGACCACCGAGGTGCTGCTGTGCCTGTCGTGCGAGAGCCGCGCCGAGGTCGACGACCTGGTGGCCAAGGCGGTGGCGGCCGGCGGCACCACGCCGCGCGAGCCGCAGGACTACGGCTTCATGTACGGCCACGGCTTCCAGGACATCGACGGCCACCTGTGGGAGCTGATGTACATGGACCCGAACGCAGAGATGCCCAAGCAGTAACAGCGCAACGCGCCGCCGCACCCCGAGGCAAAGAACGATGCCCATCGTTCCATACGCGCTCCTCACTGTTGCAGGCAAGGCACCTACCGGAAGGCGCTTGCGCCCCGATATTCCAGCCATCGGCAAGGCACCATCGGCCATGCCCCCCATGGAAAGGAATAACGACATGTCCGAAGACAACAACAAGCGCGCGAGCCCCGTCCTGCAGGTCGCGCCCCTCGGGTTCCCGTGGCAGACGATCGACCCGTTCCTGTTCTGCGTGTACCACGACGACGCCTACCCGCAGGGCAACGGCCGCATGGGCCCCGAAGCCTCGCTCGCCGGGCGCCAGATCGGCCAGGACTTCAGCCGCAAGGACGGCTGGAGCATGTACCACGGCGACACGGTGCCGGGCTTTCCCTCGCACCCGCACCGCGGCTTCGAGACGGTGACCATCGTGCGCAAGGGCCTGGTCGACCACTCCGACTCGCTGGGCGCCACCGCGCGCTTCGGCGGCGGCGACGTGCAGTGGCTCACGGCCGGCAAGGGCATCGTGCATTCCGAGATGTTCCCGCTGCTCGACGCCGGTGCGCCGAACCCGCTGGAGCTGTTCCAGATCTGGCTCAACCTGCCGGCGCGCAGCAAGATGGCCGAGCCGCATTTCACGATGCTGTGGTCCGACGACATTCCGCGTTTCGCGTCCGACGACGCCAGGGGCGGGCGCACCGACGTCGCGGTGATCGCGGGCAAGCTCGGCGACGCCCTGAACGGCCAGGCGCCGATCCAGCCGCTGGCGCCGCCGCCCGATTCGTGGGCCGCGCAGGCCGACGCCGACGTGGCCATCTGGACCATCAAGATGACGCCCGGCGCGCAATGGACGCTGCCCGCCGCCACGGGCGAGGGCACGCGGCGCATGCTGTACTTCTTCAAGGGCGCGACGGCGCACGTGGGCGGCGAGCGCGTGCAGGGCCCGGTGGCCATCGAGCTGCGCGCGGACATGGCCGTCGAGCTGGTCAACGGCCCCGACGAGGCGAGCGAGTTCCTGGTGCTGCAGGGCCGCCCGATCGCCGAGCCGGTGGTGCAGTACGGCCCCTTCGTGATGAACACGCAGGCCGAGATCAGCCAGACCATGGCCGACTACCGGCGCACGCAGTTCGGCGGCTGGCCCTTCGACAATTCGGCACCGGTTCATGGCCGCGAGACGGCGCGCTTCGCGAAGCACCCAGGCGGGCGCGAGGAAGTGCCTGCGGCCTGACCGCGCCGTGCGGGCCGGAGGCGTCAGAGGGTCTTCAGCACCTCGGCGCCCAGCGCGGTCATGCTCGGGATGAACTCGAGCACCTCCGTGCGCGCCACACCGTTCTGCACGAACGGGTCGCGCGCCAGCACCGCGTCGAGCGCCTCCCGGTCGCCCGAGCGCGCCAGGATCACACCCCCCTTGCGCGGCACCTGTCGCCCGGAGGCCACGAACAGGCCGCTCGCATAGTGCTTCTTGAGCCAGGTGACATGCGCGTCCATCAGGGCGTCGAGTTCCTCGAGCGGGCGGACGTAGGTGAGGGTGACGATGAACATGGCGGGATGGCGGGAGTTCAAGAAACACCATCCTATGGGCTCGGCGTGTTGCCGACTGCGCCAAGGTGTGCGCACCGGTAACCGACGGCGCGCCGGCGCGGCTAGTCGATCGCCACGCCGCCTTCCTTCACCAGCTTCGCGAACTTGGCCGTCTCCTCGCGGATCTGCTTCGCCATCTCGTCCTGCGTGCCGCCCAGCGGCTCGGCGCCGATGGCCTGCATGCGCTGCGCGAAGTCGGGCGAGCGGATGATCTTCACCATCTCGGTGTTCAGCCGCGCCAGCACGTCCTTGGGCGTGGCCGCCGGCGCGAGCACACCGAACCAGGTGCCGATGTCGAAACCCTTGAGCCCCGCTTCTTCCAGCGTGGGCACGTCGGGCAGCACGGACGAGCGGCGCGCCGTGGTCACGGCCAGCGCGCGCAGCTTGCCGCTCTTGATGTGCTGCAGCACCGGCGTGATGGTGTCGAAGGACATCGCCACCTGCCCGCCCAGCAGGTCGGTGGTGAGCGGGCCGCTGCCCTTGTAGGGCACGTGCAGCAGCGTGGTGCCGGTGCTGGCCTGGAACTGCGTGCCGATCAGGTGCTGCGCCGTGCCGTTGCCGTTGGAGCCGTAGGCCAGCTTCTCGGGCGCAGCCTTGGCCAGCGCCACCAGTTCGGCCACGTTCTTCGCGGGCGTCTGGGCCGCATTGACGACCAGCACGTTGGGCACCATGGCCACCACGGTGACGGGCGCCAGGTCTTTCTGGAAGTCGTAGGGCAGCTTCTTGTAGACGCTGGTGGCGATGGTGTGGTGCACCGCCCCCATCAGCAGCGTGTAGCCGTCGGGCTTGGCCTTGGCCACGTAGTCGGCCCCGAGCGTGGCGCCGGCGCCGGGCCGGCTCTCGACCACCACGGGCTGGCCCAGCGACTGCGAAAGCTTGTCGGCCAGCGCACGCGCCAGCACGTCGGTGGTGCCGCCCGCGGGGAAGGGCACGACGAGGCTGATGGGCCGCGCGGGCCAGCCGGCGGGCTGCTGCGCGAAGGACAGCGCGGTTGCACCCAGGCCCAGGCCCAGCCCCAGGGCGGTGGCGCGAAGCACGGTGCGCCGGCGGCGCGCGTCGAAAAAAGCGGTCATGGTGTTTGTCTCCGGCTTGTTGTCGTGGTGAGCGCATCGAGGCGCGCGAATACCGTCGGGGTCGCTCGAAATCGATCAGGCCATCAAGGCCCGGGCCGTCAGGCGGCCAGGCGCTGCGGCACGCCGGCGATGTGGTCGCACACCGCGCGCGTCACCTGCGCCGTGGTCGCGCTGCCGCCCAGGTCGCGCGTGTGCAGCGACGGGTTGGCCGTGACGTGCTCCACCGCCGCCATCACGCGGCGCGCGGCCTCGGCCTCGCCCAGGTGCTCCAGCAGCATCACCACCGACCAGAAGGTGCCGACCGGGTTGGCCAGCCCCTTGCCCATGATGTCGAAGGCCGAGCCGTGGATGGGCTCGAACATCGAGGGGTAGCGGCGCTCGGGGTCGATGTTGCCGGTGGGCGCAATGCCCAGGCTGCCCGCCAGCGCGGCCGCCAGGTCGCTGAGGATGTCGGCATGCAGGTTGGTGGCGACGATGGTGTCCAGCGTGGCCGGGCGGTTGACCATGCGCGCGGTGCAGGCGTCGACCAGCTCCTTGTCCCAGGCGACGTCGGGGAACTCCCTGGAGACCTGCAGCGCGATCTCGTCCCACATCACCATCGCGTGGCGTTGCGCGTTGCTCTTGGTCACCACCGTGAGCAGCTTGCGCGGCCGCGAGCGGGCCAGGGTGAAGGCAAAACGCATGATGCGTTCGACCCCCGCGCGGGTCATCATGCTCACGTCGGTGGCGGCTTCGATGGGGTGGCCCTGGTGCACGCGGCCGCCGACGCCCGAATACTCGCCCTCGGAGTTCTCGCGCACGATCACCCAGTCGAGCTGGCCCGGCGCGCAGCGCTTGAGCGGGCCGTCGATGCCCGGCAGGATGCGCGTGGGCCGCACGTTGGCGTACTGGTCGAAGCCCTGGCAGATCTTCAGGCGCAGTCCCCACAGCGTGATGTGGTCGGGAATGTGCGGGTCGCCCGCGGAGCCAAAAAGAATGGCGTCTTTCTCGCGCAGCGCGTCCAGGCCGTCGGCCGGCATCATCTCGCCGTGCGCGCGGTACCAGTCGCCGCCCCAGCCGAAGTCCTCGAAGCTGAACTGCAGCGCGCCGCCGGAAGCCGCGGCCAGCGCCTCCATCACCTCGCGACCCGCGGGGATCACTTCCTTGCCGATGCCGTCGCCGGGAATGGTGGCAATGCTGTAGCTGCTCATCGATGTCCTTGTGAATGTGTGCTCTGTCGAAAGAGCCCACTGTAGGATTCGATGCGCCGAACGATTCATGCCGAAAGTGAATCCATCCTTAACTTCAATTCAACAGTGAGGTGGCCATGACATCCCCCGTCCAGCCCGCCGACCTCGGCTTCTTCGCCACGCTCGCGGCCTGCGGCAGCCTGAGCGCCGCGGCGCGCGAGCTCGGCATCAGCACGCCGGCGGTGAGCAAGCGGCTCGCGCTGATGGAAGCGCGCCTGGGCGTCACGCTGGTGAACCGCACCACGCGGCGCATGAGCCTCACGCCCGAAGGCGAGCTCTACGTGGCCAGCGCGCGGCGCATCCTCGGCGAGATCGACGACATGGCACAGCAGCTCGGCGGCGCCAGAGGCGAGGCACAGGGCCTGCTGCGCGTGAACGCCACGCTGGGCTTCGGGCGCAGCCATGTGGCGCCGCTCATCTCGAAGTTCGTGCGCAAGCATCCGCAGGTGGAGGTGCAGCTGCAGCTCTCGGTCAACCCGCCGCCGCTGACCGACGACGCCTTCGACGTCTGCATCCGCTTCGGCGCGCCGCCCGAGGCGCGCGTGATCGCGCGACGCATCGCGTCGAACCGGCGCCTGCTGTGCGCCTCGCCCGCCTACCTGGCGCGGGCCGGCACGCCCAAGGTGCCGAACGACCTCACGCACCACCGCTGCATCGGCATCCGCCAGGGCGACGAGGCCTACGGCGTGTGGCGCCTGAGCACGGGCCGCGGCACGGCGCAGCGCACCGAGGCCGTGAAGACTCGCGGCGCGCTGAGCACCAACGACGGGGAGATCGCGGTCAACTGGGCGCTGGACGGCCACGGCATCCTGATGCGCGCCGAGTGGGACATTGCGCGCTACCTGCGCAGCGGTCGGCTGGTGCAGGTGCTGGCCCACTGCCGCACGCCCGACGCCGACATCCACGCGGTGTACCCGCAGCGCCACCAGCTGTCGGCGCGCGTGCGGGCCTTCGTCGATTTCATGGCCGCGGCGCTTGGCAAGGACGATGCCGAGCCGGCGCTCAGCCGCCGCTGAGCACCGAGCCCACCAGCCACACGTTGGCCGCGCTGATGACGCCGAACAAGCCCCAGGCCAGCAGCTTGAGCACCGGGCCGTTGGCGAAGCTGCCCATCATGTCGCGCCGGCTCGTGAAGCGGATCAGCGGCCACATCGCGAACGGCAGCTGAAAGCTCAGCACCACCTGGCTGAGCACCAGCATCTTGCCCACGCCGCCGTCGCCGAACCACCACACGCCCAGGAAGGCCGGGCCCAGCGCCAGCAGGCGTGTGATAAGCCGGCGCTGCCAGCACGGGATCTTCATGTCGAGAAAGCCCTCCATGATGATCTGGCCCGCGATGGTGCCGGTGAAGGTCGAGCTCTGGCCCGAGGCCAGCAGCGCAATGCCGAACAGCGTGGCCGCGAACGCGCTGCCCACGATGGGTTCGAGCAGCCGGTAGGCGTCGTCGATCTCGGCCACTTCGCGGTGGCCGGTGGCGTGGAAGGCGCTGGCCGCCAGCACCATGATCGCCGCGTTGACCAGCAGCGCGAGCGACAGCGACACCACCGCGTCGAGCGTGCAGAAGCGCACCGCCTCGCGGCGCGCGGCGTCGGTGTCGGCCACGAGCCGGGTCTGCACGATGGACGAGTGCAGGTACAGGTTGTGGGGCATCACAGTGGCGCCCACGATGCCGATGGCCAGGTACAGCGCGCCCGGCTGGTGCAGCCGCTCCAGGCTGGGCGCGAAGCCCATCGCCACGCCGAACCAGTTGGGCGGCGCCATCGCCAGCTCGACGATGAAGCAGCCCGCGATGGTGCCGACCAGCCCGAGCACGATCGCCTCCACGCGCCGGAAGCCCGCGCCCTGCAGGCCCAGCACCAGCAGCGTGTCGAAGGCCGTGATGGCGATGCCCACCGGAATCGACACGCCGAACAGCAGGTGCAGCGCGAGCGCGCTGCCCAGCACCTCGGCGAGGTCGCAGGCCACGATGGCCAGCTCCGCGCCCAGCCACAGCAGCCGATTGACGCGCGGCGAATAGTGCTCGCGGCAGGCGCGCGCCAGGTCCTTCTGCGTGCCCAGGCCCAGGCGCACGCACAGCGTCTGCAGCAGCATCGCCGCCAGGCTCGCGAGCAGCACCACGAACAAGAGGCCGTAGCCGAAGCGCGAACCGGCCTCGATGTCGGTGGCCCAGTTGCCAGGGTCCATGTAGCCGACCGACACCAGCAGGCCTGGGCCCGCGTAGCGCATCAGCTTCTTGAAGAACGGCAGGTCTTGCGGGACGGCGACGCTGCCCTTCACTTCGGACGGGCAGAAAGGCGCGGTGGCCGTGCGGGGCAGCGGAAAGAACATGCGCGCGATGATAGGGACAAGCCTGCGACGTTGTCGCGGACCGGACCCGCGCCCTCTGCGCGGCAGCGCGAAATCTCTTAGATTCGAGCGTCGAAATTCCTACACACCCTGGAGACCTTTCACATGATCCACGTCGTCGCAGTCATCACCGCCAAGCCGGGCCAGCGCGCCGCATTGCTCGAGGCCTTTGCCGCCAACCGCGCGGCCGTGCTGGCCGAAGCGGGCTGCATCGAGTACGGCGCCGCGGTCGATGCGCAAGGCGTCCCCACGTCCAAGGCCAGCTTCGGCCCCGAGACCTTCGTCGTGATCGAGAAGTGGGAAACGCTGGCCCATCTGCAGGCCCATGCCGTGGCGCCGCACATGAAGGAGCACGGCGCGAAGACCAAGGAGCTGGTCGAGAGCAAGCTGATCCACGTGCTCGAGCCGGTCTGAGCCTGGGCAAAAAGCAGCGCGGGCGCGCCTCGCCGCCTTGCGGCCGCCCATGAAAAAACGCGCCCTCGGGCGCGTTTTTCATTGACGTCTTACTTCGACACGACCTTCACCATTTCGAGGCACTTGTTCGAGTAACCCCATTCGTTGTCGTACCAGCTCACGAGCTTCACGAAGGTGCTGTCCAGCGCGATGCCGGCTTCGGCGTCGAAGATGGAGGTGCGCGGGTCGCCGCGGAAGTCGGTGGCCACCACCTTGTCTTCCGTGTAGCCCAGCACGCCCTTCAGCGCGCCTTCGCTCTGCGCCTTCATTTCGGCGCAGATTTCCTTGTACGTGGCTTCCTTCTCGAGCTCGACCACGAGGTCGACCACCGACACGTCGGAGGTCGGCACACGGAAGCTCATGCCCGTGAGCTTCTTGTTGAGCTCGGGGATCACCACGCCCACGGCCTTGGCGGCGCCGGTGCTGGACGGAATGATGTTTTCCAGGATGCCGCGGCCGCCGCGCCAGTCCTTGTTGCTCGGGCCGTCCACGGTCTTCTGCGTGGCGGTGGCGGCGTGCACGGTGGTCATCAGGCCGCGCTTGATGCCCCACTTGTCGTTCAGCACCTTGGCCAGCGGGGCCAGGCAGTTGGTGGTGCAGCTGGCGTTGCTGATGATGGCTTCGCCGGCGTACTTCTTGTCGTTCACGCCGTAGACGAACATGGGGGTGTCGTCCTTGGACGGTGCCGACAGGATGACCTTCTTGGCGCCCGCGTCGATGTGCTTCTGCGCCGTTTCCTTGGTGAGGAACAGGCCGGTCGATTCGAGCACGATGTCGGCGCCGACTTCGTCCCACTTCAGTTGCGCGGGGTCGCGCTCCTGCGTCAGGCGGATCTTCTTGCCGTTCACGATCAGCGTGTTGCCTTCGACCGTGACTTCACCCTTGAAGCGGCCGTGCACCGAGTCGTACTGGAGCATGTAGGCCAGGTAGTCGGGCTCGAGCAAGTCGTTGATGGCAACGATTTCGATGTCGTTCTTGAAGTTCTGCACCGCTGCGCGCAGCACGTTGCGACCGATGCGGCCGAAGCCGTTGATACCGAGTTTGATAGCCATCTGACTTGCTCCTAAGGTTGAAAAACTTGTTGTGGACCGGCAGGAAGAAACGCTGTGCGACGGTCAGTCGCGCAGTGCCGCTTCCACCGTGGCGGCCACGTTCTCCGCCGTGAATCCGAAGTACTTGAACAGTTCCGGCGCGGGCGCCGACTCGCCGTACGTGTCGATGCCGACGACGGCGGCGCAGCCGTACTTCCACCAGCCGCCCGTGCAGCCCATTTCGACGGCGATGCGCGGCAGCTTCTTCGGCAGCACGGCCTTCTTGTAGGCGAGGTCCTGGCGGTCGAAGGTGGTGGTCGAGGGCATCGACACCACGCGCACGGCGATCTTCTTTTCAGCCAGCAGCTTCTGCGCAGCCAGTGCGAGCTGCACTTCGGAGCCGGTGGCGATGATGACGGCGGCCGTCTTCTTGCTCTTGAGGCCCACGGTTTCCGGCTCGGACAGCACGTAGGCGCCGCGGCTGATGTCGCCGAGTTCGCTCTTCGGTGCGTAGGCGATGTTCTGGCGGCTGAGCAGCAGCGCGGTCGGGCGCGTCTGGTTCTGCAGCGCCACGGCCCAGGCCACGGCGGTTTCGGCCGTGTCGCCCGGACGCCAGACGTCCAGGTTGGGAATCAGGCGCAGCGAGGCGGCGTGTTCGATCGACTGGTGCGTGGGGCCGTCTTCGCCCAGGCCGATGGAGTCGTGCGTGAACACGTGGATCACGCGGTGCTTCATGAGCGCGGCCATGCGGATGGCGTTGCGGCTGTAGTCGCTGAACGTGAGGAAGGTGCCGCCGTAGGGGATGTAGCCGCCATGCAGCGCCACGCCGTTCATGATGGCCGCCATGCCGAACTCGCGCACGCCGTAGTTGATGTGCCGGCCGATGGTGCCGTGCGGCACTTCCACCGGGGCTTCGGGCTTGGCTTCGTCTTCGGCGCCTTGCTTGGCTTCGACCGCCGGCACGTTCATGACCACGGCGCCGGTCTTCGCATCGAAGCGAAGGGCGGCGGTGCTCTTGGTGTTGGTGAGGTTGGAGCCGGTCAGGTCGGCGCTGCCGCCGAGCATTTCGGGCAGCGCGGCGGTGAAGGCTTCCAGCGCGAGCTGGCTGGCCTTGCGGCTGGCGACGGTCTCGGCCTTGGTGTGGGCGGCGACCACGGTGTCGAACGCCACCTGGTGGAAGTTCTTGGGCAGCTCGCCCTTCATGCGGCGCGTGAACTCGGCGGCCAGCTCGGGGAACGCCACGGCGTAGGCGGCGAACTTGGCGTTCCACTCGGCTTCGATGTTGGCGCCGGCTTGCTTGTGGTCCCAGTCGGCGTACACCTCGGCCGGGATCTCGAATGGCGCGTGGTGCCAGTCGATGGCGTCGCGCGTGAGCTTGATTTCTTCGGCGCCCAGCGCCTCGCCGTGCGCCTTGGCGGTGCCGGCGCGGTTCGGGCTGCCCTTGCCGATGACGGTCTTGCAGTTGATGAGCGTGGGCTTGTCGGTCGACTGCCTGGCCTTGGCGATGGCCTTGGACACTTCGGCGGCGTCGTTGCCGTCGATCGGGCCGATCACGTGCCAGCCATAGGCGTGGAAGCGTTCGGCCACGTTGTCGATGTACCAGGGCTTGACCTGGCCGTCGATGCTGATGCCGTTGTCGTCGTACAGGGCAATGAGCTTGTTCAGGTGCCAGGCGCCGGCCAGTGCGCAGGCTTCATGGCTGATGCCTTCCATCATGCAACCGTCGCCCAGGAAGGCGTAGGTGTGGTGGTCGACGATGTCGTGGCTCTTGCGGTTGAACTCGGCGGCGAGCAGCTTTTCGGCCAGCGCGAAGCCCACGGCGTTGGTGATGCCCTGGCCCAGCGGGCCGGTGGTGGTTTCCACGCCGGGGGTCACGTCGACTTCGGGGTGGCCGGCGGTCTTGCTGTGCAGCTGGCGGAAGTTCTTGAGCTCGCCGATCGGCAGGTCGTAGCCGGTGAGGTGCAGCACGGCGTACAGCATCATCGAGGCGTGGCCGTTCGAGAGCACGAAGCGGTCGCGGTCGAACCAGTGCGGGTTCGCGGGGTTGTAGCGCAGGTGATCGCCCCAGAGCGCGACGGCCATGTCGGCCATGCCCATCGGTGCACCCGGATGTCCGGAGTTCGCTTGTTGGACGGCATCCATGGCCAGCGCGCGAATCGCGTTGGCCATCAGGGCTTGGTTTGCCATGGGCATGGGGCTTTCGGGGGAAAAGGGTGGGTGGGATTAGGGGGAACCCGCGATTTTACCGGGCGAGCCCGCCGGGGCGCCGACACAGGCCGAACACCCGTCCGATGCGCTCCTGTGCCGGGCCGGACTGCTAGAGTTGCCACCCATGCATGGGCTGCACCTTACCGCCGACCTCCACGACTGCCAATGCGGCCTTCAATGGCTCACCGACCGGGAGGCCCTGGGTGCCGTCTGCATGAAGGCGGTGGCCGCCGCCGGCCTGCAGGCGGTGGGCAAGCTGGTCCACGGATTTCCCGCCACGCCCCTGGGGCCGGGCGGCGTCACGGCCACGGTGCTGCTGGCCGAATCGCACCTGTGCATCCACACCTGGCCCGAGCAGCGCGGCGTGACGCTGGACGTGTATGTGTGCAACTTCGGCGGCGACCATTCGGCCAAGGCGCATGCGCTGATGGAATGCCTGGTGTCGCTGTTCCAGCCCCGTCACAGCGAGCGCAACGAACTGCAACGCGGGCGCGTGGCAGCAGGCGCGCAATGACCCCGGTCCGCGCGATGGTGCTGGCCGCCGGGCGCGGCGAGCGCATGCGGCCGCTGACCGACGCCTGCCCCAAGCCCCTGCTCGAGGTGCGCGGCAAGCCTTTGATGCAGTGGCCGATGGAAGCGCTGGCCGCCGGAGGGTTCACCAAGCTGGTGGTCAACACCGACTGGCTGGGCGCGCAAATTTCAGACCATTTCGGCGCAACACCCTTGATGGACAAGGGTGTCGCGCTATCAATTTCATACTCCAACGAGGGCCGCGACTTCGGCGGCGCGCTGGAGACGGCCGGTGGCATCGTGCGCGCGCTGCCGCTGCTGGGCGAGGTGTTCTGGGTGGCGGCCGGCGATGTGTTCGCGCCCGATTTCACCTTCACGCAAGCCTCGGTCGAGCGCTTTGTCGCCAGCGGCAAGCTCGCCCACCTGTGGCTGGTGCCCAACCCCGAACACAACCCGAACGGCGACTTCGGCCTGGCACCCGACGGCCTGGCGCTGAACACGGCGCCCGAGAAGTTCACCTTCTCCACCATCGGCCTCTACCGCGCCGCGCTGTTCGCGCCGCCGTACTGCGACATTCCGGCCGGCAACCCCGAAGGCCGCAAAGCCCCCTTGGCCCCGATCCTGCGCGCCGCGATGGAGCGCCGGCAGGTGAGCGCCGAGCTCTACGCTGGCCCCTGGACCGACGTGGGCACGCCGCAGCGGCTGCAACAACTCAACGCCGGCCTGGTACCGGCGCCCGACGCATGACCATCGCCCCGCTGCCCGACGCGCTGCGCCTGCTGCCCCTGCGCATTCACGACCTGGCCCTGGAAACAAGCGCGGAACGCAACGGCGGCGCGCCCGAAGACCCGCTGAGCGTGCCGATGTACGAAAGCGACTTCACGCGCCTGGGCCTCGCGCCCATGCGCCAGGGCTGGCATGTCGAGTATTTCGGCGAGACCTGGGGCGAGGCCTTCGAAGAAACCCTGGCCTGCCTGGCCCGCCAGGAGGTGGCCGACTGCATCACCTCGCTGTCGTTCAGCGGCGTCGACAGCGGGGCGAACGGCACGCGCGACTGGACCTTCGCGCCGCTGCTGGACAGCCCGGCGACCTTCCCGCGCCTGCGCTCGCTGTTCATCAAGCCCACGCAGCCGGAGGACCACAACCAGTCGCTCGTGTGCGCGAGCGGCCGCATCCTCGAGGAAGGCGGCGACATCGCGCGCTGGGTGCGCAAGGCGCCGCGCCTGAGCGAGCTCACCGTGCCGAACGCGCCGGACGCCGACTTCTTCGCGGTGCCGCTGCCGCAGCTGGGCAGCCTGTGCATCGGCGCCCATTTCGACACCCAGGGGTTCATCCGCAACCTCGCCGCGGCGGCGCACCTGCCGGCGCTGCGGCTGCTGGACTTTTCCGAATCCACCGAGCAGCAGATGGTGTGGCCGCCCGACCGGGCGCCCGGCGGCATCACGCCCTTCGAGGACTACGAGGCCCTGCTGCAAGGCCCCATGGGCGCGCAGCTGCGCGTGCTGAGGCTGCGCAACACCTGCCTGGACCTGGCGCAGCTCGAACGGCTGCAGGGCGTGCGGCAGGGGCTGCAATTCATGGTCATCCAGTCAACGATCGGCGGGTACGTCAGCCACTTTGCGCAGGATGTGTTCCCATGGCGGCACCTGGTTCCCGCGGACCCCGGACTTGCACCGTATCGAAAGTGAAAACCCATGCTCATTGACACCACGATCTACGCCGAGCGCCGCGCGCGCCTCGCCGCGCAACTGGGCAAGGACGGCATCGCCCTCATCCCCACGGCCCCCGAGCGCCAGCGCAACCGCGACAGCGACTTCCTGTTTCGCCACGACAGCTACTTCTACTACCTGACCGGCTTCACCGAGCCCAACGCCTGGCTGGTGCTCTCGGGCGACGGCCGCGCCACACTGTTCTGCGCGCCCAAGGACCTGGAACGCGAAATCTGGGACGGCTTTCGCCTCGGCCCCGAGGCCGCGCCCGCCGCGCTGGGCGTGGACGACGCCCTCTCTATCAACGAGCTCGACACGAAGCTGCCCAAGCTGCTCGAGAACAAGTCGACCGTGTGGTTTCCCTTCGCCACGCACAAGGGCCTGGAGACCCGCATCGACGGCTGGCTGCAGTCGGTGCGCGCGCGCGTGCGCTACGGCGCGCTGTGCCCCGAGGAGCAGCGCGACCTGTGCGGCCTGCTCGACGAGATGCGCCTCGTGAAAGACGCGCACGAGCAGGACGTGATGCGGCGCGCCGCGCAGATCAGCGCGCGCGCCCACATCCGCGCGATGCAGCTGTCGGCGCGCATGCTGCGCGAAGGCAAGGACGTGCGCGAGTACCACCTGGACGCCGAGCTGCTGCATGAATTCCGCCTGGGCGGCTCGCAGTACCCGGCCTACGGCTCCATCGTAGCGGCGGGCGCCAACGCCTGCGTGCTGCACTACCGCGCCGACGCCGCGCCGGTGCGCAAGGGCGAGCTGGTGCTGATCGACGCGGGCTGCGAGCTCGACAGCTATGCCAGCGACATCACGCGCACCTTCCCGGCCGACGGCAAGTTCAGCGGGCCGCAGCGCGCGCTGTACGACCTGGTGCTGCAGAGCCAGTACGCCTCGGCCGCCGCCACCAAGGCCGGCAACCGCTTCAACGACCCGCACGACGCGGCGGTGAAGGTGCTGGCGCAGGGCATGCTCGACCTGGGCCTGCTCGACGCCAACAAGGTCGGCGGCCTGGACGACGTGATCGATTCGCGCGCCTACTTCCAGTTCTACATGCACCGCACCAGCCACTGGCTGGGCATGGACGTGCACGACTGCGGCAGCTACGTCGAGCCCACGCAGGTCGGCGAAGTGAGCGAGCGAAAGGATCCGCTGTCCAACGAAGTCATCAAGAACCGCCCGAGCCGCATCCTGCACCCGGGCATGGTGCTGACGCTGGAGCCCGGCATCTACGTGCGCCCCGGCGAGGGCGTGCCCGAGCAGTTCCACCACATCGGCATCCGCATCGAGGACGACGCGATCGTCACGGCCACCGGCTGCGAGCTTATTTCGCGCGGCGTGCCGGTGGACGCGGACGAGATCGAGGCGCTGATGCGGGCTTGACCGCCCGCTGCGACACCGGCGGCGGCGCATGCCGCGCCTGCAGGAAATCGATGAACACCCGCAGCTTGCGCGGCATCTGCGCGCGGCTCGGGTGGTACAGGTAGAAGCCCGGAAAGGTCGGCCACCAGCGCTCCAGCAGCGGCACCAGCCGGCCGCTCTCGAAGTCTTCGCGCACTGCGCCTTCGAAGGCCGAGGTGATCCCCGCGCCCGCACGCGCCGCGGCCAGCAACACCTCGCCGTCGTTGCTGACCAGCGGCCCCGGCAGCGCGATGTCCAGCACGCGCCCGTCCTGCGCGTACTCCCAGCGATAGAGGCCGCCCGTGCTCAGGCGGTAGTTCAGGCAGCGGTGCTCGCGCAGGTCTTCGGGCACCAGTGGCGGCTTGCGGCCCTTCAGGTAGCGCGGCGCGGCGAAGGTGACCATGCGCAGCGGCCCGCCCACCGGCACGGCCACCACATCCTGTGCAAGGCTTTCGCCGAGCCGGATGCCGGCGTCGAAGCCGCCCTCGACCAGTTCGACCATGCGGTTGTCGCAGACCAGCTCGAGCGTGATGTCGGGCCAGGTGTCCGCGAAGTCGCCCAGGTACGGAAAGAGCAGCAGCTCGGCCGCCACCCGCGAGACGTTCAGGCGCAGCATGCCGGCGGGCTTGTCGCGCGCCTCGTCGAGGCCTTCGACCGCCTGGGCCAGCGCGTCGAGTGCAGGGCGCGCGCCGTTCAGCAACTGCTGGCCCAGTTCGGTCACGCCGACCCGCCGCGTGGTGCGGTCCAGCAGGCGCACGCCCAGGCGCTGCTCCAGCGTGCGCACGGTCTGCGACAGGGCCGAGGGCGACACGCCCAGTTCTTCCGCGGCGCGCGTGAAGCTGGCGTGGTGCGCCACGCGGGCGAAGGCGGCGATGGCAGGGAGCAGCTCGGGCGACATGGCTTTCATTATGAAGACAGGCTTCACAAAGCATCCACCCCAGCGGTCTTTTTCCAGAGGAATTCCAGGCCTACCTTCGAGGCCATGGCGATGCGACCGCACCGCCAGCCATCTCGAAAGAACATTCACCATGAAGCTGGACAACTACCTCACCCTCGGCCGCTCGGGCCTGCGCGTCAGCCCCATGTCGCTGGGCACCATGACCTTCGGCAGCGACTGGGGCTGGGGCGCCGACGCCGTGGAGTCGCGCCGCATGTTCGACCGGTACGTGGAGCGCGGCGGCAACTTCATCGACACGGCCAACTTCTATACCAACGGCAGCTCGGAGAAGCTGCTGGGCCAGTTCATCGCCGAGCGGCGCGAGTCGGTGGTGCTGGCCACCAAGTACACGCTGAACATGCAGCCCGGCAACCCCAACGCGGGCGGCAACCACCGGCGCAACATGGTGCGCTCGGTCGAGGCCAGCCTGAAGCGCCTGGGCACCGACTACATCGACCTGCTGTACCTGCACATCTGGGACAACCTCACGCCCATCGACGAAGTGATGCGCGGCTTCGACGACCTCGTGCGCTCGGGCAAGGTGCTCTACGCGGGCATCTCCGACACGCCGGCCTGGCAGGTGGCGCGCATGCAGACGCTGGCCGACCTGCGCGGCTGGACGCCGCTGGTGGCGCTGCAGATCGAGCACAGCCTGATCGAGCGCACCGTGGAGCGCGAACTGCTGCCGATGGCCCACGAGCTCGGCCTGGGCGTGATGGCGTGGTCGCCGCTGGGCAGCGGCGTGCTGTCGGGCAAGTACACGCGCGCCGACCTCGCCCAGATGAAGGGCGCCACGCCGGGCACGGCAGGCGTCTCGGGCACGCGCAAGGACCTGGTCGCCATGAACGGCGCGCTGAGCGGCCGCACGCTCGACATCGCCGACGTGGTCGCGCAGATCGCGCAGGAGCAGGGCCGCTCGTCCGCGCAGATCGCGCTGGCCTGGCTGCTGCACCGCAGCGCGCCGACCGTGATGCCGATCGTCGGTGCGCGCACCTTCGCGCAGTTCGAGGACAACCTGGGTGCGCTCGACGTGGAACTCGATGCCTCGGCGCTGCAGCGTCTCGATGCAGTCAGCGCCGTGCCGATGGGCTTCCCGCACGACTTCATGGCGCTGCCGGTGACGCAGGGCGTGCTCTCGGGCGGCACCGCGGCGCGGCGCCCGGCCTGAACGGCTCAGGCCAGCAACAGGAGCAGCAGGTAGAGCAAGCCGCCGCCCACGGCGACGAGCGCCGCGGCCGACCCGATCCACGGAAACCGCCGCGGCGCGCAGCCCAGCAGCCCGACCGTCGCCAACGCGGCGGCCGTGAGCGCGCCCAGCCACAGCACCCAGCCGATCGAACTGCCCGCGGCCTGCAGGCTCGCCGCCAGCGACAGGCACAGCAGCACGGTGCCGCCAAGCTGCAGCCAGCGCCGCCATGTGCCCGGCGAGCTGCCGCGGCCGTAGACGTCTTCGCTGTGGCGGTCCATCGCCAGGCTCAGCGCGCAGAAGCCGCCGAGCGAGGCGGCGAACACGAGGGCCAGGAGCAGCGAATCCATCACGAACCCTGTTCCGAGGTGACGAGCGCGGACTGCGCCGCAGGCGTGGCCTTGGCCGCCGGCGGAGCGGCCTTCCTGGCCAGCGACTTGCGGCGCTTGCGCTCCACGATCCAGACCGCGCTCGCCAGGCCCAGGCCCAATGCCATCGCGACGAGGTCGAAGCCGGCCACCGCGCTCGGGCCCGAACGCAGGCTCACGGTCAGCGGCGCGGGACCTGTGAACGCGTTGAGCACCGGCAGCAGCACGAACAGCAGTGCGCCGAATGCCAGCTGCGCCTGCCACATGCGCAGCGTCGGTCGCAGCAGGCCGAGCACGGCGGTCGCGCCCCAGACGATGAAGAACCAGCGGATCTCGACCGCGCCGCGCTCGGCCACCTCGACCGGCACCAGCCGGTTGGCCCAGAAGAAGGCGGCCATCGCCACCGGCAGGCCGGCGACGGCGCCGACGTTCAGGCCGTCGACCAGCCGCAGGCCGAAACCGATGCGCCCGCCCTGCTTGAGCGTCTTGGCGAACTTCTGGCGCTCCTTCACGGCCCACAGCAGCAGCCCGGTCGCCACCATCAGGCAGCCGGCCAGGCCCGAGAGGAAGAACAGCGCGCGCAGCAACGGATCGCCGAAGCGCCCGATGTGCAGGCCGTAGAGCACGCCGCGCGTTTGCGCGGCCGGCCGGGGCACGTCACCGAAGGCGCCGATCAGCGCGCCGGTGGCGCCGTTGAACTGCATCGACGGCTGGTCGTACGACAGCTGCGGCCCTTCGGCGCGCGTGAGCGAGACCACCGCATTGGCATCGTTGGGCTGGTGCACGGTGATGCGGCCCACGGCGGCGCCGTTCCAGTGCGCCGAGGCCTGGGCCAGCATCGGCGCGAGGGGCGCCAGCGGCGCCTTGGTGCCCGAGGCCTTGACCTGGTCGCGGCCGCCGCCCGGGAAGGCTTCGGCGAAGAAGGCCTGCTCGCCGCCGCGGTCCTTGTAGGCCACCTGCGGGGCCCAGGGCATGTACATGAACATCAGCGTGACCAGGCCGGTGTACGTGATCATCAGGTGATAGGGCAGCGCGAGCACCGCCGTCACGTTGTGCGCGTCGAGCCAGGAGCGCTGGCCCTTCTTCGGGCGGAAGGTGAAGAAGTCCTTGAAGATGCGCTTGTGCGTGACGATGCCGCTGAAGATGGCCACCAGCATGAACATCGCGCAGAAACCCACGATCCAGCGTGCCCACAGCGCCGGCA
Organism: Variovorax sp. 10N412; assembly: GCF_056394985.1. Lineage (NCBI taxonomy): Bacteria > Pseudomonadati > Pseudomonadota > Betaproteobacteria > Burkholderiales > Comamonadaceae > Variovorax > Variovorax sp. 10N412. The sequence goes on from NZ_JBFTIO010000003.1 coordinate 315,369, forward strand.
TGTAGTGCAGGTCGAAGTGCAGGCGGTAGAAGAACTCGCCGCCGCGGGTGGCGCGCGGCGCGGACATCGCTTCGCCGGTGGCCGGGTCGAGCGAGGCGCGGTCGAAGCGGCGGCGCGGCCTCTCGGCGGGTGCGGCACCGGCGGCGGCGGGCGCCGGCGTGGCGAGGTACAGCACGTCGGTCGAGGGCTGGCGCTCGGTCGGCAGGTTGATGAACCAGCGCGGGCTGCCGGCGCCGCGCCGCTGCAGGTAGGCCACGGCGCCTTCGGCGGCCTGGACCGGCGGCACCGCGTGCTGCGCCACCGCGTGCAGCTCGGGCTTCATCCAGAACGTGATCTCGTCCTTGAAGTACGAGGCCGTGCCGGCCGCGAACACCATGAACAGCACCCAGCCGACCAGCAGGCCCGACCAGGTGTGCAGCCACGCCATCGACTGGCGAAAACCTTCCTTCATGCGGCGCCCCCGGCGATGCGCAGGAGCACGAACAGCAGCACGGCGAGCGGTGCGGCGGCAACGGCCAGGCCGGTCCATGCGCGCACGGCGGTGCGCGCGGCAAAGACCCACATCACGGCCAGCGCGAAGACGATGAAAGAGGCCAGCGTGCCGGTCATGGCGGCTTCGCTGCGTGCCATGCCGAAGGCGGCGGGCAGGCACAGCGCGAGCACCGCGGCAGAGAGCGCCGCCACGCCGTAGCCGCCGGCAATGGCGGCCACCGCGCGGGACGCCACGCCGAGGCGATGGCGAACGCCGGTGCTCACGCCGCGCGCCGGACGGCGCGCGAGGTCGTTCGGAAATTCATGGAAAAGGGGACGAGGGAATATGCTTGAAGATGAGAATCATACGCATTTGGCGCAATTTCCCCAACCAGCCCCTCACACGCCCTGCCTGCGCGCGGGGCAATGCGGCCCCCGGGAGCGCCCCGTGCCCGCCGCCTACTTCGCCTGCAGCAGCGCGCCCGCTTCCAGCAGCACCAGCTCGTTGTCGTCGGCCTTGTTCGGCTCGCGGCTGCTCGAGAAGGGCAGGTTGTTGTCGTTGCCGACCACGATGTGCGTGGCGTCGACCACGTCGACGTTCTCGATGGTGAAGAACGGGAACTTCAGCACGCCGTCGTTCAGCGGCTTGCGCGCGAGCTTGTCGGGGTCGGCAATGTTCAGCAGGTCGATGTAGCCGATCTTGCGCACCGGGCCGCCCACGTTGGCGTCGCTCAGCTCGACCTTGTAGACGCGCTTGAACTTCGCGATGTCGTGGAAGCAGTCGGTGCGCTTCTGGCCTTCGGGGCAGGCCTTGTCGGAGGTGCCTTCGCCGTTGTCGCGCTCGATGATCAGGCCCGTGGTGGCGTCGATCATGTTGAAGTCGCCGATGGCGTTGCCGTTGGCTTCCAGCACGTACTTCCAATGGCGCCCCGTCCACTTCTCGGTGGCCACGTCGAACTCCAGCACGCGCAGCGCCTCCTTGCCCTCCACGCGCTCGTAGTCCTTGGCCTCGGCATTCCACACCGGGCCTTCGAGCAGTGCGTACAGCTTGCTGCCGTCCTTCGAAGACGCCATGCCCTCGAAGCCCTTGGAGCGCTTGATCTGGAAATCGACCGCGCCACCGGGCACGCCCGGCGTGGTCACGGCCGGATGGTCGGGCGAGCGCACGGCCTTGCCGTCGACCAGCGTGTCGAACACCGCGAGCACCTTGCCCTTGAGGTCGGCCTTGATCAGGAAGGGGCCGAACTCCTCGCCGATCCACAGCGCGCCGCCGGCGAACTGGAAGCTCTCGGGGTCGAAGTCCGAACCCGTCAGGTAGCGCTGCCTGGTGCCTTCGTGGACGATGCGAAACGGCACCTTCTTGTCGGGGTCGTGCAGGAACACGGTTTGCAGCCGGTCGAACTTGCCGCTCTTGAAGTCCACCTTGTAGTGGTTCAGGTAGAGCATGAAGTCGGGCGAGTTGGCCTTGGCGCCCGCGCCGTTGTCGGTGAGGATCCAGAACGTGCCGTCGTCCATCTTCTTGATGCCCGAATGGCCCTGCAGCGGCTGGCCCTTGAAGGGCACCGAGATCCCCGTGCCGCGCCCGGCAGAGAGGCCTTCGACGGTGCCGATGGCCTCGACGCGCCTCGGCGTCGTGAACTTGCCGCTGACCTGCAGGTCGGCCGGCGCGTCCTTCGGCGCGGCCACGAAGCTCTGCGCGGGCAGCACGGCGTGGCCGGCGAGCGTGGACGGAAAGGCGGTCTGCGCCGCCGCGCTGCCGCAGGCGAGTGCGGTGGCCAGGGCGATGAAGGAAAGGGAAGCGAGGCGCGTCATGAACGAAGAAGTTCCAAGTCGAAAACGCGTGACCATGCCGGGCAGGCATGACGCGACCATGACACCCGGCCACCATGACATCCGGCGGCCCTGACATCCGTTCAGGGTGCGACGTCCACCGTCACCTCGCGCGATTCGGCGCGTCCCTGGTCGTCGACCGCGCGCAGCACGTAGCGCCGGCCGGACTCCGAAAGGCTCGGCATCCAGGTGATGCCTTCTCCGGGCGCGGCACGGCCAATGAGCGCGTCGTCGGCGAACCAGTACACCGCCTGCGTGCCTGCGGCGGCCTCGGCGCGCAGCACCAGCGGCTCGGGCTTGTTCACGCGCAGCGTGTGGCGCACGCCGCGCAGCGGCGAGGTGATGAGCGGCGCGCCCTCGGGTGCATCGCCGTCCTTCTCGCAACCGTCGGCCGGTGCGCTCGCGCGCGGCAGCCCGGCCTGGCGGAACAGGCGGCGCATGTCGCTGCCCCACTGTTCCACCACCTGCTGTCTTGCGTTGGGCTGCGGCCCGCACACCACCTTGCCGGTGGTCTCGTCGACCCACACCGCGCGGTGCAGGTTGCTGACCTGGATCGGCGACTTGCCGGCGATGAACCACGTCGTCGCGCGCACCGGGCACAGCGCATCGGGCAGGCCGCCGGTGGCGGCGCACACCTCGACCTGGCGCAGGTCCGGCGGCTGGCGCGACGCGACTTCGCCCGGGTCGAGCCGCTCGGCGCGCAACGCGTCGACCATGCGCAGGAACAGCGGCGCGGCCGCATCCACGCCCACCAGCGCGGGGTTGCTGGTGCCGTCGAAGTTGCCCACCCACACCACCAGCACATGACGGCCGAACACGCCGGCCGTCCATGCATCGCGAAAGCCCCATGACGTGCCCGTCTTCCACGCGACGGCGGGGCGCGCGGGCAAGGTGGTGTCGGGACGCGGCGTGTGGCGCAGCATGTCGAGCGTGATGAACGATGCCTCTTCGCTCAGCAGGCGCAGCGGCTGCACAGGCGGCTCGTCAGGCGCGGGCTGCGTGTAGCGGATGGGCTGCGAAATGCCGCCGTTGGCCAGCGTCGCATACATGCCCGCGAGCTCCTCGGGCGTGACCTCGCCGCCGCCCAGCACCAGCGCCAGCCCGTAGTGCGATTCGCTCTGCAGCTTCTGCACGCCGGCCAGCCGCATGAAGTCGTACAGCCCCGGTTTCGAGAGCTTGGCGGCCACGGCCACCGCGGGAATGTTGCGGCTGCGGATCAGCGCCTCCTGCGCCGACAGCGGACCGGCGAAGCGGTGGTCGAAGTTCTCGGGCGTGTAAGGGCCGAAGGAGGTCGGCGCGTCTTTCAGCATCGTGCGCGGATGCAGCAGCCCCTGGTCGAGCGCCAGCGCATAGATGAAGGGCTTGAGCGTGGAACCCGGCGAGCGCCTGGCCAGCACGCCGTTGACCTGGCCCGCGATGGCGTCGTTGCGGAAGTCGGCCGAGCCGATCATGGCGCGCACCTGCATGGTCGAGGCGTCGAGCAGCAGCGCGCTCGCGTTGGTCATGCCCACGTCGGCATGTGTGCGCAGGTACTGGCCCATCACGCGCTCCAGCGTGGACTGCATGCGCAGGTCGATGGTGGTGCGCACCTCCTGCACGCCGCGCTCCTGCGCAAGCAGCATGTCGGTGGCGTGCGGCGCCAGAAAGGGCAGGCTGCCGCGCGACTGCGCCGAGAGCGCGAGCTGCGCGTCGGGGGCGTGCTGCCTGGCGGTGGGGTCGCGCTCGGCCCACAGCGCCCACAGGCGTTCGCGCGCCGATTGCAGCTCGGTGTTGCGCCCGCGCTCGGCAATGCGCTTGACGGGGTTCTGCGGAATCACCGCGAGCGTGAGTGCCTCGGGCAGGCTGAGCCTGGCGGCGTCCTTGCGGAAGTAGATGAGGCTCGCGGCCTGCACGCCTTCGATGTTGCCGCCGTAGGGCGCGGTGTTGAGGTAGGCCTCGAGGATGTCGCGCTTGCCGAAGCGTGCTTCGAGCCACAGCGCGGCGAAGATCTGCGCGACCTTGCCGCCGGGCGTGCGGCTGTCGATGCCGTACACGCGGCGCGCGAGCTGCATGGTGAGCGTGGAGCCGCCCTGGCGGCGCTCGCCGCTGGCGATGCGCCACGCGCTGCGCACCAGTGCGGCGGGGTTGACGCCGGGGTGCGCGTAGAAGCGGCGGTCTTCGTACAGCAGCACCGCATCGACCAGCGTCGGAGAGATGCGCGCGAGCGGCACCCAGAGCCGGTACTGTTCATCGCCCGCGAGCGTGAGCCGCATCAGTTCGCCGCCCTGGGCATAGACGGCGCGGGAGCTGCCGACGGTTTCGCTGAGCGGGGCATGAGGCCAGAGGCGCAGCAGGGCGAGCAGCAGCGCGACGATCGCGAAGGCGACGAGCGTCTTGCGCCCCCGTGTCTTGCCCCCTCTCCCGCGTGCGGGAGAGGGCTGGGGTGAGGGGAGCGGCGACGGATCAAGCAGCGTGTTCATGGGAAGGCCGAACCCTCACCCTAGCCCTCTCCCGCACGCGGGAGAGGGAACAACGCGGACCGTCGTCGTGGTCAATTGCCCACCACCTGGAAGCGCCCACCCGCCGAGCGCGAGAACACGCGCCGGTCGTACATCGCCTCGCCATAGGCGGCCGGCACCACGTAGTCGCCCACGTTGGTCGCGCGCGCCTTGTAGGTCACTTCGAGCAGGTCCTTGCCGACGCCGCCGTAGAACACCACGCGGTCTTCGCGGATGTCGGCGTACTGCACCTGCCACGAGCCGCCGCCGCCCAGGCGCTTCTTCCAGATCGGCGCATCGGCGTTGGCATCGTCGTCGTCGCCCACGGCCTGCAGCACCGGCTCCAGCCCGCCGGGCAGCACGTCGACCAGCGCCACGTCGGCGATCTGTGCGCGGTCCAGGCTGCGCACGCGCACCCGCACCGTGACCTCGTCGCCGAGCTTCACCTTGGTGACCGGGTTGCCCTTGGCGTCGAGCACCTCGTGGAATATTTCCATGCCCTGGTTCACCGGCGTGGCGGGCACGTTGCGCTCGAAGCCCTGCTCGGCCCAGCTGTAGTACAGGTTGAAGTCGCTGTCGTTCGACAGCTTCAGCTTCGCGGTGCCGGCCGGCACCGCGGCGCGCGCGATCGGGTTCACCGCACCCAGTGCCAGCGCGGCGGCCTGGCCCTGCGCGTTGACGGCGCTCGCCGTGAGCTTGCCTTCGGCGTTCTGCCCCACGGCCTCGAAGTACGAGTCGACCGCCAGCAGCATCGAGGCCGACGACAGGCTGTTGTACCAACCGTCGCGCACCATCGCGGCCATGCCTTCCCACACGGCGGGCTTCAGCGTCTTCAGGCGCGCCGGAAAGTGCCGGCCCACCAGGTGCAGCGTCATGCTGTCGTGCACCAGCGGGTCGTAGTAGGCGCCCCAGACGTTGCGGCGCTGCTTCTTCTCGGTGCGCGCGAGCAGGTCGCTCCACACCGGGTCGAGCAGTTCGTTGGCCACCTGCTCCTGCTTCACGAGCTGGTAGCTCGCGGCGAGGTACACGGCGCCCAGGTCGTCGTTCCAGCCCTGGGTCTTCTTGTTGCGCCAGGCCTCGCGCAGGTTGGCCAGCGCGGCCGGCGCGATGATGCCCTGGCGCGTCAGCAGGTAGGCCGCCTGCGTGCGCTGCCGCCAGCCGTCGAGCGTGGCGTCGCCGCTGCCGAGCCAGCCCTGCAGGTAGGTGTCGGCCTTTTGCAGCAGGTCTTGCGGCACCGGCAGCTTGTGGTCCCTGGCCTCGACCAGCAGGTGCACCGCATAGAGCGTGGCGAACGGGTCGGTGCCCGCGCCGGGCCACAGCGAGAAGCCGCCGTCGGCCGTCTGCCGTGCGCGCAACTGCACCAGGTAGCGCTCGAAGGTCTTGCGCGCCTCGGGCAGCGGGCCTTGCTCCGCGGTGCGGCCGCGCGCCATTTCCTTCACCAGCTCGGGCCGGCCCGACAGCAGCACCGCAGGGAAGGTCTGGCTCGTGATCTGCTCGGTGCAGCCGTGCGGGTAGGCCTCCAGGTACTGCATGAGGCCGGTCGCGAAGGCCCAGGGCGCAGCAGACACGGCCACGTCGCTCTGGCGGAAGTTCGGGTACAGGTCGGCCTTGCTGCTCAGCTCGCCGGCACGCTGGAAGCTGCCGGCCTGCACCAGCGTGACGAAGGGCGATGCGGGCCGCACGCTCACCTCGGTCGACAGGCGCGCGCTGAAGGTCTTGTGCGTCGAGGTGAACACCAGCGCCGAAGAACCCAGCACCGCCTGCTCGCCGGGTTTGGCGCGCACGTTGAATTTGGTGCTCGCTTCGCCGCGCTCGTTGACCTTGAGCGTCTGCGTGGCGTCGCCCACCACTTCGAGGCCGCCCGAGGCGGTGAGCGTCAATGCAATCGGCGCTTCCTTGCCGGAGCCCGCGATGTTGTTCGCCAGGCCCACGCCCACCTCGACCGTGTCGCCCGGCGCCATCGCGAGCGGTGCGTTCGGCAATATCACCATGTCGCCGCGCACCACGGTGCGCGTGCTCTTGGCGGCGGTGGCTTCGTCGTTGATGGCCACGGCCATCACGCGCAGGCTGCCGTTGAAGCTCTCGGGCACGGTGTAGCTGAACTCGCGGCTGCCGTTCACGTCCACCAGCCCCGACCAGTAGGCCACCGGCTTGTCGCGCTTGCGCTTGAACGGGTTCAGGTGCTTGCCGAGCTCGCCTTCGCCGTCGCCGCCGGGGGCCGCGCCCTGCATGAGCTTCTTGAACTCCGGCAGGATCAGGTCGAGCGTCTGCAGCGTGCCCACTTCGAGCGCGCGCTTCTGGAAGAAGTGCTTCAGCGGGTCGGGCGTCTTGTAGCGCGCCACCTGCAGGATGCCCTCGTCCACCGCGAACACCACGGCGCGCGTGGGCTTGTCGCTGGTGAGCTTCATCTTCACCGTCTGCCCCGGCTTCACCAGCTCGCTGCTGGTGAGCTGCAGGTTGGCCGTGCGTTTGGTCAGCGCGGTGGCGAAGGGCACGATGCCGTACGACAGCGGGCTCATGTAGACCTCGTCCGAGGACGGGTCGCGCACGAAGTGCACGTTGATGTAGCCGGTGCCCTCGAAGTCCTTGGGCAGCACGATCTTCTGCACCGAGGCGGTCTTGTCGGTCTTGAACCACGCATGGGCGTAGACCTTGTCGCGCTCGATGGTGATGAGGCCCGCGCCCACGTACGGGGCACGAATGCTCACCGCTATTTCCTGGCCGGGCTCGTAGTCCTTGCGGTCGAGCGTGAGCTGCAGCTCGGCATTGCGGTCCAGCGAGCGCGACACATTGGCGTTGCCCGCCACGCTGTACTCCACGCGGTTGAGCTCCTGGCCCTGCGCGTTGCGCACCACGTAGGCGAAGTTGCCGGGCGCGGCGGTGTCCAGCGACACCGTGTTGCCTGCTGCGGCAATGGCGAAGGGCTTCTCGTCGAGCACCACTTCCTTCTTGCGCGACTCGTAGCGGTACAGGCCGTTGTCCTGCTTGACGAGCACCGACAGCACCTTGCGCTCCACGCGCTCGATCTTCAGCTCGGCCACGGCCGTCTTCTTCGCCTGCGGGTCGATGGCGATCACGGTGGCGTTGCGCGCGGCGCCCTTGCTCACGTAGCTGGTGTCGCCGTCGACCTTCACGCCCACCAGGTAGGGCATGTCGCTCACCAGCGTCTGCGCCTCGGCCGACACGCTGCGCCCGCCCTCGGGCTCGAAGGCCTTGGCCAGCACGTGCACCTGGTAGGTGGCCGCGTCGAAGCGCGACAGGCGCAGGTCGAACTCGGCCTTGCCGTCGGCGCCGGTCTGCACGCTGCCCAGGTCGTCGACCTGCTTGTCGGCGGCGCGCTGCGGATCGAAGAAGGCGTAGTCGGTGAACGCGCGGAACACCGGGAAGCCCGGGCTCAGCGTGAGCTTGCCTTCCACCTTGCGGTCGGGCGCGGGCGTGCCGAAGAGGTTCTGCACGTCGACGAAGGCCTTCAGGTCCTTCGGCTTGACCCAGCCTTCGGCCGCCTCGCTGCTGAGCCTGGCGGTGACCTTGGTGCGGTCGGGCAGGAACTCCTGCACCTTCACGGTGGTGCTGCCGATGAGCAGGCCTTCGACCTCCGGCGTGCCGGGCGACGATTCGCGCGGCAGGTAGAGGTTGACGGTGTAGTTGCCGGTGGGCGAGCTGTCCTGCGTGGTGTGGGCGATTTCCGCCGCGCCACCAGGGCCGAGCTTGAGCTTCTCGCGGCGCACGCTGAGGCCGCGCGCGTCGATGATCTCGGCTTCCAGCGGCAGGTCGCGCAGCGAGGTGCCCCAGTTGCCGGCTTTCACCATCATCGCGATGTGCATCGTGTCGCCGGGGCGGTAGATGCCGCGGTCGCTGAACACATAGGCCGTCATCTGGTTCGGCACGCCGGCCGCGCGCAGGCCGCCGACGTCGAAGCGCGAGATGTCCAGCGTGCGGTCGCTGCGGTTGAAGGGCAGGAAGCTCAGGTCGCCGTCCTTGCGCACGACCAGCACCACGGGCGTCTTCTCGCGCTGGTAGCCGGCCAGGTTGGGCAGCTTCGCGGCGCCGGTGGCGTCGGTGGTCTGCGACGCGACGATCATGCCGTTGCGGCCCCACACCTCCACCAGCGCATTGGCCACGGGCTGGCCGTTGGCGATGCTCTGCACGAACACGTCGCGCGTGCCGTCGAGCGACTTCTTCGCAACGATGCCCAGGTCGGTGACGAGCACCAGGCGCTGGTCCAGCTGCTGCTCGGGGTTGCCGGCTTCGCCGTTGCTTTCGTCTTCGTCGGAGGACTGTTCTTCCTGCTGCTGTTCGTCTTCCGGCTGGGCTTCGCCGTCGCCTTCGGGTTTCTTTTTGGCCTTGGGGTCGTAGCCCTGCACCTTCAGCAGGAACACGCCGCGCCGGTCGGCCACGTCGTTGCGCAGGTACTCGGCGAAGTCGACCGTCTCGTAGTGCGCCTTGCCGGCGGGAATGCTGAGCGGAATTTCCTTCTGGAAGCGGTCGACCAGGTTGTCCGAGGTCAGGCCGCCGTAGAACTGCGGATGCGAGAAGTCGCCGTTGGTCTGCGTCACCAGGTGCTGCAACTGCTGCGGCAGCAGGCGGCCGATTTCCAGGCGGATGCCGGGCAGGTCGCGCACCAGGATCGGCAGCTTGCGCTCGCCCGACAGCGCGAGCAGCGAGCCCTGGCTCATGATGCTGAGCTCGGGCGCGAAGGTCTTGAGCAGGCGCACGTCCTGGCGCGCCGCACCCAGCTGGTAGCCGCCGGGCGTCTTCAGGCCTTTGGCAATGCGCACCAGCAGGTAGCGCCCGCCCTCGGCCTGGGGCATGCGGAAGCTGACCATGTCGGTCACTTCGCGCTCGCTGGCGATGGGCTGCAGGTTGATCTTCTTCGCGCGGCGCAGCACGGCGTCGGTCACCTTCGCCGGGTCGGCCGACCAGTCGAACTTCTCGTCGTTGTCGTCCTTGCTGCCCTTGGCTTCTTCGGTCGCGGGCAGCAGCCAGGCTTGCACCACGCGCGCCATTTCGCGCTCGTGCACGGGCATGGAAGCGCTGACGTGCATCACGTGCTCGGGCTCGCCGTTCTCGCCGGTGACGATGGTCGGGTCGATGCTGGCGATGCTCAGGCTGAAGAGGCCGGGAATGTCGACCGCGCGGGACACGTCGTTGCGCAAGGCCGGGCCGCCCTTTTGCGCAAGCGCGCCGGCCGTGAGGCTCAGCACCACGGGGCGGGTCTTCTCGGGAATGGGCAGCGGCTCGGACTGCAGCGTGGCGTTGAGGCGCAGCTTGTCGTAGCTCACGGTGAACTTCTCGCTGGCGCACTTGCCGACGCTGAAGAACGAGGTGCTGCAGGCCTGGTCGTAGGTGAGCACCAACCGCTTCTCGAACTCGGCGGTGTTGACGGGGTGCGAGAAGCGCACCTGGAACAGCGCGCGGCGCACGTTGGCCTGCACCGGATCTTGATAGAACTCGGCGCCGGCGATCTGGGCGGTGAACTCGGGGGAGCTGAACTCGTACTTGCGCTGCGCCATCTCGATGTGCGGCGCGAGCGCGTTGCCGGCAAGCTGCACCTTGTAGGGCTGGCCGACGGGCCAGTCTTGCGCGGGCAGGAACTCGAGCCGGTTCTGTTGGGTCCAGGTCCAGCGGCCAGCGATGGCAGGCTCGATGCTGACGCCGGTGGCCTCCTGGCCGATGCGCGCAATGGGCGCCACCGAGGCCGAGAAGTTCATGACGAAGGGGTTCGGCCCCTTGTCGAGCTCGATCAGCGTGCGCTGCGGCGGTTCGATCCTGGCGGTGGCGACGACGGGCTCCACGCGGTCTGGCGTGAGGCCGTGCCACCACTTCAGCACATGGGGGCTGGCCATCCAGCCGGCGAGCACCAGCAACATCAGCAACACAAGCCATGCCAACCGTTGCTGAAGCCACCGCAACCCGAGCAGCGCGAAGGCACCCGCGATACGCAGCCAACCCGGCGGTCGCCATGACCCGATGAGCCCACGGGCCACCGGACCCAAGAAACCGAGCACGCGGCCCAGTCCGGTGAAGAGCACGTCACTGAACGACGCGAGTTTTCGATTGGCGACTTGAAGCATGGATGCTCCCCCGATGTTTTTGTTGGCGTCCGCGAGTGTGCGGACTGTCTGTGAAGCAATGGCGCTGTGTGTGAAGTCTTCGTGAAAACCGCACGGGGTCAGTTCGGGGCGTGTGCACAGGCCGCCGGGTGCTCCTCTCCGCGAATGTCCCCCGGCTTCATCTCAGAACCAGAGCTGCGGCTTGTTCACCATCAGGTAGAACACCACCGCCATCGCCACGAAGGCCGGGTAGCCGAGCAGTTCCCAATGACGTTGGTACCGCGCATAGAGGGGCGGCAATGCGGTGCCTTCGCGGTGCGCCTGCGCCGCGATGGCCGCCATGCGGATCTGCAGCCACACCACCGGCAGCCAGCACAGGCCCGCGACCACGAACAGCAACAACGACAGCGCGAGCCACGGCGTGGACATCGGCCAGCCCGCCATGTGCGCCAGCGCGAAGCCGGTGGCCGGCTGCAGGATGACGGTGGGCGTGGTGAACCACCAGTCCGCGCGCACCACCAGCCGGCTGACCACCGCCTGCGCGGGCACGCTGCCGCTGCGGTTGGTGAAGAACAGGTAGAACGCCGAACCCAGCCCCGTGCCGACCATCAGCACGCTGGAGACGATGTGCAGCCACTTGAGGACGAGGTACGTGTTCATGGTGTGGCGCGTCGGTACAGGTGCCAGAGCAGGGCGGCGATGGGCAGGTTCTTGAGCAGCGGGCCGAGCGGATGCAGCCACAGGCTCGGCTGGAGCACGGTCGCCACGGCGGTCATGACGGCCATCAACGCGAACGCCGCGGCGTAGCTCGCGCGGCCCGGCCAGCGCCACAGCGCGATGGCGATGAGCAGGTCCGCGGCCGCGCCGCCGACGATCAGCCCCTGCACCAGCCACGGCGGCGACGCAATGCCCGCCGCGGCCAGCACCTCGCGGCTCTGCCCGTTCAGCTCGACCAGGCTGGCGACGGCGGTGAAGAGCCACACCGCAACGAGGCTCAGGCGCAGCAGGCGATCGTCGTCGCAACGCGTCATGCCGCGCCGGCCCCGTGCTGCGTGCGTTGCCACTCGACGACCTCGTGCGCATGCACCGCGAGGAACTCGCGCATGCGCGCGAAGCGGCGTTGCGTCTGCCGTGCGAAGACCCGCGCCACCACCGGCTCCAGCAGCCATCGAAAGGACTGCGGCCCCACTTCGATGGTGTAGACGTAGATCAGCACCGAGTGGCCGGGCTGCGTGTCGCGGTGCCGCATGGACGCGGCCCAGCGGCTGAAGGGGAAGGAGCGGCCGACCATCGACGCCGCCGCCACGTGCGGCCGGTCGAAGGTGACGAAGCGCGTTCGCATCGACAGGCCGCGCAGCCAGCCACCGCCGCTGTTCTCTGTCTCCGCGCCGACGAAGGGGCAGGGGGCACCACCCACCACGCGCGCATTGCCGACCAGCGAATCCCAGCGCGCGCGCCACACATGGAAGTGGAAGGCGTCGAAGACCACGTCGGCGGGTGCCGGCATGTCGAACTCAAAGCGGCGGTGCGCCATGGCCCTGCACCGTGGTTGCAGCCTCTTCGACGATGTCGGTCACCATGCCCCAACGCGCGAACTCGGGCGCGAATTCGTCCAGGGCCAGCAAGCCGGCGCAGGCATGCGCGCCCGTGGGCAACGCATCGCCGCGCGCGAGCCGGCGGGCCAGCAGGATGGCGGCCATGCACGGGATCTCCGGGCCGTGGTTGTGGTCCGCGGCGATGTGCCAGGCGCGGCGCGCTGCCCGGCCTTGCGCGTCCGTGCCTTCGACGCGCACCACCATGCCGCCCAGCGCGGTGCCGAGCGCATCGAACACGCGGCCTGCCGAATGCAGCAGCGGCGCCAGCTTGTGCGGCGCGGGCAGCAGGCCCACGCGGCGCATGAAGGCCATGAACGCGAACGCGTGCTGTGCCAGCCCGACTTCGAGCGCGGCGCGGAACATGACCGACTGCACGCCGGGATAGCGAGAGGGAAGAAGCTCGAGGTCGGGGATGTCGCACAGCGCACCGCGCCTGGGCTTCATGCGCGCGAACTCGACCTTCACCGGGTCGGCCCAGCCGAGCCGCTCGACCCACCGGCCGTCCTGCCACACGCGGATCGGCGCGCCGCAGTAGGCAAGCACGCCGGCCAGCGTGGCCTCGCCGCGCGGCGCGCCTTGGGCCGGCGCGATGCAGATGTCGATGCTGCGTATGCCTTGCCAACCCGCCGCGAGCTGGTCGACCACCGCCGAGGACAGCGCGGGCACGGTGCTGGCGCCACTGACCGCCGTGCGGCCCGCGTGGCGGAAGGCGGCATCGAGCGCCGCCGGAAAGTCGCACACGAAGCGCCGGCCGTCGGCCAGGTCGATGTAGTGCGCGCCTGCTGCGGCCACGGCCTGGGGCACGCGGTAGTCCTGGCTCTGAAAGGGCCCCGCCGTGTGGATCACCAAGCCGACACCCAGCTCGCGCAAGCTGGCCGCCAGATCGCCCGCCTGCACATCGAGGCGGACACCGCGCGCACCGCCGCCGAGCGAATCGGCCAATGCCGTGGCACGCTGCGCATCGCGCCCCGCCACCAGCAACGCAATGCCGGGGTCGGCGGCCAGTGCGCGGCAGATGCGCGCACCGAAGTTGCCGTAGCCACCGAGCACCAGTGTCTTCATGCCACTGCGGTCCCGGCCACGTGCCCGCGCGTGAAGGCCTCCTCGAAGATCGAATAGCCCGACCAGTCGGCATGCGCGAACGACAACCGGCCCGCGACGACGCTGCCGCGGTGCGCGTCGTCCGGCGCGCTGCGCTGCGAACCGATCTGCGCGAGCAGGCCGGGTCTGGGGATGGACATCGCGTGCCCGTAGCGCGTGATGTCGATGCGCGTGGCCAGCGAGGGCAGGTCGGGGTGCGGCACCGACAGCTCCGCGAGCAGGTCGTCGCGCCAGCCGGTCCAGGGGCGCTCCAGCAAGAGCTTGCGGCCGTCGGCCGTGTCGTAGCCGCTGGCGCCCAGCGGGCGGTACCAGCTCAGCACGGTGCCGCGCGGTGTCGGGTCGAGTGTCTGGTGGCGCGCGTCGACATAGCCCAGGCCCTTGGTGCCGTACACCACGTTGTCCCAGCTCGGCGCGGCGCCGTGCCGGTCGGCCAGCGGCCCGCGCAGGTGGATGTTGGCCACCAGCCAGGGCGCGTAGCGCACGTGCGCGGCGGCGTTCTTCAGTACCTCGGGCGGGTTCTCGACCACGCGCGCGGCGATGAACACCGGCAGCGCGACGATGCAGCGCTCGGCCTGCCAGCGCACCAGCGACTTCGTGGCGGTGTCCCACGCATCGACCTCGACGCCGCCGCGCACGTCGGCGATGCGCGTGACGACCTGGCCGGTGCGCAGGCGTTCGCCGAGCGGGCGGGCCAGCTGCTTCGTGAGCCAGCCGTTGCCTTCGGGCCAGGTGAGGATGCCGTCGCGCTCGGGGTTCGCGTCGTTGGCGCTGCCGGTCGGATCGCCGGGCGCATGAAAGCCGTGCCGGCTGGCGAAGTAGTGGATGCCGGCCCAGGCCGACACCTGCGCGATGCCCGCGCCGTAGTCGTCGCGGCAGCAGTACTCCAGGTACCAGCGCAGCTGCACGTCGCTGAAGCCCTCGCGGTCGAGCCAGCTCGAAAAGGAAATCGCGTCGAGCGCCAGCAGCTCGGGCGTGACGGCGACCTTGAGCGTGGGAATGGCGAAGTGCGCCGCGTGCTGCAGCGCGTCGATGCGCTGCGAGAACTTGCGGTACTGCGCCAGCGTGCCTTCGCCCACGCCGTGCACGGGCAGCAGGCCGTCCTGCCATTCGCCCTGGAAGAACAGGCGCTCCTGCGGGCTGTGGCACAGCGTGACCTCGTCGTACGCCCAGCGGCCCGCCACGCGGCGGCGCAGGCCGAGCTCCTCGAGCAGGTCCTGCACCTCGCGCGCATCGTCGCCGGGCACGGGCAGGTAGTGCGCGCCCAGCGGGCAGGCAATGCCGTTGACCATGCCGCCGCGCGCGTTGCCCCCGGCCGTGTCTTCGAGTTCGAGCAGCGTGAAGTCGTCGATGCCCGCGAGCCGCAGGGCGCGTGCGGCGGCGAGCCCGGCGACGCCGCCACCGGCGATGACGACACGGGTGCGCTTCACGACAGCGGGTGCCGCGCTCTTGAGCGCGCCGTCGCGCATCGCATGGCCGCGCGCCACGTCGATGCCGGTGAAGCCGCCTTCGATGGGCGCGGGCGGCGCCTCGCAGCCCGCAAGCGCCAGGGCGCCCGCCGCACCTGCGGCTGCGCCAAGGAAGCCACGGCGCTTCATCGGATCCGTTCCCTTCGGGGAACACCGCGGATGCGGCTTCGCCGGGCTGCAGGTGTTGCCCCCGGCAGGGGGTTGGCGAAGCGACACGAAGTGCGCGCAGCCTGGGGGCGAGCCATATCAATGCGCCATCACCTTGCCCCACTCCTGTTCGTAAGTGGTGACAAGGATCTGGTTCGACAAACGGTTCACTTCCGTCGGCACGCGCGCCATGTCGAGCGGAAAGTCGAACATCAACGGCAGCGTGGAAGGCGAGAGAAAACGCAGGCCCGGCGGCAGCGCGTCGGGCATGCGGTACGGCCGGCGGCTCGCGATGATGTAGCCCCATTCGCCGAAGCTCGGCACATGCGCGTGGTACGGGGTGGCGCGCAGGCCCACCGATTCGATGGTCGTCGCCACGGTCCAGTAGCTCTTGCGTGCCACCAGCGGCGAGGTGGTCTGGATCACCGCGTAGCCGCTGGCCGACAGGCGCTTTTCGAGCAGCGCATAGAAGCTGTTGGTGTAGAGCTTGCCGATGGCGAAATTGGTTGGGTCCGGAAAGTCGACCACGATCACGTCGTACATGTCGCCGGGTTGCTGCAGCCACTGGAAGGCGTCGGTGTTGACGATCTTCACCTTCGGCGAGGACAGTGAATGGCCGTTGAGCGCGGCCAGCGTCTCGTGCGTGGTGAAGAGCTGGGTCATGTTCGGGTCGAGTTCCACGAGCGTGACCGACTCGACCGACGGGTACTTCAATATCTCGCGCACCGCCATGCCGTCGCCGCCGCCGAGCACGGCGACCTTCTTGGGCGCGCCCTGCGCGGCCATCACCGGATGCACCAGGGCCTCGTGGTAGCGGTACTCGTCGCGCTCGGCGAACTGCAGGTTGCCGTTCAGGAACAGGCGGTGGCCGAGCAGCCCGCGCGTGACCACGATGCGCTGGTAGGGCGAGGTGGCGCTGAAGACGATGTGGTCCTGGTAGAACTTGTCCTCGGCCAGCGTCGTGATGTGGTCAGCCCAGATGAAGGCCGCGAGCAGCGCGGCCAGCGCCAGGAAGCAGGCCACCGCATGCGCGCCGATTCGGCGCAGCTCATGGCGGAACAGCCACAGCGCCCACAGCGCCACGGCGGCGTTCATGAAGCCGAACAGCAGGCCGGTGCGGATCATGCCGAGCTGCGGCACCAGGATCAGCGGGAACGCCACCGACACCGCCAGTGCGCCGAGGTAGTCGAAGGTGAGCACCTGCGACACCAGGTTCTTGAGCACGATGTTGCGCTTCAGGATGCGCATCACCAGCGGAATCTCCAGGCCCACCAGCGTGCCCACGACCATCACCAGGCCGTACAGCAGCAGGCGGAAGGCGCTGGGCACGTAGGCGTTGGCCAGGAACAAGATGGCTGGCAGCGCGCCGCCGATCAGCGCCACCATCAGCTCGATGCGAAGAAAGTGCGCGGGCAGCTGCCGGTCGAAATAGCGCGAGAGCCACGAGCCCACGCCCATGGCGAACAGGTAGGTGCCGATGATGGTGCTGAACTGCAGCACCGAGTCGCCGAGCAGGTAGGAGCTCAGCGCGGCCGCGCTCAGTTCGTAGACCAGCCCGCAGGCGGCGACCACGAACACGCTGGCGAGCAGCGCGATCTCCACGGGTTGCGGCCCCCGCGCATCCGGGGTGCGCGCGGGCAGGGCCGCGTCGCTCAATGGATTGCTGCGGCCACGATGATGCTGATGCCCAGGCTCATCGCGGCAACCACCAGCCCCAGCGCCACGTTCTGCTTCTCGACGATCTCGCCCCACAGGTCATAGGGCGTGATCTTGTCGATGATCAGGAAGCACAGCCAGAAGATCACGACGCCGATCAGCGCGTACACGAGCGATCCGAGGACCACGCCCGGTTTCAGCCATTCAAATCCCATGGGGACCTCCAGTCGTAGTAATAAGAAACATCGCGTGCATCTTCGCCGTCATTTGTGGCCGCCGCCACTCGAATAGCCGCCGTACGAGCCGCCCGAACTGCGCGAGCCGCCGGACGATCCGCCGCTGCAGGTGCTCAGGATGATCAGCAGGATGATGATCACCACGATGATGAGGATGATGGTGCCGCAGCCCATGCCCGAGGCGGCGCTCACGGGTAGCGCGTCGGCGCGCTTGAACATGTCCTTCTTCGCGTCGAGCTTGAAGGCGGTGGCCACCACGCCGCTGTCGAGCTTGATGCCCGACGACCATGTGAGCTCGTTGGCCGAACGCTCCATCGACAGCAGCGCGGGGCCGTTGGCGAAGTCGCGGTTGAAGGTCTTCTGCCCGCGCTCGACCTGCCAGTAGAACTCGCCCGCCACGTAGGTGGTCTCGGCGTTGTACGCGTACTGCTGCTGGTAGCGCTTGCTGAGGTAGGTGGCGGTGCTGCCGTTCTCGGCCATCACCGGCGCGCCGGTGGTCGGCTTGACCAGGCTCCAGCCGTCCTCGGCGTCCACCAGGAAGCTGAAGCCGCGCTTCTTGTTGTAGAGCAGGTACTCGTCCCAGCCGAACATCTCGTCGTCGCCGGGCTCGGTGCCCATGCGGTGCTGGAAACCGACCACCTGCCACTGCGCGCCCTGCAGCTGGCCCATGGTGCCCAGCGCGATGAGCGGGCGCACGGGCTCGTTCTGCGTGGCGTGCTTCAGCTCGCCGCCGATGCCTTGGGACAGGTCGATGATGCTGTTGCACGAACGGCAGGTGATGCTCTTGCTGTCGGCCAGGTTGACGGTGACGGGCGATCCGCAATTGGGGCAGTTGAAGCTGCGGCCCGTCTCGTTCTTGGCGGAGTCCTCGCGCAGGCCGGTGAGCTGCAGGTCTTCGAGCTGCACCGAGCGGCCCAGCGAGGCCGCCGGCGGCGCGGTGCCGTAGTCCAGGCTGAGCACCAGCCCCTTGTCGTTGCGCAGCTCGACCATCGCGAACGGCTTGCCGAGCTCGGGCAGGTGCGGCAGCTCGCCCTGCGCGGAGGTCAGCGCCACCTGCTCGTTGGAGGTGACGGTGTAGCTCTGGCCGGCGAAGGCGGTGGTGGCGCCCACGCGCAGTTCGTTCCAGGGCGGCGCGGTGCGCTGGATGTCGAAGGGCAGCGCGAACACGTACGCGCCGTTGTCCTCGCTGAGCACGCCGGTGCGCTCGCCGTCGAGCGCGGCGATCCACTCGGTCCAGCGACCGCCGGGGTAGGTGTACTGCAGCCGGCCGATCAGCGTGAACGGCTTGTCCTGGATGCGGCCGGCGGCGAACAGCTGCAGCGGGCTGAAGTCGTCGAACAGCTCGGCCATCTTGCCGGTGCGCGCGAGCGTGTCGCCCTGGCGCACGACGGTGCTCTGGCAGTAGGGACAGACCGCGTGCGTCGACTGTGCCGAGCGGAATTCGACCGGCGCGCCGCAGCCGGGGCAGGGCGCGCGGTAGTAGCGTTGGTTGCCGGTTTCCTCAGCCATGGCGCGCGGCTGAAGATGCGACGAACGAAGCGGGAGATACCGCGGTACCGGCTACGCCGGGCCGCAGGTATCGCCCCCTGCAAGGGGGAAGGAGTAGCGACACGAAGTGCGCGAAGCCTGGGGGTTAGACCAGCTTCTTGAGCAGCTCGACCTTCTTGGCGTCGAACTCTTCCTGCGTGAGGATGCCCTTGGTCTTGAGCTCGCCGAGCTTCTCGAGCGTGGTCATCACGTCGCTCGCGCTCACCACGGCCACGGCGGGCTGCTGCTGCGTGGCTGCGGCCTGGGCGGCCGCATTCGGGCTCAGGCCCTGCGCGAGGTTCTGCGCCAGCACCTGGCCGAGCGCCACGCCGGCGCCCAGGCCCATCGCGTCGCCGGCAATGCCGCCGCCGTTGGCCGCGCCTTCGGCGAACTTGGGGATGGCCTGCGCCGTCTGGTACTGCATGAACTTGCCCATGTCGTTGCCGACCATGCCCATGCCGATCTTCTGGTCCAGGATCTTCTGCAGCTCTTCGGGCAGCGAGACGTTCTGCACCGTGATGTTCTCGAGCTTGATACCGATCTTCTCGAACTCGGGCACCAGCTGCGCGGCGAGCGCCTGCGCAAACTGGATCTGGTTGGCCGCGAGATCGAGGAAAGGCACGCCGCTGGACGCGATGGCGTTGCTGATGTTCTGCAGCACCAGGCCGCGCAGCTGGCCGTCGAGGTCGGCCACGCTGTAGATGTCGCGCGTGCCGGAGATTTCGGTGTGGAACAGCTTGGCATCGCCGATGCGGAAGCTGTAGTTGCCGAAGGCGCGCAGGCGCACGGCGCCGAAGTCCTTGTCACGGATCGTGATCGGCTGGGGCGTGCCCCACTTCTGGTCGACCTGCTGGCGCGTGCTGAAGAAATAGACGTCGCTCTTGAAGGGGGACTCGAAGAGCTTGTCCCAGTTCTTCAGGTAGGTGAGCACGGGCAGCGTCTGCGTCGTGAGCTTGTACATGCCGGGGCCGAACACGTCGGCCACCTTGCCTTCGTTGACGAACACCGCCACCTGCGACTCGCGAACGGTGAGCGAGGCGCCGTTCTGGATTTCCATCTCCGCCATCGGGAAACGCCAGGCCAGCGTGCCATCGCCGGTCTCCGTCCACTGGATGATGTCGATGAACTGTTTCTTGATGAAATCCATCAGCGCCATGGTCGCTCCTCTTCAGGTTTTTTCAGGTTTTGTCCGAGCCGTGCATATTGCCACAGCGACTTGACGGCGCAACCCGTGCATTTGGTCATGTGCGCCCCCGGCCATGCGGCGTATGGCCTCTGCCAAGGCCTTGCGGGGCGAGGTCTACAATCGGCGCCCCCAGAAGAAGCGCCACCAGGAGCTACAGGCACATGTCCGATTCGACCCCCTCGACCTCATCGACTCCCACGCCCGAAGACAAACGCGCCGAGCTGCGCCGTGCCGCCCTCGAGTACCACGAGTTCCCCGTCCCCGGCAAGATCGCCATCGCGGCGACCAAGCAGATGGTCAACCAGCGCGACCTGTCGCTGGCGTACTCGCCCGGCGTGGCGGCGCCCTGCGAGGAAATCGTCAAGGACCCGGCCAACGCCTTCAAGTACACCTCGCGCGGCAATCTGGTCGGCGTGATCAGCAACGGCACCGCGGTGCTCGGCCTGGGCGACATCGGCCCGCTGGCCTCCAAGCCGGTCATGGAAGGCAAGGGCGTCCTGTTCAAGAAGTTCGCCGGTGTCGACGTGTTCGACATCGAGATCGACGAGAAGGACCCGGTCAAGCTGGTCGAGATCATCGCCGCGCTGGAGCCCACCTTCGGCGCCATCAACCTGGAAGACATCAAGGCCCCGGACTGCTTCTACGTGGAGCGCGAACTGCGCAAGCGCATGAAGATCCCGGTGTTCCACGACGACCAGCACGGCACGGCCATCACCGTGGCGGCCGCCATGGTCAACGGCCTGAAGGTGGCCGGCAAGAATATCGCCGAGGTCAAGCTGGTCACCTCGGGCGCCGGTGCCGCGGCGCTGGCGTGCCTGAACCTGCTGCTCAAGGTCGGCCTGAAGCGCGAGAACGTGTTCGTCACCGACCTGGCCGGCGTGGTCTATGAAGGCCGCGAAGAGCTGATGGACGACGACAAGCGCCAGTACATGCAGAAGACCGACATGCGCAAGCTGTCGGAGGTGATCGTCGGTGCCGACGTGTTCCTGGGCCTGTCGGCCGGCGGCGTGCTGAAGGCCGAGATGGTGGCGAAGATGGCGGCCAAGCCGGTGATCTTCGCGCTGGCCAACCCGAACCCCGAGATCGCGCCCGAGGACGCCCATGCGGTGCGCGACGACGTGATCATGGCCACCGGGCGCACCGACTATCCGAACCAGGTCAACAACGTCCTGTGCTTCCCGTACATCTTCCGCGGCGCGCTCGACTCGGGTGCGACCACGATCACCGACGAGATGGAAATCGCCGCGGTGCACGCCATCGCCGACCTGGCCCAGGCCGAGCAGAGCGAGCGCGTGGCCGCTGCCTACGTCGGCGAAAAGCTGTCCTTCGGCCCCGAGTACCTGATTCCGAAGCCCTTCGACCCGCGCCTGATGATGAAGATCGCGCCGGCCGTGGCGCAGGCCGCCGCCGACAGCGGCGTGGCGACGCGCCCGATCAAGGACATGGACGCCTACCGCGACCGCCTGCAGAGCTTCGTCTACGCCTCGGGCACGACCATGAAGCCGATCTTCGACGCGGCCAAGCGCTCGCCGAAGAAGCGCGTGGCGTACAGCGAGGGCGAGGAAGAGCGCGTGCTGCGCGCCGCGCAGATCGTGGTCGACGAAGGCCTGGCCCGCCCGACGCTGATCGGACGTCCGGCCATCATTGCCCAGCGCATCGAGAAGTTCGGCCTGCGGCTGAAGGAAGAGCTGGACTACGACATCGTCAACGTCGAGCAGGACCACCGCTACCGCGACTTCTGGCAGACGTACCACCGCATGACGGAGCGCAAGGGCATCACCGCCCAGGTCGCGAAGATCGAGATGCGCCGCCGCCTCACGCTGATCGGCGCGATGCTGCTGCACAAGGACGAGGTGGACGGCATGATCTGCGGCACCTGGGGCACCACGCTGATCCACCTGCACTACATCGACCAGGTGATCGGCAAGCGCCCGGGCGGCTGCGCCAGCACGCCGCAGGACGTGCCGGTGTACGCCTGCATGAACGGCCTGCTGCTGCCCGACCGCCAGGTGTTCCTGGTCGACACGCACGTCAACTACGACCCCTCCCCCGAGGAGCTGGCCGAGATCACGACCATGGCGGCCGAGGAAATGATGCGCTTCGGCCTGAAGCCCAAGGCGGCGCTGCTGTCGCACTCCAATTTCGGCACCAGCAACGAGCCCAGCGCCATCAAGATGCGCAAGACGCTCGACCTGCTGCGCGTGCAGGCACCGTGGCTCGAGGTGGACGGCGAAATGCACGGCGACGTGGCGCTGGACAGCAAGCAGCGCGCAATCGTCATGCCGCACAGCGCGCTGGCCGGTGACGCCAACCTGTTGGTTTTTCCGAACATCGACGCGGCCAATATTTCGTACAACCTGCTCAAGACGGCAGCCGGCGGCAACATCGCAATCGGCCCGGTTCTGCTCGGCGCGGCCAAACCTGTGCACATTCTCACGGCCAGTGCGACTGTTCGGCGCATCGTGAACATGACAGCCTTGACAGTGGCTGACGCAAACGCCGAAAGATAGGCGCTTTGGCGAGAGTGGTCGCCAACTTAAAACACCACTTACCCCCTTGGCGACTGCTCAAACTTTGGGCAGTCGCTTGCTATTTTCGCCAGCGTGGTGCACACTCGCGGGCTTGAATTTGCGGGTTAACCCCGAGGTTGGACGCCGATTCAAACCCCCCGCTCTTTTCTTGTGGTGCCCCATGGCGGCTTACGCCTCGATCACGTCCTCTGTCACCAAATTTGCGCTTACCGGCCTGATGCTGGCGGCGCTGACGACCGGGGCCGAGGCCCGCGGATGGTTCGGCGCCGGAAAAACGTCCACCGAGGGAACGATCGCCCTGTCCGAATTGCCGGTGCAGGGCCAGCGAACCTACCAGTCCATCCTCAACGGTGGACCTTTCCGGTACGACAAGGACGGCACGGTTTTCGGCAATCGCGAGCGTCTTTTACCGCCGGCACGGCGTGGCCACTACCGCGAGTACACGGTGACAACACCCGGCTCGCGCAATCGTGGTGCACAACGAATCGTTTGCGGCGGTGAACAGCGCACCACACCCGAGGCCTGCTGGTACACAGCGGACCACTATGCAAGTTTCAGACGGATTGCGCCATGAGCGATGACAACGACCTGGGTGCCGCCCCGAAGCGCCCCGAAGAAATGATGATGACTATGGAAAGACCAGCGGAGATGACCTTATCCCTTCGTGCCGTACGCCCGAACATCGTGCAATCGATCCGCGCGTTCCGCGTGAACGACCTGCAGGACGCTGCCAACGCAGCCGGCCAGCACTTCCTGTACGCCAACCTGGGCAACGCCCAGACCAAGCAGGACGTGCTCGACCTGATCGCGCAGCAATTCACGTTCCCGGCCCACTTCGGGAAGAACTTCGACGCGCTGTACGACTGCATGACGGACCCATTGCATAAATCGGGCCCGCAGCCGGGTTTCGTCATCGTGCTGGAGCAGATTCCGGCCAATGCCAAGTTCGACAAGGAAGCACGCGAGCAGCTGCTCGACATCTTCCGCGACGCCTCGGACTACTGGGGCGACCGCAAGGTCCCGTTCCGGTGCTTCTATTCTTTTCTGTAGCCCGTTCTGCATCTACCAGCCAAGCAGAACGGGCGAACGAGGCTCAGCCCAAAGCTGAAACCCTCGATGGCATCGAAGTGAACACCACCGCAGCAGCAGCCACCGCCAGCACCGAGCCGGCCGGCGAAAAAATGCCGACCGACAAGCTCGTCGACGTGTCGCCGCTGGCGCTGCGCATGAGCAGCCCGTTCAACGCGGGTTACTGGCTCGCCGCCGCTTGAATCGGTTCAAGCATCAGCGCCTGGGCTTTCCCCGGCGCACATAAAAAAGCCCGTCTGTGACGGGCTTTTTTCATGGGGCCACGGTCTGCGCCAGGGCCACATATTCGTGCACAGGCACTTCCTCCGCCCGGCGCTGGGTATCGAACTCGCCAGTGAAGCCATGCTCCTGCAGCCACTTGCCCAGCGTGTGCCGCATGATCTTGCGCCGCTGGCTGAAAGCCACCTGCACGATTTCGCCCAGGCGCTTCGCATCGACGAGCGGCGGCTGCGCCAGCGGCACCATGCGCACCACGGCGCTGTCCACGCGCGGCGGCGGCTCGAAGCTCTCGGGCGGCACGAACAGCACGTTGGCCATGTCGTAGCGCCACTGCAGCATCACGCTCAGGCGGCTGTAGTCCGACGTGGCGGGCTTGGCCACCATGCGGTCGATCACTTCCTTCTGCAGCATGAAATGCTGGTCTGCCACCAAATGGGCCGAGCCCAGCAGGTGGAACAGGATGGGCGTGGAAATGTTGTAGGGCAGGTTGCCCACCACGCGCAGCGGCTTGGCCGGAAAGCGGCCCGCGAGTTCGGCGAAGTCGACCTTGAGCACGTCGGACTCGATCACGTCGAGCTGCGCATGCTCGCGCAGTCGCTTGGCGAGGTCACGATCCAGCTCGATCACGGTGAGCCGGCCGAGCCGCTCGACCAGCGGTTGCGTGAGCGCCGCGAGCCCCGGGCCGATCTCGACCATGGCGTCGCCGGGCTGCGGTGCGATCTCCCGCACGATCGCATCGATGATCCCGCCGTCGGACAGGAAATGCTGTCCGAACCGCTTCCTGGCGATGTGTGCCATCAGTGAATCAGGACTGCGGGGGTTCGCGGTATTCGACGTAGGCCCGGGCGCGCACTTCCTGCACCCAGGTGCTGAAGGCTTCCTCGATGCGCTGCTCGCGCAGCGCCGCCCGCGCGGCTTCGCGCTGCTCGGACTGGCTCAGCTTGGCCTCGCGGCGGCCGACCACCTGGATCAGGTGCACGCCGAAGCGCGACACCACGGGGTCGCTGATCTGGCCCGGCGTGAGGCGGTCCATCGCTTCCTCGAACTCGGGCACGAACTGGCCCGGGCGCGACCAGCCGAGGTCGCCGCCGGCCTTGGCGCTCGCGTCCTGCGAGTTGTCGCGAGCCAGGGCCGCGAAGTCGGCCGTGCCGGCCTGCAAGCGGCGCTTGAACTCCGCCAGCTGCGCGACCGCCTGGGCCGTGGTGCGCTTGGGATCGCTCAGCAACAGGATATGTCGCACCTGCGTCTGGGTGACGGTGGCGTCGCTCGAACCGACCTGGGCCTTGGCCACCACCTTCAGCACGTGAAAACCGGCGCTGGAGCGCACCGGTCCGGCAATGCCGTTCACCGGCGTCGATTGCGTGGCCTCGACGAACAGCGACGGGTAGCGGTCGGCGCTGCGCATGCCGATGGCGCCGCCGTTGGCGCGGTCGGGCGAATCGGAGTTGTCCTGCACCAGCTTGGCGAAGTCTTCGCCGGCGCGGGCGCGCTGGGCGAGGCCCTGGGCCTTCTGCTGCGCGGTGGCGATCTGCGCGTCGGTCGCGTTTTCCGGCACGGCGACCAGGATCTGCGCCAGGTTGAGGTTCTCCAGCGCGGCGTTCTTGACGGACACGTTGCGCTGGTCGCGCAGGTACTCGTCGGCCTCGGAGTCGCTGATCTTGACCTTCGACTCGACCTCGCGGTCGCGCAGGCGCGTGAGCAGCAACTGGTCGCGCAGGTCGTTGCGGAACTCCTGCTGCGCAATGCCTTCGGCGGCCACGCGGCGGCGCAATTCGACCAGGCTGATCTCGTTCTGGCGCGCCACGGTCTGTTCGGCCTGGTCGATCGCCACCTCGTCGACCTTGATGCCGTTTTCCTTGGCGAGCTGGAGCTGCGCGCGCTCGGTGATCAGGCGCTCGAGCACGAGGCGCGTGAGTTCGTTGCGCGGCACGCGCTGCGCATCGGGGTTTTCCTTCAGCAGGCGCTCCACGCGGACCAGCACCTCGGTGTTGGTGATGGGCTCGGAGTTGACCAGCGCGACGATGAATTCCGCCGAGCGCTGCACCGGCGCCGCGGGAGGCGTGGCGGGCGTGGGGCGTGCCGCCGGTGGGCCCAGCCGCGGGCCGGCGCGCATGATGTCCGTGATGCCGCCGCCGGAGCGAAAGCCCTGCGCGAACGACGTTGCTGCCACGGCCGCTAGGCAGGCGAGGGTGATGATGGAACGGATGTTTTTCATGGCTAGCTCGGTCAGTCGACTCAGTCGTAATTGGTGAAGCGGCTCGGCGCCTCGCCCGGTTGGCGCAGGGGTTCGTAGCGCTGGATGTTCTGCCGCAGGGCCTGCATCGGGCTGGAGCCGATGCTGGAGAACCCGACGAATTCGAGCTGGAACATGATGCGGGTGTTCGCCGTCACCAGGCCCGTGGTGGTGCGCTGCAGCACCACGCGCCCGATCCAGCAGCAGCCGTCGTACTCGAAGCCGAGCACGCCGTCGGTGAGCTTCTTGTCCTGCAGGCTGTAGTTGAGGCGGCCCACAGCGTACCAGCGTCCGCCGCCCTGGCCCTTGCCCGGACCGAGGTTCTTGCCCTTGTCGCCCCACAGGTCGTTGAGGGGCCATTGCCAGCCCACGTCGAACGACTTGCTGCCGTCGGTGGCGGTCGGGGTGGTGGGCGCCTGGTAGCGGAAGGCCGCGCTCAGGTTGTGGTACGGCTCGGGGTTGTAACGGGCACTGATGGCCGAACGCTCCGAGCGGCGGGTGTCGGGGTTGTACTGGACCACGGTGTCCAGGCTCCACTTGGGCGTCCAGTTGATCTGCGCGCCCACCAGCAGGTCGCTTGCGCGGTCGGTGACCGGCGTGCCGCCGGGCAGCGTGACCTTCTGGTCGCTGAAGCGCAGGCGCTGCGCGATGCCGAAACGCGCCGCCTCGACACCGGTGGCCGGGTCGATCAGGCGCGAGGTCACGCCGAGCGTGAGCGCATTGGTGTCCGAGACGCGGTCGCCGCCCGAGAACGCGTTCTCGGTGTAGATGGTCGCGAAGCTGAAGTCGTTGGCGGCCGAATCGTAGTTCGGCAGCATGCTCTGGTTTCGGTACGGCGTGTACACGTAGTACGCGCGCGGCTCCAGCGTCTGGCGGAAGGCGCGGCCGAAGTAGCTCGCATCGCGCTCGAAGATCAGGCCGCTGTCGAGGCTGAAGGTCGGCACCGTCCGGTTGCTGGAGGTCGGGAAGAAATACAGCGAGTTCGGGTTGTAGGGAATCCCGCCGACGTACTGCGTGCCGTTGATCGTGAGCTTCGGAATGTCAGCCTGCGGCACGTAGTAGCTGTACGACGCCGCGTTCACCATCACCTTGGGGATGACGAACGAGCTGGGCGTGATGAACGGCCGGCTGATCGAGGCGATGGCGGAGGCCCGGTCGCCGTCGGGCTGCGACTGCTGGCTGACGTCGAAGCCGGGCTGGCCGCTCAGGATCGTGTTGACCCGGAAGCGCGTGTAGTCCAGGTTGAGCGACACGTCGAAGCCGTGCCAGTCGTACTTGTTGTAGTTGGCCGTGATCTGCGGCATGCGGTCGTACGACGGCACGATCGGCGACAGGTTGTACTGCAGGTTCTGGTACTTGAGCGTGCGGATCGCGCCGCTCCAGTCGTCCTTGGCCCAGCTGAGCGACGCGTCGTTCGGCAGCTGGCGCTGCGCGAGCGACGGCGTGCGCGTGAAGTCACGCCAGTAGTCGTTGTCGCTCACGCGGTTGATCGCGATGTTGGCCGACAGCGAGTCCAGGCCGAACGCCTTGGCGTCGAAGTCCTGGTGGTGATTGAGCCAGAGGCCCCAGCGCCTGGTGCTGTTGGGCGGGGCGGTCAGGTCCTTGGCCTGGATCTCTCCGTTCGCCAGCTGCTGCAGCTGGCTCGCGCGCAGCTCGTTGTAGCGCTGGCCCACGAGGCGGTCGCTGCCCATCAGGTCGAGCCGGGCCGTGCCGTTGTAGCCCTTCTCGAGGTAGCGGAACTCGTTGCTGAGGTTGAGCCCGCGCTTGCTCATGAGCGTGGGGGTGATCGTGGCGTCGCGGTTCGGGGCGATGTTCCAGTAATACGGCTGCGCGATCTCGATGCCGTTGTTGCTGTCGATGCCCACGGTCGGCGGCAGCAGGCCGCTCTTGCGATCGTTCGACAGCGGGAAACTCACACTCGGAATGGGCGGCGTGGAGATGCCCATGAAGCTCAGGCGCGCATTGGTGGCCACGCCCTCGTTTTCCTCGGTGTCGGTCGTTATGGTGGTTGCGGTCAGCAGCCATGCCGGCATCCAGCCGGGAAAGTCCTCGCGGCGGCAGGTGGTGTAGGTGGCCTGGCGGGCCACCGACACGTTGGCGTCGACGAAGTCGATGCGTTGTGCCTCACCGTGCGCCTCGTTCGCCAGGAACTGGTAGCGCACGTTGTTGAAGAAGCCCTCGAAGGTCTCCAGCTTGAGCTGCAGCTCCGGGCCTTCGTACACGTTGCCGCCCTGGTTGACCCGCACGTTGCCGGTGGCCTTGGCCAGGTCGTCGGGCTGGTAGTACTCGAGCCGGTCGGCGGTGATGGAGACCGGGCCGCGGCGCAGCGTGGCATTGCCTTCGACCACGGTATCGAGGTCGGGGCGACCGGACATGCGGTCGCCGGTGACCAGGCTGGGCAACTGGCCGCGCTCGGCGGGCGGCACGACCTCGGTCAGCAGCGGCGTGCGCTTCAGCGTGAGCGGTCCGTCGACATTGGCCGCGGTCTGCGCGGACGCGCCGTGCACATGCATGAGGGCCAGCGACAGCACAGCCAGCGGCAGAGGCGGGCTTGAGCGCCGCAGGGTCACGCGTCGGCTCATCAAGCCTCCCGCCCGGCCGTTCCGAGGAAAGCCGGCGACTCCCCCGGGGAAAGCAGCGAGCGCGCAAGGTGCCCAGCGTGAGGGCTTTGGGTCGTAGGCATCGGTTCGGAACGAAAGATCGTCGGGGAGACGGCGCGGCAGGCCGGCGGGTTGCAGGGGCCGGCAGCGACCCCGGCCCGGCCGGAAGCCGGCCACGGGGGGTTGCCGCGCCAGGCGGATTTGTAGAATCGATTATCCATGACAGCACCCTTGCCCCCCGCCTCTTTGGCCCCGAGCCCCGCCGAGACCATTCTCTGGACCGATCCGCAGCGTGCCGAGGCGTTCCAGGCCTGGCTGGCCGGCATCGCACCCGCCCAGCGGCTGCTGCCCGACACGGTGCGCCTCGCCTCGGCGGACGCGAGTTTTCGCCGCTATTTCCGCGTCGACACCACGGACCCGGTCGCCCCCACGCGCATCGTGATGGACGCGCCGCCGGACAAGGAAAACAGCGACCCCTTCGTCCAGGTGGCGCGGTTGATGTCCGAGGCCGGCGTGCTCGCCCCGACGGTGCTCGAGTGGGACCGGCTCCAGGGCTTTTTGCTGCTCGACGACCTGGGCCGCCAGACCATGCTGGACGTGCTCGACCCGGCCCGGCCCGACGCGAGCCGCCCGCTGTACGGCCGGGCAATCGACGCGCTGATCAAGTGGCAGCTGTCTTCCAAGCCGGGCGTGCTGCCCCCCTATGACCGGGCGCTGCTCGAGCGCGAACTGGCGCTGTTCCCCGAGTGGTACATCGGCCGCCACCGCGGCGTGGCCATCGAGGGCAAGCTGAAAGAGCGCCTGGAACGCAGCTTCAAGTTGATCGTCGACAGCAACCTGGCCTCGCCCAGCGTGTACGTGCACCGCGACTTCATGCCGCGCAACCTGATGGTGAGTGCCGCCCCCACGCTCGGCGCTGACGTGTCCTCGCTGCCCCCCGAGGGGGCGCTCGGCGTGCTCGACTTCCAGGACGCGGTCTACGGTCCCATCACCTACGACATCGCCAGCCTGATGCGCGATGCATTCCTGAGCTGGGACGAGGAGTTCGTGCTCGACATCACCATCCGCTACTGGACCGCCGCGCGCAAGGCCGGCCTGCCGGTGGACGAGGACTTCGGCGCCTTCTACCGCGCGGTCGAATGGATGGGCCTGCAGCGCCACCTGAAGGTGGCCGGCATCTTCGCGCGCCTCACGCTGCGCGACGGCAAGCCCAGGTATCTGGCCGACACGCCGCGCTTCATCGCCTACATCCGCGCCACCGCCAGCCGCTACATGGAGCTCACGCCGCTGGTACGGGTGATCGACGAGGTCGAAGGCACCTCGGCCCTCACCGGCTTTGCCTATGGCCGCGTCTGATGCCCGTCAGATGGACCTGTGCCGCTACTGATTTCATAGCATGCCGCGTTTTCACTGTTCCGTGCCGCTGACCGCCGGCACCAGCCTGGCGCTGCCGTCCGGCGCCGCACGCCACGTGCAGGTGCTGCGCATGCAGCCCGGCGACGCGCTCACCCTGTTCGACGGCGCGGGCGGCGAGTATGCAGCCACGGTCGAGCGCATGGGCCGCAGCGACGTTTCGGTCTTGGTCGGCACCCACCAGCCGGTGGAGCGCGAGGCGCCGCGCGCCGTGCACCTCGCGGTCGGCATGCCGGCCAACGAGCGCATGGACTGGCTGGTCGAGAAGGCCACCGAACTCGGCGTCGCGAGCATCCAGCCGCTGGCCACCGCGCACGGCGTGCTGCGTCTCTCAGGCGAACGGGCCGAGAAGAAGCGGGCGCACTGGGAGGCCATTGCCGTCGCCTCCTGCGAACAATGCGGGCGCAACCGGGTGCCGATGATCCATCCGGTGCAGTCCTTTGGGGGCTGGATCGATGCCCAACCGGCGCAACCGGCGGAATTGGCCGCCGTGCGCCTCGTGCTGAGCCTGGCCGACGGCACCCGCGCCGTGCACGCGCTGCAGGTGCCGCAAGACCGCGGCGCGCTCGTGCTGAGCGGGCCCGAAGGCGGCCTCAGTGTCAGCGAGGAACAGCAGGCCATCGCCCGCGGCTTCGCGCCGGTCACCCTCGGCGCACGCGTGCTGCGCGCCGAAACGGCGGCGCTGGCCGCGCTGGTGTCGCTCGCCGGGCTCTGATCCCTGCGCGGCAAGTGCCGGACAAAGGTCGAACAAGCTTCGAACAGAGGGCGAAAGGTGGGTGTTTTCCGCCACGCGCGCGTGGAGCAGTTGGGAAACAATCGTTACCTTATTAAGACAAAAGAAGGACTTTTGCCCCATGTCCCGCCTGCCTGGCGCGCTGCGCCTCGCCCCGCTCGTTCTTGCCGCGCTGTGCGCGGCCCAAGGCGCCAGCGCCCAGACCCTGGCCGTCGCCCCGGCGCCGGCGCAAGTGAGCCCCGAGGTCGACA
The DNA here is from genome assembly GCF_056394985.1 of Variovorax sp. 10N412. Lineage (NCBI taxonomy): Bacteria > Pseudomonadati > Pseudomonadota > Betaproteobacteria > Burkholderiales > Comamonadaceae > Variovorax > Variovorax sp. 10N412. The sequence goes on from NZ_JBFTIO010000003.1 coordinate 346,183, forward strand.
AGGCCTACACCCAGCTGATGGCGTCCCCTGCCATCCAGAAGCTGCTCGACGCCGTCAAGGCCGACCATGAACGCTCGGTCGAAGACCTGAAGATGCTCACCGAGATCGAGGCGCCCCCCTTCAAGGAGCACAAACGCGCGGAGGCCTTCCTCGCGCGCATGAAGGCGCTGGGCCTGAGCCACGCGAAGATCGACGCCGAAGGCAACGTGGTCGGCCTGCGCAAGGGCATCGGCGGCGGGCCGAAGCTGCTCGTTTCCGCCCACCTCGACACGGTGTTCCCCGCCGGCACCGACGTGAAGGTGAAGGAGCGCGACGGCCGGCTGTACGCGCCGGGCATCGGCGACGACACGCGCGGCCTCGCCGTGCTGCTGTCCTGGCTCAAGGTGCTGAACGAGCACAAGGTGCAGACCGTGGGCGACCTGATGTTCGTTGCCAACGTCGGCGAGGAAGAGCTGGGCAACCTGCGCGGCATGAAGGCGATCTTTCGCGACCACCTCGACATCGACGGCATGGTGGGACTGGAGCCGTCCCCGCCGGGCGCCGTGCTGGTGCTGGGCACCGCGAGCCACCGCTACGAGGTCACGTTCCAGGGCCCGGGCGGCCACAGCTTCGGCGCCTTCGGCCAGGTGCCCAGCGCCATCCACGGCATGGGCCGCGCCATTGCGAAGATCGCCGACGTGCGCACGCCGAGCTTTCCCAAGACCACCTTCACCGTCGGCACGGTCGGCGGCGGCACCTCGGTCAACACCATCGCACCCGACGCGCGCATGGCCATCGACATCCGCTCGGACGACATGGGCGCGCTGCTCGAGACGGAAAAGAAGATCCTCGCCGCCGTCGACGAGGCCGTGGCCGAGGAAAACAGGCGCTGGAACGTGAACACGCTGAGCGCCAGCACCAGGCTCATCGGGGACCGGCCCGGCGGCCGCACGCCGCCGGACTCGGTGATCGTCGAGGCCGCGACGCGCTCGAACGCGGCCTTCGGCCACAAGACGATGCTGCGCGGCGGCAGCACCGACGCCAACGTACCGATCTCGCTGGGCGTTCCCGCGATCATCGTCGGCGGCGGCGGCAAGGGCTCGGGATTCCATTCGCTCGCCGAGTCCATCGACGTGACAGACGCCTGGAAAGGCGCGCAGAATTCCCTGGTGACGGTGCTCGGGTTGGTGGGTGTGCAAGGGGTGAGCCCTGCATTGCTGCCCAAACGCGTGGCGCGTACCAAGTAATTTGTCACGTTGCCCGTTCGAAAGTGGCCATGCCACTTTCGATTCAAGGTCCGCGGCATCTAACAATGTTGTCGGTTCTGTCACACACCAAGGAAACGGCCATGGGATTGCTCGATTCGGTACTCGGTCAAGTGCTGGGAGGCGCTGCACAACAGCAGCAGCCGCAAGGCGGAGGCCTCGGCGGGCTGGGCGATCTCGGTGGCCTGGCCGGCGCGCTGGGTGGCCTGCTCGCGAACAATGGCGCACAAGGCGGTCTGGGAGGACTGGTCTCGAAGTTCGAGCAGGCCGGCATGGGCAACGTCATCAACTCGTGGATCGGCACGGGAGAAAACCAGCCGGTCTCGGGTGACCAGCTGCAGAACGCACTGGGCGGCGACACCATTGCCGCCATCGCGTCCAAGCTGGGCATCAATGCACAGACGCTGCTGCCGATGCTCGCGACCATGCTGCCGGCGCTCATCGACCAGCTCACGCCGCACGGCAAGGTGCCGGAGCAGGGCCTGGGCAACCATGAAGACCTGCTGGGTTCGCTCAGCGGCCTGCTGCAAGGCAGACAGTCCTGAGCGACGGCTGCCTCTTTCCCTCATTCCGGCGCCCGCGAGGGCGCTTTTTTTTGGCCTGCCGCCGTGGCCGACAATGCCGCTCGCATCAGTTCGAGGGAGCATGGCATGGCGGTCGGTGGCAAATCGAAAGAGGAAAAGGCGGCACAGGGCCTGCAGGCACAGCCCGACGGCAGCGTGCGCTGGACCAAGGGCATGCGCGAATCGCTCGCGCGGTTCAACGACCGGGCCTGCGGCCACTGCGGCGGCTTGCTGTCCACCGAGCGCAGCCTGGACGACAGCCTCGACTTCTATCGCCGGCACCGCGCCAGCTTCTACCCGCCCCGCGCCGCGCGGCTGCGCATGCTCGAGATGCACGGCGCCGCGGCCGCCGAGCTGTTCTTCGAGCCCTCGCCGCACAAGGAGGCCGTGACCGACCTGCTGGCCATCCACGACGCGGCGGTCGTGCGCTTCTTCGTGACGCAGGTCAAGCAGATCGATTGCAAGTCCGCGCTGGCCAAGCAGGCCGCGCGCTGGCCGCTGTTCGTGCTGCGTGCGCTGCTGTCGGCGAACCCGTCACGCCACCAGGCCGGCGCCGCGCTCGTGCTGGAGCTGCTGGCCGCCAACCCCGACTGGCAGGCGGCACTGGAAGCGTCGTGCGACGACAGCCAGCGCAAGACGCTCGCGCGCCTGCAGGAAGACGGCTCCGACGGCGTGACCGACGCCGCCCCCCACGCGTGGCCCGCGCTGCTGCGCCATCCACCGTGGAAGAACCGGCAGGCGCTCCCCGTCGTTCCCACGCTGGCGCTGCAGCCGCTGCCCGCCACCGCCGCGCTCCACTGGAACACACTGCCCCCGCCGCAGTACCAGCAAGCCACGGGCGAGGCGTCCGACTGGCTGGCGCAGGAGGTGCGCGCCTTGCGCGCACGCTCCGACGAGCAGGCCAGGGATTTCGCTCGCCAGCAGCCCGAGGCGCCCGCGGCCATCCGCAACGGCGACCCCGTGCGCAAGGCGCTGTGGATGTTCGGCGTACGGCCGGAACGCATCGACGACATCGCCGAGGGCCGCGCGGTACAACCGGACGACTTCGGCGACATGCCAGGCAGCGCCTGGGCCACGGCCGACTACATCTGGCAGCTGCCGCCGCAGCTGGCCATGGCGGTGTTCACGCACGGGCCGGCGCAGCTGCACGCGCTGAGCGACGCGGGCCGCATCCGTCCGGTCCTCCATCACTTCGGCGTCGCCGCACTGCCGGCGTTGCCGCACTACCTGCGGCACGGCGCGCGCGCCATGTTCGAGCTGGCGTCGGCCATCGAGTGGGACCCGCTGGCGGGCTGGATCGCCAAGGGCCTGCATACCAACCGCTGGGTGCGGCGCGAGGCCGGCGAATGGCTGGCCCGCTATCCCGACGCGGCCGCGCGCGGGCTCATTCCCGCGGCATTGGGCGAACCCGGCCCCGCGCATGAAGCCGCCCAGGCCGCGCTGCGCTGGCTGCACGCGGCCGGCCATGCCGACGCCGTGCGCCGCCAGGCCGCTGCCTACGGCGCCGAGGCCGCCGACGCGGTGGCGACGCTGCTGGCCATCGCGCCCGAAGACCTGCTGCCCGACGGTTTGCCCGTGCTGCCCAAGACCCTGCCGCTCGCGGCGCTGCCCCGGCTGATCCTGAAGGGCAGCGGCCACGCGCTGCCGCAGGCCTGCGTGCCGGACGTGCTGATGGCCATGATGCTCGGCCGCCCCGACGCCCCCTACCCGGGGCTGCCAGCGCTGCTGGACACGCTGGCGCCCGACGCCCTTGCGCGTTTCGGCCGTGCGCTGCTGGCCTGGTGGATCGGCAACGGCCGCCCGAGCAAGGAGCGCTGGATGTTCGCGCTGCAGGGCCGCCTGGGCGACGACGAGACCGCCCGCCAGCTCTACGGCCTGCTGCGCCAGTGGCGCGCCGCGCTCGACCGCGTGCGCGCCTACGACGCCATGGCGATGCTCGGCGACATCGGCAGCGACGCCGCCCTGATGCACCTGGCCGAGCTCGCGCGCCAGACCCGCTACGACGACCTGCGCACCCGTGCCGACCGCATGCTGGGCGAGGTCGCCGAGCAGCGCGGCCTGAGTCTCGACCAACTGGCCGACCGCACCGTGCCCGACCTCGGCCTGGACGCGCGCGCGCGCCTCACGCTCGACTTCGGCCCGCGCACGTTCGAAGTGCGCATGGACGACCACTTCCAGCCCGTGGTGCACGACGCCCGAGGCAAGGTGCTCAAGACGCTGCCCAAGCCCGGCGCGAACGACGAGCCCGGCAAGGCCGCCACCGCGACCACGCAGCTGAAAGACCTGCGCAAGCTGGCCAAGACCGTCGCCGCCACGCAGGTCAAGCGCCTCGAAGCCGCCATGTGCGCGCAGCGCCGCTGGGGCGTCGACGAGTTTTTGCCCTTCTTCGCGAACCACCCGGTGCTGCGCGTGTTCAGCCGGCCGCTGGTGTGGGGCCTGTTCGATGCGTCGAACCGGCTCGAAGGCAGCTTCCGCGTGAGCGCCGAAGGCGAGCTGACCGACCTGCAGGACGACCCGGTCGCGCTGCCGGACACCGCACGCATCGGCCTGCCGCACCCGCTGGAGATGGCCGCGCTCGACACGGCGCTGGCCCCCGCCTGGGCCGCGGTGCTGGCCGACTACGAAATCATGCAGCCTTTCGAGCAGCTGACGCGCCAGACCTTCGTGCGCGACGACGCGCTGCGCACGCGCCGCGATCTCCCGCACTGGGCCGGCCGGCAGGTGTCGAACGCCGGCCTGATGGGGCTGGAGGCGCGCGGATGGCTGCGCGAGGTGGGCGAGGGCGGCATGGTCGACAGCTTCAACAAGGCACTCCCCGGCGGGCGGCGCCTCTGCGTGCAGCTGGAAGAAGGCTGGTTCGTGCAGGACACCCCCGACGGCAAGGCGCTGCAGACGGTGCGCGCGGTGGCGCTGGACGGCACGGAAGGCACGCTGGGCGACCTGTCGCCGATCGCCTTCAGCGAGATCGAGCGCGACCTGCAGCGCGTGATGCGGGACGCCCCATGAACCGCGACCTTCGGCTGCGCGGCGTCGGCCGGGGGGTTCTGAAGGGTGCGTTCAGGCGGGCGGAAAGCGCGCGTCGAGCCAGCGCTGCAGGGCCGCGAAGACCGGCTCGGCGTCCAGCTCGTTGAAGATCTCGTGGTACAGCGCATCGAAGCCATGCGCCTCGACCATGCCGCTGGGCGCGGCCGCAGCCGCAAAGGCGCGGCTTGCGTCGGGCCGCACGAGGTGGTCGTCGCCCGCGTAGAGCAGCAGCGTCGGCACGGGCCAGGTCGCAGCGCGCTGCTGCACGGCCCGGCCTTCGGTCGCAAGGAAGCGCGCCAGGCGGCTGCCGATGCGGTCGTGCGTGAGCGGATCGTCGCGGTAGGCCTGCACCACGGCCGCATCGTGCGAGAGGTAGTTGTCGTCCAGGCCATTGCCCACGCGCAGGTTCGGCGCAATGCGCGGCAGCACCGCCAGCAGCGCCTTCTGCATGCCGCTCAGGCCCGGGTCCAGCCCCGGCGAAGACAGCACCAGGCCGTCGACCGGCCGCACGTTGCGCGCCACGAGGCTCGCCGCGACCAGCCCGCCCAGGCTGTGCCCCAGCAACACCAGCGGCACGCCGGGGTTCAGGCGCCGCGCGTCGTCGACCACCAGCGCCAGGTCGTCGACCAGGCGCAGTTCGCTCGGCAAGCCGCCGCGCGCACCGGTCGATTCGCCGTGCCCGTGGTGGTCGTGCGCCCATACGGCAAAGCCCCATTCGTGCAGGCATTCCGCCACCGCGTGGTAGCGGCCCGCGTGCTCGCCAAGCCCATGGACCACCACGATGACGGCACGCGCCGGGCCGGGTGCCGGCAACCGGCGCAGCGCCAGCGTCTCGCCGTCCGGGGTGGACAGCGACACGCGTTGCGGCAAGGGCAGCGGCTCGCTCAAGCGGCGACGGGCTCCGACGCGGCGGCGCGGTGCGCCACCGGCAGGGCCGCGATCACCTCGGCCACGGCGGCCGTCAGCTTCTTGGCATAGGGCACGTGCAGGAACTCGTTCGGGCCGTGCGCGTTGCTCTTGGGACCGAGCACGCCGCAGACCATCATCTGCGCCTTCGGGAAACCGGCGCTGAGCATGTTCATGAGCGGAATGGTGCCGCCCTGGCCGATGTAGCCGCAGGAGGCGCCGAAGTGCGCCTGCGAGGCCTTGTTGAGCGCCTGTTCGAACCACGGCGTGATGGTCGGGGCATTCCAGCCGGTGGCGCCGCCGCCGCTTTCGAAGGTAACGCGGGCCTGGTAGGGCGCGTTGTCTTCCAGCAGCGCCTTGAGCTTTTGCACCGTCTCGGCCGCGTCGACCAGCGGGGGCAGGCGCAGCGACAGCTTGAAAGCGGTGTACGGGCGCAGCACGTTGCCCGCGTCCTTCAGCGCCGGGAAGCCTTCGGCGCCGGTCACCGACAGCGTGGGCTTCCAGGTGCGGTTGAGCAGCGCCTCCACCGGGTCGGTGGTGGTGGGCAGGGCGAACATGGTCGAGCCGCCGCAGTCGTAGTGCGCCCACGGAAAGCGCTTGTAGACCTCTTCCCCGAGGATGGCCGCGGTGGCCTTGGCCTGGGCCAGGCGGTCGGCCGGCACTTCGCAGTGGAAGCTCGCGGGCAGCAGGCGGCCGGTGGCGCTGTCTTCGAGGCGGTCGAGCACCTGCCGCATGATGCGAAAGCTCGAGGGCACCAGGCCCGAGGCGTCGCCCGAGTGAATGCCTTCGGTCAGCACCTCCACCTTCAGCGTGCCGCTGGCCATGCCGCGCAGCGAGGTGGTGAGCCACAGCTGGTCGTAGTTGCCGGCGCCCGAGTCGAGGCAGATCACCAGCTCGACGTTGCCCAGGCGCGCACGCAGCGCATCCACGTAAGGCAGCAGGTCGTAGGAGCCGCTTTCCTCGCAGGTCTCGATGATGCCGACGATGCGCGGATGCGCCGCGCCCTGCGCCTTCAGTGCCTGCAGCGCGGCCACGCTGGCGTACACCGCATAGCCGTCGTCGGCGCCGCCGCGGCCGTAGAGCAGGCCGTTTTCGTACTTGGGCGTCCAGGGGCCGAGGTCGTTTCGCCAGCCGGTGAACTCGGGTTGCTTGTCGAGGTGGCCGTACATCAGCACGGTCTCGCCCATGTCGGTGCCGGTGGCCGGCACTTCGAAGAACAGCACCGGGGTGCGGCCTTCGAGGCGCACGATTTCCAGCTTCAGGCCTTCGACCTTCTGCGCCTCGACCCAGGCCGCGGCGTTGCGCAGCACGGTCTCCAGGTAGCCGTTGGCCGACCAGTCCTTGTCGAAGCCGGGCGACTTGGCCGGAATGGCGATGTAGTCGGTGAGTTGCTTGACGATGTCGCCGTCCCATTGGGCGGTGACGTCAGACAGGGCGCGCGCGGCGTCGAGCGTGCCGGCGGGCATTTCGCGGTGCAGGGGAGCGTTCATCGGGGTTCTCCGCGGGAGGGGAAAAATTTGCATTTTGCGCCTTGAAGCGACCGCGCGTAGAGTGCGGGCGATCTCAACGCTGGAGGCGACGTGAGCAAGCCAAACATCAAGGTGGGCATCGGCGGCTGGACCTACGAGCCCTGGCGCGACAACTTCTACCCGAAGGGGCTCGCGCAATCGAAGGAGCTGAACTATGCGAGCCGCCGGCTCAGCGCCATCGAGGTCAACGGCACCTACTACAGCACCTTCAAGCCCGAGACCTTCCGCAAGTGGCACGACGACACGCCGGCCGACTTCATGTTCTCGCTCAAGGCCTCGCGTTTCGCGACCAACCGCAAGCTGCTGTCGGGTGCGGGGGAGTCGATCAAGCGCTTCATCGACAGCGGCGTGACCGAGCTGGGCGACAAGCTGGGGCCGATCGTGTGGCAGTTCATGCCGACCAAGCCCTTCGAGGCGGAAGACTTCGAGGCGTTTCTGTCGATGCTGCCGAAGAAGGAAGGCAGCCGCACGCTGCGCCACGTGATGGACGTGCGGCACGAGAGCTTCATCGTGCCCGCCTACAAGGCGCTCGCGAAGAAGCACAAGGTGTCGACGGTGTTCACCGACGCCGACAAGTTTCCGTCCTTCGAGGAGCCCGAAGGCGACGTGGCCTATGCACGGCTCATGATGGCCGACGCCAAGCTCAAGACGGGCTACGGGCCGAAGGCGCTCGACACCTGGGCCGAGCGTGCACAGGGCTGGGCCGCATCGCCAAAAAAGCGCGACGTGTTCGTCTACTTCATCAACGGCGCCAAAGAAAAAGCACCGGCCGCGGCCGGTGCCTTGCTGGAGCGCCTGGGGTGGACGCCGCCGGGAGCCTGATGAGGCCCGCGCGGCGCACCGGAACTACGCCTTGGTGCCGAAGCTGATTTCGCCGGACAGCTGGCCGCCTTCTTCGATGACGATCTTGCCGTAGCGGATCTTGCCGGTGACCTTGCCGGTCGAATGGATCACGAGCTTTTCGCGCACGGTGAGGTTGCCGTCGAACACACCGCGGATCTCGGCGATGTCGATCTCGGCGGAGCCCTTGAATTCGCCCTGTTCGGCGATCTGCATCAGGCGCGAGTCCATCGTGGCTTCGACCAGGCCTTCGACCACGAGCGTGTCGCAATCGGTGATCTCCACGCCCTTGAGCTTGATGTTCGGCCCGACGGTGAGCTTGCTGCCGCCTTCCTTGGCGACGGGTGCAGCAGCTGCCGATGCTGCGTTCAGGCCGCCTTGCTGTGCGGTGAGCGACGAGGGATTGACGGGGGTACCCGAGAGATTGGTGCCTGCGCCGACCAGCGGTGCGGGGCGGGAAGTCAAAGAGTCGGTGTCTCGGTCACGCTTGCCGAAGAAGGGGGACTGTGTAGCCAATGGGGAGCTCCTCTAGGAAAACGACTATCGTAAGAACGCACTTGCGGCCTGCCGTACTTCATTGCGCAAGAGGCGTAACCGAGTAAGACGGTACACCCCGCCGACAATGGCTTTCCAGTAGACCCTAAACCACGGCAGATGACGACCCCTTCGCGCAGCACCGCCACCACCACCTCTTCAGATTCGGCCGCAGGCGACGAGCGTTTCGGCAAGCCCGAACAGGGTTGGCGGCGCACGTTGTTCTCGGTGATCTTCGAGTCGGAGTCGCGGCTGGGCCGGCTGTTCGACCTGATCCTGATCGCGGTGATCGTGACCAGCGTGGGCGTGGTGATTCTCGACAGCGTGCAGGCCATCCATTTGCGCTTCGGCCACGTGTTCGGCGTGCTCGAATGGGTGTTCACCGCGCTCTTCACGCTCGAATACCTCGGGCGGCTGGCCTGCGTGAATCGGCCCGCGCGCTATGCGGGAAGCTTCTACGGCGTGATCGACCTGCTCGCGTTGCTGCCGACCTTCCTGGCCGTGCTCACGCCGGGCCTGGCCTACCTGATCGACGTGCGCATCCTGCGGCTGCTGCGCGTGTTCCGCATCTTCAAGCTGTCGCGCTACTCCGAGGAGTACCGCGCGCTGGTGTCGGCGGTGCATGCGAGCCGGCGAAAGATCACGGTGTTCGTCGGCTTCGTGATGCTGGTGGTGCTGGTGATGGGCACGCTGATGTACGTGGTCGAAGGACCGGTGCACGGCTTCACCAGCATTCCGGTGGCGATCTACTGGGCCATCTCGACGATGGCCACGGTGGGCTTCGGCGACCTCGTGCCCAAGACCGACCTGGGCCGCGCGATCGCCTCGGTGATGATGCTGCTGGGCTGGGGCGTGCTGGCCGTGCCCACCGGCATCGTGACGGCAGAGATGGCGCGGCGCGGACCCGGCGACGAGGCGGTGCCGCTGGCGCCGCGCGGCATTCTGGCGATGACGGCGCCGGTGTCCACGGCACCCGCGGCATCTGCGGTGCCGGCGAAGCGCGTCACGCCTTCGGCCAGACGGCGCGCCCTTGCGCAGCATCGCCGAGGCGGGCGATGAACGCATCGGCGTCGGGCTCGGGCAGCGAGAAGGCGAAGGCCACGTCGTCGCCGTGCGCCACACCGTCGAGCACCGCGCCGGCCGCGGCGAGCTCGCGACGCACCAGGCCTTCGAGCGCGTAGGGCACCGTGCAGCGCAGGCTGCGCTGGCGCACCAGCGGCACGAGCGCGGCGCCGAGCAGGGCCTGCGCGACCGCATCGGTGTAGGCCCGCACGAGGCCGCCCGCGCCCAGCTTCACACCGCCGAAATAGCGCACCACGGTGGCGAGCGCTCCTTCGATCTGCTGGTGGCGCAGCACCTCGAGCATCGGCCGGCCGGCGGTGCCGCCGGGCTCGCCGTCGTCGTTCGCGGCCGACTGTCCGCCGGCCATCAGGGCCCAGCACACATGCGCGGCAGCGGGGTGTTCTGCGCGCAGCGAAGCCACCACCGCCAACGCAGCCGCGCGGTCGGCGACCGGCTGCACGCAGCCGATGAAGCGGCTCTTCCTGATGAGCAACTCGCTGTGGACCGGCTCGGCAAGCGTGAAGCTCATCGTGCGCTGCGGGCGTGCTTCAGCTGCCGCCGCGCTCGAACTTGAAGACCGCCGTGCCGGCGCGCGCATTGGGCAGCCAGCGCACGTCGCGGCCGTCCTGCAGGCCGAAGGCATCGAGCACGCGCAGGTTGTTCTTGCCGGCCAGCACCTCGAAGTCCTTGAAGGTGCCCACGCGGATGTTGGGCGTGTCGTACCACTGGTAGGGCAGGCGGCGCGTCACGGGCATGCGGCCGCGCGCGATGCTCAGGCGGTTGGGCCAGTGCGCGAAGTTGGGAAAGGCGACGATGCCGGTGCGCCCCACGCGCGCGGTCTCGCGCAGCATCACCTCGGCGTTGCGCAGGTGCTGCAGCGTGTCGATCTGCAGCACCACGTCGAACGAGGCGTCGTCGAACATCGCCAGGCCTTCGTCGAGGTTGAGCTGGATCACGTCGACCCCGCGGCGAATGCACTGCAGCACGTTGCCGTCGGCAATTTCCACGCCGTAGCCGGTGCAGCCGCGCTCGCGCTGCAGCAGGTCGAGCAGGGCGCCGTCGCCGCAGCCGAGGTCGAGCACGCGCGATCCCTGCGGCACGAGCTGCGCAATCAGGCGTTGATGGTCGAGGTCGCTCATTGGATCTCCTTGGCAACGCGCTCGAAGTAGGAGCGCACCACGCCCATGTAGCGCACGTCGTCGAGCAGGAAGGCGTCGTGGCCGTGCGGCGCGTCGATCTCGGCGTAGCTCACGTTGCGGCGGTTCTCCAGCAGCGCCTTCACCAGCTCGCGGCTGCGCGCGGGCGAGAAGCGCCAGTCGGTCTTGAAGCTCACGAGCAGGAACTTGGCCGTGGCAGTGGCGAACGCGGTGCTGAGCTTGCCGCCGTGGCTGCGCGCGGGGTCGAAGTAGTCCAGCGCGCGGGTGATCAACAGGTAGGTGTTGGCGTCGAAGTACTCGCTGAACTTGTCGCCCTGGTAGCGCAGGTAGCTCTCGATCTGGAACTCGACGTCCTGCGTGGAATAGCGGTAGTCGAGCGCCGCGGGCCCGCCGTTGCCCTCGCCTTCCACGGCACTGCGCAGGATGCGGCCGAACTTCGCATTCATCACGTCGTCGCTGAGGTACGTGATGTGGCCGATCATTCGCGCGATGCGCAGGCCGCGTTTCGGAACGACGCCGTGTTCGTAGAAATGGCCGCCGTGGAAGTCGGGGTCTGTCACGATGGCGCGTCGCGCCACCTCGTTGAAGGCGATGTTCTCGGCCGTGAGGTTGGGCGCGCTGGCCACCACCACGGCGTGGCGCACGCGCGCGGGGTACTGCAGCGTCCACGACAGCGCCTGCATGCCGCCGAGGCTGCCGCCCATCACTGCCGCAAGCGTGTCGATGCCGAGCGCGTCGAGCAACGCGGCCTGGGCGTCGACCCAGTCCTCGACCGTGACCACCGGGAAGTCGGCGCCGTAGACGCGGCCGGTGGCGGGGTTGACGTGCATCGGGCCGGTCGAGCCGAAGCAGGAGCCGAGGTTGTTCACGCCGATCACGAAGAAGCGGTCGGTGTCGACCGGCTTGCCCGGGCCCACCATGTTGTCCCACCAGCCCTCGGAGCGGGCCTGGCCCTGGTAGACGCCGGCGACGTGATGCGAGGCGTTGAGGGCATGGCACACCAGCACCGCATTGCTGCGCTCGGCGTTCAGGGTGCCGTAGGTTTCGTAGGCGAGCGTGTAGTCGCTGATCGACGCGCCGCTGCGCAAGGCCAGCGGCCCGGCGAACTGCATCGATTGCGAGGTGACGACCAAAGGAGGTGACGACGACATGAATGAAAAAACCCGGCCTCGCCAAAAACGAGCCGGGTCTGCCGCGCCTGTCTTTAGCTGAATTTATAAAGCGCCCGCAAGCTGTAGCAAATCGGCGCAGGGCAAGTATATCCCCCAGGCTTCGCGCACTGCGTGTCGCTTCTCCACCCCCTCTACGGGGGCAACACCGGCGGCCCGGCGAAGCCGGTTCCGCGGTGTTCCCGGAAGGAACCCGCCCTTCTTACCAGCCGACGATCATGACGATGCCGAGCACCAGGAAGATCGCGGCGGAGATGCCGTGCACGAGCTTGATCGGCACGCGCCGCACGATCTTGTCGCCCAGCCACACCACCGGCGCGTTGGCCAGCATCATGCCCAGCGTGGTGCCGGCGACCACCCAGAAGTAGTCGTGAGTGAAGCGCGCGGCGAGCATGACGGTGGCGATCTGGGTCTTGTCGCCCATCTCGGCCAGGAAGAAGGCGATCACGGTGGTGCCGAACACGCCGAACTTCGAAACGCCCGGGGCGTCGTCGTCGTCGAGCTTGTCGGGAATCAGCATCCAGACCGCCATGGCGATGAACGAGCCGCCAAGGATCCAGCGCAACACCTCGGGCCCGAGCCAGCGCGTGATGTAGTTGCCGACGGCGCCCGCCAGCGCGTGATTGACGATGGTGGCGACGAAGATGCCGAGCACGATCGGCCAGGGTTTCCTGAAACGGGCCGCAAGCAAAAGGGCCAGGAGTTGGGTCTTGTCGCCCATTTCCGCGAGCGCAACGACGCCGGTTGCAACGAGAAAAGCTTCCATGATGAACGTGGGGTTCCTTGGGCCGAAGGACGCAATTGACCATGCAACACCTTCGGCCATATTTCCCGAAGTTGCATGGTCAAAGGTCTCGCCAGGTGTGGGCTCACTGCACGCGCCATGTCCCGTGTGGGGCAGGACAAGTCTGTTGACGCGGGCCCTTCTCGCAATTCGGAAGGCGGCTACTCCCCAATGACGGGTCGGATTCTAACCACCGGTCGCGCCGGAATAGCCCGCCAACAGTACGCGGGCACTGGCTTTCCGATGGTTTTGACAGGGGCTACCTCAAGACGCAAATTCCCGCTTGCTTTTTAAATATTTCCCCCATAATGCACGAGCCTCCCTCTTCATTTTGGCCGGGAGACAGCTCGGTGATCGGTCAGTTTCGCGCGACTCGACGGCTCTCGTTTGAGTGATGCTTTCGGGACTCCATCGCTTTTCTTGATGTGTTTATAGGAGTCCCTCGATGGGCAACAAACTGTACGTCGGCAACCTGCCTTACTCGGTGCGCGACCAGGATCTCGAACAGGCTTTCGGCCAGTTCGGCGCAGTGACCAGCGCCAAGGTCATGATGGAACGCGACACCGGCCGCTCGAAGGGCTTCGGCTTCGTCGAGATGGGCAGTGACGCGGAAGCTCAAGCAGCCATCACCGGCATGAACGGCCAACCCCTGGGCGGCCGCAGCGTCGTCGTCAACGAAGCACGTCCGATGGAAGCACGTCCCCCGCGCAGCGGTGGTGGCGGCGGCTACGGCGGCGGTGGTGGTGGTTATGGCGGCGGTGGTGGCGGTGGCTACGGCGGCGGCGGTGGTGGCTACGGTGGCGGTGGCGGCGATCGCAGCGGCGGCGGCGGTGGTCGCTCCGGCGGTGGCGGCTACGGCGGCGGTGGCGGTGGCCGCAGTGGCGGCGGCGGTGGCGGTGGCGGTGGAGACGGTGGTTTCCGCAGCCCCTACGGCGCCGGCCCGCGTGGCGGCGGCGGTGGTGGCCGCAGCGGTGGTGGTGGCGGCGGGTACGGCGGTGGTGGCGGCAACAGCTACTGAGCCCTGCACCTCGGCACACAGAAAGACGAAAGGCTCCCTCGGGAGCCTTTTTTCATGGTCGGCCGCGCAAGACCGCGCGCTGGCGTGATCGCGCTCAGGTTTCCCCGCTGCGCTTCTTGCGCCCCCGCCCCTGCACGGCCCGGTCAAGCAGGGCATTGGGCAGCATGCGCATGACCTTCGCAATCACGCCCATCTGCCACGGAATCACGCGGTAGCTGGTGCCCGACTCGATGGCGCGCAGGGCCTGGGCGGCGAAGTCCTCCGCCTTCATGAGAAACGGCATGCCATAGCGGTTGCCCTGCGTGAGCGGCGTGTCGATGTAGCCCGGGCACAGGGTGACCACCTTGACGCCGCTGTTGTGCAGCTCGCCGCGAAGGCTTTCGCAGTACGCCACCACGCCGGCCTTGCTGGCGCAGTAGGCACCGTGCCCGGGCAGCCCCCGAATGGATGCCACGCTGCCGATGCCCACCAGCCGCCCGCTGCCGCGCCGCACCATGGCTCGCACGAACGGATGAAAGGTGGCGGCCAGGCCGACGTTGTTGGTGGCGAAGGTTTGCGCCAGCACGTCGAGGTCGGCGCGCTCCGCCGTGTCGATGCCCACGCTGATGCCGGCATTGGCGATCACCACGTCGGGCAACCCCTGGCGCGCGATGCAGGCGTTGCCTGCAGCCACGATGCTGTCGGTCTGTGCCACGTCCGCACTATAAATTTGATAGCGTTCCGTGCTTAATTGGCGCGCGTTCGCCCACGATTCGATCTCTGGCGTGCGGCGCGCGACCAGCGCCAGCCGGTAGCCCGCGTCGCAGAAGCTCGCGGCCAGGGCCTGGCCGATGCCGCTCGATGCACCTGTGATGAAGACTAGTGGGGACGTGGTCATGCGGGGGTTTGTTCTTCTTCAGCGCTTCTTGGCGGGGGCAGGGGCGGCAGCCGCCGCCGACGGAATCAGCACCCCGCGCACCCGGCCGTTCAGGTTGGCCACGCCGCTCAGGTTGTCGTAGTCGAGCGTGTCGCCCACGAACTTGTCGGTGCCGCGGATGAGCGTGACCGGCTTGTTCGAGGTGACGCGCTCGGTGTCGACGTAGGCATGCAGGAAGTCGCCGCGAAACTCGAGCTGCGGCGTGGCCTTGCCGCCCGGGCCCACCGTCGGCTCGCGGATGACGATCGCATTGCCGAACAGCTGAATCTCGCTGCCGTCGGAATTCGACAGGCCCCGGTCGGCCGTTGCGCGGGTTACCAGCCCTTCGGGCGACACGGAGCGCATGCGCACCTTGTCGACTTCCATGGTGTCGGTGTCCGGAAAGTGCCGGCCCTCGGTGCCGTGCAGTTCGCTGCGCAGGTCGCCGTTGGGCAGGAAGTTCTTGATGACGAAATCGCGCATGAAGTAGTCGGGCTCGTGCGTGGGCGCCACCTTGGCCACGGGCTCCAGCAGCTTGGGCGCGTTGCGCACCAGCCAGTAGGTGCCCAGCGCGACGCACGCCGTCAGGATGATCGGCAGGTAGATCGTGGCGCGGTCGAGGACGTCGCGCGCCAGGCCCCACACGCGTTTCACATTGCTCATGGCTTCGGTTCCCGGTTCGGGCCCAGCGCCGCGTCGAGCAGCGTGCGGTATTGGCCGCAAGCGGTGAGCAGCAGGTCGCAGAACTCGCGCGCCGCGCCTTCGCCGCCGCGCGCCAGGGTCACATAGTTGGCGACGCCGCGCACCTCGGCATGCGCATTGGCCGGCGCCGCCGCGAAGCCCACGCGCGTGAGCACGGGCAGGTCGGGCCAGTCGTCGCCGATGGCCGCGGCCTGCGCCCAGTCGAAGCCCAGCTGGTCGAGCATGGCCTGCGCGGCGGGCAGCTTGTCTTCGGTGCCGTAGCGCACGTGCTCGATGCCGAGCGCCTCGAGCCGCACGCGCAGCGGCTTGGAGTCGCGCCCGGTGATCACGGCCGGCACGATGCCGGCCTTGCGCAAGAGCTTCAGGCCGTAGCCGTCGAGGATGCTGAAGCGCTTGAGCGTCTCGCCGTGCTCGGTGAAGTACACGCCGCCGTCGGTCAGCACGCCGTCGATGTCGAAGAAGACGATGCGCACGTCCTGCGCGGCGAGCAAGGTCTCGGCCTGGAACTCGAGCGGCATCAGATGACCTTCGCCCGCATCAGGTCGTTGGTGTTGATCGCGCCCACGATCACCCCCTCGCCGTCGATCACGAACAGGCGGGTGATGCCGCATTGCTCCATCAGCTCGGCGGCCTCCACCGCCAGCGCGTCCACGCGGATGGTGCGCGGGTTGCGGTGCATCACCTCGGCCGCCTTGGGGCTGCGCAGGTCGGCGCCGGCTTCGATCAGGCGGCGCAGGTCGCCGTCGGTGAAGATGCCCGCGGCGCGGCCATCGGGCTCGACCACCGCAGCGGCGCCGAAGCCCTTGATGCTCATCGCGCGCATCAGCTCGCTGATGCTGGCCGACGGCGGCACGCGCGGAACCTCGTCGCCCGAGCGCATGACGTCGCTCACGTGCGTGAGCAGCTTGCGCCCGAGCGCGCCGCCCGGGTGCGAGCGCGCGAAGTCTTCCGAGCCGAAGCCGCGCGCGTCGAGCAGCGCCACGGCCAGCGCGTCGCCCATCGCCATCTGCGCGGTGGTGCTCGCGGTGGGCGCGAGGTTGAGCGGGCAGGCTTCCTTGGCCACGCCCGCGTCGATCACGATGTCGGCGTGGCGCGCCAGCGTCGATTCGGGGCGCCCGGTCATGGCGATCAGGGGCACGCCCTGGCGCTTGACGACGGGCAGGATGACGGTGAGCTCGTCGACCTCGCCGCTGTTGGAGATGGCCAGCACCAGGTCGACCGTCTTGATCATGCCGAGGTCGCCGTGGCTGGCCTCGGCAGGGTGCACGAACATCGCGGGCGTGCCGGTGGAGGCGAGGGTGGCGGCGATCTTGCGCCCGACATGGCCGCTCTTGCCCATGCCCATCACGACCACGCGGCCGCGCACGTCGAGGATCTTGCGCACGGCCTCCACGAAACTCGGGCCGACGCGGCCCTTCAGGCCGAGAACGGCTTCGGCTTCGATGTCGAAAGTCAGGCGTGCCCGGGCGAGGATCGCTTCGGGGTCGACCACGGGGGCCGGGGCGGGGCGGGAACTCATCGCCGGATTTTACGGGCGGGCGGCCTTGCCCCCACGCTCGGCACGGCGTGCCACTCCCGCACGCCTGCGCACGAGTCTTGCTCTAGCATCGGCGCCTATGTCTTCGTTCGATCTCACGCTGTTGTATCTGTTGGCCGCGGTGATCGGCGTCGTTGCATGCCGGTCGCTGAAGCTGCCGCCGATGCTCGGCTACCTGTCGGCCGGCGTGCTGATCGGACCGCACGCCTTCGCGCTGGCGCAGAACACCGAAGGCATCCAGCACCTGGGCGAGTTCGGCGTGGTGTTCCTCATGTTCGTGATCGGGCTGGAATTCAGCCTGCCCAAGCTGCGCGCAATGCGCAAGCACGTGTTCGGGCTCGGCCTGCTGCAGGTGCTGCTGACGATGACCATCGCCACCGTCGGCGCGCTGGTGATCGCCACGCAGCTGCCGCCCGCCTGGCGGCTGGGCTGGCAGACCGCGCTGGCGCTGTCGGGCGCGCTCACCATGAGCAGCACGGCCATCGTGGTCAAGCTGATGGCCGAACGCCTCGAGCTCGAGAGCGAACCCGGCAAGCGCGTGATGGGCGTGCTGCTGTTCCAGGACCTGGCCGTGGTGCCGCTGCTGGTGCTGATTCCGGCGCTGGGCGCGCCGCCCGAGGCGCTGGCCAAGGCGCTGGGCTTCGCGCTGCTGAAGGCGAGCTTTCTCATCGGCGTGCTGCTCTACGGCGGGCCGCGCGTGATGCGCTGGTGGCTCACGCTGGTGGCGCGGCGGCGCAGCGAGGAGCTCTTCATCCTGAACGTGCTGCTGGTCACGCTGGGCCTGGCCTGGCTCACCGAACTGGCCGGCCTGAGCCTGGCGCTGGGCGCGTTCATCGCAGGCATGCTGGTGTCGGAGACCGAATACAAGCACCAGGTCGAGACCGACATCCGCCCGTTCCACGACGTGCTGCTGGGGCTGTTCTTCATCACCGTGGGCATGTCGCTCGACTGGCACATCGTGGTCGAGCGCTGGTTGCTGGTGGGCGTGCTGCTGCTGGTGCCGCTGGCGTTCAAACTGGGGCTGGTGACGGTGCTGGCCAAGGTCCTGGGCGCCACCTCGGGCGTGTCGCTGCGCACCGGCCTCTACCTGGCGCAGGCCGGCGAGTTCGGCTTCGTGCTGCTGACGCTGGCGCAGGAGCGCAGCCTGCTGCCGCCGTGGCTGGCCAACCCGGTGCTGGCGTCGATGGTGCTGTCGATGCTGGCCACGCCCTTCATCATCATGTACAGCAATGCCATCGTGCGAAAGCTCGTGGCGAGCGACTGGATGCAGCAGTCGCTGCAGATGACGAGCATCGCGCGCAAGACCATCAACACCGCCAAGCACGTGATCATCTGCGGCTACGGGCGTTGCGGGCAGAACCTGGCGCGCATCCTGGAGCGCGAAGGCATTCCCTACATGGCGCTCGATCTCGACCCCGACCGCGTGCGCCAGGCCGCCGCCGCCGGCGACTCGGTGGTGTTCGGCGACGCGGCGCGGCTGCAGGCGCTGATGGCCGCGGGCCTGGCGCGCGCGAGCGCCGTGGTCGTCACCTACCTCGACGTACCGGGCGCCATGAAGGTGCTGGCCAACACGCGCGCCCATGCCGCCCACGTGCCGGTGATCGTGCGCACGCAGGACGACCACGACCTCGAGAAGCTGCAGGCGGCGGGCGCCACCGAGGTGGTGCCCGAGGCCATCGAAGGTTCGCTGATGCTCGCCAGCCATGCGCTGGCGCTGGTCGGCGTGCCGATGCGCCGCGTGATCCGCGTGGTGCAGGACCAGCGCGACGCCCGCTACAACCTGCTGCGCGGCTACTTCCACGGCGCCGACGACGACAACGCCGACGAGATCAACCACGAGCGGCTCAACAGTTTCACCCTGAGCACCGGCGCGCGCGCCATCGGGCAGACGCTGGAGCGCATGGCGCTGCCCACGCTGGACGTGCGCGTGGTCAGCCTGCGCCGGCAGGACGGCCAGACGCGTACGCTGGCCGAAGACACGGTGCTGTCGGACGGCGACACGCTGGTGCTGTCGGGCAAGCCGGCCGCGCTGGCCGTTGCCATCGAGCGGCTGCAAAAGGGCTGACACAGGCCGCAACGGCCGGCCCCGGCCCCGATCAGTTGATCAGGGTCGGATTGCGCTTTTCTTCTTCGAGACGCTGCTGGCGGCGCACCGCTTCGCACTGCGCGTGGGCCTTGAACTCGGCCTTCAGGCACTGGGCGGCCATGCACTGCGCCTTGGCGATGAAGTTGCGGTCGCCGCACAGGGCCTGGGGCTCTGGCGGCGCAGCGGGCGCGGCCGGCGGCGGGGCCGGTGCAACGGCCGGTGCCGCGGGCTCCGGTGTGCTTGGTGCCGCCGCGGCGACAGCCGCCTGCTTGCGCGGCTTGGCGACGGGCTTGGACGTCGCGGCGCCTGCCGCCGGGGCCGGGGCCGTTTCAGCGACAGGTGGCGCCTCGGCTGGCGCGGCCGCCTGCGGTGCCGGCGGTACCGCGGCAGGCGGCGGCTCTGCCGCTGGCGAAGGGGCCGCAGGCGCCGGTGCCGCAACGGCCGGCACGGGCGCGTCGGCCACCGCGGGCGCCTTGCGCGTCCCGTAGCCGTACCAGCCGGCGACGACCATCGCCACCGCCACGACCAGCAGGCCGAGCCACAGCAAGACCATGCGCTTGCGCGGCGCCGATTCGGCCCGTGCCGGACGGCGGACCGAAATGCGCGCGTTCTTGCGTACGTCTTTCGCGGCTTGCTGCGACTCGAAGGTCGCCGACACGGCATGCGGCGCAGCGGCGTACGGCGGTTCTTCGTCGCCGTCGTGCACCATGAACACCGTCTGCTCGTCGTCCCGCGGCGCGGCGCTCAGCCTCCCGAAGAACGGCGACCGCGCAGGTCGGGGCGCCGGCGCGGGCACCGGCGCGCCCGGATCGAACAGCGGCGCCGGAATGGTGGGCGCGCGCAACTGGGCCGGCGCGGTGGTGGCCCATTCGCGCTCGGGGCTGGGCGGCGGGGGAATCCGGTCGGGCGCGGTGGACAACGCGAGGCCGCAGCTTCGGCAGAAATGGGCGCCGTCACGGTTTTCCGTGCTGCAGACCGAACAGATCAAGGCCATGGCTTGCGACTGACTACTCTGGAATCAAGAACGAAAACGGGGCGTCGAGCCCCTGCGGAAGACGGCCTGGCAGCGGACAGCGCAGGCCTCAGGTCACGGCGACGCGCTTGGAGCGGTGCCCCATGCGCTTGGCGAGCACGGCGCCCAATGCCATGGCAATTTCCAGCGCCATGTTGGGCTGGCGGTTCGACATTTCCCCAAAGCGGATCGCGTTGAGCCGCCACACGCGGCCCGCGCCGGTGACCACCACGTTGGCCGAGTGCGGCTGGCGCGAGAAGAACGAACCTTCCCCGACCACCGAGCCGGGCGTGAGCACGGCGAGCTTCATCTGCTCCTTGCTGCTGACACGGTGCACGCTGATGGCGCCGCTCTCGAGGAAGAACACCGAGCGGTCCGGCGTGCCCTGCTCGATCAGCACGTCGCCGACACCGGTCTCGATGGGCTGCAGATAGCCCGCCAGCGTGTCCCACTGCTGGATGGTGAACGTCAACGCGAAGGCGTCGCTGTTCATGTTCTCCGCGATGGCGCGGCTCAGGTTCTGGATGGACATGTTTTTCTTCAACCCCGCTTGTGAGCCGAAGTATCCGCGAACGCGGCAAGATTCGGCTACAAGTGTTTACGCTTTTCCCTGCGCCTGTCGCTATTTGCCGATGCAGAAGCTGGAAAAGATGACCCCGAGCAGGTCGTCCGCGCCGAACTCGCCGGTGATCTCGTTCAGCGCGTTCTGCGCCAGGCGCAGTTCCTCGGCCAGCAGGTCGAGCAGTTGCGCCTGCGCCGCCAGGTGGCCGGCGGCCAGCGCCAGGTGCGTTTCGACCTGCGCCAGCGCCTGCACATGGCGCGCCCGCGCGAGGTACACCCCCTCGGGCACGGCCTGCCAGCCGGCCATGGTCAGCAGCTGCTCGCGCAGCGCCTCGATGCCCAGGCCGGTCTTGGCCGACAGGGCGATGCCCTGAGCGTGGAGAGCCGAAGGCGCCGCGTCCTGCTTGTTCCACACGTCGAGCACCGGCACGCTCGCGGGCAGCTTGCTGCGCAGGCTGGCCAAGATGCTGGCGTCGGCGGCGGCGTAGTCGCCCAGGTGGGCGCGCGTCAGGTCGTGCAGGAACAGCACGGCATCGGCGCTTTCGATCTGCCCCCAGGCGCGCGCCACGCCGATCTGCTCGACCTCGTCGCTGCTCTCGCGCAGCCCGGCGGTGTCGGCCACGTGCAGCGGCACGCCGTGGATCTGGATGGTCTGCGAGACCACGTCGCGCGTGGTTCCGGCCACCGCGCTCACGATGGCCAGCTCGGCACCCGCCAGCGCGTTGAGCAGCGAGCTCTTGCCCGCGTTGGGCTGCCCCGCGATCACCACCTTGATGCCTTCGCGCAGCAAGGCGCCCTGGCGCGCGCGCTGCTGCACGGCCGCCAGCTGCGCCTGCAACCGGTCCAGCTGCCCGGCGGCATCGGCCTTCTGCAGGAAGTCGATTTCTTCCTCCGGAAAGTCCAGCGTGGCCTCCACCAGCATGCGCAGGTGGATCAGCGCGTCGCGCAGCGTGTGGATCTCGCGCGAGAAGGCGCCCGACAGCGAGCGCCCGGCGCTGCGCGCGGCCGCCTCGGTGCTGGCGTCGATCAGGTCGGCGATGGCCTCGGCCTGGGCCAGGTCGATCTTGCCGTTGAGGAAGGCACGCTGGCTGAACTCGCCGGGCTCGGCCACGCGCAGGCCGGGAAGGCGAGGGCGCCCGCTGGCGGGGTCCGGCTCGGCGGCGGCCTCCAGGCAGCGCGCCAGCAGCAGTTGCAGCACGACCGCGCCGCCGTGGGCCTGCAGCTCGAGCACGTCCTCGCCGGTGAAGGAGTTCGGGGAGGGAAAGTGAATCGCCAGGCCGTGGTCGACCGGCTCGCCGTCCTTGTCCCTGAACGGCAGGTAGGTCGCTTCGCGCGGCTTGAGCGCGCGGGCGCAGAGCGCGTCGATCAGCGGCGCCAGCCTGGCCCCCGACACCCGCACGATGCCCACGGCCCCGCGGCCGGAGGCTGTGGCGATGGCAACGATCGGGTCGGTGGTGCGTGCGAGCATGGTGGAAACCGGATTCTTTCAGCAAAAAGGGCCGCTGATGCGGCCCTTCGGGATTGACGCAGCTGGCGTCCGGCTACTTCTTGCCGAGCACGCCCAGGCGCTTGTTGATGAACCACTGCTGCGCGATCGACAGCGTGTTGTTGGTGATCCAGTACAACACCAGACCGGCCGGGAAGAAGATGAACATCACGCTGAACGCGAGCGGCATGATCCACATCAGCTTGGCCTGCATCGGATCGGGTGGCGTCGGGTTGAGCCAGGTCTGGAACAGCGAGGTGGCCGTCATCACGACCGGCAGGATGTACCAGGGGTCCGGTGCCGACAGGTCGGTGATCCAGAGAATCCACGGCGCGTGGCGCATCTCGACCGACGACAGCAGCACCCAGTACAGCGCGATGAACACCGGGATCTGGATCACGATGGGGAAGCAGCCGCCCATCGGATTGACCTTCTCGGTCTTGTAGATCCGCATCATCTCCTGCTGCATCTCTTGCGGCTTGTCCTTCAGCCGCTCGCGCATTTCCATGATCTTGGGGTTGATGGCCTTCATCTTGGCCATGCTGGCGTAGGCCTTGGCGTTGAGCCAGTAGAAGGCCGCCTTCAGCAGCACCACCAGCGCCACGATCGACCAGCCCCAGTTGCCCATGATGCCGTGCAGCTGGGTGAGCAGCCAGTACAGCGGCTTGGAGATGATCGCGAAGATGCCGTAGTCCTTCACCAGGTCCAGGCCCGGGGCGATGGCTTCGAGCTTCTTTTCTTCTTCGGGACCGGCGAACAGCGCACTGTTCACGACCTGCGTGGCACCCGGGGCGATCTTCGGCAGCGTGGCCACCATGGCCACGGTGAAGAGGTTGTCGCCCAGGTCCTTCACGCGGAACTCGCGGCGCAGCTGTTCGCTGGCCGGGTCGCCCTTGAGCAGCCAAGCCGACGCGAAGTAATGCTGCACCATCGCGATCCAGCCGTCGTTGGCCGGCGGCGGCGGTTCGATCTTGCCCTTGGCGATGTCCTTGAAGTCGAGCTTGTGGAACTTCTTCTCGTTGGTGTACGCGGCGGGACCGGTGAAGGTGTTGGTGCCGAACATGGTGCCGGCGGCCACGGTGCCGTGGCGCAGCAGCTGCAGGTACAGCTGCGCGTCGCGCGGCTGGTCGCTCACGTTGACCACCTCGTGGCGCACGCCGATGACGTAGTCGCCGCGGTGGAACACGTAGGTCTTGATGTACTTCAGGCCACCGACGGGCGCGCTCTCGAAGCCCACTTCCAGCGTGTTCTGGCCATCGGCCATTTCGCGCGGGCCGGCCTTCGGCGTCATCGGCGTCAGGTGGTTGGGGAAGCGCTCACCGGTGTCGACCGTGTTCAGCAGGCCGGTCTGCGCCACGTAGCGCGTGGCCGGCGAGCCGTTCTCGAACAGCACGACGCGCTTGGTGCGGTCGGCTTCGTCGTACTTCTGCAGCTCGAGGTGGTTGACCGTGGCGCCTTCGCTGTCGATCGTGGCCTTGAACAGGTCGGTGGTCACGATGACCTGCTCGCGGGGAGCGACCGCCGCAGCCTGCGTGGGCACGGCGCCTGCGTTGCCGCTGGTGCCGGATGCCGTCGGCACGCCGTTGCCGGCAGCGGGCGTGGTGCCGGCCGGGGCGGTGGCCACGGCGGCCGGCTTGCTCGACGGCAGGAAGGTCGGCTTGTTGCCGTTGAAGACCTGCCATTGGTCCCACAGCAGCACCAGCGAGAACCCAAAAATCACCCACAGGATCGTGCGGCGGATATCGTTCATGACGAAGACTTCTTGTCGGAGGAGAGAAGAGACGAAAACAGCGATCCTGACTTGTCAGTGCGACGCTTTGATTTCGGTGAAACCGGATCGTGGCCGCCCTGGCACCAGGGCTGGCAGCGCACGATGCGGTGCGCAGTGAGGTAGCTGCCCTTGAGCGCGCCATGCACCTCCAGCGCCTCGATCGAATACACCGAGCAGGTCGGCGTGAAGCGGCACGACTGGCCGAGCCAGGGGCTCAGCAGCAGGCGGTAGCCCTTCACGAGGCCGATCAGCAGGCGTTTCATGGCGAGGGGGCGGAAGGCGCGGGCGTGGGAGCGCGCTCGGAACGCGCGCGCGGCGGCGCCGCCGGGCGGGCAGCCCGCTCCAGCAGCTGCTGGAGCTCGGCGCGCACGGCGGCCTTGAGCTTGTCCGACGTGGCGCTCACGAACTCCTTGCGGTCGAAGGTCGAGCGCAGCCGCACCACGTGCGCCGCACGTGGCAAGACCACGCCGGGAGCAGCGCTCACGGCGTAGATCTGGCGCTTGATGGCGTTGCGCGTGACCGCACGGCGCGCCCAGCGCTTGGGCACCATGGCGCCCAGCCAGACGTCGTCGGACACGAACAACGGCTGTGCGCTCGATGCGAGATCGAGCGCACAGCGGTGCAATGCGAAATGAGCAGTGCGCGCCACGGTGGCACCTGCGAGAGCGGCCTGGAATTGCGCGCGGGTCTTGAGCCGCTGCATGGAAGCCGGGCCGGGCACGTCGTGACCGGGAATACCGGATGCGCCGGCTGCGGGAGCTGGCGCTGACGTGTCGGCTGCTGGCAACGGCAGGTGAGCTGCCGTCAGACGGCCAGGCGCTTGCGGCCCTTGGCGCGGCGTGCGTTGATGACGGCGCGGCCGCCACGGGTCTTCATGCGGACCAGGAAGCCGTGGGTACGGGCGCGGCGGACTTTGGATGCTTGGTAGGTGCGTTTCATGGTGATTTCCTAATTCCCTGTTCGCGCGGGCTCTTCGTACGGAAGGCATGAAGAAACCTGCGGGGCGCCGGGGGAGCGTATTGGGATGGCCCCTGAGCTCCTAGTGACGAACGCAAGAAGGTTTTCAGGGAAACCCGCAATTATCGCAAACATTGGCCGCGGGGACAATCTTCGAGCAGATTTGCGGGCCTTTCGCCGGCCCTGCCAGCATGTGGATAAGGTTTTGACAAGTTAGAATGCCGGGTGCCTTCCAGCAGAGAATATCCACAATACCTATACCAAAAAATGCACGAGGGTTTCACCACTTTTTCAAGCGCCCATGTCCACTGACGGCATCGGCGAAAGCCTCTGGCAGGCCTGCGTCGACCAGCTCGCGCAGGAGCTGTCCGAGCAGCAGTTCAACACCTGGATCAAGCCCCTGACCGCACAGGTTGCCGACGACCTGTCGCGCATGACCGTGTTCGTCGCCAACCGCTTCAAGCTCGACTGGATCAGGGCCCAGTACGCCGGCAAGATTGCGGCCATGGCCGAGAAGATGTACGGCCAGCCAGTGGCGGTCGAGTTAGCGCTTGCTCCTCGCGAAACGCCCGTGCGGTCTGCGCCGGTTGCCGTGATGGCCGAGACCGATGTGCCCCGCGACGTCGCCGGCCCGGGCGAGGAGCCCGCCGCCGCCGGCTTCAAGAACCGGCTCAATTCCGGCCTCACCTTCGACACCCTGGTCGAAGGCACCGCCAACCGCATGGCGCGCGCCGCGGCCATGCACGTGTCGGGCATGCCGGGCCATCTGTACAACCCGCTTTTCATCTACGGCGGCGTCGGTCTGGGCAAGACCCACCTGATGCACGCGGTGGGCAACCGGCTGCTCGCCGACCGGCCCGATTCCAAAGTTCTCTACATCCACGCCGAGCAATTCGTGTCGGATGTGGTCAAGGCGTATCAGCGCAAGACTTTCGACGAGTTCAAGGAGCGCTACCACTCGCTCGATCTGTTGCTCATCGACGATGTGCAGTTCTTCGCCAACAAGGACCGCACGCAGGAAGAGTTCTTCAACGCGTTCGAGGCCCTGCTCGCCAAGAAGTCGCACATCGTGATGACCAGCGATACCTATCCCAAGGGCCTGGCCGACATCCACGAGCGCCTGGTGTCGCGCTTCGATTCGGGCCTCACGGTGGCCATCGAGCCGCCCGAGCTAGAGATGCGCGTGGCCATCCTGATCAACAAGGCGCGCGCCGAATCGGCCGAAATGCCTGAAGAGGTGGCTTTCTTCGTCGCCAAGAACGTGCGCTCCAACGTGCGCGAGCTCGAAGGCGCGCTGCGCAAGATCCTGGCCTACTCGCGCTTCAACCAGAAGGAGATCTCGATCGCCCTGGCGCGCGAGGCGCTGCGCGACCTGCTGTCGATCCAGAACCGGCAGATCTCGGTCGAGAATATCCAGAAGACGGTGGCCGACTACTACAAGATCAAGGTCGCCGACATGTACAGCAAGAAGCGTCCGGCCAGCATTGCGCGGCCGCGGCAGATCGCGATGTACCTGGCCAAGGAGCTCACGCAGAAAAGCCTGCCGGAAATCGGCGAGCTGTTCGGCGGGCGCGACCACACGACGGTGCTGCACGCGGTGCGCAAGATCTCGGGCGAGCGCCAGCAGCTCACCGAGCTCAACCAGCAGCTCCACGTGCTCGAACAGACGCTCAAGGGCTGACAAACCGGATGTCATCGGGAGCGTCCCCGCGACAGCGGAGAATGGCGCCCTTACAAGCTGATTCAAAGAGATAGAGAAGAGGAAGAAGACATGATCGTTTTGAAGGCAAACCAAGACAAAGTCCTCGCCGCGCTGCAGTCGGTGGCGGGCATCGTGGAGCGGCGTCACACCTTGCCTATCCTGGCGAACGTGCTGATTCGCAAGACCGGTGGCCAGCTGCAGCTGACCACCAGCGACCTCGAGATCCAGATCCGCACCACCGCCGAGCTCGGCGGCGACGAAGGCAACTTCACCACCACCATCGGCGCGCGCAAGCTGATCGACATCCTGCGCACCATGCCGGCCGACCAGACCGTGAGCCTCGAGTCGAGCGCCAGCAAGCTGGTGCTCAAGGGCGGCAAGAGCCGCTTCACGCTGCAGTCGCTGCCCGCGGAAGACTTTCCGCTGGTGCAGGAAGCGGCCAATTTCGGCCCCGTGTTCAGCGTGCCGCAAAAGACGCTGAAGGACCTGCTCTCGCAAGTGTCCTTCGCCATGGCCGTGCACGACATCCGCTACTACCTGAACGGCATCCTGTTCGTCGCCGAAGGCAAGCAGCTGAGCCTGGTGGCCACCGACGGCCACCGCCTGGCGTTCTCCTCGGCCACGCTCGACGTCGAAGTGCCGCGTCAGGAAGTGATCCTGCCGCGCAAGACCGTGCTCGAAATGCAGCGCCTGCTGTCCGACGCCGAAGGCGCCATCGAGATGCAGTTCGCCAACAACCAGGCCAAGTTCAGCTTCGGCGGCATGGAGTTCGTCACGAAGCTGGTCGAGGGCAAGTTCCCCGACTACAACCGCGTCATCCCGAAGAACCACAAGAACACCGTCACGCTCGGCCGTGCACCTTTGCTGGCCAGCCTGCAGCGCACCGCCATCCTGACCAGCGAGAAGTTCAAGGGCGTGCGCCTGAACATCGAGCCCGGGACCCTGCGCATCGCGTCCAACAACGCCGAGCAGGAAGAAGCGCAGGACGAGCTCGACATCGACTACGGCGGCGACGCCATCGAGATCGGCTTCAACGTCACCTACCTGATCGACGCGCTGTCGAACATGGACCAGGACATGGTCAAGCTGGACCTGGCGGACTCCAACAGTTCCGCGCTGCTGACCATCCCCGAGAACGCATCCTTCAAGTACGTCGTGATGCCGATGCGTATCTAGCAGACAGACCCTACAGCGCCTTGCGCACACGACCCGCGGCCCCCCGCGGGTTTGCGCTTTCAAGAGGCGGCGAATTGAGTTCTTGCGAGCCCGAAAAATCACGTCAATGCCGTGAGAGAGATAGAGGAATACCGAATGAGTGCAGAAGAAAACAAGCCCGAAGTGCCGCACACCGAGCCGGTCTACACGCCTGAAGTCCAGGTTGTGCCGCCCGAGGCCATCGCGGCCGACACCAGCTACGGCGAAGGCTCGATCACGATCCTCGAAGGGCTTGAGGCCGTGCGCAAGCGCCCCGGCATGTACATCGGCGACACCTCCGACGGCACGGGCCTGCACCACCTGGTGTTCGAAGTGGTGGACAACTCCATCGACGAGGCGCTGGCCGGCCATTGCGACGACATCGTCGTGACCATCCACAGCGACAACTCGATCTCCGTCACCGACAACGGCCGCGGCATTCCCACCGGCGTGAAGATGGACGACAAGCACGAGCCCAAGCGCTCGGCGGCTGAAATTGCGCTCACCGAACTGCACGCCGGCGGCAAGTTCAACCAGAACAGCTACAAGGTCTCGGGCGGCCTGCACGGCGTGGGCGTGAGCTGCGTGAACGCGCTGAGCATCAAGCTGCGCCTGATCGTGCGTCGCGAAGGCAAGATCCACGAACTCGAGTTCAGCCGCGGCTTCGTGCAGAACCGCCTGCTCGACCAGGTGAACGGCGTCGAGGTCTCGCCCATGAAGATCATCGGCGACACCGACAAGCGCGGCACCGAGGTGCACTTTCTGCCGGACACCGAGATCTTCAAGGAGAACTCGGACTTCCACTACGAAATCCTCAGCAAGCGCCTGCGCGAACTGAGCTTCCTGAACAACGGCGTGCGCATCCGCCTGAAGGACGAGCGCACCGGCAAGGAAGACGACTTCTCGGGCGCCGGCGGCGTGCGCGGCTTCGTGGAGTTCATCAACAAGGGCAAGACCGTCCTGCATCCGAACTCGTTCTACGCGGAAGGCGAAAAGCCGGCCGACACCTACGGCGGCATCCCCGGCACGCACATCGGCGTCGAGGTGGCGATGCAGTGGAACAGCGGCTACAACGAGCAGGTGCTGTGCTTCACCAACAACATCCCGCAGCGTGACGGCGGCACCCACCTCACGGGCCTGCGCGCCGCGATGACCCGGGTCATCAACAAGTACATCGAAGAAAACGAGTTCGCGAAGAAGGCGAAGGTCGAAGTCACCGGCGACGACATGCGCGAAGGCCTGTGCTGCGTGCTGAGCGTGAAGGTGCCCGAGCCCAAGTTCTCGAGCCAGACCAAGGACAAGCTGGTGTCCAGCGAAGTGCGCGCGCCGGTGGAAGACATCGTCGGCCGCCTGCTCAGCGACTACCTTCAGGAACGCCCGGCCGACGCCAAGATCATCTGCGGCAAGATCATCGAGGCCGCCCGCGCCCGCGAAGCGGCCCGCAAGGCCCGCGAAATGACGCGCCGCAAGGGCGTGCTCGACGGCATGGGCCTGCCCGGCAAGCTGGCCGATTGCCAGGAGAAGGATCCCGCGCTCTGCGAGGTCTACCTGGTGGAGGGCGACTCCGCCGGCGGCTCCGCCAAGCAGGGCCGCGACCGGAAGTTCCAGGCCATCCTGCCGCTGCGCGGCAAGATCCTGAACGTGGAAAAGGCGCGCTACGAGAAGCTGCTCACCAGCAACGAAATTCTCGTGATGATCACCGCCCTGGGCACCGGCATCGGCCGCGCCGGCGCCACCAGCGCGGGCAGCGGCGCGGACGACTTCAACGTCGCCAAGCTGCGCTACCACCGCATCATCATCATGACCGACGCCGACGTCGACGGCGCCCACATCCGCACGCTGCTGCTCACCTTCTTCTACCGGCAGATGCCGGAGCTGGTGGAGCGCGGCCACATCTACATCGCGCAGCCGCCGCTCTACAAGGTCAAGGTCGGCAAGGAAGAGCAGTACCTGAAGGACGAAGCCGCCCTCAACGCCTTCCTGATGAAGGTGGCACTGAAGGACGCGCGCATCGAGACCGGCGGCGCCGGTTCCACCACCCTGACCGGCGACACCCTGGCCGAACTGGCGCGCAAGCACCAGCTGGCCGAGGCCGTGATCGCGCGCCTGCGCAACTTCATGGACGCCGAGGCGCTGCGCGCCATCGCCGACGGCGTGGCGCTCGACCTCGACACCACGCCCGCGGCCGAAGCCTCGGCCGCGGCGCTGCAGGTCAAGCTGCGCGAGCTCAACACCACCGGCATTCCGGCCGAGGTGAGCAACGAGTTCGACGCCCGCACCGACAAACCGCTCCTGCGCATCAGCCGCCGCCACCACGGCAACATCAAGAGCAGCGTGATCACGCAGGACTTCGTGCACGGCGCCGACTACGCGGCGCTGGCCGAAGCGGCCAACACCTTCCGCGGCCTGCTGAGCGAAGAAGGCGCCGTGGTCCGGCGCGGCGAGGGCGAGCGCGCCAAGGAAGAAAAGGTCGGCGACTTCCGCCAGGCCATGAAGTGGCTGATCGGCGAAGCCGAGCGCGCCACCTCGCGCCAGCGCTACAAGGGGCTGGGCGAAATGAACCCCGCGCAGCTGTGGGAAACCACCATGGACCCGACCGTGCGCCGCCTGCTGCGCGTGCAGGTCGATGACGCGATCGAAGCCGACCGCGTGTTCACGATGCTGATGGGCGACGAGGTAGAGCCGCGCCGCGAGTTCATCGAGCAGAACGCGTTGCGCGCGGCGAACATCGACGTTTAGGAAAGAAGCGTCGTCGGTTCTCTGCCCCACCGACGACACGCAACGAACGCCCGGCCCCGCCGGGCGTTTGTCATTGGAGCTTCAAGGTCGAGGCCTGCGCACCGTCGGCGCACGGACCATCGGAATACTCCGCCGTGCCGGAAGACGACACGCACTTGGTCACCGCCATGCGAACCGGCGTGGCCACCACGGGCGACAGCTCGGCGGCGACGGAGGGCGAGGGCACGGCCCGCGCAACGTAGGCCCGAACGGGCGGCGGGGGCGCATACACCGGCATCGCATCGTCGGCGCCGACACTCGCCAGCGGCGGCTGAACGACGGCGGGGGCCACGCTCACCGGCACAGGGACGTGCGCGGCGCGCTCCTTCAGCAAGTCGGTCAGCGCCATATAGAAGAGGCTCACGGCCACCAAGGCCACGGCCAGGCACGGCGCCCACCAGCGCCGCGAGCCCGCCGCTGGTTGCGGCGGCCCGTTCAGTGCAGCGGCCTGAGGCCGGCCGCTCAGCGCCGCGGCCACGCCAGCCCCCCGCCTTGCAACGCTCCCGCCAGCTTCGCAATGCCACCGGTGCCGCTCGCCGCACGCCCGATCAACGCACCGCCGGCCGCGCCCACCACGACGCGCATCAGGAACGACCGGCTGCGGCCCGCTGCCAGCAGCAGCAACACGCCCGCGCCCAGCACGGCGAGGTGCTCGCCGGGGTAGTCCGCCCGCTGGGCGTCCACGCGCTTGAACTCGTTGATCGTCGATTCGAGGGTCATGGCCGAAGCTCCTTGTGTCAGTTGCGTCATTCATATCGCGCCGCGCCATGCACCGCTGTAGGCCTGCACCCATGCACGTTTGCGGATTCGGACGCCAGAACGCGTCAAAACGCAGCGAAACCACCCGGATCAGGGTTTCCGTGAGGCTTGTTAACAAAAGTAGCCGGAACGCGCGTCACACGGAGGTCATCAGCTATGAAAACAATAGCATTCAACTCGAATCCGCAGATCGTTCCTCGTAAACGCTATATCTAGCCCGACTCTTGCTAAGCAAAATCCCTGACGGATTTCACGTTACGCAAGATCGAGGACCCCACAGCAATGAACCCTTCGCGTCTCCGCCGGCCACTGGCCGCGCTGGTATTGAGCGGCACAGCAGCATTCCTCGGGGCCGCGGCCTTGGTCGCGCCGGCCCATGCGCTCTCGAACCCGCCCATCGAAGTGGCGCAGGGCATCGAGTACATGTGCGGCGGCGCCGCGCGTGACGAAGCTGCCTTCATGGAAATGGTGTCGCCGCGCTGGGCCGCCACCATCGCGCTGGGCGTGAGCGACGGCAAGGGCGCGCAGCAGGGCGGCTTCCCGGCCAAGGCCGCGGTCCAGATCCGCCAGAAATACACCGGCCAGCTGGTGATGGACGTGCAGACCAGGTCGCCGTACATGCTCGCGCGCCTGAACCCGGGCGCCTACGACGTGAACGTGACGCTCGGCGGCCTCACGCTGACGCAGTCGCTGGTGGTGATTGCCGGCGTGCCGGCGCGCGCTTCCTTCGTCTGGCCGTCGAACTTCGACATGGCCTCGGTGGCGCCGCAGCTCCCGCAGACGCTGGCGCAAAGCTCGGCCGCCGCGCGCTGAGCGGTTGAGGCCCACAGGCTGCCGCTAGGTGGACTGTTTATTTCTCAGCCGCCGCAAGGCGGCCTGTTTTCATTTTCCAGGTCAGCCTTTCCTAAGCCACGCCGCGCACAGTGGCACCGTGGCCGCTCGCCACGTCGACCAGGAAAGGATCCAGACCATGACCCCCCGTTTTCCATCGCGCATGCGGCCCCTGGCGGCCGCGCTGTTCTGCGGCGCCGCTCTGCTCGGCGCGCTGTCGTCGGCCCAGGCGGCGGAGAATCCGCCGATCTACATGTCGCACGGCGTCGAGTACATGAGCGGCGGCATCGGCAGCGATGAAGCCCAACTGATGGAGACGGTGGCGCCGCGCTGGCCCGCCACCTTCGAATTCGCGGTCAAGGACAGCAAGGGCGCCGACTTCGCGGCCAACGTGCATGTCACTGTGCGCGACAGCCACGGCGTGGCGCTGATCGACAACGTGACTTCGGGCGGTCCGTTCATGGTGGCCCGGCTCGACCCGGGCAGCTACGAGGTGGAAGCGCGCCTGGGCAGCCAGGTGCTCAAGCAGCAGATGCGCGTGCCGGAAGGCGCGTCGGCCAAGGCGAGCTTCGTCTGGCCCGCGGGCACCGACATGGCCTCGGCCGGCACACGCGCGGTGCAGTAACGCCGCGAAAGGGGCGCGAAAGGCCGCGCAGCTGGACGCCGGCACCGCGTGGCGATGATGTTTTTCGTCGGCTCCTTGCCGGCCACAGCGCCCGCTATCCGGGCCCCTTGCGCTATAGAAAAAATAGCGGCTCCCGCCTATCGCGGCGTCTTGAATGCGCGGCATGCGCCTTGCAGGTGGTGTATCCCGGGCAGTGCCCGAACCCATTGCCCCGATGCCGATCCGTCCCCTGAGCGCGCTCACCGCGCTGCTCCACGTCTACATTGCGCTGCGCCTGCTGCCCGCGCTGGCCGCGCTCACGCCTGCCTGGCCGCTGGTACTGCTTGCGCTGGGGGTGTCCGCAGCCACGATTCCCCTGCCTTTTGTGTCGCGCCGCGCCGGGCGCGAGGGCTCGGCCGGCGCCGTCCTCAAATGGGTCGGCCTGATCAGCATGGGCTGGTTCTCCTCGATGTTCGTGCTGACCCTGGTGCGCGACGCGGGCCTGGGGCTGACCTGGCTGGCCAGTGCCGCGGGCGGCGTGCAGGTGCCGTGGAACAGCCTGAAGCCCTGGAGCGCGCTGGCGGTGCTGGCGGTGGCCACGGCCACGTCGGCCGTCGGCTTTTTCAACGCGCGCCGCACGGCCAGCGTGAAGCGGGTCGACGTGCCGATCAGCGGCCTGCCGCAGGCGCTTGAAGGCTTCACGATCGCGCAGCTCAGCGACATCCACGTGGGGCCGACCATCAGGAGCGCGTACATCCAGCGCATCGTCGATGCGGTCAACCGGCTGGGCGCGGACGCCATCGCGATCACCGGCGACCTGGTCGACGGCAGCGTGCCCGAACTGCGCGAGCACATCGCGCCGCTGGCGGGCCTGCGCGCGCGCCACGGCACCTTCGTGGTCACCGGCAACCACGAGTACTACGCCGGCGCGCACGCCTGGATCGTCGAGCTGCGCCGGCTCGGCCTGAAGGTGCTGCTCAACGAGCACGTGGTGCTGCAGACGCGCAACGTGCGCGGCGCGCAGACTGACGAAGAGCTGTTCGAAAGCGCGCTGGTGCTGGCCGGCGTGACCGACTTCACCGCCGGGCACTTCGACGCGGCGCACGCCAGCGACCCGCACCTGGCGCTGCACGACGCCCCTCCGCTGGTGCACACGCGCGTGCTGCTGGCGCACCAGCCGCGCAGCGCCACGCTGGCCGCCGCCGCCGGCTACCAGCTGCAGCTGTCGGGCCACACGCACGGCGGCCAGTTCTTTCCGTGGAACCTGTTCGTGCCGATGCAGCAACCCTTCACCGCGGGACTGCACCGCCTGCACGACATGTGGGTCTATGTGAGCCGGGGCACCGGCTACTGGGGCCCGCCGAAGCGCTTCGGCGCGCCTTCTGAAATCACGCTGCTGACGCTGGTGCCGGCGAAAGCCTGAACGTTTTCTTCAGGCCTCGAGGTCGGCCAACCGGCGCGCGTTGGACGTGGCGGCCGCATGGATCGGCTTGAGCCCTTCGCGCGCGATGCCTGCCGCGATGCCCGGCAGCTGGCTCGCGGCGTTGACGGAGCCGGCGGCCGACTGCACGAAGGCATCGCCGTTCGCCGCCGCCTGGGCCGGCGTGACGCTGCCGGCCAGCAGGAAGAAGGCGGTGGTGCCCTGCATCCATTGCTGCAACGTGCGGCTGGCCAGCGACACCTGGCTGTGATGCCACTGCCGGGCCATCGCCATGCCCGATTCGCTCGCGGCGGCCAGCTTCTCCTGGCCCATGAGCTGGAACTCGGCCAGGTCGGCCGCGCTGGGCGTGAGCCCGGCCTTGGCCATGCGCTCGGTCCGCATGCGGATCACCGAGCCGGAAGACAGCAGCATCTCCTGGGTCTTGAGCGCCAGGTCGAACCACTGCGTGAGCGGGTTGGCCGCAGGAACAGCGAAGGTGAGCGATGACATTGGGGCAGTGCGTGGGCGCTTGGAGGAGGTCGAGCCACTATAGGCTTCTCGCGTCGAAATTGCTGCGGCGCAACAATTCCATGCATTGTTGGCGCAATAGTCCTACTTTTGGATGTGGAAATTACGTGCCGAGCGAATGCCTGACGCGCCAGAAATTGATCATGTCGCTTTCATTCCGCTTCATGCATTCACGAGCCACATCATGAGATCTCGCCGTTCCGCTCCGCTGCGCAACAGTGCGCTGGTTGCCCTGTTCGGCGTGCTGGGCACGGCAGCCAACGCGTACCAGGACAACGCACCTGGCATCTATTTCGACGCAGGCCATGCGGCCCATGGCGAACTGGGCAGCACCAATACAACAACGGCGGGCATGACCTTTCCCTGGTGGCCGGGCCGCACGGCGCAGCAAGGCCCACTGACAGGCTATTGGGACGTGTTCCTGAGCAACTGGCATGCGCCGGCACTCGGCGACGGTCCGCGCAACTATGCACAGATCGGCGCCCTCTACACCTGGCGCTATCGTTTCGGCGAAGGCAGCTCGCCCTGGTTTGCCGAAGGCGGCATCGGCGGCAGCTTGATGGACCACGTCTACCAAACGCCCGACCGCAGCTTCAGCACCGCCTTCCAGTTCACCGAGGTGCTGGGCGTGGGGCGCAGCTTCGGCGAGAACGGTGCGCATGAGCTGTCACTGCGGGTGCAGCATTTCTCGAATGCCGGCATCAAGAAACCGAACCCGGGCGAGACCTTCCTGCGGCTGCGCTACACCTATCACTTCTGAAGTGAGCTCCGGGGTGCCTCGC
Organism: Variovorax sp. 10N412; assembly: GCF_056394985.1. Lineage (NCBI taxonomy): Bacteria > Pseudomonadati > Pseudomonadota > Betaproteobacteria > Burkholderiales > Comamonadaceae > Variovorax > Variovorax sp. 10N412. The sequence continues at coordinate 381,618 of NZ_JBFTIO010000003.1, forward strand.
GCAGCCGCCTGGCACGTACCTCGGTGAACAAATAGCCCAGCGTTGCCACCACCAGCGGCAGCAGGTAATACAGGCCGCGGTACGCCAGCAGCGCCCCGAGCAACTGCGCCTCTGCCACGGCATGCCCCAGCAGTGCGACGAACACGGCCTCCAGCACGCCGAGCCCCGCGGGCACGTGCGTGACCACGCCGGCCACCGCGGCCACGAGAAGCACCGCGAGCACGTGCACATAGCCGACCTGCCCCTGCAGCAGGAACCAGATCACGCCGCCGATCAGCGACCAGTTGGCGCACGACATCGCCAGCTGCAGCAGCGCCATCGGCAGGCCCGGCGTCTTGAACGCATGCCCGCGCACGCGCCACACGCGCCCCTTGGCCACGGCGCACAGCAACAGGTAAGCCAGCGCCACCGCCAGCAGCGCCGCGCCCAGGATGCGCAGCCCCTCGTTGCCGATCTTCCAGCCCGGCGGCAGCGCCAGCGGCCAGAAGCAGAACGCCGCGCCCGCCACCACCAGGTAGCCGAACCAGTTGGTCAGCATGCTGAAGCCCAGCACCCGCGTGATGGTGTCGTTGCCCAGCCCCAGGCGCGAATACAGCCGGTAGCGGAACGCCACGCCGCCCACCAGCGAGCCCAGGTTGAGGTTGAACGCATAGCTGATGAAGGTCACGCCCATCACCGTGCCCGTGCCCAACTGGTGCTTCGTCACGTACCGGCCCAGCAGGTCGTAGGTGCTGTACAGCGCGAAGCTGCACACCACCAGCGCGCCGGCGGACAGCAGCGCGCTCGCGGGCAACGCGCGGATCGCACCAAGCACCTCGCCCCAGTCGATGGTGCGCGCCTGCGTCACCAGCAGCCAAGCGATCAGCGCGAAGAAGCCCCACACGGCCACGCGCCGGGCCCAGGGCCACCAGGCGGTGCGGGACAGGGCCATGGCGCTCATGTCCGCTCGCTCCTGCCCGGCCTCAGGCGGCTTCCGTCTGCGTGGCGCCGCCGGTCGGGTTGCTCAGGCCGGTGTCGCGCCGGCTGGCCAGGTCGGTGGCCTCGGCCAGCGTCAGGCGCGGCACGTGGCGCGGCAGGCGGCCCAGCAGCGCCGGATACCAGCGCAGGATGTGGAACACGAAGAAGCTGCGCACCAGCCGCCAGCCGCTCCATTCGCTGGCCAGGTCGGCCGCCTCGACCTGCTTGCAGCTGTGGCGCATCAGCTGGTCCATGCGCTCCCACAGCACGCCGTTGAAGGCGGTGTCGCGCACGATGACGTTCGACTCCAGGTTGAGCGACAGGCTCAGCGGGTCGAGGTTGCTCGAGCCCACGGTGCTCCACTTGTCGTCCATCAGCGCGACCTTGCCGTGCAGCGGCCGTTCGCAGTACTCGTAGATGCGCACGCCCGCGTGCAGGAGGTGGTGGTACAGCATGCTCGCGGCCGTCTTCACGATGGGCATGTCCGGCTCGCCCTGCAGGATGAGCCGCACGTCCACGCCGCGGCGCGCCGCGCGGCGCAACTCCTTGATGAGCCGGTAGCCAGGAAAGAAGTACGCGTTGGCGATCACTATGCGCTCTTTTGCCGAACGGATGGCCGCGCGGTACTGGTGCTCGATGTCGTTGGTGTGGCGCCGGTTGTCGCGCGTGACGAACATCACGTCGGCGTCGCCGGCACGGTCTTGCCGCACCGGCGGCGCCAGCTTCAGGCGGCGGCGGAACCACCCCGCGCCCCTGCCGCCCAGCGCAATGGCGCGCAGCACGAACTGATGGATCTGCGCGACGATCGGGCCCTCGAGCTCCACCGCATAGTCCTGCTTGGCCTTGGGGCCGAAGTCCATGAGGTGGTCGGCCGAGTAGTTGATGCCGCCCACGAAGGCGCGCTCGCCGTCGATCACCACGATCTTGCGGTGCATGCGGCGAAACACGTTGAGCCGCTGGCCCATGAAGCGCGAGCCCGGGTCGAACACGCGCACCTTGACGCCCACCGAGGTGAGCCCCTCGATGAACTCGCGCGACAGGTCGGGCGAGCCGAAGCCGTCGATCATCAGGTCGACCTTCACGCCACGCTGCGCGGCTTCGCGCATGGCAGCGTGCAGCTGCAGGCCGACCTTGTCCTCGAACAGGATGAAGGTCTCGACGATGGCTTCGCGCTTCGCATGGCGAATGGCGTCGAACACGCGAGGGAAGAACTGCTCGCCGTTCTCGAGCAACTCGATGCGGTTGCCACCGATCCAGTGGTTGTTGTTCATGGGAATGCTCGCAAAACCTCGGGAAACTCAAAGGTCGATGTTCGCCACCAGCGGCGCGTGATCCGACAGGTGCGACCACGGCCGGCGCGGCAGCACCACGGGTGCATGCACGCCGGCGTTGCGCACGTAGATGCGGTCGAGCTGCAGCACCGGAAAGCGCGCCGGAAAGGTCTTGGCCGCGCGGCCGTTGGCCTGCACGAACACTTCGCGCAGCGCAGCGCCCTTCTCCAGCACCTCGTGCGCGCGGCCGCGCCAGTCGTTGAAGTCGCCGGCCACGATCAGCGGCGCGTCGGGCGGCACCTCGTCGCGCACGATATGGCACAGCAGCTCCAGTTGCTGCTGGCGGTGCGCCTCGGCCAGGCCCAGGTGCGCGCAGATCGCGTGCACGTCGACCGTGCGGCCCGGCAGGCGCAGCACGCAATGCAGCAGGCCGCGCTTCTCCGGCCCGCTCACCGACACGTCGTGGTTGCGGAAATGCACGATCGGGAACTTGGACAGCACCGCGTTGCCATGGTGGCCCTTGGGGTACACCGCGTTGCGCCCGTAGGCGAACTGCGGCCACATGGTGTCGGCCAGGAATTCGTAGTGCGGCGCCTCGGGCCAGTTGCTCACCTTGCGCTCATGGCGCGAATGCGTGCCCAGCACCTCCTGCAGGAACACCACGTCGGCCCCCACCGTGCGCACCGCATCGCGCAGCTCCGGCAGGATGAACTTGCGGTTCAGCGCGGTGAAACCCTTGTGGGTGTTCACCGTCATCACCTTCAACGAGGTGGTCGCTGGCGCTGCGTCGGCGGATGGAATGGGCGAGGAAGACATCGTTGTACGGGTTGTACGTTGCTGAACGCACCCTGACTGTAGGAACGGGCCACCTTCTCGCGCCCCTTTCAGGCCTGGGGCGCGACCTCCTACAGGCAGGCTTGCCACAGCCCGACACGGCACGGATTTCGTCGCTCCTACGGTGATTTCAGGGCTTGGAGAAAGCAGCCCGCGTTTTCATCCATCCAAACCGAGACAAGCCACAAGGCACAAGGAGCACAACCATGAAGTCATCCACTTTTCACGCCACGGTTCTTGCCGCACTGCTGGGCACCGCCAGCATGGCCATGGCGCAGACCACGTCGATCCCCGCCGCTCCCAACCCGTCGGTCGGCGGCGAGGCCAGCACCATGACGCCGGCCGGCGTGGCCAATCCGCCGCAGCGCCCCGACAACTCGATGCCGGCCTCGCGCGAAGCCGTGAAGGCAGAAGCCCGCGTGCAGAACCGCAACAACGCCAACAGCATGGTGCCCAAGGGTGAAGCCAGCACCACGTTGAACCACCAGCCCAATGCCATGCCGCAGCCCACCGGCGAGATGTCGCGCGCCGAAGTGAGCCAGACCGGCCGCAAGGTCAAGCCGCAATTCGGCCAGAAGGGCGAACGCCCGGACGTGGCGACGAACCCGACCGACAAGACCGGCACGCCGAAGTAACCCGGCCAGGCACGCACAAAAAAAGCCCGCAGCGCTTTCGCGCTGCGGGCTTTTTTCACCTGGCGAGGATCAGCCCTTGGCCGGTGCCGCACCGCGCTGGCCGTCAGGGCCGCCGTGCCCGTGATGACCGCGAGGGCCGCCATGACCGCCGAAGTGCGCGGTCTCGGCGTCGAAGGTCTTCTGCTGCTCCGGCGTCAGCCCGGCATAGAAGGTCTTCGTGGCCTCGGCGCGCTTGGCGAACATGGCACTGCGTTCGGCCTGGCGGGCCTGCATGCGTTCCAGGCGCTGCGGCGTGGTCAGCTTGGCGAACTCGGCGCGGTCCATGCGCGGCGGGCGGGCGCCGGCCGGCGGCTGGCTCGCGGCGGTGAAGGTGCTCCATGCGCCTTCCTGGCCGGCGTTGAGCTTGAGCTTTTCCTTCAGGGCGGCGAGACGCTTGGCGCGGTGCTCCTGCATGCGCTCCATGCGCTTGGCGGGGTCCATGCGCTTGTGCTGCGCCTTGGGCGTGGCAGCGTTGTCGGCCTGGGCCACCGCGGCGGCGGGTGCGGCTGCGGAGGGCGCGACCGGCGCTTGAGCGAAGGCGCCCGAAGAGGCGAGGGCGGCCGAACCGAGCAGGCTGGCCCAGACGATGCGTTGGCGAAGAGAGATCATGAGAAGTGCTTCCTTTCGAAGACTGCCGCCGATGGGCAGCAGGTGAGATGAAGTGTGGAAGACCTCTGTATCGCATCCGTTAGCCCGGCGTGAGCTTGCGTAAAGAATGGTGAACACCGCAACGCGCGCCGGACAGGCGTGCGTTCCCTACTTGGGCCGCGGGCGCTTCAGCCCCCGGTCGGGCGGCTGCAGCTTGCCGGCGCGCAACTCGCCCACGGCGCGGGCCACCGCGCGCGCCACGTTGCGCACTTCTTCCTGCATGTCGGTATCGGCGTCCAGCACATCGTGGCTGGTGGCGTAGGGTTCGTAGTAGCCGATGTAGCGGTCCAGCCGCGCCTGCGTGCCCGCGTCGACGAGCCCCATCCAGTCGAGCCAGTCGCAGAGGTTGCGTCGCAGGCTCTCGACGCCGGCCACGTCGCCGTGCACCACCACGCCGTAGGCGCGGCCGTCGAGGTGCTTGGGGTAGCTCCAGCCGGCGCCTTCCAGCTCGAGCGCCTTGGCTTCCTCGGGCTTCTTGCCGTGGGTGCTGCTCGGGTCGGGGTTGCCACCGTCGGCGCACACCAGCCGGTCGATCATCAGCTTCAGCGGGCTCGTGGCCTGGTACCAGTGCGTGGGCGTGAGCAGGATCACGCCGTGCGCGGACACCCAGCGTTCGTAGATCTCGTTCATCCAGTCGCCGGTCTGGCGCAGCGAATGGTTCGGGTAGCAGCTGCAGGGCCAGTGGCACAGCGGCATGGCGGTGGAAACACACCCCTTGCAGGGATGGATCTGCCGGCCGTATTCAGAGGTGACCAAACTCAGGTCGAGCAGGTCGACTTCAAGGCCGCTGCCTTCGAGCACTTCGCGCGCCAGTTCGGCCATGCGCCATGTCTTGGAGATTTCGCCGGGGCAGGTGCCGTCGTTGCGCGGCGAGCCGTTCACCAGCAGCACGCGCGAGCGCGTCTGCGGCAGCCCCCATGCGGCCTGCGCCGCATCGATGCGCGCCTTCGCGTCGAGCCAGTCGACGGACAGGTCGTAGTCGGGATCCGCATAGCCCGGCCCGGCCTTGCGCGTGACCGGTGCCTTGCGGCCTTCCGCATAGGCTTCCCACGCGACCAGCTCGATGCGCTTGAGCGCTTCGGCCTCGGCCTGGAAGGCCGGGTCCTGGAAAGGCTGCATGAAGCGTTCATGGAACTGGGCGCGCTGCAGCGTGTCAGGCGCCTGTCCTTTTCGGATCGTGGGGGGCATTGCTGCAATCTAGGCAGCCGTGCGCCGGGCCGCGTCCGTGCCCCATGCCGTCTTTCGGTAGGCGGCCGACTACATCAGCCCAGCTTGCCGTTCTGGAAGTCGTGCATCGCCTGCTTGATCTCCTGCTGCGTGTTCATCACGAAGGGGCCGTATTGCGCGATGGGCTCGTGCAGCGGCCTGCCCGCGATGAGCAGCGCGCGCGCCGGGCTGTGGTTGGTGGCGCCCGCGCGCAGCACCACGCCGTCGCTGGCTGCGTCGTTGGCGAGGATGGCCATGCGGCGCGTCGGAATTTCGCTGCCCGCGATCCACAGCGATTCGCGGAACACGTAGACCAGCACGTTGTGATCGTGCGGCAGCGGCTGCGCGAACTCGGCGCCCGGAGGCAGCGTGACGTCGAGGTACAGCGGCTCGGTGTGCTCGCGCCGCACCGCGCCCTCGATGCCGTGGCTCGTGCCCGCGATCACGCGCACATGCACCCCGGCGGCGGTGGTGAACTCGGGAATCTCCTGGCTCTGGATGTCGCGGTACCAGGGCTCGCGCATCTTGTCCTTGGCGGGCAGGTTGAGCCACAGCTGGAAGCCTTCCATCAGGCCTTCTTCCTGCTCGGGCAGCTCGCTGTGCACGAGGCCGCGGCCCGCGGTCATCCATTGCACGCCGCCGTTCTCCAGCAAGCCCTCGTGCCCCGCGCTGTCGCGGTGGCGCATGCGGCCCGCGATCATGTAGGTGACGGTTTCGAAGCCGCGGTGCGGGTGGTTGGGAAAGCCGCCGATGTAGTCGCCCGGGTTGTCGCTGCCGAAGGCGTCGAGCATCAGGTACGGGTCGAGGCGCTTCTGCAGCGGCTGCTGCAGCACGCGGGTGAGCTTGACGCCGTCGCCGTCGCTGGTGGAAACACCGGCCACGATGTGGTCGATGCCGCGCGGCACGGCGACGGGATCGGTGGGGTGGTTGGCGTGGTGGTTAGCGTTCGTCATGCGGCCATGGTGGCACTAACCCGCGCCCGGCGCCACCCGTGCACGTCGGCGTGGTCTTCTTACTTCGTCCAGTAGCTGTACTGCCAGTGCGTCTCGAAGCCGGCACGCCGGTACAGCGCCAGCGCGGCAGGGTTCGCCGCGTCGACCTGCAGGAACACCCGCTCGAACCCCTGCGCCAGCGCCGCCTGCGCCAGCCCGGCCAGCACGCGGCCCGCCAGGCCGCGTCCGCGCTGCGCCTTGTCGGTTCGCATGCCGTGCACGCTGGCCCAGCCGTGGCCGAACGCCATGGCGCCGGCCGCCACCGTGCGGCCGTCTTCGCGCACGCTGGCGTACAGCGTGCCCTTGGCGCGCGACAGCATGCGCACGCGGTGCGCGCCGTCCACCGGGTCGAAACCCTCGCCCAGGAACAAGGCAGCCCACGCGTCGTCGGGGGCGCTGTCGACATCGGCGGGCGCCACGCCGGGCGCGGCCACCTGCCGCATGCGCTGCGCCGAGCCGACCTGCACGCAGGTCGGGGCGTCCGCCTGGTACTGGCGGCGTTCCAGCTCGGCGCGCAGCCCTTCGAAGCAGGGCGCGTCGGCCAGCCGCAGCGCGGTCGCGGCCTGGCGGCTGGCGTAGCGGTCCTCGATGCGGCCGAGCGTGGCGGCATCGACCGCGCCGCGGTGCAGCGGCACGGCCGACCTGGCGCGCTTCACGGTGCCGTCGGCGAAAGGCAGCAGCCAGCCGTCGAGCTCCTCGGTGAGGTCGGGCGAAACGGCCGCGACGGTGGCGCGCTCGATGGCTTCGATGTCGGAGACGTTCAGGGTCATGGGATTCATGGGGTGGCCTCGGGCGCCGTGAACTTCGCCGCGGCCACGCCCTTGAGCAGCGCCTCGCGCTGGTTCCGGCTGATGCCGCGGATGCCCTCGGCCACCCACTTGATGCGCTCGGCGTCGATGTGGCCGTCGCGCCGCCATTGTTCGAGCACGGCCTGCGGCTTGTGCAGCATGGCCGCGAGCCACACGGCCTGCGCCGGCTCCAGCGTGCGTGCGCTGCGCTTGAAGTAGCGGCGCGCCGCGGCCTCGGCGCCGCAGAGGTTGCCGCCCCACGGCGCGTTGTCCAGGTACAGCTGCAGGATGCGGGCCTTGCCCAGCGTCTGCTCCATTTCCACCGCGTAGAGCAACTCGCGCAGCTTGCGCTCGGCGGTGCGGTCGCTGCCCGTCACCAGCAGCTTGGCCAGCTGCTGCGTGAGCGTGCTGCCGCCGCGGCGGATCTGCCCGGGCTTCTGGTTGTTGTCGATCGACGCGAGGATCTCGGTCAGGTCGTAGCCGGTGTGGGTGAAGAAGCGCTGGTCTTCCGCCGCGATGACGGCGCGCGCCAGCCAGCTGTCGTTGCCGAGCTTGGCCGACGGGCCGCAGCTGGTGCGCGCGTTCAGCATGGCCTCGGTGCCCAGCCCCTCGACCGTGAACTGGCTGATGGCCGGCTGCACTGCGAAGGTGGCCTCGGGCAGCGCGAGCTGGCCACGCAGCGCCAGCGTGCCGCCGATGCGCGCACGCTGCAGCTCGGGCAGCGTGGGCACCAGCACCGCGTACCAGCGCGCGATGGGCGCGTCCTGCACGCTGGCGTTGAGATGCAGGGTCTTGGGTGCGAGCCTGCCGTCCCACTGGCCTTGCAGCGGCGTGGTGTCGGTGCTCAGCGGCATGGCCTCGAAGGTGCCGGCGAGCATGTTGCCGTCGCGCTTGACGGTGGCGACAAGGCGCTCGACCTTGATCGGCTCGGTGCCCAGCGCCGACACCTCGGCGCTGCAGGGCGCGCACTGCATTTCGAGCAGCTCGCCGGCCGGCTTCCAGGCGAAGCGCACGGTGCCGAAGCGGGTGTCGAGCGAACGCCCGTTCAGGTACGGCGCGAACCAGGGCGAGGTGGCCACCCGCACCGCGGTCGGCACGCCGATCTCGAAGTTCAGCGGCCCGGCCTGCACCGTGGTGCTCCACTCGCCGGCGGCGGGCGCGAGCGCGAGCTTGACTATCAAAAAGATAGCTACACACGCAGTAATGACAAGGGCCAGCAGGCCATAAAGCACAAATCGCAGGGTCTTCTTCACAGGCTCGTTCACAGGCTCGTTTGTCAGATCGGTCTCGCCACGGTGACAGCTTGCCACGGGCCATGCGACTGGCCGCTGGCCGCCGCCCAGTACCAGGCTGAAGTGTCAGTGAAAGCCGTGCCCCGGGCATCCACGATCCGCTCGCAGACGCGGATTTTTTGCGCGCCGGGCCGTTGCGCAACAAAACAGCGCCACAGGCGTTCCTGCGCATCGCGCTCCAGCCGCGCCTGCTCGATGCGGTAGCCCAGCGCGCGGTAGCAGTCCACCGCGGGGTGCAGCATGCGCGTGGGCTGCGTCACCGCGCGCATCACCAGCGTCTGCGTGCCGTCGGTCATGCGGCCGATCGCGCCGGGAAAGTTGTCGGCAAAGCGCTGCTCGACCTCGCTCAGCGCCAGCGGGCGCAACGTCGCACCGTCCCATTCGCGGGGCCATTCGTGCGACGTGGCGGCGGCCACCGGCTCGGCCGGCGCGCGCACCGCCGCGGTGAGCGACCACCCCATGCACAGCACCATCGCCAGCGCGAAGGCCGACTTGTGTCCGATGCGGTTGATGAAATGGTTGGCGAACCAGCGCTCAAAGAACGGTGTCGACACGGCGGCCTCCCTGGGTGGTGATCAGGCCCGGAATGGGTTGTCCGGGATGTTCGGAAAGTTCAGGCGCGGGACGCACCGGCACCATCAGCCGGGCGATGGCGCCACACACCACGGCCAGCACCAGCAGGCCCAGTGCGTTGTGCGCCCAGGGCGCCGGCGGATGGCCCGCGCCTTCGAAGGCGATCAGCACGCTGTTGCGAACGATGTTCCCGCCCAGCACGAAGAGGCCGACCATCGGCAGGCGGCGCACGAAGCCGCGGTCGCTGCGGCCGGCCCACAGCGCGACCGCGCAGGCCGTGAAGTAGCCGAGCCAGACCATCTGCACGCCGGAGCAGGGCGCATCGACGATCACCAGGCGGCCGTCGATCATCAGGGTCGCGCCTTCGCGCGCCACCTCGAAGCCCGGCGCCAGCAGCCAGCGGCTGACCTCGGCGGTGACCACGCGCAGCGGGTAGCCGGCATAGAACTGCAGCGACGACAGCAGCGGCAGCGCCAGCACCGACAGGCCGGCCACCGGCAGCGCCGCCACGCGCCGCGGCAGGAACGCGAGCAGGCCGCAGGCCAGCGCCAGCACGGCGATCAGGCCCGCCGCCAGCGGCGGCAGCGCAGGGACCAGGCCGAGCCCGGTGCGCAGCAGCGTCGCCAGCACGGTGCCCGCGCCCGCCAGCGCGAGCCAGCCCAGGCGCGGCGAAGCGCGCAGTTCGCGCCGGCGATGCCAGGCCAGCGCGGCGAGCGCGACCAGCGCCAGCAGGCCCATCGGATCGTCGGAGCCGTCGCGCATGCGCTGGACCATCCAGGCCCAGGTGGGCACCAGCGCGGCGAACTGCAGCGCGAGCCAGCCGGCGGCCGGCGTGCGGTCGATGTGGATGCCCCAGTCCACGATGCGCGGGTGGCGGTGGGCGAGCGTTGCCAAGGACATGGGTCTTCTCTCTCTCTTTTCTGTTCAGGACGTGAAGCGGCGCGCGTCGTTGCGGCGTGCGCGGCGGCGCAGCATGGCCAGCATCGACAGCACCACGGCAATGGCACCCAGCGATTCGGGCTCGGGCGTGCTCGGCACTTCGGCACCGAGCGCCAACTCGCTCACGCCTTGCGGCAGGGGCAGCGGCTGGTTCACCGACGCGCTGTCCTGCGGCGCCAGGTTGCGCACCACCTTGTCGACCGCGATGAAGCTCGTGTACTGCGTGAGCAGGCTGTACTTCAGGCCCAGCTCGGTGATGCGCTCCTTGAAGGCCGCGCTGCCTTCGAGCGTTTCCTGGTCGCTCAGGCTCTGGATGCGGTGGCGCGCCCACAGCGTGCGCAGCGCCGCGGTGTCCAGGCGGGTGCGGTCGTCGATGCGCACTTCCTGGCGGTACGGGCCGCTGGCGCTCTGGCCTTCGATGATCACGCGGCCCTTGGGCTGGCCACGCCACTTGCCGAACACGATCACCGGGCGTTCGCCGAGCACGTCGGGCAGGGCCTGCGGCTCCACGTCGTACACGTCGAGGCCGCCGAAGGTCGCCTTCACATTCGTGAGCACCGGCGACTCCACCATGCGGCGAAAGCGCGCGGCCTGCTCGGGCGCCTGCACCGGGTCGGTGATGATGAAGGGCTCGCCCATGCCGGCGCGCGCAATGCCTTCCATCAGGCTGCGGTTCACCGAAGAGCCGATGCCGAAGGCGAACACATTGGCCTTCGACAGGTTGTTGCGCACCAGCTCGAAGGCTTCGCGCTCCACCGTCACGTAGCCGTCGGTCACCACGACCACGGTGCGCGACACCTTGTCTTCCTTCGGCTCCGCGTACACGCGCTTCAGAGCCGGAATCAGCTCGGTGCTGCCGCTGCCGCTGTAGTTCTGGATGGTCGACAGCGCCTGCTGGATGTTGGCGCGCGTGGCCGGCACCGACCTGGGCGACAGCATCTTGTTGCTGCCCGAGAACAGCAGCACGTTGAAGGTATCGCTGGGGCGCAACCCGCCGATCAGGCGTTCGAGCACCGTCTTGGCGGTGTCCAGCGGAAAGCCGTGCATCGAGCCCGAGATGTCGACCACGAAGATGTAGTCGCGCGGCGAAATGGCACTGGCGGCCACGGCCTTGGGCGGCTCGACCATCGCGAGGAAGAAGTTCTCCGCGTTCTCACCCTGCCCCTTGTAGAGCATCAGGCCCGATTCGATCTTCTCGCCCGCCAGCCGGTAGTCGAGCACGAAGTCGCGGTTGTCCGCGGGGCGGCCGTCGGCCGTGAGCGCAATGTCCGCATGCTGGTCTTCGTCGCTCTTCTTCACGTCGATGGTGTGCGTGGCGGAGCGAATTTCCTTCAGGCCCATCGGCGTGTCGATGCTGGCCTTCAACTTGAAGCTGGCGGTGGGCGTCGTGCCCGAGGCCGGTGCAGGCAGCGTCGGTTGCGCGACCCACTTCGCCTGCGCGTTCTCCGACTGCGGGCTGTTGTAGCGCGGACCGACCACGGTCGGGAACACGAACTGGTAGTTGCCCGACTGCGGCACCAGCAGCTCGGTGTAGCGCAGCTCCACCTTCACGTCGTCGCCGGGCAGGATGTTGGCGACGTTCATCTGGAACACGTTGGGCAGGTGCTGCTCGAGCAGGGCTGCGGTCTTGCCCTCCTTCTTCGCGGTGTCGTACTCGATCTGCGCCTGCTGCTTCTCGCGGATCTGCGCGGTGATGAGGCGGTCGGCCAGGCGCACATTCAGGCCGCTCACCGCGGCCTTGGTCGAACCGGGGAACACGTACTTCGCCTCGATGGCGCGCCGGCCTTCGTTGCGGTAGGTCTGCGTGACCGTCACGTCGGCGATCACGCCCGAGATCTTCACCGAGACCTCGGTGCCTTTCAGCGGCAGGCGGTCGACCGCGGGGTCGTCGCTCTTCACGAAGAAGTAGGGGCTCTCGGTCTTCAGGCGCGCGCCGGCCGGCGCTTCCTGCGCGTGGGCCGGGCGCACGCCCATGGCGATGAAGCCCGCGGTCGCCAGGCTCACGGTGGCGAGCCAGAGCCAGCGGCCGGGGCGTGGGGTGGTGTGGGCATCCATGGCGGGGGTCCTTGTCCGTGCGAACTTGCACAGCGGCAACTGTCGCCAGCGCAGGAGAAGGCAGTGGGAAGACGCCTTGAAGTCGCAACCCTTGAATTCGCCGCTGTGTGAAGCCTGTGTGAAGCCGTGCGGCGCGGGCGCTTCACACGGCCTTCGGATCGCGCGGCGAGCATCGCGGCTTCCCTGACAACGAGGAGAGAAAAAATGCTTCAGTTCCTGAGAGCCCTGCAGAGCTCGATGCTGGTCAAGGTGGCCGGCCTGTTCTTCCTGGTGCTGATGCTGTGCATTCCGCTGGCGGAGATCGACTCGCTCAACCGCGCGCGCGGCGACAGCCAGCGCGAAGCCGCCCAGGAACTCGCCGCCACCTACGCCGGACGCCAGACCATGGTCGGCCCGCTGCTGCTGGTGCCGTATGTCGAGCGCTGGATGGAGCCGCAGCGCAATGCGCAGGGCAAGGTGATCGGCCAGGAAGCGCGAGCCAAGGAAATGGCCCACGTGGTGTTCCCGGAGAAGCTGCACATCGAAGGCACCATGGCGCCGCAGGAGCGCTACCGCGGCATCTTCAAGATTCCGTTCTACACGCTGAACGCCACGCTCGGCGGCGGCTTCGCGGCTTTCGACCCGAAGGCCGTGCAGCGCAGCGAGACCGATTCGAAGATCGAATTCAAGACCCCCTTCATCGCCTTCAACGTGAGCGACCTGCGCGGCCTCGACGGCTCACCGGCGCTGGTGATGGGCGGCGAGACCTTGCGCTTTCGCCAGCGCGTGCCGGGCATCGCCGACGACGCCTGGTTCGCCGACGGCATCCACGCGCCGCTGACCGGCGCCGCGCTGGCGGCATGGCAGGCCAACACCCCCGTGTCTTTCGAAATGAAGCTCGGCCTCGTCGGGCAGGACACGCTGGCGATTGCCCCCATTGCCGAGGAAACCACCGCGCACCTCAGTTCGCCCTGGGCGCACCCGAGCTTCGGCGGCCGCTTTCTCGCGGCCGAGCGCAGCGTGACGCCGCAAGGCTTCGACGCGCGCTGGCGCGTGTCCTCGCTCGTGACCTCGGCGCGCGAGCAGGTGCGCGGCGGCCTGGCCGGGCGCGGCGGCGACCCCGAGAGCGACGCCGAACCGGTGGGCCGCGCGCGCCGCACCCTGGGCGCGCTGCAGACCTTCGACGTGTCGCTGGCACAGCCCATCAACGTGTATTCGATGAGCACGCGCGCGGGCAAGTACGGCATGCTGTTCATCGGGCTGGTGCTGATGGCGGCCTTCATGTTCGAACTGTTCCGCAAGCTGCGCCTGCACCCGGTCCAGTACGGCCTGGTGGGACTGTCGATCGCGCTGTTCTTCCTGCTGTTGCTGGCACTGTCGGAAAAGTTCGCCTTCTGGATGGCGTATGCGGGCGCGGCCACGGCCAGCGTCGCCTTGCTGGCGGTGTACTTCAGCGCGGTGCTCGAAGGCTGGCGGCGCGGGTTGTCGTTCAGTGCGTTCGTGGCGCTGTTGTATGGCGCGCTCTACGGGCTGCTGGCCTCGGAGAGCAATGCGCTGCTGCTCGGCGCGTTGCTGATCTTCGGCATGCTGGCCGTGCTGATGCTGGTCACGCGCAAGGTCGACTGGTATGCGCTGTCGCGGCAAAACAAGGCGAACGAAGCGACGCCGGCCACGATCGCCGAAGCACAGGCGGCATGAAGCTGCTGCGGGCCATCGGCGGTGCGCTGGGCTGGCTGGCCCTGGTCACGCTGTGGTTCTGGGCCTGGCACCTGAAGGACCCGCACCTGCTCTTCATGCGCGCTTGGGAGCTGCCCCTGCTGCTTGCAGCGCTGGCCGCAAGCAGCGCCACGGCATGGCGGTTCGCGCGCGGCGCGTTGCGCCCGGTGGCACTGGGCCTCGCATGCACGGGGCTGCTCACGGCGGTGTGCAACGAGGCCGCTTCTCGCCAGCACCACGCCGAAGTCCTTGCAATGTCGGGCCCCACCGCGCAAACGCTGGGCGCGCACTTCATCGTTGGCTACGACGACGCGAACGACCTGCGCGAACTCGCGCGCAAGGGACTGATCGGCGGCATCTTCGTGACCGGGCGCAACGTGCGGGGCCGCACCGCCGACCAACTGCGCGACGAAATCCGGGGCCTTCAGGCGCTGCGCCGCGACGCCGGCCTGCCGCCGCTCGTCGTCGCGACCGACCAGGAAGGCGGCGGCGTCTCGCGCCTGTCGCCACTGGTGCAACGCCAGCCCGCGCTGTCCACCCTGCTCGACGCGGACGTTCCCGACGGCCAGCTCTCCGAACGCGCGCGTGCCTACGGTGCGCAACAGGGCAGGGCGCTCGCGGCTTTGGGCGTCACGCTCAACTTCAGCCCCGTGGTCGACCTGCGGCCGGGCCGTGCGCCGGGCCGCTGGGATTTCCACACCCGCATCGAAGACCGCGCCATCTCGAGCGACCCCACCGTCACCACGCAGGTGGCGCTCGCTTACGCGCAAGGCCTTGAATCCGCTAGCGTTCGCGGCACGCTGAAGCACTTTCCCGGCCTGGCCGGCGTGACCGCGGACACCCACCATTTCGCCGCCGAACTGCGCACACCGGTTGCCCGCTTGGCCGCGCAAGACTGGAAACCATTTCAAGAAGTGTCGAAACAATCTGACGCAGCCATCATGCTGGGCCATGTCATCCTTGCGGAACTCGATGCGCGGTACCCGGTCTCTTTCTCGCGCAGAATCGTGCAGCGGCTGATTCGAGGCGAGTGGGGCTACCAGGGCCTGCTCGTCACCGACGATCTCACGATGGGCGCGGCCTACAACCGCGGTCTCTGCGAAGCCACTGTCCGGGCCATCGACGCCGGGGTGGACCTCCTGCTGATCGCCTTCGACCACGACAAGTACTTCGATGCCATGCATTGCGCGCATCAGGCCGCGCAGCGCGGCGCGCTCGATCTCAAGATGCTGGAACGCCGCAACGCGCAGCGGCTCCAATCCTTTCGCTAGCTAGCTTTCTCCTATGTTCAAACGTTCAAGCTCCACCCCTCCCGACGGCCCTGAAGACGATGGCCGTTCCGGCGATCCGAACCGCCGCTGGAAACGCATCGCAGGGTGGGGCGCCATCGTGGTGGGCTCCGGCGCGCTGGTGGTCATCGTCGCGGCCATCGTGGCCGTGGTGGCCATCTACCCGAAGCTGCCCGACGTGTCGGAGCTGGCCGACTACCGCCCCAAGCTGCCGCTGCGCGTGTACTCCAGCGAAGGCCAGCTGATCGGCGAGTTCGGCGAAGAGCGCCGCAACCTCACGCCCTTCGCGAACATTCCCAAGGTGATGAAGGACGCGGTGCTGGCGGTGGAAGACGCGCGCTTCTACGACCACGGCGGCGTCGACTACAAGGGCTTCCTGCGCGCGGCCGTGGCCAGCCTGAAGGGCGGACGCAAGCAGGGCGCCTCGACCATCACGATGCAGGTGGCGCGCAACGTGTACCTGAGCTCGGAGCGCACGCTGAGCCGCAAGTCGTACGAAATCCTGCTGGCGCTTCGGCTCGAGCAGCAGCTCACCAAGGACCAGATCCTGGAGATCTACCTCAACCAGATCTACCTGGGCAACCGTGCCTACGGTTTCGCGGCTGCCGCCGAGACCTACTTCGGCAAGCCGCTGCAGAACGTGACCATCGCCGAGGCCGCGATGCTGGCCGGCCTGCCGAAGGCGCCCGGCGCCAACAACCCGGTGGCCAACCCGCGGCGCGCGCGGGCACGCCAGCTGTACGTGATCGACCGCATGCAGGAAACCGGCTTCATCACCGCCGCGCAGGCGGCCGAAGCGAAGAAGGAAGAACTGCACCTGCGCGATTCCGCCGACCCCAGCCGCCTGCACGCCGAGTACGTGGCCGAGACGGTGCGCCAGATGATGTACGCACAGTACGGCGACAGCATCTATACCAGCGGCCTGAAGGTCTATACCTCGCTGGTCGCGGCCGACCAGGCGGCGGCCTACAAGTCGCTGCGCAAGGGCATCATGGATTACGAGCGCCGCCAGCCCTACCGCGGCCCCGAGAAGTTCGTCGACCTGCCGACCGAGCAGAAGGAAGTCGACGAAGCCGTGGACGATGCGCTGGCCGAACACCCCGACAACGGCGACGTGGTCGCGGCCGTGGTCCTGGATGTCGACGCCAAGGAAATCAACGCCGTGCGCGCCAACGGCGAAACCGTGCAGATCAGCGGCGAAGGCCTGAAGCCCGCGCAGTCCGGCCTGGCCGCGAAGGCGCCACCGAACATCAAGATCCGCCGCGGCGCGGTGATCCGCGTGGCCCGCACGCCGAAGAACACCTGGGAGATCACGCAGCTGCCCGAGGTCGAGGGCGCCTTCATCGGCATGGACCCGCGCAGCGGCGCCATCAAGGCGCTGGTGGGCGGCTTCGATTTCGGCAAGAACAAGTTCAACCACGTGACGCAGGCCTGGCGCCAGCCGGGCTCGAGCTTCAAGCCCTTCATCTATTCGGCCGCGCTGGAGAAAGGCTTTTCGCCTTCCACCGTGGTGAACGACGCGCCGCTGCACTTCGACGCCGCCGAGAACGGCGGCCAGCCCTGGGAGCCGAAGAACTTCGAGGGCACCTACGAAGGCCCAATGCCGCTGCGCACCGCGCTCATGAAATCGAAGAACCTGGTCACGCTGCGCGTGCTGCAGTCGATCGGCGCGCCCTATGCGCAGGACTGGGTCACCAAGTTCGGCTTCGACAAGGACAAGCAACCCGCCAACCTGCCGATGGGCCTGGGCGCCGGCTCGGTCACGCCGATGCAGATGGCGGTGGGCTATTCGGTGTTCGCCAACGGCGGCTACCGCGTGAACCCCTACCTGGTCACGCGCGTCACCGACCTGCGCGACAAGGTCCTCATGGAAACCGAGGCGCCGGTGCTCGACGAGTCGCGCCGCGCCATTCCGCAACGCAACGCCTTCGTCATGGATTCGCTGCTGCAGAGCGTGGTGAAGAGCGGCACCGGCTTCAAGGCGCACCAGGCCCTGAAGCGTGACGACCTCTACGGCAAGACCGGCACCACCAACGATTCCTTCGACACCTGGTTCGCGGGCTTCCAGCCGACCATGGTCGGCATCGCGTGGATCGGCTACGACACGCCGCGCCAGCTGGGTGTGCGCGGCGAGACCGGCGGCAGCCTGAGCCTGCCGATCTGGATCGGCTACATGCAGACCGCGCTGCAGGGCGTGCCGGTGACGCAACCGCCCGAGCCGCCGGGCGTGGTGAACGTCGACGGCGAGTGGTACTTCGACGACTTCACGCCGGGCCACAACGTGGCGAGCCTGGGCCTGGAGACAGAGACTGCGCCGCCGCCGGTGGAGGAAATCACCGGCGCGCCACTGGGTGCGCCGCCGCAGCCCGAAGAGCGCAACAAGATCCTGGATTTCTTCAGGTAGCCCGCCCGGCCATCGAACAGGCGGGGGGAAGCAGGCGGGTCATGGTGCCTACACTCGGTGCTGCGTCCCGCCTTCTCTTTTTCTTCCTCACGATTCCATGGAAATTCTTACCCTGGTGGCATTGATTGCCGCCGGCTTCTACATTCTCAAGTCCAGGGAGCAGCGCCAGCGCATCGCCGTCCTGGGCAGCCACCTCGGCCGCTACCAGATCGAACGGCTCATGGAGAGCCTGACCTCCGGCTACCTGCGCTGCCTGGGCGAAGACGACGCCGAGCGCCGCCAGCAGATCTGGCACCTGCTGGACGCCACCGAGGAAAAGATCGCCAGCCAGCTCGAGAGCTTCTCCACCGAGATGGCGCGCGTGCCGGAGCCCATCGCGCGCGTGAGCAAGCTTCCGGTGGCGCTCCCGCTGGCCACGCAGCTTCTTCCGGCCGCGAGCTTCGACCTGCGCGAAGCGCTGCGTATCCATGCACGCGGCGTGGCCGGCGTGACGCGCAACGACGCGAACCGCACGCCCAAGTCGAAGGCTTTCACCATGTCGGCCGAGCTGTTCCTGATGCAGCACACCTGCCACTGGTACTGCAAGTCGAAGACCGTGGCGTCGGCGCGCATGCTGGCGCGGCACCACACGTCCTACGACCAGTTGCTCGCAGCCGTGAGCCCGGAAACGCGCAACGCGTACCGCGCCCTCACGGGTCAGTGAACCGCTCAGTGATGTGACGACAACAGCGGCAATGTGAGCGTCGCCACCGCGCCGCCACGCGACGCGTTGCCCAGCTCGATGCGGCCGCGGTGCAGTGCCGCGATCTCCTTCACGAACGCCAGCCCGAGCCCCGTGCTCTTCTTCTGGCTGTGCGGACGGGCGAGCGAATAGAACTTCTGGAAGACCTTTTCCTGCGCGTACTCGGGAATGCCCGGGCCGTGGTCGCGCACGCTCACGCGTGCGAGCTTCGAGGTGGTTTCCAGCGTGAGCAGCACCTCGCTGTCGCGCGGTGAAAAATCGATGGCGTTGTCCAGCAGGTTGCTGATGGCCCGGCGCAGCAGGAACGGGTCGCCTTCCGTGCGTGCGTCGTCGCGGACATTCACCAGCAGGCGGATGTTGCGCTTGGCCGCCGCGGGTTGCGCACTGATGGCGATGTCGTCGATCAGCGCGGCGAGCGCCACGGGTTCGGTGCGGTCCAGCCTGCGGCGCGTTTCCAGCGCCGTGAGCTCCATCATGCGATCGACGATTTCCTGGATGCGCTGTGTCTCGCGCTCGATGTTCGTGAGAAAGCGTTCGCGCTCGGCATGCGGCATCGACGGTTCCTGCAGCAGTTCGGCCGCGCCGCGAATGGCCGACAGCGGGCTCTTCACTTCGTGCGTGAAGGTCTGCACGTAGTCGGCCACGTAGTTGCGCCCGGTCAGCGCATCGCGCATTTCGCTGAAACCCGTGCGAACGCCGTCCACCGCGCGGCGCGCCATGCGCCCGATGCTCAGGCTGCCCAGGCGGTGCTGGGCCCGCACCCAGGTCCAGTAATCGCGGATCAGCCCGAAGGGCCGCACCAGCCACACCGAGACGATCACCGCCAGCAGCAGCAGCGCCAGCCCCGAGCCCACGCCCACCCAGATGGTGCGGGCGCGCGCGTCTTCCACGAACTGGCCGAAGCTCTGCACCGGCTTGCCCACGCTGACCATGCCGACGATCTCGTTGTTCCATCGGATCGGCGCGCCGACGTACATGACCGAGGTGCGCGGGTCGCCGTCGACGTCGCGCGAGGTGCGCGCGCCGTACAGGCCGGCGAGCGTGCGGCTCACGTCGCTCCACTGCGAATAGTCGGCGCCCAGGTGCCTGCCGAGCGAGTCGAACATCACGCGCCCGCTGCGGTCGGTGACGTACACACGCAGCTCGACGCGGCTCTTGTGCAGGTTGTAGATCTGTGCCGAAAACTCGCGCGCGTACACCGTGCGGAACAGCGGTTCGAGCCGCGCGGTGTTGATGGCGCCCGCAATCACGTCCTGCTCGACCAGGCTGGCCACGAGCTGAGAGGTTTCGACCAGCGATTCCTCGGCCGACTCGCGGTAGCGCGGATCGATGTCCGACACGACGCGGTAAAGCAGCAGCCCGATGCCCGCCGTGTAGATCAGCAAGATGCCGATGAAGATGCGCGTGCGTCGCGTCAAAGGCTGGCACTCCCCCAGGCTTGCCCACTTCGTGTGGCCTCCAACCCCCTCGCCGGGGGGCATGCCCGGGTCGATGTCATGCCTTCGAGGGCAATTCTTCGTTCAATGCATAGCCGGTGCCGCGCAGCGTGCGGATCGGCTCCACGTCCGGCGCGACGGCCTTGAGCTTGGCGCGCAGGGTCTTGATGTGCGCGTCGACCGTGCGGTCGAAGCTGTCGCTGGCGTCGTCCCAGACGAGCTGCAGAAGTTCGTCGCGCGTGAAGACGCGCCCGGGCCGCTGCACCAGCAGCCGCAGCAGGCCGTACTCGTAGCGGGAGAGTTCCAGCAGCCGGCCGTAATAACGGATCTGCATGCGCTCATTGTCGAGCAGAAATGGCATTGCAGGCGCCTGCGGGCTCGCTGGAGAAGCCTGCGACGCGATTTGAGGGGGCACCCCATGGTTTGCCGCCGCGGCTGCTGGCGACGCTCCTGCGCCGTTCCTGGCACTGCGCCGCAGGATCGTCCTCACGCGAGCGACCAGCTCGCGCGGCGAGAACGGCTTGGCGATGTAGTCGTCCGCACCCAGTTCCAGGCCCACCACGCGGTCTATTTCGTCGCTGCGGGCGGTCAGGAACACCATCGGTACCTCCGGGCCGCCCATCGACTGGTTCAGCGCCCGGAGGCGTTTGAAGAGCTCGAAGCCGTTCAGGTCGGGCAATCCGATGTCCAGGATGGCCAGCGCCGGCGGTTCCTGCGCGAACTGGGCGATGGCTTCCTCGGCCGTGGCGCACCAGACCGGAATGAATCCGTCGCTTTTCAGGACGTATTGCAGGGTGTCGGCGATGCCCGATTCGTCTTCGGCAATCAGGATCCGGGGTTTGAAGCTCATGCCCCGGATGGTAGCGAGGGGAGAGAACCGAGAGGACAGCTTCGCGCCCAAGGCGCCGTGGACCGGCGCGGCCGTTCGCGGCCTTTTTTTTGCGCGCAGCTTTCCCTGTTCCCTATCTTCTTATTCTTCTTATTCAAATTAGTAGTAGTAGATAAGGGTCGCACTCTTCTGTGGACATGCCTCTTTTTCCGTTATGTGACAACGAGTTGTCATGCCTGCGTCACTGTGCGCAGCTGCGCTTCCGAGGTGTACCCGCCAAATGAACAACATTGGGTAACCGCTTTGCCCTGTGGATAAGCCATGGCTTGTGCAAAAACTGTCCCCAGAGTTGTCCTTTGACGCCCTCCGGAAAATCTGCCAAAGACGGTTTTCGAGCAGAGAAATTCATTGCTCAAAATTAAGGCAATGTGTAGATTTCCTTTGTAAATCAACAACTTGCCACACCCCTACACGGAAGTTCCAGGGTTATCCACAGAGTTGCTCAAGGTTTGTGGGGAGAACAGGGCGCGGAACCTTCCCGCCCCTTCGGCAACCCAACAAGGTCCTTCCTATTACCAAATGTCGAAAATGACACCTTCAGAAACAAAGTCGATCGTGACCCTGAGCCTGCTGGCTGCCTTTGTCGATGGCGAGAAGCACGAGCGCGAGCGCGCCGAGATCAAGCGGATCGCCGAGGGCCTGTCGCAGGCCGACGGCGTGAACCTGCCGACGCTCTACCAGGACGTGCTGATGAAGCGCGTGTCGCTGGCGTCGGTGGCCGCGGAGCTGAAGAGCAGCGAATCCAGGCAGCTGGCCTATGAAATGGCGGTGTGCGTGTGCGACGCGGACGGCACGCAGTCGCAGGCCGAGCGCATGTTCCTGGCGGACGTGCGCACGTCGCTGGGCCTGGACGCGTCAGCGGTCGGCTTTTCGCAGCAGGCGGAAGATATTGCGGCGGCGGTGCCCGCTGCGGCGGCCGGCACGGCGGTTGCTGCGTCGCCGTCGCCGAACCTGCCCGGCGCGCCTGCACCCGACGCCGCCGAGCTCGACAAATCGATCCTCAATGCCGCGATCCTCAACGGCGCGCTCGAGCTGCTGCCCGAGACGCTGTCTACCATGGCGATCATTCCGCTGCAGATGAAGCTGGTCTACCGCATCGGGCAGGCCCACGGCTACCAGCTCGACAGCGGCCACATCAAGGACTTCCTGGCCACGGTCGGCGTGGGCCTGACCTCGCAGTACCTGGAGCAGGCCGGGCGCAAGCTGCTCGGCGGTTTGCTCGGCAAGGTCGGCGGCCGCCTGCTGCGCGGGCTGGGCAACCAGGCCGTGAGTTCGGGGATGAGCTTTGCCTCGACCTATGCGCTGGGCCATGTGGCCAAGCGGTACTACGCGGGCGGCCGTACGCTTTCCACGCAGATGCTGAAGGAAGCGTTCTCGGGCGTGGTCAAGGAAGGGCAGAGCCTGCAGACCCAATATCTGCCGGCGATCCAGGAGAAGGCCCGCACGCTGGACGCGGGCAAGGTGCTGTCTCTGGTGCGTGGCGCCTGACCCTTCCGGAGACACGATGGAACTGGCTTTGCCGGGCCACCGGGTGCAGACCCCGGCGAGGGGGAAGTAGAAGCGACCCGAAGTGCGCGCAGCCAGGCGGAGTGCCTAGTTCGCGAGGTCGTCCAGGATCGGGCAATCCGGCCTGGCGTCGCCGTGGCAGCAGTGCACCAGGTGGGACAGCGTGTTGCGCATCGCCTGCATGTCCGCAATGCGCTGCTCCAGTTCGCCCAGGTGTTTCTGGGCGATGCGCTTCACGCTGGCGCTGGCGCGGCGGCGGTTGTGCCACAGGCCGACCAGTTCCGCGATTTCTTCCATCGAGAAACCCAGGTCGCGCGAGCGCTTGATGAAGCGCAGCGTGTGGATGTCGGCCTCGCCGTACTGGCGGTAGCCGCTCTCGGTGCGTGCCACCGCCGGCAGCAGGCCCAGCCCTTCGTAATGCCGGACCATGCGGGCCGACACGCCGGAGCGCTGCGCCGCTTCGCCGATGGCGACCGTGCCCGTCATTGGACGGCGTAGCCCGCGTTCTCGATCGCGACCACGAGATCCTGGCGCGGCTGTTCGCTCAGCACGTCGACGTGACCCGTCTGCAGATCGACCGTGACCTGCGCTTCGGGGTCCACCGTCTGCACCGCGTTCTGCACCGCGCTCACGCAGTGACCGCAACTCATGCCCGTGACCTGGAATTTCTGGCTCATTGTTCTGACTCCTTCGAAGTGATGAATGGTTGACCGGGAAGAAGCTGCAGTCTGAACCCTCTCACGATGTCAATGTCCAGCGAAGGGGCACTGAAATTCTCCGCTTGACCTTGCCATCGTGTGAAGCCTTAGCCTTGAACTCATGGAAAACCTGCAGCCATCCCCCGCCGCCACCCTCGACCTCTCGGTCGGCGGCATGACCTGTGCCTCGTGCGTCATGCGCGTCGAGCGCGCCCTGAAGAACGTGCCCGGTGTGCAGGACGTGAGCGTGAACCTGGCGACGGAGTCTGCCCGCGTCGTGACCACACCCGGCAGCGGCGGCAGCGACGACATGGACGTTCGCCTGCGCCGCGCCGTGCGCGCCGCAGGCTACGAGCCGCGCGCGGCGAGCACCGCCGCCGACGAAGCCGCGGCGCTGTCGCCGTGGCACGGCTTCGCGCCTGTCGCGGCCGGCATTGCGTTGTCGATCCCCTTGCTTGCGCCCATGCTCGGCGAACCCTTCGGACAGGACTGGATGCTGCCGCCCTGGGTGCAACTGCTGCTCGCCACGCCGGTGCAGTTCTGGCTGGGCGCGCGTTTCTACCGTGCCGGCTGGCATGCGGCCAGGGCGCGCACCGGCAACATGGACCTGCTGGTCGCGCTCGGCACCAGCGCCGCGTTCGGGCTGTCGCTGTGGCTGTGGTGGCGTTCAGCCACTGGTGCGCACGCAGGCCACGGCGCGATGCCGCACCTGTACTTCGAGGCCTCGGCCGTGGTGATCACGCTGGTGCTGCTTGGCAAGTGGCTCGAGGCTCGCGCCAAGCGCCAGGCCACCTCGGCCATCCGCGCGCTGCAGCAGTTGCGGCCCGAGGTGGCGCACCTGGTGGGCCTGCGCGGCAAGGAAAGCGACGTGCCCCTGGCCGAGGTGATGGTGGGCGACCGCCTCGCGGTGCGGCCCGGCGAGCGCGTGCCGGCGGATGCCCGGGTGGTCGAAGGCCAGTCCGAAGTCGATGAATCGATGCTCACCGGCGAGCCGCTGCCCGTGGCCAAGGGCCCGGGCGATGCGTTGACCGGCGGTTCGGTGAACGGCGACGGCCGCATGGTCGTGGAGGTGCGCGCGGTCGGTGCCGAGAGCGTGCTGGCGCGCATCATCCGCCTGGTCGAGGACGCGCAGGCGGCGAAGGCGCCGATCCAGCGGCTGGTGGACAAGGTCGCGGCCGTGTTCGTGCCGGTGGTGCTGGTGATTGCGCTGGTCACGCTCGCCGGCTGGCTGGTGGCGGGCGCCGGCATCGAGACCGCGCTCATCCATGCGGTGGCGGTGCTCGTCATCGCCTGCCCGTGCGCCTTGGGCCTGGCCACGCCGGTCGCGGTGATGGCGGGCACGGGCGTGGCGGCGCGCCACGGCATCCTCATCAAGGACGCACGCGCGCTGGAGATTGCCCACCGCGTCGACACTGTCGCGTTCGACAAGACCGGCACGCTGACCGTCGGCCGGCCGGTGCTCACCGCGCTGGTGGTGCTGCCAGGTGTGCAGGCCAGCGAAGACGAATTGCTGGCCACGGCTGCGAGCCTGCAGGGCGGCAGCGAACACCCCTTGGCCAAGGCGGTGCTGGCCGCCGCGGCGCAGCGCGAGCTGCAGGCGCCAGCGCTGGGCGCGATGCAGGCGTGGCCGGGTCGCGGTGTGCGCGGCGACGTCGACGGCGTCAACTGGGCGATCGCCAGCCTGCGCTGGTGCCGCGAGCTCGACGCGATGCCCGAGGCCGCCGACATCGACGGCCTGCAGTCGCAAGGCGCCACCGTGTCCGCATTGCTTCGTTTCGACGAAGCAGGCACCGCGCATGCGCAGGCCTTGCTCGCCTTCGCCGACGAGCCCAAGCCGCAGGCCGCCGAGGCGGTTCGCACGCTGCGTGCGCGCGGCCTGCGCGTGGTCATGATTTCCGGCGACAACCTGCGCGCGGCGCAGGCCATGGCGGCGCGGCTGGGCATCGATGCGGGCGACGTGCGCGCCGACGTGCTGCCGGCCGACAAGGCGGCGCAGGTCGGCGCGCTGCGAAAGAACGGGCACGTCGTCGCGATGGTGGGCGACGGCGCCAACGACGCGCCCGCGCTGGCCGCGGCCGACGTGGGCATGGCAATGGCACCTTCGGGCGGCGGCACCGACGTGGCGATGGAAGCCGCCGGCATCACGCTGATGCGTGGCGACCTCGCGCTGGTGGACCAGGCCTTCGAGCTGTCGGCACGCACGGTGGCGAAGATCCGGCAGAACCTGTTCTGGGCCTTTGCCTACAACGTGGCCGGCATTCCGCTCGCGGCCTTCGGCCTGCTGAGCCCGGTGGTCGCCGGCGCGGCGATGGCGCTGTCGAGCGTGAGCGTCATGGCCAATGCGCTGCTGCTGCGGCGCTGGAAGCCCTGACGCTGTTGCCCCCGGCGTTTCATTCAGTCGATCAGCAGCGCCAACACGTACTCGTCGATGCAGTCCGCATCGCCCGCGCGCTTGTAGAACTTGCGCAGCGTGCCTTCGCGCTCGAAGCCCAACTTTTCGTAGAAGCGCAGCGCGGGCGCGTTGTCGCTTTCGGCGAAGAGCTCGATGCGCTTGACGCCGGCTGCCTTCAAGGTGTCGATGGCTTCGCTCACCATCGCCAGCGCGATGCCCTGGCCGTGGAATTCGGGGGCGACCGCCAGCGTGCCCAGGCAGGCCACGTGCTGCACACGGCCCGGGTAGCGCGTGGCACGGTAGAAGCCGGCCATCTTTCCTTCGCGCTCGTAGATGAAGAAGCAGCCGCTGTCGACCAATGCCTGGTAGACCGGGCGGAAGTCGTCGAGCGGCATCGGGTCGTAGCCCAGGAAGGGCACGACCTTCTCGTGCATGTAGAGGGCGAAGACGGCGTCGAGGTCTTCAGGGGTGGCCAGCCTGCGCATGAGGGGAAGCTTCGAAGCGGTGAAGCCGCCGAGCATAGCGGGGCTCAGGCGAGCAGCAGCGCGGACGACGCCAGCAGCAGCAGTTGCGCGCACCACGCCCACCGCAGCCGCAGCCGCGCGTCGAGCACTGCGCCGATGGTCCAGAAGCCACCGACCGACAAGGCGAGCAGGGCCAGCCCGGTGTGGAACGCGAGGTCGTCGGCGCGCCACAGAAAGGCCAGCGTCACCCCGACCCAGCAGGCGAAGTGAATCGAAGCCGATGCCGACTGCGCTCGCGTGAGGGCAGGCGCGTGGATGCGCCGGGCTTCGTCCAGCGAGAACGGCGGCTCGGGAAAGCGCGCCGCCACATCGGCCGGCCGCCACCCCGGCGGCTTGAACCACACCGCGACCTTGTCCTGCCATCGCTTCGTGTGCCATGCGTCGCGCAGCAGCGGCACATAGGGCCCGAGGATCGCGCGCATCGGGTCGAAGCTGGCCAGTGCCTTGCGCGTGCCGTACACGCAGGGCTCCTTTTCTTCGGTGAAGGTGCCGAACATGCGGTCCCACACCACCAGCATGCCGCCGTAGTTGCGGTCCACATAGCCGTCGTTCACCGCATGGTGCACGCGGTGGTTCGAGGGCGAGGAGAACACGCGGTCGAACCAGCCGAGCTTGCCGATGTGCTCGGTGTGGATCCAGAACTGGTAGACCAGCACGATCAGCCCGGCCAGCCCGAACTGCTCGGGCGGCACACCCACCACCGCCATCGGCAGGTAGAAGGCCCAGCCGAGGAAGGCCACGGTGCTTTCCTGGCGCAGCGCGGTGGAAAAGTTGAAGTGCTGGCTCTGGTGGTGCACCGAGTGCGCGGCCCAGAAAACGGCCGACTCGTGGCCCGCGCGGTGCAGCCAGTAGTCGAAGAAGTCGAACAGCAGCACGGCCAGCACCCAGCCGAGGGCGCTGTCCCAGAAGCCGGGCCGCGTCCACACGGCGACCAGCGGATAGACCATGGCGTACAGCCCGATCTGGAACAGCTGCGTGCACACCGCGAGCGCCTGGCTGAACAGCCCCTGGCTCAGGCTGCCGAGCGTGTCGGCGAAGCGGTAGGTGTTGCGCTGCCTGAGCCAGCCCCAGGCAAGTTCGCACGCCATGAGCAGCGCGAACACGGGCACCACGAAAACGACCAGCCGATGCACCGTGTTCTTTTTTTCAGCAAGCGTTCAGCGAATCTTCAGTCTTGCACGGCACGGCCGGCGACGATGACCGCGTTGGTGCCGCCGAAGGCGAAGGAGTTGGACAGCGCGTAGCGGATGCCCTTGGCCTCGCGCGCCTCGCCCTGGACGAAGTCGAGGTCGAACGCGGCGTCCGGTGCCTGGAGGTTGGCGATGGGCGGCAGCGTCTCGCGTGCCAGCGCGCGCAGCGCCGCGATCAGCTCGATGGCGCCGCCGCCGCCGAGCACGTGGCCGTGGATCGACTTGGTCGCGCTGACCGGCGTGCCCTTGCCGAACACCTCGCGGATCGACGCGGCCTCCGCGGCGTCGCCGGCCGAGGTGGCGGTGCCGTGCGCGTTGATGTGGCCCACGTCGGCCGCCTCGATGCCCGCGTCGCGCAGTGCGGCGCGCATGGCGCGCACCTGGCCCGCGCTGTCGGGGTTGGTGATGTGGGTGCCGTCGCAGTTGGTGGCGTAGCCCGCAAGCACGAAGGGCGCGGCCTGCGCGCCACGTGCGGCCGCATGCGCTTCCGATTCGAGCACCAGGGCTGCGGCGCCTTCGCCGATGGCAAAGCCCGCGCGGTCGCCCGAGAACGGGCGGCAGGCGGTCGAGGGCGCGTCGGCCGGCGGCGGTGCCATCACGCGCATGGCGTTCCAGCTGGCCATCACGCCCGGCGTGAGCATGGCGTCGTGGCCGCCGACGATGGCCACGTCGATCCAGCCGCCGCGAATGGCGCGCATCGCCTCGCCGATGGCCACGGCCGAGGAGGCGCAGGCGCAGGCGTACGCAATGGCCGAGCCGCGCGCGCCGAAGTGCAACGCCAGCTCCGCCACCGCGGCGTTGGGCATCACGGTGAGCACGGTGGTCGGGCGCATGCGGCGCTGTTCGCCGTAGAGCGCGCTGGTGGTGTTGTCGAAGGTGCCGGCGCCTGCGAGGCCGCTGCCCCAGAAGACACCCAGGCGGTCGCGGTCGAGCGCATCGAGGTCGAGCTTCGCTTCGCAGGCCGCGTCCTGCGCGGCGGCCAGCGCCATGGCGGTGCCGCGGTCCAGCGGCAGGCGGGAGGTGCTGCGCACACCGTTCGAGTCGAACTCGCAGGCGGCCACGGCCAGCTGCACGGTGTCCATGCCCTTGATGGCCAGCGTGTGCGAACGCACGGCCGAACGGCCCGCGAACAGGGCCTCGTCGAAGGCCTCCACGGTGCGCCCGATGGGCGTGACGAAACCGATGCCGCTCACGCGCACGGGCGCCGATGCAGCGCGCGCGGCCGAGGCGGCAAGTACGGCGTGGGCGGCACCGCTGCTCATGCGGTAGCTTCTGCGGGTTGGCCTGCCACGGCACCGGCGCTTTCCGCGTCGATCACTTCGCACAGGCGCTGCAGCGTGATGCCGGCTTCGCGCGGGTCGAGGCGGTCTTCGGGAATGCGCAGGTGGAAGGCGTCTTCCACGGCGAACACGAACTCCATCAGCGCGAGCGAGTCCAGGCCGAGGTCCGACAGCGCGGTGGCCGGCGAGATGGCCGAGCGCTCGACGCGGAAGTCGGCCTCCAGGATCGTGGCGATGCTGTTGAAAGTGGGGGAAGAAGACATGGGAATGCTTTCCTTTCAGGCGGGGTCGGAAGGGTTCAGGCGTACAGCGGATGCTCGGGCATCGTGCCATGCGCTACCGCATCGGCGAACGACACGGTTTCGCGCATGACCTGTTGCCGGTCGTTGTCGATCGTGATCATGTGGTAGCTGTTCGCGACCACCACCGTGCGGAATGCGCGGCAGCGCAGGCCGCGCGCGAGGATGTCGAGATTGGCCACGCTGGCCACCTCGTCCTGCTGGGCATGCAGTGCGAGCACGTTGCCGCATTGCACGTTGTGGAGGTTGCGCCGCACGTGGCGGATGAGCCGGTCGTGCTCGCGCAGGTGGCCCACGCCGATCACCGAGCTGCCCGCGCGCGAGACCTTGCGGTGGCGCAGCTCGCGCTCGATCCAGGCGCGCACGCGCTCGTTCTTCACGCCGTAGGGCGGGCGCTCGCGGTATTGCCACAGCCGCCCGAGCGGCGTGTAGAAGGCCAGCGGCAGCAGGAACTGCGTGCGCGGAATGGCCCAGCCGTCGAAGCGCAGCGTGGTCGACATGAGCACCAGCGCATCGACGTCGCTGCCGCAGCGGATGGCCGCGCCGAGCGCGAGCGACGAGCCGGCCGAGATGCCCACCAGCAGCACGCGGTCGTGCTGCACGCGAAGCGCCTTCACCTTCGCGTGGATCGCGTCGATCCAGCGCTCGTACGGCGCCGCGCGCTGCATCGGCGCGCCGGCGTCGAACGAGTAGCCCTCGATCGACATCGGGTGCACCGGGTAGCCGCGGCTGCGCAGCGCGGACTGCACGGTCAGCAACTCGTCAGGCGTGCTGCATAGACCGTGCAGCAGGACCACCGCCGTGCCTTGCACCTCGGGGGGAACGATGCTCAGCTGATCGGAGGGTTCGCGTGCACTCATCGCGCGGCACAGGCCATGAAAGTGGCCCGTGTTTCGTGTGGCTGTCGTATGCTCATGCAGCGTTTATCGCTTGGAGCGACTGACGGGCCGCTGACCCATCATTCGCAGGGCAGATTACCCCCTCACCACTCAAAACACCATGCGAATTCTGCTTGTCGAAGACGACGCCGTTCTGCGCGACGTGATGGTCCGCAGCCTTGCGGACGCAGGCCATCGGGTCGACGTGTCGACCAACGTCGAAGACGCCGACCACCTGTGGCGCGTGCAGCCTTTCGATGCCGTGCTGCTCGACCTCAACCTGCCCGCCACCGCCAGCCCCACCAGCGGCCTCGCGAGCGGCCTCACCGCGCTGCGCCAGGCGCGTGCGCGCGGCGACCGCACGCCGGTGCTGGTGCTCACGGCGCGCGGGCGCACCGAGGAGCGCATCGCGGGCCTCGACGCCGGCGCCGACGACTACCTCGGCAAGCCCTTCGACCTGGCCGAGGTCGAGGCCCGCTTGCGCGCGCTGGTGCGCCGCGCCAAGGGCACCGAGGACATCGTGCTGCTGGGACAGCTCAAGCTCGACCGCAAGGCGCGGCGCTTCTCCACCGCGGGCGGCCCGCTCGACCTGCCGGCGCGCGAGTTCGAGGTGCTGTGGGAGCTCATGAGCCCGCCGGGGCGCACGGTGAGCAAGCGCGCGTTGTCCGACAAGCTGTCCAGCTTCGACGAATCGCTGGGCGACAACGCGCTGGAGGCCTTCATCTCGCGCCTGCGCAAGAAGCTGCAGGGCACCGGCGCGGGCATCCGCACGCTGCGCGGCATCGGCTACCTGCTCGAAGCCGAGGTGTGATCCGCGCCTTGCCGACCCGGCGATCGATCCAGTGACCGCGTTCGCGAAAGAACGGCTGCAGGAGCCGAAGAAAGCGAGACAGGCACCGTCGCTCACGCGGCGCGTGCTGCGCAACGTGCTGGTGCCGCTGGCGCTCACCTGGATGGTCGGCGCGGTCATCGCGCTGGTCATCGCCAACTACTTTTCCGAGCAGGCCTTCGACCGCGGCATGCTCGACGACGCGTATGCGCTGTCGGCCAACGTGCAGGCGGGCGAGCGCGGCATCGAGCTGCTGCTCACGCCGCGCGAAGTGGCCACCGTGCTGTTCGACCAGGTCGACAAGGTGTACTTCGCGGTGCAGCGACTGGACGGCACGCTGATCTCGGGCCAGTCGGGCCTGCAGGCGCCGCTGCCGGTCGATGGGGCGCGCTACCGCTTCTCGGACATCGACTACCAGGGCAGCGTGCTGCGCGCGGTGGTGCTCGAGCACGACGCCGAGCCCGACCTGAGCATGCCCTACCGCGTGATCATTGCGCAGACCACGCTGAGCCGGACCGCGCTGGTGCGCCAGCTGCTGGGCTATGCGCTGGCGCCGCAGATCCTGCTGCTGATGCTGCTCGCCATCTGGCTCTGGTACGGCATTCGCAGCGACCTGCGCCCGCTGGGCGAACTGCAGCGCGCGCTCGACCGGCGCGACGTGCACGACCTGTCGCCCGTGGCCGTGGCGGAAACCTCGCGCGAGCTGCAGCGCCTGGGCAATGCGGTGAACGCGCTGTTCGAGCGGCTCGACCAGAGCGTGCAGGCGCAGCGCGAGTTCGTGGGCAACGTGGCGCACGAGCTGCGCACGCCGCTGGCGGGCATTCGTGCGCTGGCCGAGTACGGCCTGGCGCAGCAGGACACGGCCGTGTGGCGCGAGCAGCTGGAGCGCGTGTCGGAGCGGCAGTCGCGCGCGAGCCATCTGATCGACCAGCTGTTGGCGCTGGCGCTGGCCGAAGAGGCGCGCGCGGGGCTGGAGCGCGTGCCGGTGCGGCTCGATGTGCTGGCCGAGCAGACGGTGCTGCGGCACCTGGCGAAGGCCGATGCGCGCGGCGTCGACCTGGGCGCGCGCGGCCTGGACGACGGCGTGGTCGTGATGGCCAACGACGCGCTGGTCGAAGGCATCCTCGACAACCTGATCGACAACGCGCTGCGCTATGGCGGACGCACCATCACGGTCGAACTCTCGGGCCGCACGCTGAGCGTGATCGACGACGGACCCGGCATTCCGCTGGAGGCACAGCGCGACCTGATGCAGCGCTGGGCGCAGGGGCCGGAGGGGCAGAAGCTGGGGCAGGGCTCCGGGCTGGGGCTGTCGATCGTGTCGCGCTATGCGGAGCTGCTGGGGGCGGAGCTGCGGCTGGAAGCGGCGGAGCCGACGGGCCTGCGCGTGAGCGTGGCGTTCGGCGAGGTGGCGTAGCGCGTGTCTTGCTCCTTCCCCTTCCGGGGGAAGGCGGGGATGGGGGCAGGCCTTCGATGAAGCGCCGCGTGGGCGTGGAGGCCGTCGTGCCCCCACCCCGGCCCTCCCCCGGGAGGGGAGGGAGAAAGACAGCGCGCTACAGCGCCGTGCCCTGGTGAAACACCATCCGCCACCGGCCCTGCCTGCGCTTCCACAGCGAGCTGCGCAGCGAGTCCGCCGCAGGCCTTTCAGCGATGGCTTCGCGGTGCACGCGGTACGTGACCAGCGCCACGTCGCCCGCCATGCGCAGCACGCGAAAGTCCGACATCGTGCGCCTCGAAAACGCCTCGTCGCGCAGTGCATCGACGATGGACGCGCGTGTCCACACGGTGCCCGACACGCCGAGTTCATGGAAGTCGTCGTCGAGCAGTTCCATGAGTTGCTCCGCACTCGCGCGCACCTCGCGCAGGTGCAATGCGCCTTCGAGTTTCAGCAGCAGGGCATCGAGTTCCTCGGCCGGCGCGGCCTCGTAGAGCTCCAGCGGAAGACCGTCGGGATCGGCGAAGAACGTGAAACGCCGCCCAGTGAATTCGTCGATGCGCAGCGGCTCCACCGCAATGCCTTGCGCCGCGAGTTCGTCGGCCGCGGCCTGCACGTCGAGCACCTCGAAGGACAGGTGACGCAGCCCTTGCGCTTCAGGCCGCGTGGGCCGCGCGGGCGCACCGGGAAAAGAGAAGAGTTCGATCTGCGAGCCGTCGGGCAGGGCCAGGTCGAGCTTGTACGAATCGCGCGCGGCGCGGTGGTTCTCGGCGATCACGCGCAGGCCGAGCACCTCGGTGTAGAAGCGTTTCGACACCGCGTAGTCGGCGCAGATGATGGCCACGTGGTGGATGCGGGCCAGCTGCATCGCGGTGCTCACTGCAAGGGCTTTCGCAGGTAGACGCGGGTGCGGCCGTCGAGCGTTTCGCGCTTGTATTCGACATAGCCGATGCGCTGGTAGAGCGCGCGGTTCTCGGTCATCTTCTCGTTGGTGTAGAGGTAGATCGACGCATGGCCTTGCCGCACGGCCTCGCGCTCGGCGAGCTCGAGCAAGGCACGCCCGAGGCCCGTGCCCTGGTGCGCCGGCAGCACCGCGATCACGTCGATCAGGAAGCCCTCGCCGGTCACGTCGAGCAGCAGCGCGGCGACGGTCTCCTGCCGCAGCGTGGCGACCCACACCTGCGCATGGGCGATGGCCTGGGCGTAGTCGCGCGTCATCGGCCTGGGCTCGACGCCCAGGCGCGGAATGTAGACGCGGAAGGCGTCGGCGGCGCAGGCGGCAACGGCGGCCGTGTCGGCCGCGGTGGCACGCCGCAACGTCCAGGGCAAGGTGGCGGGCGAGGGGATCGTGGGGTGCGTCACTCGAACTCCACCTCGCCCTCGATCTCCACCGGAATGTTGAACGGCAGCTCCGCCATGCCCACGGCACTGCGCGCATGCGCGCCGATGTCGGGGCCGAAGACTTCGAGGATGAGGTCGGAGAAACCGTTGATCACGGCCGGCTGCCTGTCGAAGCCGGGTGCGCACGCGACCATGCCGAACACGCGCGTCCACGCGGTGATACGGTCGAGGTCGCCGAGCGCACGCTGCAGGCTGCCGAGCATGGCGAGCGCGGTGAGGCGTGCGGCCACGTAGCCCTGTTCGACGGTGACTTCACGCCCCAGCTTGCCCAGCGGTTCGGCGATGATGCCGTCGGCATTGAGCGGACCGTGGCCCGAGACGAGCGCGCGCCTGCCGATGACGCGCACGAACTGGAAGGGCAGCACGACGCCGGGCGGCGGCGTCACGGGAGGGGGCAGCACGAGGCCTGAAGCGGCCAGTCGTTGTGCAATGCGGGCCATGGCGGTTGTCTCCTGTCGGCGGACGAATGGGTCCGCCGCATCTTGCCATGGCCCCCTGCGGCAGCAGGGTCAGGCCAGCGCCGGATAGTCCGTGTAGCCCTTGGCGCCGCCGCCGTACATGGTGGCCTTGTCGATCTCGTTGAGCGGTGCGTTCTCGCGCAGGCGGCGCACCAGGTCGGGGTTGGAGATGAAGGGCTTGCCGAAGGCCACGAGGTCGTCGCCTTCCTTCACGGCTTCCTCGGCCAGCGGGCGGTCGTAGCCGTTGTTCACCATCCATGCGCCCTTGCCGCCGGCTTCGCGGTAGGCGGCCTTCAGCGCTTCGTAGTCGAAGGGACGGTCGGCAATTTCGCGCGGGCCGCCGGTGGCGCCTTCGATGATGTGGATGTAGGCCAGGTTGAGCTGCGCGAGCTGCTTCACCACGTAGGTGAACAGCGGCTGCGGGTTGCTGTCGTGCGCGTCGTTGGCGGGCGTGACGGGCGACAGGCGGATGCCGGTCTTGCCGCCGCCGACCGCGTCGACCACGGCGCGCGTGGCTTCGAGCAGCAGGCGTGCGCGGTTCTCGATGGAGCCGCCGTAGTCGTCGGTGCGCTTGTTGCTGCCGTCCTTCAGGAACTGGTCGAGCAGGTAGCCGTTGGCGCCGTGCAGTTCCACGCCGTCGAAGCCGGCGGTTTCCACCGCGCTGCGAGCGGCCACCGCGAAGGCGTGCACGATGCCCGGGATTTCACCGGCGTCGAGCGCGCGCGGCTCGGAGGTGTCGACGAAGCCCGGCACGCCGTTCTTGATGAGCACGGTCTTGGTCTTGGCGGTGATGGCCGAGGGCGCCACCGGCTTGCCGCCGTCGGGCTGCAGTTCGGTGTGCGAGACGCGGCCCACGTGCCACAGCTGCACGACGATCTTGCCGCCTTCGGCATGCACGGCGTCGGTCACGCGCTTCCAGGCGTCGAGCTGTTCGCTGCCGTAGAGGCCGGGCACGTCCGAGTAGCCCTGGCCCTGGTGGCTGATGGCGGTGGCTTCGGTGATGAGCAGGCCGGCGCTGGCGCGCTGGGCGTAGTAGGTGGTGGCGATGTCGGGCGGAATCGCATTGGGCGAGCGGTTGCGCGTCAGCGGCGCCATCACGATGCGGTTGGCGAGCTGCAGGTCGCCGGCCTGGACGGGGTCGAAGAGGGTG
The DNA here is from genome assembly GCF_056394985.1 of Variovorax sp. 10N412. NCBI lineage: Bacteria > Pseudomonadati > Pseudomonadota > Betaproteobacteria > Burkholderiales > Comamonadaceae > Variovorax > Variovorax sp. 10N412. The sequence continues at coordinate 416,342 of NZ_JBFTIO010000003.1, forward strand.
GACATCGGAGTTGCGGGTGGGCAGAGTTGAAACAGGCGCAAGGCTAAGCGCGCGGCCTCAACCCTGCTGTCGTACGGTTGTCCTGTTTGGTGCTAGGACAAGGGCGACAGCAAGGACAACAGCGCGGGGCTCACCCGCACCGGCACGGCCAGCAGGATCTGCCCCATGCCCTTGCCCAGCGGGTCGTTGCGCAGCGACGCCATGCCGCCGCCGCCCAGCGCCTGCTCGCAGACGAAGTTGAAGGCACCGATGCCCGGCACCTCGAAGCGCGTGACGCGGCCCTTGACGAGGTGGGCCAGCCAGCCGGCCACGCGCGCTTCGGTGAGCTGCTCGCGCAGCAGCGGCAGCAGGGCGGGGTGGCGCGCGATGACGCCGATGTTCGAGGTGTCGCCCTTGTCCCCGCTGCGGGCCCAGGCGAGTCGCACCAGGGGCACTTCGACGGTGTCCGATGCCTGGGGTGCGGGTGCGGTCTCCCGGGCCTTGTCGGGCTGCGCGGCCGGTGCGGCGGCATCGGTCGCTACCGGTGCGTCGAGGCGCGGCAGCGCGATGGGTTCGCCGCCGACGTGCACGCCGGCCTGCACCTGCGACTTGTCGAGCAGGAAGGCGTACTGCCGGATCGACGGCGACACCGAGGCCCGCCCGCCGCCCGCGCCCGTGGTGCCCGGCGCCCACGAGGTGCCGGCCGGCGCCACCTCGCGCGCGAACAGCGCCAGCGCCTCCTTGCGCGGATGCGTCACGGCGAGCCGCAGCACCGCTTCGCGCGTCTGCAGGGCCTGCGCATTCGCATGCGGGCCGTAGCAGGACTCGGCCCCCAGCACCTCGAGCTGCGTGTCGCTGTAGGGGCCGAAGCCGTGCTGCGCGAACAGCGCCTGCGTGCGCGCCAGGATCGCCTCGCCCGTGCGCCTGGCCTTGGCCGCCGCGTCGAAGCCCACGAGGGTGAGCTGCGCCGCGGTCTTGAAGCCGTCGACGTAGGTGGCGCTCACCTTGTAGCTCGCGGTCGGTGCGCGGCCGCGCGCGCCGTGCACGCGCACGCGGTGCTCGCCGGCCTGCGCGATGTGCACCTGCGTGAAGTCGGCCGTCACGTCGGGCAGCAGGTAGGCCGCGGGGTCGCCGATTTCGTAGAGCATCTGCTCGCCCACCACGGCGGGCGTGAGCTTGCCGCCGGTGCCCGCGGGCTTGGTGACGACGAAGCTGCCGTCGGCGCCGCACTCGACGATCGGGTAGCCGATGTTGGGCCAGTCGGGCACGGTGTCCCAGTCGGTGTGCAGGCCGCCGGTGGCCTGGCAGCCGCACTCGATGATGTGGCCCGCGAGGCTGCCGGCGGCGAGCAGGTCGAAGTCGCCCGGCTGCCACTTGAATTCGTGCATGAGCACGCCCAGCGTCACGGCCGAGTCGACGCAGCGGCCGGTGATGACCACCTGCGCACCGGCGTCGAGCGCGGCCTGGATCGGGCGCGCGCCCAGGTACGCGTTGGCCGTGAGCACGCGTTCCGGCAATGCCGCACCGCTCTGCAGTTCGCGCACCGGCGGCTGCGACTGGCGCAGCTGCGGCAGCAGTGCGGACACGTCGTCGCCGCTCACCACGGCGATCTTCAATTCGATGCCTTGCTCCGCAGCAAGGGCCGCGAGCGCGTCTGCGCAGCCCTGCGGATTGACGCCGCCCGCGTTGCTCACCACGCGAATGCCTTGTGTGACCACGTCCTTCAGCACGGCCTTCATGGCCACGGTCACGAAGTCGGTGGCATAGCCCAGCTCGGGCTTCTTCAGCCGCGCGCCCGCCAGGATCGACATGGTGAGTTCGGCCAGGTAGTCGAACACCAGGTAGTCGATCTGCCCGCTGCCCACGAGCTGCGGCGCGCCCACGCTGCTGTCGCCCCAGAAGCCCGAGGCGCCGCCGATGCGCACGACGCGGTCGGCGTCGTGCCCTTTGCTGCTGCTGCTGCTGTTCATCGCCCACTCCATTGCGGCTTGCGTTTCTCGCGGAAGGCGAGCTGTCCTTCGGCGGCGTCCTCGGTCAATGCGAAGAGGCCGATCTGGCTTTCGGTGAAGGCCATCGATTCCTCGAAGGCCATCGCCTCGATCTTCTTCATGGTGTACAGCCCGCGGCGGATGGCGGCGGGCGACTTGTCGAGCAGGCGCGCGAGCAGCCCGTCGACGGCCTCGTCGACGTCGTCGCTCACGCGGTTGACCAGGTGGAGTTCCAACGCCTGCGCCGCGGTGATGGGCTCGCCGGTGATGCACATCTCGGCCAGCACGCGGCGCGGCAGCAGGCCGCCCAGCACGCTGAGCACCTGCGCGGGAAAGACGCCGACCTTGACCTCGGGCAGGCCGAACACGGCGTGGCGGGCGGCCACCGCCATGTCGCACATCGCCATGAGGCCCATGCCGCCCGCCATGCAGGCGCCGTTGACGCGCGCGATAAGCGGCACGGTCGATTGCCGCGCCTGGCGAAAGAGGTTGGCCATGCCCTGGTAGGGCGCGGCGTAGTCGAACTTGAAGGAGGTGCCGCTCTGCAGGTCGGCGCCCGAACAGAAGGCGCGCGTGCCGGCGCCGGTGATCACCACGGCGCGCACGGCGGTGTCGGCGTTGGCGCGTGCGAGGGCATCGCCCAGGCCGGCGATGACGGCGGCGTTGACGGCGTTGCGGCGCTCTTCGCGTTCGATGGTGAGCCACATGACGGGCCCGCGCATCTCTTGGCGCAGTTCGGTGCAGGAGGGGGACGGGTGCGATGAGGGCGAATGGGGCATGTGCCTAGCGTCGCCCGAAAAAAAAGCCGCTTCATGCGGCTTGTGGCTGAAGCGGGCCGGGTTTTCCCTGAGGGGAATCCGGCCGCGTCGTTGCCAGGCTTACTTCAGCAGGCCTTCGGCCTTCAAGGCTTCCTGCACCGCGGGGCGTGCGCCCACGCGTGCATGCCACGCCTGCAGGTTGGGGAAGCCGGAGATGTCCACGCCCGTCGGCTTGGTCCAGTTGGTCACGGTGAACAGGTAGCCGTCGGCCACGCTGAAGGTGTCGCCCATCAGGTATTGCTTGTTGGCCAGTTCGCTGTCGAGCCACTTGAAGCGCGAGGCGAGCTTGTCCTTGAAGATGGTCTTGGCTTCTTCGGGCATGTTGGGGTTGAACAGCGGGCTGAAGCCCTTGTGCACCTCGGTGCCGATGAAGGTCAGCCACTCCTGCAGGCGGTAGCGCTGCAGGGTGCCGTTGGCCGGTGCCAGGTTCTTGGTGGGCGCCAGGTCGGCGATGTATTGCAGGATGGCCGGGCCTTCGCGCAGGCGGGTGCCGTCGTCGAGCTCGAGCATCGGCACGTAGCCCAGCGGGTTGATGCCGTAGTAGTCGGTGCCGTCTTGCAGCTTGTGGCTCTTGGTGCTGGCCAGCACGGCCTCGACGGCGATGCCTGCTTCATGCAGCGCAATGTGGGGCGAGAGCGAGCATGCGCCCGGCGAGTAATACAGCTTCATTCGAATAACTCCAAAGGATGACGAGGTGATTGTTGTGGGAGACCGCGCAGGATGCTAGCGGGTTTGGCTGCGTCGCGTTTTTGTCCTACGGCGCCTTGAGGAGGGCGACTATCGGGCGCGAGGCGGGCTTTTTCTAAGCTGCGTCGCACGGTGGGCAGGGCCCCGCTGAAGGAGTTTCAAATGTTGAAGTACGCGATCATTTTTGCGGTCATCTCGTTGCTGGCGGGTGTGTTGGGCTTCGGTGGCGTGGCCGCCGGTGCCGCCGGCATCGCCAAGCTGCTGTTCGGCCTGTTCCTGGTGCTGGCCGTGCTGTTCGTCGTGCTGGCCGCGCTGGGCGTGGGCGCGGTGAAGAAAGCGCTCGACTGAGCTGCGGGGAACCCATGCATCTCTCCCACATCGACGCGCAACTCGACTACGAGGTGGCCGCGCCCGCCCACATGCTGCTCAACATCGAGGCAGCCAGGTGCGGCGTGCAGGCCGTGGTCAACGAGCAGCTGACCATCGAGCCGCCTACCGAGATGCAGGTGTTCTGCGACGAGGCGAACGGCAACCGCTTCATTCGCTTCGATGCCAACCCCGGGCCGCTGAAGATCAGCTACAAGGCCAGCGTGCAGCGCGCCCATGTGCTGGTGCCGCCCGACCTGCGCGAGGTGTCGGTCAGCCAGGTGCCCGACGCGGTGCTGCACTACATGATGCCGACGCGCTACTGCGAGTCGGACCTGATGTCGCGTTGCGCGCAGCAGCTCTTCGGCGACCTGCCGCCGGGCATCGGCCGGGTGCAGGCCATCGTCGACTGGATCCACGACAGCATTGCCTACGAGCCGGGCAGCAGCGTCTCGACCACCACCGCCAGCGAGGTGTTCGTGGAACGCGCGGGCGTGTGCCGCGACTTTGCGCACCTGGGCATCACCTTCTGCCGCGCGCTGAACATTCCGGCGCGGCTGGTGGTGGGCTATGTGTGGTTCGACGAACCGCCGCAGGACTTTCATGCGGTGTTCGAAGCGTGGATCGGCGGGCAGTGGGTGCTGTTCGATCCGACGCGCATGGCGCCGGTCGACCGCCTCGTGCGCGTGGGCACCGGGCGCGACGCCAAGGACGTGGCCTTCTGCACGATCTTTGGCAACGTGCGCATGACGGACAAGCGCCTGTCGATTCGCGAATTGCAGGACGAGAGCCTGCAACCCTCGAAGGCACCGCCGCCCACCGGCGCGCTGGTGGGCATCGAGAAGCCCGTGCCTGTGGTGCAAGTGGCTGAAGTGACCGGCTGACGCGGGTTGTTTGCTATTAAATATATAGCAAACTAGTCAATGGGCATGCGCGTGGAGGGCCAATTTGGCAGGGCCCTCTAGCTTGTCCACACAATGGGCGCAGGCGGGCACCGGCGATTAAAATTGGCGCCCCCTTTTGCGCCGCGCACGCGTCAGTTGTGCGCCCCCATTCAAATGCTGTACCCCGAAGAATTCGACGTGATCGTCGTCGGCGGTGGCCATGCCGGCACCGAAGCCGCGCTCGCCGCCGCGCGCATGGGCGCCAAGACGCTGCTGCTCTCCCACAACATCGAGACGCTGGGCCAGATGAGCTGCAACCCGTCGATCGGCGGCATCGGCAAGGGCCACCTGGTGAAGGAGGTCGATGCGCTGGGCGGCGCGATGGCCATTGCCACCGACGAGGCCGGCATCCAGTTCCGCATTCTCAATTCGAGCAAGGGCCCCGCGGTGCGCGCCACCCGTGCGCAGGCGGACCGCGTGCTGTACAAGGCGGCCATTCGCCACCGCCTGGAAAACCAGCCGAACCTGAGCCTGTTCCAGCAAGCCGTCGACGACCTGATGGTGGAAGGCGACCGCGTGGTCGGCGCCATCACGCAGGTGGGCATTGCCTTTCGTGCGCGCACCGTGGTTCTGACCGCGGGCACCTTCCTCGACGGCCGCATTCATGTGGGCCTGGACAACTACCAGGCCGGCCGCGCGGGCGATCCGCCGGCCATCAGCCTGTCGGCGCGGCTGAAGGAACTGAAGCTGCCCCAAGGCCGCTTGAAGACCGGCACACCGCCGCGCCTGGACGGGCGCAGCATCGACTTTTCCAAACTGGCCGAGCAGCCGGGCGACGGCATGCCGGGCGGGGCAGGGCCGATGCCGGTGTTCAGCTTCATGGGCCGTGCGGACATGCATCCGCGGCAGATGGCGTGCTGGGTCACGCACACCAACGCGCGCACGCACGACATCATTCGCTCCGGCTTCGACCGCAGTCCGATGTTCACCGGGAAGATCGACGGTGTCGGCCCGCGTTATTGCCCGAGCGTGGAAGACAAGATCAACCGCTTCGCCGACAAGGAAAGCCACCAGATCTTCCTGGAGCCCGAAGGCCTGACGACCAATGAGTACTACCCGAACGGGATCTCGACCAGCCTGCCGTTCGACATCCAGCTGCAGCTGGTTCGCTCCATGGCGGGCCTGGAGAACGCCCACATCCTGCGCCCGGGCTACGCCATCGAGTACGACTACTTCGATCCGCGCGAACTCAAGAGCAGCTTCGAAACCCGCTCGGTGAAGGGCTTGTTCTTTGCCGGGCAGATCAACGGCACCACCGGCTACGAAGAGGCGGCGGCCCAGGGCCTGTTCGCCGGCATCAATGCCGCGCTGCAATGCCGCGATGAAGACGCCTGGCTGCCGCGCCGCGACGAGGCCTACCTGGGTGTGCTGGTCGACGACCTGATCACCAAGGGCGTGACCGAGCCCTACCGCATGTTCACCAGCCGCGCCGAGTTCCGCCTGCAACTGCGCGAGGACAACGCCGACATGCGGCTGACCGAAGCAGGGCGCAAGCTGGGCTTGGTGGACGACGCGCGCTGGGACGCTTTCAGCCGAAAGCGCGACGTTGTTTCACGTGAAACAGAGCGGCTCAAGTCGATATGGGTGAACCCGCGCAACCTGCCGGCTGCCGAGTCGGAGCGGGTGCTGGGCAAGGCCATCGACCACGAATACAACCTGGCCGACCTGCTGCGCCGGCCCGACGTGAACTACGAAACGCTCATGTCCCTGGACGGCGGCAAGTACGCCGCCCCGGCGGCACTCAACGGCACCGAGGTCGAGCAGATCGAGATTTCGGCCAAGTACTCGGGCTACATCGAGCGTCAGCACGACGAGGTGGAGCGTGCGTCGCACTTCGAAAGCCTGAAGCTGCCGGCCGATTTCGACTACGGACAGGTCAAGGCGCTGAGCTTCGAGGTCCGCCAGAAGCTGGACAAGCACCGTCCGGAAACGCTGGGCTTGGCCTCGCGCATCTCCGGCGTGACGCCGGCTGCCATCTCGCTGTTGATGATTCACCTGCGCAAGGGCGGCCACAAGGCCTTCGCCCGTGGGGCCGAGCTGACCGAAACCGCCACGGAAGCAGCCGCCGCGCCGCAGTCCGCGGAATGACGGCGCCCATCGATACGCTGCGCGCGGGTGCAGCCGCCATGGGCGTTGCCTTGTCTGACGGGCAGGGCGAGCAACTGCTGGCCTACGGCACGCTGATGCTCAAGTGGAACAAGGTCTACAACCTGACAGCGTTGCGCGACCCCGCCAGCGTGCTGACGCACCATCTGCTCGACAGCCTGGCAGCGGTAGCGCCCTTGCAGCGCGAGTGGCCAGGGGAGGGCAAGCTGCTCGACGTGGGCTCCGGCGGCGGCCTGCCCGGCGTGGTGATCGCCATCATGCGGCCCGACCTGCATGTGAGTTGCCTCGACGCCGTGGCCAAGAAAGCTGCCTTCGTGCAGCAGGTGTCGGCCGAGCTGGAACTGCCCAATTTGCGCGGACTTCACGCGCGGGTCGAGTCGCTCGTCGGCAGCTACCAGGTGATCAGCTCGCGGGCCTTCGCCTCATTGCCGGACTTCTTCAACGGCTCGATGAACCTGCTCGCCCCGGGCGGTCTGTGGCTGGCCATGAAGGGCAAGGTGCCCAGCGACGAACTCGCTGTCTTGCCCAAGGGCGTCGCAGTGTTTCACGTGGAACAACTGACGGTTCCAGGCCTCGATGCCGAGCGCTGCATCGTCTGGGCACGCAAAGAAGCCGTCTGAAAGCCGACCAAGGTTGGCGGGAATCACGTTCGATTCCGTAAAAGAAGCAGAGGCACCGGCAAAACCCGGTGCCTCGACCGCCCTCCCGGCATCGTGCTCGCTTAGACTCGTTGCCTCCCTCGCGTTTCTCTCCCGTCTGTTCCCGGCGCTCTTTTTGAGGCAATCCCATGTTCGGCATCGCTGACTACGGCGCTTTCGTCGCCGCCATCGTCCTGTTTCTACTGATTCCCGGCCCGGGCAACCTCGCGCTGATCACGTCGACCAGCAAGGGCGGGATTCGTGGCGGGTTGGCCGCGACGGCCGGGCTGATCCTCGGTGACCAATGCCTGATGTGGGCCGCGGTGGCGGGCGTGTCGGCTGTGCTGGCGGCGTACCCTGCCGCCTTCAAGGCGGTGCAATGGCTGGGTGCCGGCTACCTGGCGTGGCTGGGCCTCAAGATGCTGCTGGCCAAGCCCGGCTCGGCGCCCATCCTCAACATCAAGCCCAGCCACTTCCTGCGCCAGGCCTTCACCATCACCTTGCTGAACCCGAAGGCCATCGTGTTCTACATGGCCTTCTTCCCGCTGTTCGTGGACCCGACCCGCCACCAGGGGCTGATCAGCTTCGGCGCCATGGCCGTCACCATTGCGGCGCTGACCTTCCTGTACGGCCTGACCTCGACGCTGCTCACGCACTTCCTGGCCGAGCGCATCCGCGCCAATCCCCGCATTTCCACCACGCTCGAGAAGCTGGCCGGTACCTTCCTGATCGCCTTCGGCATCAAGCTCGCGATTTCCCGCTGATCGACCTCCCGCACTGACATGGCCAAGATTTTCTGCATTGCCAACCAAAAGGGCGGCGTCGGCAAGACCACCACCACCGTCAACCTCGCGGCCGGCCTGGCCAAGGCCGGCCAGCGCGTGCTGATGATCGACCTCGACCCGCAGGGCAATGCCACCATGGGTTCGGGCATCGACAAGCGCCAGCTGGAGCTGACGGTGTACGACGTGCTGCTGGAGTCGGCCTCGGTGGCCGAGGCCCGCGTCAAGGCCGACAAGCTGGTGGAGGGCGGTTGCGGCTACGACGTGCTGGGCGCCAACCGCGAGTTGGCCGGCGCCGAGGTCGAAATGGTGGCCATCGACCGCCGCGAGAAGCGCCTGCGCACCGCGCTGGCCGCGGTCGGTGCCGAATACGACTTCGTGCTGATCGACTGCCCGCCCAGCCTGAGCCTGCTCACGCTCAATGGCCTGTGCGCGGCGCACGGCGTGATCGTGCCGATGCAGTGCGAGTACTTTGCGCTGGAAGGGCTGACCGACCTGGTCAACACCATCAAGCAGGTGCACGCCAACCTCAACAAGAACCTGCAGATCATCGGCCTGCTGCGCGTGATGTTCGATCCGCGCATCACCCTGCAGCAGCAGGTGAGCGAGCAGCTCAAGTCCCACTTCGGCGACAAGGTGTTCGACACCGTGATCCCGCGCAACGTGCGCCTGGCCGAGGCGCCGAGCTACGGCCTGCCGGGCGTGGTGTTCGATCCGGCGGCGCGCGGCAGCCAGGCTTTCATTGCCTTCGCGCAGGAGCTGATCGAGAAGATGCCGCCCGCGAGCGCCTTCGCCTCGGGTGCGGTGGCGCCGCCCATTGCCGCGGTCGGCCGCGCCGCGCCCGACCTGGCCATTCCAGACGATGTGCTGGCACCGGCTTCCTCGCCGAACTCCACCAGCGAAAACAATGCCTGACCCACGTCCTGCCTGCGTGTGTTGCTATCAAAGTAATAGCAAATGACGGCGCCCCGCATCCTGCTCCTGCCCGGTTGGCAGAACAGCGGCCCCGGGCATTGGCAAACCCGCTGGGAGTGGGCGTACGGCGACCAGCGCGTCGAGCAGCACGAGTGGATGCGCCCGTTGCGCGGCGACTGGTCGATCCAGCTCGAGGAGGCCGTGCTGGCCGCGCCGGGCCCGGTGGTCTTCGCGGCACACAGCCTGGGCTGCATCCTGGCCGCCTCCTGGGCCGCGCATTCGCGCCACACGCACAAGGTGCGCGGCGCCTTGCTGGTCGCGCCCGGGGACCTGGAGCGCGACGACCTGCGCCAGCTGATTCCCGGCTGGGCGCCCATCGTGCGCCAGCCTCTGCCGTTTCCCGCAGTGCTGGTCGCCGCCAACGACGACCCGTACTGCGACGCCGCGCGCTCCCGGCAGCTCGCCCATGACTGGGGCGCCCGCTTCGTCGACGCCGGCGCGGCCGGCCACCTGAATGCCGAATCCGGCCTGGGCGACTGGCCCGAAGGCCGGCACCTATTGAACGAAATCTCGAAAGACACCGACTGATGGCGACCAAGAAACCCAAGGGCCTGGGCCGCGGCCTCGAAGCCTTGCTCGGCCCCACCGCCGCGCCGGCGGCCGACCACGGCAACGGCGACGGCACCCCGGGCTCGCAAGACGGTGGCGCGCAGCGCAATCCGAACACGCTGATGCTCGACCAGATGGTCGCGGGCGTCTACCAGCCGCGCACGCGCATGGACGAGGGCGCGCTGTACGAGCTGGCCGAGAGCATCAAGGTGCAGGGCATCATGCAGCCGATCCTGGTGCGCCGGCTCGACGCCGAATCGGCCGCCGCCAAGAACGCCGAGTACGAAATCATCGCGGGCGAGCGGCGCTTCCGGGCCGCCAAGCTCGCGGGCCTGGACAGCGTGCCGGTGCTGGTGCGCGACGTGCCCAACGAAGCCGCGGCGGCGATGTCGCTGATCGAGAACATCCAGCGCGAAGACCTCAACCCGCTGGAAGAGGCGCAAGGCCTGCAGCGCCTGGTGAACGAGTTCGGCCTCACGCACGAGCAGGCGGCACAGGCCGTGGGCCGTTCGCGCAGCGCGGCCAGCAACCTGCTGCGCCTGCTGAACCTGGCCGAGCCCGCGCAGCAGATGCTGATGGCCGGCGACATCGACATGGGCCACGCGCGCGCGCTGCTGTCGCTGGACCGCGGCACGCAGATCACCGCGGCCAACCAGATCGCGGCTAAGAAGATGTCGGTGCGCGAGGCCGAGGCGCTGGTGAAGAAGCTCGCGGCCGAGTTCACGCTCACGCCTTCGCGGCGCAGCAACGACGGCGAGAAGTCGCGCGACCTGCAGCGCGTGGAAGAAGAACTCGCCGACCTGCTGACCGCCGAGGTCGAGGTGCGCATCAAGAAGCGCACCAAGCGCGGCGAAAGCGGCGAGCTGGTCATTCACTTCGGCTCCATCGATGCGCTCAACGGACTGATCGAGCGCATCCGCCGAACGGCGGCCTGAAACGGGCCGGCATCTTCCGAATGGCCTGTGGTGTGAACGCGGTGTCGTGCATTCGTTTGGTTGATCAGTGCAATCCTTTGCGCGTATCCTTCGCGACTGAATTTGTTAACTAATATCTCTGAACACAGAGGGAGTCCACCCATGCAGCTCACCAAGTTCCCGCTTGCGGCCATTGCCGCGGGCGCCTTCTTTCTCACCGGTTGCGCGGCCACCGACATGCAGATGGGCAGCCAGTCGGCCAAGACCATGGCCACCGGCAGCGCGGCCGGCGGTGCGACCTCCGGCGAAAGCAGCCAGCTCGAGCGTTGCGAATCGCCGCTCGGCACGGTCTCGCTGATCGAGAACCAGAGCGCGGGTTGGTACACCGTGCTCACCGGCGAATACAAGCTGCCGCCCACCGCCAACCTGCTGCGCCTGCTGGTGCAACAGTCGAACTGCTTCGTCGTCGTGGAACGCGGCGCGGCCGGCATGAACGCCATGACGCGCGAGCGCGCGCTGCAGCAGTCGGGCGAAATGCGCGGCGGCAGCAACTTCGGCCGCGGCCAGATGGTGGCGTCCGACTACGGCCTGTCGCCTGAAATCGTCTTCAGCAACAGCGATGCCGGCGGCATCGGCGGCGCGCTCGGCGGCCTGGTGGGTGGCGGCCGCGGCCGTGCGCTGGCCCAGCTCGGCGGCAGCATGCAGACCAAGGAAGCCAGCGCGCTGCTGACCCTCATCGACAACCGCTCGGGCGTGCAGGTGGCGGCCGCCGAAGGCAGCGCCTCCAAGACCGACTTCGGCGCCTTCGGTGCGCTGGCCGGCCGCGGCGGCGCTGGCGGCGTCGGCGGCTACACCAACACGGCGCAGGGCAAGGTGATTGCCGCCGCGTTCATGGACGCCTTCAACCAGATGGTCCGTTCGCTGCGCAACTACAAGGCACAGACCGTTCGCGGCCAGGGCCTGGGCGGCGGCGGGCGACTCGGCGTGGACGGCGGCGCGGCACCGTCGCAAACCTACGTGCCCGCAGAGAAGGCACCGGCGCGTCGACGCAGCAACAGCAACCAATAAACAAAAGCAACCAGCAAGCACGGCAACTGCAAAGCAGAAAGCCCGGTGGCTCTTACGAGCCACCGGGCTTTTTTTATCGTGGCGCCTGAGCGGGCCGAGCCGGCTCAGAGCGCGAAGATCTTGCCCGGGTTCATGATGTTCTTCGGGTCCAGCGCGCGCTTGATGGTGCGCATCATGTCGATGGCGCCGGCACCGGCCTCGGTCACCAGGAAGTCCATCTTGTGCAGGCCCACGCCGTGCTCGCCGGTGCAGGTGCCTTCGAGCGCCAGCGCGCGGCTCACCAGTGCGTGGTTCAACGCTTCGGCCTTCACGCGCTCCTCGGGAATGTTCGGGTCGAGCAGGTAGCCGAAGTGGAAGTTGCCGTCGCCCACGTGGCCGACGAGGAAGTAGGGAATGCCGCTGGCATCGGCCTCGGCCACCGAGTCGAGCAGGCAGTCGGCCAGGCGCGAGATGGGCACGCAGGTGTCGGTGGAGATCACGCGGCAGCCCGGGCGCGACTGCACGGCCGCGAAGTAGCTGTTGTGCCGCGCGGTCCACAGGCGCGTGCGTTCTTCGGGTGTGCTGGCCCATTCGAAGGCATTGCCGCCGTGCCCGCTGGCGAGCTCCTGCACCGTCTCGGCCTGTTCCTTCACGCCGGCGGGCGAGCCGTGGAATTCCATCAGCAGCATCGGCTCTTCGCGCAGGTCGAGCTTGGCGTACGCGTTCACCATGCGCACCGTGTTCACGTCGATGAGCTCCACGCGCGCAATCGGCACGCCCAGCTGGATGGTCTCGATGGTGGTGCGCACGGCGGCCTCGATGCTCGGGAACGAGCAGATGGCGGCCGACACCGCCTCGGGCAGCGGGTAGATGCGCAGCGTGATCTCGGTGACCACGCCCAGCGTGCCTTCGCTGCCCACCATGAGGCGCGTGAGGTCGTAGCCGGCGGACGATTTCTTCGCGCGCGTGCCGGTGCGGATGACCTCGCCGCCGGCGGTGACCACTTCGAGCGCCAGCACGTTCTCGCGCATCGTGCCGTAGCGCACCGCGTTCGTGCCGCTGGCGCGCGTGGCCGTCATGCCGCCGATGGAGGCGTCCGCGCCCGGGTCGATGGGGAAGAACAGGCCCGTGCTCTTGATCTCTTCGTTGAGCTGCTTGCGCGTGACGCCCGGCTGCACCGTCACCGTGAGGTCGTCGGCGTTGATCGACAGCACCTTGTTCATGCGCGACACATCGATGCTGATGCCGCCTTGCACCGCCAGCAGGTGCCCTTCGAGCGACGAACCCGCGCCGTAGGGAATGACCGGCACGCTGTGCTCGCTGGCGAGCTTCACGGCATCGGCCACGTCCTGCGTGCTTTCCGCGAACACCACGGCCGAGGGCGGCGGTGCGTCGAACGACGATTCGTCGCGCCCGTGCTGCGTGCGCACCGCCATGGCCGTGGAACAGTTGGCGCCGAAGCGCGTCTTCAGGCCGTCGATGAGTGCGGCAGGAACGTCGCGCAGATGAAGCTCCGGCATCAGGTGCGAGGTTTGGGTCGGGGCGTTCATCGGGCGTCTCCTGGCAGGGTGAGAGGGTTCGGGATCAAGCGGGGAGGGCCATTTTACGGAGCGCGCACCATAATGCGCTTCGGAAAAAACATGAACCCTACGACCCTCAGCGCTCTCGCGGCCTTCCCGTCGCAACTGGAGGCCCACTACGCGGCCATTCCCGCCGCCTACAGGCACTGGACGCCGCCCTCGTGGGAGGGCGTGCCCAGCGAGGCCTTCACCGCCATCGAGCAGCTCTGCCATGTGCGCGACATCGAGATCGAGGGCTACCACGTGCGCTTTCGCCGCACGTTGGCCGAAGCCCATCCGACACTGGCCTCCATCGACAGCGAGCCGCTGGCCGTCGAGCGCGGCTACGGCACGGCCGATGCGCAGAAGGTGCTGGCCGACTTCCGCATGGCGCGCATCCAGACGATGGAAATCGTCTCCAGCCTGAGCGACGCCCAACTGCAGCGCACGGCCGTGTTCGAGGGCTACGGCCCGCTCACGATGCGCAGCCTCATTCACTACCTTTGCAGCCACGACCAGCAGCATCTTGCAGGCCTGCAGTGGCTGGCCGGCAAGATCGACGCTTCCACCGTCGGCGCCTAACCCCTTCAGGAGCTTCCAATGGGCAACCGACTTTCACAGATCGCCACCCGCACGGGCGACGACGGCACCACCGGCCTCGGCGACAACACGCGCGTGCCCAAGGACCATCTGCGCGTGCATGCGATGGGCGACGTGGACGAGCTCAACTCCAACATCGGCGTGCTGCTGTGCGAGCCCCTGCCAGAGCCCGTGCGCGAGCTGCTGGTCGACGTGCAGCACCAGCTCTTCAACCTGGGCGGCGAGCTGTCGATGCCGGGCTTCACGCTGCTGAAGGCCGAGGCGCTGCTGCAGCTGGACAACGCGCTGGCCGAGCACAACGCCGCCTTGCCGCGCCTGGCCGAGTTCATCCTGCCGGCAGGCACGCGCGCCGCGTCGCTCGCGCATGTGTGCCGCACGGTGGCGCGCCGGGCCGAGCGTGCGGTGGTTGCGCTGGGTGCGAACGAACAGCTCAACGATGCGCTGCGGCAATACCTCAACCGGCTCAGCGACCTGCTCTTCGTGCTGGCGCGCGTGCTCAACCGCATGGACGGCGGCGACGACGTGTACTGGAAGAGCGAGCGCATGGCGCGCGCGGCCGAGGCGCAAGCCGACACCCAGGAGGCCCCATGAAATTCCCGAACACCTTGCACGCATGGCTTGCCGCGACGATGGTCGCAACGCTGTGGTTGCCCGTTGGCGCGCAGGCGCAAAGTGCCGACAACCCACCCCACGCCCAGCGGGCGCACACCCTCAAGCCGCCCTCGCGCAGCGGCAAGGTCGTGGGCAGCGTGCAGCGCGGCACCAACGCCGCGGGCCGTGGCGTCAACCGTGCGGACGCCGCCGCGCGACGCGGTGTGAACAACGTGTCGGAGAAGGCGAGCCGGCCCGTGCGCAACGTGGGCGAAGCCTTCGGTCGCAAGCTGTCGCCAGGGTTCGGCGGGCGGGCGCGCCCACCGGCCGTGGGGCCGCAGGGCAACGCGCCCTGATCTCGGTGCACCCGGGGCAGTTCGGGGTGCGCTCACGCCGACGGTGTACCTTGCTCCGCGAATGTCCCCCGGCCTGCGGCCTCCTCCTTTATTTCGCTGCGCAAGGCACCCCATCGGCGTGAGCGTGTTCAGAGCCGTGGTTGATCGGCCGTTCACCGACAGCGTGCCCAAGTGAACAGGGCGTCGGGTGCTTCCCGCAGCGAAATAAAGGAGGAGGGGCGCAGCCCCGGGGGACATTCGCGGAGGGAAGTACCCGGCGGCCTGTTCACACGCCCTGGACAGGAGACCGCCGAACATCGGCAACTCATGAAGAGAAACAGGCATGCCAAGAAACATCGAGATCAAGGCCCGCATCGACAGCGTGGACCGCGTCGCAACCATCGCAGCAACGCTGGCCGACCAGGGCCCCACCGAGATCGCGCAGGACGACACCTTCTTCCGCTGCAGCGACAGTGCCGACCGCCTCAAGCTGCGCACCTTTGCGCACGACCGCGCCGAGCTGATCTTCTACCGCCGCGCCAACAGCACCGGGCCGAAGGAATCGTTCTACCTGATCACGCCCTGCAGCACGCCCGACGTGCTGCGCGAATCGCTCACGCTCGCGTGGGGCCAGGCCGGGCGCGTGCGCAAGCAGCGACGGTTGTTCATCGCCGGCCGCACGCGTGTGCACCTCGACCGCGTCGAAGGCCTGGGCGAGTTTCTCGAGCTCGAAGTGGTGCTGGAAGAGGGCGAGTCCGCAGAGGCCGGCACGGCCGAAGCGCACGCGCTCATGGCACGGTTGGGCGTGGGCGCCGACCAGCTGGTGCAGGGCGCCTACGTCGACCTGCTGAACGCCCCGATCAGCAGCGCCTGATCAATTAGCGCCTGATCAATCAGCGCCAGCCCGCGGCCTTGAGCTGGTCCGCCAGCAGCTGCGCGACCTTTTCATAGCCTCGTGCATTGGCATGAATGCGGTCGGAGCGCAGCGACGCGTCCGACAGCACGCTCGAATACACATTGGGCACCAGCAGCGCCTGCTGCGATTTCGCCACCTCTTCGTAGAACGGCGCGTCGCTGAGCGAACCGACCGCCGCGCGCATCGCATCGGGCGCGGGCGTGGCCAGCACGGCGACGTAAGGCGTGTGCGCACGCGCCTGCGTGATCAGCGCCGCGAGGTTGTCGCGCGTGGCCGTGGCCGACACGCCGCGCAGCATGTCGTTGCCGCCGATGCCGATCAGGATGGCGTCGTAGGCGCCCGCGTTCAGCAGCGCGGGCAACCGCTGCAGTGCGCCCTCTGAGGTGTCGCCGTTCACGCCCTCGTTGTCGACCTGCCAGCCCGTGAGCTCGCCGAGTTTCACGGGCCACGCCGCCTCGGGCGGTGCGCCGTAACCATGGGTGAGGCTGTCGCCGATGGCCAGCACGCGGGCATCGGACTTCAGTGCGGCGATGGCGGGCTTGCGCTTTCCGCAGGCCGACAAGAGGGCCAGGGCGGGCACGCAGGCCCCCAGGTGGAGGAGGTGTCGTCGCTTCATGTGGCGCGCAGCATAAACGCAGCCACAGGGCTCGCCGGCGCTTGCCCCTTTGCGCGGAAAGCGCATAAGCCTCCCCGTTTTTGTTCGTTCCCCGGCGCAGGGCGCAGGCGAAGAATCGCGGCCCTGCACGTTCATTCATCACGGGGTTCGACACCATGCCCACGCCTGCGACGCTTCTCAATCGCCACCGTTTCCTGCGCCACGTGGCCGCGCTTTCCACCGCCTTGCTGGTGGCGCCTCTCGCCGGCTGGGCCGCACCCGCCACCGGCGAGCCCGTGTGGTTCGGCGTGAGCGGGCCGCTCACCGGACAGAACGCGCAGTACGGCGCGCAGTGGAAGGCGGGCTTCGACCTGGCGCTGGACCACATCAACGCGCAGGGCGGCATCCTGGGCCGCCCGCTGGCCTACAACTTCGAGGACAGCCAGAGCGATCCGCGCCAGTCGGTGGCCATTGCGCAGAAACTGGTGAACGACAAGCGCGTGCTCATCGAGCTGGGCGACTTCTCCAGCCCCGCATCGATGGCCGCATCGCCCATCTACCAGCGCGCGGGCCTGGTGCAACTGGGCTTCACCAATTCGCACCCTGACTTCACCAAGGGCGGCGACTACATCTGGAGCCCCTCCATCAGCCAGGCCGACGCGCAGCCGCTGCTGGCCCAGCTCGCGGTGAAGACGCTGGGCTTCAAGCGCATCGCGGTGCTCTACCTCAACACCGACTGGGGCCGCACCAGCAAGGACGTGCTGGTGAAGGCCGCGCAGGAGCGCGGCGCGCAGCTCGCCATTGCCGAGGGCTACCAGCCCGACGAGAAGGACTTCCGCTCGACGCTGGTGCGCGTGCGCGACGCCAACCCCGACGGGCTGGTGCTCATCTCCTACTACCCCGACGGCGCGCTCATCGCGGGCCAGGTGCGCAGCGTGGGCCTGAAGCAGCCGATCGCTGCGGTGGGTTCGGTGTATTCGCCCAAGTTCATCGAGCTCGGCGGCGCGGCGGTCAACGGCATCCACACCAACACGGCCTTCTATCCCGAGGAGCCGCGCACCGAGGTGCAGGAGTTCGTGAAGAGCTTCCGCGCCAGGTACAACAAGGAGCCCGATGCGTTCAACGCCTACGCGTACGACGCGGTGGTGTACGCCGCGGCGGCGCTGCGCCAGGCCGGCCCCAAGGCCGACCGCAAGGCGGTGCGCGACGCGTTCTACAAGATCAAGGACGTGCCGAGCGTGATCTTCGGCAAGGCCAACTTCGATGCGCAGACGCGGCGCGTGGTCGGGGTGAAGAGCGTGAACCTGGTGGTGAAGGACGGCAAGTGGGCGCAGCTGGACGAGAAGGCGGCCGTGGCCTCCACGAAATGACCGGGTCTTGGCGTTGTTCCCTCTCCCTCTGGGAGAGGGCTAGGGTGAGGGCAGTCGGCCTCGCAACATCGCGCGGCCTTGATGGCCGCGTGCCCTCACCCCAACCCTCTCCCAGAGGGAGAGGGAGCAAGGCAGGCAGCACCGCATGAGCTTCACCTCCTTCTTCGACTACACCGTCAACGGCCTGATCATCGGCAACATCTACGCGCTGCTGGCGGTGGGCCTCGCGCTGATCTTCGGCGTGTCGCACCTCATCAACTTCGCGCACGGCTCGGTGTACACGGTGGGTGCGTACATCGGCTGGGCCAGCATCACCTACCTGCACACGCCGCTGCCCGTGACCATCCTGCTGGTGGTGCTGGGCTCCGGCGCGCTGGGCATGCTGATCGAGCGCGTGGGCCTGCGGCCGCTGCAGGGCGAGGCACGCATCGCGCCGCTGCTGGCCACCATCGGCATCAGCTTCGTGCTCGACATCCTGGTGCAGCTGTCGTTCAGCCCCGACCCGCGCTCGCTGCCCACGCAGTTGCCCGACTGGCGCCTGCAGATCGGCACCGGCACCATCGGCGCGCTCGACCTGCTCATTGCGGGCATCGGCATCACGAGCGCGGCCGTGCTGTTCGGCTTCTTGCGTTTCACCAAGCTCGGCTGGGCCGTGCGCGCCACCGCACAGGACCGCGACGCGGCGCAGCAGATGGGCGTGGACGTCGACCGCGTGAACCAGACCGTGTTCGCCATCGCCGCCGCGCTGGGCGGGCTCTCGGGCCTGCTGGTGGGCATGTACTACAACAACATCAGCCCGGCGATGAGCTTCCAGGCCACGCTCAAGGGCGTGGTGGCCACGGTGGTCGGCGGCGTGGGCAACGTGCCGGGCGCCATCGTCGGCAGCCTGCTGCTGGGGCTCATCGAGAGCTACGGCGTGGCGATCCTCGGCACGCCGTACCGCAACCTGTTCGCCTTCGCGCTGCTGCTGGTGATCCTGGTGTGGAAGCCCAACGGCCTGTTCGGCCGCAAGCGCGCGTTGCCGCCCGAGCCGCTCACGGGCACCTTCATCGCGCCGAGCAAGCCGTGGCACATACCGCCGCGTGTGCTGCTCGCGCTGTTCGCCGCGGCGGCGGCCTTGCCGCTGTTCGATCCGTCGCCCTACCTGCTGCAGACGCTCACCAACGCATGGCTCTACGGTGCACTCGCGTTGAGCCTCACGCTGGTCGCCGGCACCATCGGGCAGATTTCGCTGGGCCATGCGGGGCTGCTGGCCATCGGCGCGTATGCATCGTCGCTGCTGGTGCTCGACCTGCACCTGCCGGTGGGCACGGGCATCGTGGGGGCGGGCATTCTCACGTCGCTGATCGGCACCGCGCTGATCTTCCCGGCCTTCAGGCTGCGCGGCCACTACGTGTCGATCGCCACGCTCGGCATCGGCGAGATCGTGGCGCTCACCATCCTCAACTGGGAAAGCCTCACGCACGGGCCCATCGGCGTGTCGGGCATTCCGCCGCTGTCGCTGTTCGGGCGCGACGCCTCGTCGAACGAGGCCATCTACTGGGCCTCGTTCGGTGCGATGGTGCTGCTGGCCCTGCTGCAGTGGCGTCTGCTGCGCTCGCACCTGGGCCGCACCTTCCGCGCGGTGCGCGAAGACGAGGTGGCCGCGCGTGCCTATGGCGTGAGCCCCGACCGCTACAAGGCGCTGGCCTTCGGCTTCGGCGGCTTCGCGGCCGGCGTGAGCGGCGCCTTCACCGCGCACATGTACTCGTACATCAACCACGAGACCTTCGGCTCGCAGATCTCGATCCTCGCGCTGACGATGGTGATCCTCGGCGGCCTGGGGAACATCAGCGGCGCGCTGCTCGGCGCGGTGGCGCTCGTGAGCCTGCCGGAGCTGTTCCGCGTGACGGCCGAGTACCGCATGCTGATCTACGGCGTTGCGCTGCTTCTGTTGATTCGCTTCCGCCCGCAAGGTCTGCTGGGCACTGTCTGAAAGAACCACACCATGAGCCACCTGAACGACTACCTCGCCGAGAAACGCGCCGCCGTGCTGGCACGCAATGCCGCTGTCGAAGCAGGCACCGCCAAGCCCGCGCAACTGAAGGCCAGCGTCAAGGCCGAGGGCCGCAGCGGCGTGCGCCGCCTGCGTATCCGCGAGCACCAGGTCATCAGCGACAGCCCGCCCGATTTCGCGGGCTACAACCTCGGGCCCAGTTCGCCCGAGCTGCAGCTGGGCGTGCTGGGCACCTGCGTCACGCACATCTTCCTGATCCATGCGGCCGAGCGCCAGGTGCCGCTCGAGAGCCTGGAGGTGGAAGTGACCGGCGTCATCGATCCGCGCGGCGGCAAGCCGGGCCACGAGCAAACGCCGATCTGGCCGCACGAGATCGGCTACACGGTGCACATCGATTCGCCCGCGAGCCGCGAAGAGATCGACGCGCTGTTCGAGGCGGTGGAGCGCAACTGCCCCATCCTCAACCTGCTGCGCAACCCGCAGACCATCCGCGCCGAGGTGAAGCTCGTCAACTCGAAGGCCCGCACCGTGGATCAAACCGCCGATGCCCTCGCTGCTTGAGATCCGCGGCCTGGTGCGCCGCTTCGGCGGGCTCACGGCCGTCAACGCCGTGGACCTGCACGTGGACGAGGGCGAACTGCTCAGCGTGATCGGGCCGAACGGCGCGGGCAAGACCACGCTGTTCAACCTGGTCACAGGCCTCGACCGGCCCGATGAAGGGCAGGTGCTGTTCGACGGGCAGGACATCACCGGCCTGCCGGCGCAGCAGCTCGCGCAGCGCGGCCTGGCGCGCACCTTCCAGCATGGGCGCGTGTTCGCGAACCTCTCGGTGCTCGACAACGTGCTGGTGGGCGCGCACACGCGGCTGCGCGCCGTGAAACCGCGCGTGGGCGGAATGCCGGGCCTGGGCGCGTTGGCCGAGCTCGCGCTGGCGCTGCTGCAGCCCGGCGCCGTGCGCCGCGAGGAACAGGCCCTGCGCGAAGAAGCGCGCGAGATCATCGCGCTGTTCGGCGAGCGCCTGGCGCCGCGCGTCGACCACCCGGCCTACAGCCTGTCGTACGCCAACCGACGCCGCGTGGAGATCGCACGGGCACTGGCGCTCAAGCCCCGCCTGCTGCTGCTCGACGAACCCACCGCGGGCATGAACGAGAGCGAGACGGCCGAGATGCTGGAGATCATTCGCGGCCTGAAGGCGCGGGGCCAGACCATCCTGCTGATCGAGCACAAGCTCGACCTGGTGATGCAGCTGTCCGACCGCGTGGCCGTGCTCGACGACGGCCGCAAGATCGCCGAAGGCCTGCCTGATGATGTGCGCAACGACCCGGCGGTGATCGAGGCGTACCTCGGCCATCGCCATGTGGGCACGGTCGGCGCGCCGAAGGCACAAGAGACGCCAGAGGCGGTGCCCGCATGATCGCCACCGTCGCCCGCTCCGGCCTTGCTCCCTCTTCCCTGCGGGGAGAGGGTTGGGGCGAGGGTCTGCCTGAACGCACCACCGTGCCCGCATCCAGCGGCTCGAAACATCCGCTGCTCCAGCTCAGGAAGATCAACAGCTTCTACGGCCCCGTGCAGGCCCACTTCGACCTCGACATCGAGGTGCGCAAGGGCCAGATCGTGAGCCTGCTCGGCGGCAACGCCAGCGGCAAGTCGACCACCATGAAGATCGTGCTCGGGCTGCTCAAGCCGCGCTCGGGCGAAGTGAACTTCAACGGTGCCTCGACGCTGGCTCTGAGCACGCCGCAGATCATCCGCCAAGGCATCGGCTCCGTGCCCGAGGCCCGCCGCCTGTTTCCCGCGATGACCGTGCGCGAGAACCTGCTGATGGGCGCCTATGCGCGCAGCGACCGCAAGGCCGTGGCCGAAGACCTCGAGCGCATGCTCGAACTCTTTCCGCGCGTGGCCGAGCGCATAGAGTTCCAGGCCGGCACGCTGTCGGGCGGCGAGCAGCAGATGGTGGCCATGGCGCGCGCGCTCATGGGCCGCCCGCAGCTCATCTGCATGGACGAGCCGACCATGGGCCTGTCGCCGCTGTACGTCGACAAGGTGCTGGAGCTCATCGCGCGCATCAACGCGCAGGGCGTGTCGGTG
This sequence comes from Variovorax sp. 10N412, assembly GCF_056394985.1. NCBI lineage: Bacteria > Pseudomonadati > Pseudomonadota > Betaproteobacteria > Burkholderiales > Comamonadaceae > Variovorax > Variovorax sp. 10N412. The sequence goes on from NZ_JBFTIO010000003.1 coordinate 438,185, forward strand.
TTCATGGTCGAGCAGAACGCCAGCCTGGCGCTGCAGATCGCGCACCACGGCTACGTGCTGCAGACCGGGCGCATCGTGCTGTCGGGTCCGGCGCGCGAGCTGCTGGCCGACGCCCGCATCCGCGATGCGTACCTGGGCGGCAGCGACGCCGCGCGCACCGCTTCCTGATCCAGACCACCCACGGAGAAACACACATGTCCTTGAAGCTCGACCACATCGTCATCGCGGTCCACGACCTGGAACGCACCATCGCCGACTACGGCGCGCTCGGCTTCCACGTGGTGCGCGGCGGCGACCATCCGGGCCGCGCCACGCACAACGCGCTGGTGGTGTTCGGCGACGGCAGCTACTTCGAGCTGATCGCGTGGCGCGAACCGTCGCCTACCGAACGCTGGTGGCAGCTGCTGCAGCGTCACGGCGAGGGCATCGTCGACTTCGCGCTGCTGCCCGCCAGCACCGCGGCCACCGTGGCCGACGCGAGGGCGCGCGGGCTGCTGCTCGAAGGCCCGCTCGACGGCGGGCGCGTGCGGCCCGACGGCGAACGCCTGCGCTGGCAGACGGCGCGTTCGCCGTCGGCCGACCTGCCGTTCCTGTGCGGCGACCTCACGCCGCGCGCCCTGCGCGTGCCCGAAGGCAAGGTGCGCGTGCATGCCAACGGCGCACTCGGCGTGGCGAGCCTGGCCATTGCCGTGCGCGACCTCGACGCCACGCTGGCGCGCTACCGCGCCTTGCTCGGCACGCAGGGCGACGATGACGGCACGCACATCGGCGAGCCCGTGGCGTTGCCCGGCAGCCCTGTGCGCGTGGCCGTCATCGTGCTGGGCGGCAGCGTGCTGGTGCTGTTGTCGCCGCGCGAGAACGCGACGAATGCAGGGGAGGGCAGCGGCACGCTCGCGCAGCGCATCGCCGCGCGCGGCGAGGGCCCGTACGCGCTCGTGCTGCACACCGGCAAGCCTCAGTCGACCGGCACGCTCGACCTGGCGCGCACGCATGCCGCGTTGATCGAGCTCGACCTGCCGCCGGTGGGGCGCGAAACGAAGCCCGGCCATCACACAGACACGGCCGACAGCGTCGTGGGCGGATGAGCTGAACTGCGTGGCGCCGACGGGCCGTGCAGGACAAGGCCCCGCCCCGATACCAGCGCTTACCTGATTTCACCTGACCGCGACCTGAAGTGCCCGAAGCGGACACAAGCGGGGCACACAATGGACTCGTCACCAACGCATGAAGGAGTTCCAGATGATCCGCAATTCAAAGAGCATGGCCGTTGCCGCCGCGGCGCTTGCAATGTGCATGGCCGCGGGGAGCGCCTTTGCGCAAGACCGCCGCTTCGACGGCCGCCCGGGTCCCGGCGGCGATGGCCGTGATGGCCGTTTCGAACAGCGTGGCCCCAATGGCGACCACCGTGGCGGCCCTCCGGGCTACCGCGGCAACCAGGACTTCCGCGACGGGCGCCAGTTCGATCGCCGCGGCTTCCCGCAGCCGCACGCCGAATGGCGCCGTGGTGGCCGCGTGCCGCCCGAGTACCGTGGCCGCAACTATGTGGTGCAGGACTGGCGCTCTTACCGCCTGCAGCAGCCGCCCCGTGGTTACCAGTGGGTGGGCGTGGGCGGCGACTTCGTCCTCGCGGCCATTGCCACCGGTGTGATCGCCAACATCATCGCAGGCCAGTAAACAGACGCTGTTCCGGCCGTCGCACGCGACAGACAAACAAACAAACGCCGCAGGCCGAAAGGCCTGCGGCGTTTTTTTCAGACCAATGCGGTGGGTGCGGACTGGGCGCAGACGTTGCGCCCGGTGATCGTCAGGCGCAAGCCGCCGCCGTGCCATTCGAGCCAGTTGAGGCCCACGTACGCGTCGATGTCGGCGTCGTCGATGCGGTCGGCCTGTCGGCTCTGCAGCAGCTCCACCGTGGCGGGCAGGGCCCGTCTCAACCGCTCGCGGCGCTCTGCTGCATCGGCCGCCTTGAGGGCGGCCCTGGTTTGCTGTTGCTGCTGCTGCGGGGTCGATGCCATTGCTGATCCGTTTCCAGGAAGCCAGGGAATTAACCCGAATGTACGCCCCCTGTGTGAAGCCGCATTCTTCTTTTTTAACCTTTCTGTCGTCCGCAGTACACACCCTGCAACTGCCGCTGGACAGGCTCTAGATTTCGTAGTGCGAGGCCTTGGCCTCGTCGCCCAGCGCCTTTTCCACGACGGCACGTGTCAGCGTCGGCGCGAACGACTCGATGAATGCGTAGACATACTTGCGCAGGTAGGTGCCCCGGCGCACCGCCAGCTTGGTGAGGTTGATGCCGAACAGGCGCCCCGCGTCGAGCGCACGCAGGTGCGTGTCGCGCTCGGCCTCGTAGGCCACGCCGGCAACGATGCCCACGCCCAGGCCCAGTTGCACGTAGGTCTTGATCACGTCGGCGTCCATCGCGGCCAGCACGATGTTGGGCTGCAGCCCGCGCTGCTCGAAGGCCTCGTCGATGCGGGAGCGCCCGGTGAAGCCGGTGTCGTAGGTGATGAGCGGGTAGCGCGTGAGCGCGTCGAGCGTGAGCGGCGCGTCCAGCAGCGGATGGCCCGGCGGCACGATCACCGAATGCGTCCAGCGGTAGCAGGGCAGGGCGACCAGCTGCGGGTAGTCGCCCAGCGCCTCGGTGGCGATGCCCACGTCGGCCTCGCCGTCGAGCAGCATCTGCGCGATCTGCTTGGGCGAACCCTGGTGCAGGTGCAGTTTCACGTTCGGGAACTGGGTGCGGAATTCCTGCACCGCCACCGGCATGGCGTAGCGCGCCTGCGAATGCGTGGCCGCCACCGAGAGCAGGCCGCTTTGCTGCGCCACGAACTCCTGGCCCGCGTGCTTGAGGTTGCTGCTCTCCATGAGCATGCGTTCGATGATCGGCAGCACGTGGCCGCCGGGCTCGGTGAGCCCGGTGAGCCGCTTGCCGGCGCGCACGAAGAGCTCGATGCCGAGCTCCTCCTCGAGTTCGCGGATCTGCCGGCTCACGCCGGGCTGCGAGGTGTGAAGGGTGTGGGCGACTTCGGTCAGGTTGAAGCCGCAACGAACGGCCTCGCGTACCGAGCGCAGTTGTTGGAAGTTCATCTGCCGCGGAGGTGAGTCAGGAAAGTCAGGGCCCCGGACGAGGCCGAGGGGCGATTCTCGGCAGAAGTGCTTATTCGGGGAACGATGCGTTTGTTGGTTCCACATGAACAAAACATCTTTAAGGCGTTTGCTGCCGATTCGAGGAGGGCGTGGGGGTTGAGTGCGCCGGCCGCTCGGCGCCTCGTGCCGCGCCCCTAAACTGCCCGCCAACCCTGGCCTTCGCCAGGCACCACACACGCACCGACCGCACATGGGTAATCGCTCCTGGCTCTATCTCGAACACCGCACCGCAGCCGATGACGAAGAGGCCGCCTCCACCGAATTCGGCGCGGCCAACAACAACTTTCCCGTGCTCTGGCAGATCCTGCTGGCCGACGGCGCGGCGGGCGCGGCCATCGACCACCAGCGCGTTTTCGGCGATGCCGGCACCCGCAACCTCGCCAGCGACGCGCACGCCGCGCTGGGCCGCGTCCGGCGCATGCAGGCCTTCGTGGGGCAGCATCCGATGCTGCACACGCTGCCGCAGGTCGCGCTGCAGTTCGAGGCGCTGGCGCTGCACCTGGCCGCGCTGATCGACGAGGCGCCCGAAGGCACCCGGGCGTGCCTGTCCGCCGACCTGGACGAGCTGTCGTGGATGGACGGCGATGCGCAGCAGAACGGCTTCATCGAGCGCAGCCGCAACGAATGCAATGCGCGGTGGGCGCGCGTGCAGCGTTGCATCGACGGCGGCAACCACCCGGGCTTCGACGCTGAACTCGGCATCAAGCGCTTCGCGGACTGGGAGGGCTGGGCCTGGCAGTTCGGCCTGGGCGGTGTGTCGCATTCGTACTTCAATGGCTACGAGCCGCCGCGCGACGAGCGCTTCGAAGACTTCATGGCGAATGAAGGCGACGAGCAAGACGGGGAAGCCGCAGAAGACCGCGACTGGGACAACCACCTGGGCGGCCCGCTCTGGCGCTTCGAGGCCAACGGCCTGTGGGGCGTGCGTTTCTCGGAAGACGGCGAGCGGCGCACCGTGGCCGAGCCCGCGTGGGACGACATCCGCACCAGCGGCGCGAGCGACGCGCGCCTGCTGTGGGTGTCGCGCGGCGAGCACACCGGCCTGCTGCTTGCGCACACCGATGCGCCGCGCGTGCTGCTCGAACCGCAGCTCGGCGAGGCGTGGGACTTCGAGGACGACATCGCCACCGTGCTGGTGGGCGACCACATCGGCCTGCTGCGCCCGGACGGCAGCTGGCTCATGGCGCCCTCGGTCGACGAGATCTGGAGCTTTGCCGGCGGCATGGCGCGCGCCCGCGTGGGCGAGCGCCAGGGCTATGTCGATGCACAGGGCCGGTGGGCCGTCGCGCCGCAATTCGACGAGGCCGAAGACTTCGCGCCCTGCGGCCTCGCACCCGCGCACACTGACGCCGGCTGGGGCCTGGTGCGCACCGACGGCGCATGGGCCGTGCCGCCGGGTTTCGACACCCTCGAGTGGCACCACGACTGGGACGCCTTCGAGGCCACGCGCGGCGGCAAGACCGGGCTCATCGATGCGCAGGGCCGCGTGGCGGTCGAGCCGGTGTACGAGGTGCTGGAGCTGCTCGAGGAATATCCCGTCGAGATGCTGCAGGCCGCCGACGCGGCGCCGGGCCATGCGCCCGTGGCCCGGCCGAAGCGCTTCGCCGTGCAGCGCGAAGCCGGCCGGTGCGGGCTGATCGACGCGCAGGGCCAGGTGCTGGTGCCCTTCGACTACGGCCTGTTCGAATCGCTGGAGCCGCTGACCGGCGAGGAGCGCGCCCACGCGATGGTGCAGCGCGACCTGGTGCGCGTGGCGTCCAAGGGCGGCCGCACGGCGAAGAACGCGCCGTGGCTGCGCGGCATCTACGACATCGGCGCCGGCCGCGAGCTGGTGCCCTGCAGGCACCGCACGGTGCAGCCGCTGACCTGGGGCACGCAGGACATCGGCTGGCTGGTGGCCGACCCGCTGCCGCGCGCCGAGAAGAGCGACAAGACCGCCAAGGGACAGCTGGCCGTGGGCGTGCTGCGCGCCGACGGTTCCACGCTGCATCCGCAGGCCTACCCCTGGATCGCGTCGCCGGTCTCCGTCAGCGAGGGTTGGTACGCCGTGCTGGTCCGCTCCGAACTGCGCAAGCGCTGGAGCGCCGGCGAGCCGGTGAAGGCCGCGCGCAACGACCGCGACGTGTACGTCTGGCTGCATGCCGACGGCCGCGAGCAGGACCACGCCGCGCACATGGCCGCGCGCCATGCGGCGGGCGACCTGCGGGCGGCCTACGAGCTGGCCTGTCATCTGCGCGACGGCGAGGGCGTTCCGGCCGACGCAGCGCAGGCCCTGCAATGGATGGCGCGCGCCGCCGGCGTGCGTGCGCCCGGCGATGCGCCTGCCAGCGCGTCACCGGGCGGCTTGCCCGAAGCCATGCGCGAGCTCGCGCCGATGCTGCGCACGGACGCGGCGGGCACGGGCGCCGACCTGGCCGGCGCGCGCGCATGGCTCGTCCACGCCGTTGCGCACGGCGGCGCCGACGACGCGGAAACCCGGGCCCAGCTGGGCTACATGCTCTTCGAAGGGCAGGGCGGCGAACGCGACCCCGAGGCCGGCGTGCGGCACTACGAGGCGGCCGCCGAACGCGACAACCCCATGGCGCTGTTCAACCTGGGGCTGGCGTTGCGGGCCGGCGAGCAGGTAGCGCCCGACCTGGCGCGCGCCGCGGGCTACTTCCGCCGCAGCGACGAAGCCGGCGACCACGACGGCACGCTGCAGCTCGGCGTCACGCTGTGCAGGCAGGCCGCGGCAGCGGGCGGGAAGGATGGCGACGGTGCCGTCGATGCGGCGCAGGCGAAGGTGTTCTACGCCGAGGCGGCCTACGCGTTCCAGAAGCTGGCCGAAGACGACGACAGCCGCCTGCAGGGCTGGGGTTGCTACGAGCTGGGCATGCTGCGCCTTCACGGGCATGGCGCGCCGCCGGACGCCGTCGAGGCCGAACGCTGGCTGCTGGCCGGCGCCGCGCTCGACGACTGCGAGCAGAACCTGGAAAGCCAGCGCGCCTGTGTCGAAGACCTGGCGCAGGTGCTCTACGGCGACCGCGAGAGCCCGCTGTTCGACGCGCGCAAGGCGGCCGAATGGGCGCAGCGCCTGCGGGCGCTGCCCGCTACCACGTCGGATGAACCGGGGTGAACACCGGCCGGAAAAGGTGCCGCCGCACGATCTCGCCGTACCCCCGGTAGTAGAAATTGCCGTTCGCCGCCAGCACCGCCGCGCGGTGCCTGCGGAAGTACACCGGAATCTCGTACCAGGGCATGGTCGGCGCGCGGTGGTGCACGTGGTGCAGGTTGTTGAACAGGTACAGCAGCCCGAACACGACGTTCGACTCGACGATGGCCACGCGCTCGTGCGGCGTGTCGGCCCAGCGGTGCTCGGTGAAGGTGCGCAGCGAGCCCAGCATCATCCCGGGGTACACGACGTACAGCAGGTACTCGCCCAGGCCCATGCCGCAGACGGCCGTCACGTAGTACAGCACCGGCGCCACGCTCAGCGCATGCCAGCCCCATGTCGGCAGGCGCGAGAAGTTGCCCGAGAGCACCTGGCCGGCTTCGAAGCGCACCAGCTTCCACAGCCGCAGGAACGGCCCCAGCACCACGCGGAAGGCGATCGTCTGGTTGGCCATGTAGATCCACCGCCACACCGGCCCGTAGCCGGCCCAGGCGGGCGCGGAGTGGTAGGCGCTTTCGTTGTCGCGCTCCGGGTGCGTCAGGTGGAAGTTGACGTGGTGTGAACTGTGGCCGCGGTTGTAGAACGGGTACGGCAGCCACAGGTTGAGCGGCGGCCACACCACCGCATGGCGCAGCGACTTCGGCAGGTGCCGCATTGCATGGATGCTCTCGTGCTGCAGCGAGAAATGCAGCTGCGCGAGAAAGCCGCCGAGCACGAACAACGCCCAGCCCGGCAGCGCCGCGTGCCACCACAGCAGCGCGGCCCATGCGGCGTAGAGCGCGCCGGCCAGCAGCAGGGTGGGCACTTCGTAGTGCCACCACCAGTGGCGGCGCGCGGACGGCTTTTCCGTGAGGGGTGTGGCAGTCGATGTCATGGTGAAGGACTGCATGCTAGGTAGCAAGCGACCGCTTGCATGCGCGCATTTCGCATAAGCATGGACGTGAAACTTCGTTCGTCGCGCCGCGGGGTGCGGCCTACGCTCGCCGGCTCCGCTGTGATCCCTCTTCCATGAAAAACTTCCTTCTCCGCCTGGCCCTGGCGTTGCTCGCCGCACTGGCCACCGATGCGCAGATCCACGCCGCCACGGTGGACGACTACCCGAGCAGGACCCTGCGCGTGGTCGTGCCGTATCCCGCCGGCGGCATCGCCGACAAGATCGCCCGCGAGGTCGCCGAGCAGCTGGCGCAGCGCCTCAGGCAGCCCGTGGTGGTCGAGAACCGCAGCGGCGCGGCCGGCAACATCGGCTTCGACCACGTGGCGCGCCAGCCGGCCGACGGCTACACGCTGCTGCTCGCGCCCGCCTCCAACCTCACGGTGCAGCCGGCGCTCTTCAAGCAGCTGAGCTACGACCTCGCGCGCGACTTCACGCCCGTGTCGCTGCTGGTGCAGACGCCGCAGGTGCTGCTGGTCAACCCCAGGCTGCCGGTGAACACGCCGCGCGAGCTGATCGACTACTCGAAGAAGAACCCCGGCAAGGTCAACTACGGCATCAGCGTGGGCGCGTACTCGCACCTCGCGGGCGAGTTGCTCAAGACGCAGACCGGCGCCGACTTCACCGCCATTCCGTACCAGGGCAGCGCGCCCGCCATCAACGACCTGCTCGCGGGCCAGACGCAGTTCATCTTCAACGAGGTGGTCACCGCCATTCCCTTCGTGAAGGCCGGCACGCTCAAGCCGCTGGCCGTGGCCTACAAGACGCGCGCACCGTGGCTGCCCGGCGTGCCCACCACCGCCGAGGCCGGCCTGCCCGACTTCGAGGTCACGTCCTGGTACGGCGTGGTCGTGCGCAGCGGCACGCCCGCGCCGCTGGTGCAGCGCCTGTCGCGCGAACTGCGCGACATCGTGCAGAGCGCGGACTTCCGCAAGCGCTACGACGACATCGGCGCCTTCACCGTGGGCAGCTCGCCCGAGGAATTCGGCCGCTTCATCCGCAGCGAGACGGTCAAGTGGACCGCGGTGGTGAAGCAGGCCGGCATCCAGCCCAACTGAGCGGCGGCACAGCGCAAGGAGACGCGAACCCGAGAATGAGCGCATGAGCCCCACACCCCGAAACGCCATTGCGCCCGCCGAGCTGTGGGCACTGCTGCTGGCCGAGCCCGCGGCGGAAATCGCATTGCTCGACGTGCGCGAGACGCGCTGGTTCGTGCAGCGCCACCTCAACCTCGCGCGCAACGCGCCCTTCAGCGGGCTCGAGCTGCAGGTGGGCGCGCTGGTGCCGCGCCGTTCCACGCCGGTGGTGCTGCTCGACGACCGCGGCACGCCCGATGGCGTGGCGCAGGAAGCCGCTGCCGTGCTCGCCCGGCTGGGCTACAGCGACGTGCGCACGCTCGCGGGCGGCCTGCAGCGCTGGCTGGCCGAGGGCCTGCCCGCCATCGACGGCTACGGCACGCTGGTCAAGGCCTTCGGCGACCGGGTGCGGCTGCACTACGGCACGCCCGGCCTGCCCGTGGAGGCCCTGCGCGCGCGCCTGCGCGAAGGCCGGCCGACCACGCTGGTCGATGCGCGGCCGCGCGCGGAGTTCGAATTTCTCTCGCTGCCCGGCGCGCGCAACCACCCGGGCACCGAGCTGGCGCTGCGCCGCTTCGCGCCGGGCGGGGCCGACCACCAGCCCGATCACCTGTGGGCCATCAACTGCTTCAGCCGCACGCGCGGCATCGTCGGCGCGACCACGCTGCGGCTGCTCGGCCGCGCGAGCGACGCCGTGTTCGTCGAGGACGGCGTCATGGACTGGGGCCTGCACGGCGCGCCCACGGTGCAGAACGCGGCGCCCGAGGACGAACTGCCGCCCGAATCCCCGGCGCTGCTGCGCGGCATCGCCGACGACCTGCTGCGCAGCTTCGCCTTGCCCGTGGCCGATGCCGCGCAGCTGGCCCAGTGGCGCGACGACGGTGCGCGCACCCTCTACGTCTTCGACGTGCGGCCGGAAGCCGACCCTGCGTTCGCGCACACCGGCCTGCGGCAGGTGCCCGGCGGCCAGCTGCTGATGCATTTCGAGAACCTCGTGGGCACGCGCGGCGCGCGCATCGTGCTGCTCGACGACCCGGCGCACCGGCTGCGCGCGGCCGTCACGGCCTTCTGGCTCACGCAGCTCGGCCAGGCCGAGGTGTACGTGTACGACGGCGAGTTCACGCCGCGGCAGGCCCCGCCCGACCCCTCGGCGGCCATCGACGCCGCCCCGCCGCCGCTTGCGCCCGAGGCCCTGGCCGTGCTGCAAGAGGACGGCGCGGCCACGGTGATCGACGTCGGCCCCAGCCTGGACTACGAGCGCGGCCACCTGCCCGGTGCGCTCTACCTGCTGCCGGCCTCGCTGACGCCGCTCGCCCCGCATGCCGCGGCCGGCCGCACCGTCGTCTTCACCTCGCCGGACGGCACGGTGGCCGCCCGCGTGGCGCGCGATGCGCACCGGCGCTGGCAGGGTTCAGGGGCGGTGTTCACCTGGCTCCAGGGCGGAACACAGGGCTGGAAGGCTTCGGGAAGGCCGCTGGAGGCGGCGTTCGAGCCGGCCCAGCTGCTGACCCCCTTCGACGACGACTGGGGCTCGGTGATGCGCGTGTTCGGCCCGCGCCGCGATGCGGCCTGGGCCGGCTACCTTGCGTGGGAACGCGCACTGGCAGAACGGGTCGTGAAAGACCCGTCCGTGCGCTTTCGCCTCTTCGCGCTCAGCGCGCCCCGGCCGGCGTAGGCGTGGGGTCGGGCAGCTCGATCTTGATGTCGAGCACCTCGAGGTTGTCCTGGGTCTCCAGGTGCACCTTGATGTCGTCGGGGTTGATCGACACGTACTTGGAAATCACCGCCACCAGCTCGCGCTGGAGTTCGGGCAGATAGTCGGGCCGCTTCTTGCCGCTGAGGCTGGACCGCTCGTGCGCGAGGATGATCTGCAGCCGCTCCTTCGCGACGCTCGCAGTCTTCTTCTTTTCGCCCAGCAGGAACGAGAGAAAGGACATGGCCTACTTGCCTCCGAAAATCCGCTTGAAGAAGCCCGGCTTCTCGGCGTCGACGAAGCGCATCGGCCTGTCTTCGCCCAAAAAGCGCGCCACCACGTCGGTGTAGGCCTGGGCCACGTCGGTTTCCTTGTCGTGGATGGCCGGCACGCCCTGGTTGGAGGCGTGCAGCACGCTCTCCGACTCGGGGATCACGCCGATCAGCTTGATGCGCAGGATGTCCTGGATGTCTTCCAGCGACAGCATCTGGCCGCCCGCCACCCGGTTCGGGTTGTAGCGGGTGATGAGCAGGTGCTCCTTGATGGGGTCGCCGCCGTCCTTGGCGCGCTTGGTCTTGCTGCTGAGCATGCCCAGGATGCGGTCCGAGTCGCGCACCGAGGACACCTCGGGGTTGGTCACCACCAGCGCTTCGTCGGCGAAGTACATCGCCATCATGGCGCCGGTTTCGATGCCGGCGGGCGAGTCGCAGATGATGTATTCGAAGTCCATCGCGGCCAGGTCGGCGAGGATCTTCTCCACGCCCTCTTGCGTCAGCGCTTCCTTGTCGCGCGTCTGCGAGGCGGCCAGCACGAACAGGTTGTCGCACTGCTTGTCCTTGATGAGCGCCTGGCTCAGGTTGGCTTCGCCCTGGATGACGTTGATCAGGTCGTACACCACGCGGCGTTCGCAGCCCATGATCAGGTCCAGGTTGCGCAGGCCCACGTCGAAGTCGATCACGGCCGTCTTCTTGCCCGCGAGCGCCAGGCCCGAGGCGAAGCTGGCGCTCGTGGTCGTCTTGCCGACGCCGCCCTTGCCCGAAGTCACCACCACAATTTTGGCCATGGCCATTCCTTCTTGTTTCGATTCAGTTGTTGGTTGTCAGGGTCGCCGCGGTCCGTGAGGGGGCTCAGGGAATCGGGTCGATCGCTAGTTTTTTTCCGTCCAGGCGCACCTGGGCCGATTTTCCCAGCACGTTGTCGGGCAGCGGCACTTCGTTGGTCCGGTAGATGCCGGCGATGGCCACCAGCTGCGCTTCCATGCAGGTCGAGAAGATCCGCACCTCGGTGTTGCCGCGCGCGCCGGCAATGGCCTTGCCGCGCAACGGGGCGTACACGTGCACGTTGCCGTCGGCGATGACCTCGGCGCCGAAGCTCACCACGGCCGTCACCACCACGTCGCCGCCGCGGGCGTAGATCTGCTGGCCCGAGCGCAGCGGCTTGTCGATCAGCAGCGTGCCATTGGCCGGCACCGGCACCTCGCGCACGATCTGCGGGGCTTCCGACACCGGGGCTTCGGCCGGCGGCGCAGGGGCACGCGGCGCCGGGGCCGCGGGCATGGCCGCCACCGAGAGGCCGGCGGCGCGTGCCGCGGCGTTCTGCCCGGCGTTGCCGCCGCGCACCGCGATGGGCTGGGTCTGGTGGCGCGCCAGCAGGCTGCGCAGCGCGGCAAAGTCGATGTCGGCGGCGGCCTGGCCCTCGCCCTGTGCGTCCTGCAGCAGGGAAAGATCGATGACCACCGGCTCCTGCTCGAAGAAATCGGGCGAATCCGCCAGCTGTGCGTCGAGCGCCTCGGCCAGCACGTCCAGGTCGGACGTCTTCAGGATCACTGCGATCAGCGGCAGCGTGGCGCTCTTGAATTCGAAAACCGCCTTGGTGCGCGCGGCGGAGACATCGGCCATTGGAAAACGTCGGTGCGAAAAGCGTTGGAGTCTAACGGGCGCGGGCCAAACCCCGGCGACCCGTCCCCGCCTGGAGCACCCCGGACAACACTTCTTTCATGAGGTTGCACTTTTCCGGGGGTGGGCCGCGTCAGTTCTTCGAGCGCCCCAGCAGGGCGTAGAGAATGATCGCGCCGAAGGTGGCGGTACCGATGCCGCCGAGCGCGAAGTCGCCGAACTTCAGCGTGAAATCGCCCGTGCCGATGATCAGCGTGATGGCCGCCACGATCAGGTTCTTGTTCTGCGAGAAGTCCACCTTGTTGTCGACCCAGATCTTGGCGCCCGCAATGGCGATCAGGCCGAACACCACGATGCTCACGCCGCCCATCACCGGCAGCGGAATGGCCTGGATCAGCGCGCCGAACTTGGGGCTGAAGCCCAGCACCAGCGCAATCACGGCCGCCACCACGAACACCGCCGTCGAGTAGATGCGCGTGGCCGCCATCACGCCGATGTTCTCGGCGTAGGTGGTCACGCCCGTGCCGCCGGCGGCGCCGCTCACCACCGTGGCGATGCCGTCGCCGATGAAGGCGCGGCCCATGTAGGCGTCCAGGTTGCGCCCGGTCATGGCCGTCACTGCCTTCAGGTGGCCCAGGTTTTCCGCCACCAGGATGATCGCCACCGGGGCGATCAGCAGCATGGCGTTGGCCGTGAACACCGGCGCGGTGAAGGTCGGCAGGCCGAACCAGGCCGCGTTGGCGATGCCGCTCAGGTCCACCGGCTTGCCCAGCCCCAGGCCGTTGGTCAGCACCGCGTAGACCACCGTGGCCAGAATCAGCCCGATCAGGATCAGCAGGCGCTGCAGCATGCCGCGCGCGAACACCGCCACCAGGCCCACGCACAGGAAGGTCACGGCCTGCATCCACGAATCGAAGTTGCTGGCCGCCATGTTCTTGATCGGCACGCTCGCCAGGTTGAGCCCGATCACGGCCACCACCGCGCCCGTGACCACGGGCGGCATGAAGCGCTCGATCCAGCCGGTGCCGATGGCCTGCACCAGCGCGCCGATCAGGATGTAGACCACCCCGCAGGCCACGATGCCCCCCAGCGCCACCGCGATGTTGGCGTTGGGCCCCTTGCCCGCGTAGCCGCTGGCCGCGATCACCACGCCGATGAAGGCGAAGCTCGAGCCCAGGTAGCTGGGCACCTTGCCGCCGGTCACGAAGTAGAAGATGAGCGTGCCGATGCCGCTCATCAGGATGGCGATGTTGGGGCTGAAGCCCATCAGGATCGGCGCCAGCACCGTGGCGCCGAACATGGCGATGACGTGCTGCACGCCCATGGCGCCGGTCTGCAGCCAGGGCAGCCGCTCGTCGGGCCCGATGACCGCGCCGTTGGCCAGCGCGGACGCGGGTCGTTCTGTCCAGTTGAACATTGCTTATCTCCTCTTGTTGGTTGTGTGTGCCCGGTGGCCAGGACGCCCTGGCTTGCCCGGGGCGTGATTGTGGGCGAGGAAACGGGGGCTGAACATCCGGCACGCACCCTGCACATCGGAGAAAGCGGCGTGCCGGCCCTGGCAGGCCGGCGCGTGCCGACGCCCGCTCAGCGCGGCTGCAGCACCGCCATCGTGATGCGCGACACGCAGGTCAGCTCGCCTGCCTCGTTCGTCAGGTCGATCTGCCAGACCTGCGTGCTGCGCCCGCGGTGCACCGGCCGCGCGGTGCCGATGACCCAGCCGCTGGTCACCGAGCGGATGTGGTTGGCGTTGATGTCCAGGCCCACGGCGCGGTCGCCCTCGGGGGCCGAGTAGTGCGCGCCGCAGGAGCCTAGCGTCTCGGCCAGCACCACCGACACGCCGCCGTGCAGGATGCCGTAGGGCTGGCGGGTGCGCTCGTCGACCGGGCAGCGGGCGCGGATGAAGTCGTCGCCCACCTCCAGGAATTCCATGCCCAGCGTGGAGACGGCGGTGCCGACGTGGTTGCGGGTCAGCGCCTCGACGGAGATTTCTTTTTTCCAGATACGCATTCGGTTCTTTCGTGCTTGCTGCCTGTGGGAGTGGCAAAACTATAGCGACGGCGGCTGACAAGGGCAGTCGCCTTTGCGTGTTACCTTGGCCCGATGAAGCACCCCGTCCGTCGTTGGCTCCTCGGCATTGCCGCCGTTCTGGTGCTGGGGGCAGGCACGCTGGTGCTGGTGGTGCGCGCCAGGCTGCCCACCGACGACGAGGTGGCCGCAATGATTTCCTCGGGCTTCGAAAAGCGCTTCGGCGTGGCGCTCAAGGTCGGCGCGGCCCACTGGGCGCTGCTGCCCACGCCCATGCTGGTGCTGACCGACGTGGCCACCGACCAGCCCCGCCCCATCACCCTGAAGCGCGCCAGCGTGCAGGTGCAGCTGGCGCCGCTGCTGCACCGCGTCGTTGCGCTGGACGAGATCGAGGTCGAGAGCCTGGTGCTGCCGCGTGCCTCGGTGCGGGCATTTCGCGGCAAGGGCCCCAAGCCGCAGGAGGGCGCCGGCGCCATCGCGCTGCCCGCGCCCTGGACGCTGGCCGCTGTTCCGGTGGAGCAGGTGCGCTGGCGCGACGTGGTCTGGATCGACCGGCGCGACATCGCGCTGGCCTACGACGGCGAGGTCAGCTTCGATGCGCAGTGGCGCCCGCGCGAGGCCCGCCTCGAGCGCGCGGGCCTGACGCCGCCCGTGCGCCTGCGGCTGGACCGCGAGTCCGGCCAGGACCGCTGGCGCACCCGCATCGACGCAGGCGGCGGCACGTGGAACGGCGTGACCTGGCTGGAGACGCTGCCCAGCGGCAAGTTGCGCGTGTCGGCCGAACTGGAGCCGCGCCAGATCGACATCGAAAGCCTGGTGCAGGCCTTCGACCGCCGCACCTCGCTGGCCGGCAAGGTTTCCGGCAAGACCACGCTGACGGCCGAGGCAGACACGGCGCAGGACCTGGGCGCGCTGGCGCGCAGCCTGCACACCCGCACCACCTTCACGGTGCAGCCCGCCACCCTCACCAAGCTGGACGTGGTCAAGGCCGTGAGCACCGCCGGCATCAGCCGGGGCGGGCGCACCCCGCTCGACCAGCTCACCGGCACGCTCGACACCCAGGGCACCGAAGACGGCGTGGTGATGCAGTACACCAACCTGAAGGCCCGCTCGGGCGTGCTCACGGCCAGCGGCAACCTCAAGATGTTCAACCGCAAGCTCGACGGCGAGATCGCGGTCGACCTGGTCGACGGCGTGGTCGGCGTGCCGCTGAAGATCGGCGGCACCATGAGCGACCCCGAGCTGTCGCTGACCGGCGCCGCGCTCACCGGCGCGGCCATCGGCAGCGCGGTGCTGCCGGGCGTGGGCACGGCCATCGGGGCCCGGGTGGGGCAGCAGGTGGAGAAGATGTTCGGCGGGGACAAGAAGCCGGCGTCCAGGCCCGCGGCGAAGCCCGCGCCCCGTTCCGCCAGGCCCTAGCCGAACGCCTTGATCACGGCCGGCACCGTCAGCACCGCCGTGTAGTAGCCCATGAACTGCACGCCGGTGTTGAACCCGATGGCGCGCGACAGCAAGCCGCCCAGCAGCCCCATCGTCAGGATCACCAGCAGCCCGAGCAGCTGCCCCTCCCACACGCTGATGACCACGATCAGCCCGACGAAGGTCGCGATGATCGCCTCGTGGCTCACCTTGCGCGACACGAACAGCGCCGCGCGGCGCGCGAAGTTCATGGTGAACGGGTAGGCCACCAGCGCCGCGAGCACCACCGCCAGCATGCCGTAGCCCAGGAACTCCCAGTGGCTGAGCAGGTTGTGCAGGTTGTGCGTCTGGCCCGTGGCCGCGTCGATGGTGTAGACCGGCGGCGCATTGAACAGCGGCGCGGCCGGGCCGGCCGCCACCGGGCTCAGCGGCAGGCCGATGGCGATCAGCGGAATCAGCGCCTCGGCGATGTAGGTCGCCTCGGTCACGCCGTTGCGCGCGGCCAGCGTGGTGGTGAGCCGGTGGTACGCATGCTTGATGCGCGAGCCCACCAGTTCGCCCAGCACCACCGTCATCGCGACCGGGCTGAAGACGAAGGTCGCACTGGAGACGGCCGCCGTGGCAAAGGTCCACTTTACCTGCGTGCGGTCGAGCACCTTGAACGGGTTGGGAAAGTAGCCCGACCAGCCCTTGACGTCGGGCGCCAGCGAGAAGGTGCGCACCGTGTCGCGCTTCATGCGCGCACGCGCGGCCGGCGAGATCACCGAGAACAGGTCGGCCACCAGCGGCCCGATGGCAATGCCCAGGAAGTAGCTGATGCTGAGCTTCACCCCGTACTTGCCGGTGAGCGCCTGCAGCGCCACGATCACCATCACGAACGGCACCAGCGTGGCCACGGAGGCCCAGCGCCCGCTGGAGAACCAGGCAATGGCCACGGCCGCCACCACGAAGATCCAGGGCGCCGCCCTGGTGATGGCCGCGCCGTAGGGCGCCAGCAGCACCGCGAACAGCACGGCCAGCGGCACCGCGAGGAAGGCCGCGATGATCGCGCCCGACACCATCTTGCGCAGCGCGATGTGCGGCACGCCCAGGTTGCGCAGCACGTTGGCGTCCTGCAGCAGCGGCGTGGCCATGGTGTCGCCTGGAATGCCCAGCAGCGCGGTGGGCACCGCATGCGTCATGTGCTTGGCGACGGCCGCCGCCAGGAAGAAGGTGAACACGCCCTCGGGCGGTACGCCGAGCAGCACCACCAGCAGCGTGAGCGGTGCGAGCGTGGTGGTCTCGTCGGTGCCGGACACGAGGCCGATGGCGGCGAACACCACGGCGCCGACGAGCCCCATGCCGGTGGCCACGAGGATCTGGTTGAGCAGTGCGGCGTCGATCACGTTGCGGCTCCTTCGACACCCTTGGCGCGGGGCTTGTACGACGCGAACAGCTCGTAGATCTCGAGCTCCTTCATCTCGCGCACCACCGAGGGCGGCAGGTCGTCCACCGAGCCCAGGTCGCCGTGTTCGCCGGCCAGTTCGGCCAGCACGTCCTCGCGCCAGCGCGGATCGGCCGCGGCGCCTTCCACCACCTCGCGCTTGGGCGTGAAGAGCTTCGCGCAGATCACGCCCGACACCACGCAGCCGCCGAGCCCCGCCAGCATGGCGTAGGCGCGCGCCAGTTCGGGCGTGCTCACCAGGCTTGCGAGCACGCGGCTGGCCACGAGGTACCCCGTGAGGCTCACCGCGACGCCGATGACGATGGCCCACGCGAGGTGGCCCAGGTCGGCGGTGTCGCCCCATATCTCCACCAGCCGCCAGCGGGCGGGCGTTGCACTGTCTGCGTTCATGTTCGTGTGTCTCCGTCTTTGGTTGTGTGACGGCGCGCCTGCGCGGCCGCCGCGGTATCGGCCGCGGTCCGTGGTGCGGGACGCTCCCGCCGTTGCTTATTTCTTGCGCAGCGCGTCGAGCAGCGCCACCGCGCGGTCGGTGCGCACGTCGTGCTCCGCGGCCATCTGCCTGGCGATGCTGTCGATCTCGTCGCCCGTGGCGCCCGCCACCAGCGCGATGTTGCGTGCGTGCAGCGCCATGTGGCCGCGCTGGATGCCTTCGGTGGCGAGCGCGCGCAAGGCGCCCAGGTTCTGCGCCAGGCCGACGGCGACCGCCACTTCGCCCAGCTCCTGCGCCGACGCCACGCCGAGGATCTTCAGCGCCAGCCGCGCGAGCGGGTGCGTCTTGGTGGCACCGCCCACCAGGCCCACCGGCATCGGCATCTCGATGGTGCCGACCAGCGCGCCCGTGCGGTCCTTCTCCCAGGTGGTGAGCGAGGTGTAGCGGCCGGTGCGGCAGGCGTAGGCATGCGCGCCGGCTTCCACCGCGCGCCAGTCGTTGCCCGTGGCGACGATCACCGGGTCGACGCCGTTCATGATGCCCTTGTTGTGCGTGGCCGCGCGGTAGGGGTCGACCGCCGCGAAGGTGTACGCATCGAGCACGCCTTCCACCACTTCCGCTCCGCTGCGCTCCTTGGTCTCGAGCGCCTCGGGCGCCAGCCGCACGCGGGCGCGCGCCAGCCTCAGGTCCGCCAGGTTCGACAGGATGCGCAGGCGCACCGTGCCGCCCGTGAGCTTCTCGACCAGGGGAGACACCGCCTCGGCCATGGTGTTGACGGTGTTCGCGCCCATCGCGTCGCGCACGTCCACGATCAGGTGCATCACCACCATCGGGCCGCGCGGCGTGCTGTCGAACACATGCACCTCGATGTCGCGGCAGCCGCCGCCCAGGCCGATCAGCACCTTGTCGCGGCTGTTCGCCACGGCCAGGATCTCTTCGCGCGCGCGCAGCAGCGCAAGCCGCGCGCCGTACGGATCGCCCAGGCCGATCACCTGCACCTGCGCGCGCATCAGCGGCCCGGTGCTCGAGGTCTCGAAGCCGCCGCCTTCGCGCGCCAGCTTGGCCATGAACGAGGCGGCCGCCACCACCGAGGGCTCTTCCACCGCCATCGGCACCAGGTACTCGCGCCCGTTCACCAGGAAGTTGCCGGCCACGCCCAGCGGCAGCTCGAAGGTGCCGATCACGTTCTCGACCATGCCGTTGGCGCGCGCCACGCCCAGCGCGCCGGGCGCGGCCAGCAGCGCCACCTCCTCGTCGGTCAGCGATGCGGCGCGCGCGATGTGTTCGAAGCGCTGCGCGGGGGTGAGTGCGCGGAAGTTGGGAATGCGGGAGTCGGCGACCATCGTTGCGTGTCTCTTCAGGAGGTGAGTTCGGGAGACGGCAATTTAGGCCGGCTGTACCGCTGGCGGAAGGCACAGTTTGGCGGGACAGTGCGGACAGTGGCTCGCCGTGCGGGCCCGCTGTGTCACAGTCGAAACCCATGACGACCATCGCAGATTCGCTCGCCGACGCCCTCGAACGCCAGATCGCGAGCGGCGCCTACAAGGCCGGCGACAAGCTCCCGTCGCTGCGCGAGCTGGCGCAGCTGCACGGCTATGCGAAGAACACCGTGGTCGCCGCCTTCGAGCTGCTGGTGTCGCGCGGGCTGGTCGAGCCGCGGCGCGGCTCCGGCTACTTCGTGCTCGCGCGGCAGACCGCCAAGCCGGTGGAGGAAGACGCCGGCAGCCTGGGCCGCGCCATGGACATCGTGTGGCTCATGCGCGAGCAGCTCAAGACGCAGCCCGACGCCGTGGCCGTGGGCGACGGCTTTCCGCCGGTCGAATGGCTGGCCGACGTGCGGCTGGACAAGTACCACCCCAAGGTGGTCCGCACGGGGCTCGGCGCGCTGTTCCGCTACGGCAGCCGCTTCGGCTATGCGCCGCTGCGCGACCACCTGGTGCGCAAGCTGGCGGACTTCGGCATCGGGGCGGAGCCCCGGCAGATCGTGCTCACGCACGGCGCCAACGAGGCGATGGACATCGTCATCCGCTACTTCGTGCCGCCCGGCGGCAAGGTGCTGGTGGACGACCCGGGCTACTACCCGCTGTTCGGCAAGCTCAAGCTCGCGGGCGCGCAGATGCTGGCCGTGCCGCGCCTGGCCGACGGGCCCGACCTGGAGGCGCTGGAGCGGCTGCTCATTGCGGAACGCCCGCGCCTGTTCTTCACGCAGTCGATCGCGCACAACCCCACGGGCTCCGACATGTCGCCGGCCAAGGCCTTCCGCGTGCTGCAGCTGGCGCAGAAGCACGACCTGCTGATCGTGGAAAACGATCCGCTGGCCGACTTCAAGCCCACGTCATTGCCGCGCCTGTCCGCGCTCGACCAGCTGGAGCGCACCATCTACATCGGCAGTTTTTCCAAGTCGTTCTCGGCCGCCTTGCGCGTGGGCTTCATCGCCTGCGGCGCCGACCTGGCGAGCGACCTCGCGGACCTGAAGGCGCTGATCCACGTGAGCAGCTCGGAGTATTGCGAACGCACGGTCGACGTCATCCTGAGCGAGGGCCACTACCAGCGGCACCTGAACCGCCTGCAGACGCGCCTGGGCGAGGCCACGCGCAACGCGATCAAGCTGTTCGAGTCGGTCGATGCGGAGGTGTTCGCGCGCACGCCGCACTCGCTCTACGTGTGGGCCGCGCTGCCCGGCGTGGCCGATTCGCTGGCCTTCGCCAAGGAACTGCTGCCGCGCAAGATCGTGATGGCGCCGGGCCGCATCTTCAGCGTCGACTCCACGCAGGTGTCGCGCTGGTCGCGCTTCAACGTGGGGGCCATGGCCGACCCGCGCTTTGCGAAGGCGCTGCGCACCGCGCTGCGCCGGCGTGTCAGCGATTGACGCCGGAATCGCCGAAATCGCCGTGGCGCCCGGCGCCGCCCGCAAAGCGCGCGGCACCGCGTTCGCCTTCGGCAAAGACGATCGGCACGCCGTGCGCACCTTCGCTGCGCAGGGCCTCGGCCAGCGGCATGTCCCACTGCGCATAGGCCGACGCGCGATCGGCCCGCATGCATTGCTGCGGAAACGCCGCGATCTCGCGCGCCAGTTGCTGCGCGGCGGCCAGTGCACCACCGCTCGGCGTGGTGCGGTTGACCAGGCCCATCGCCAGCGCTTCGGCCGCGCCGACCGGGCGGCCCGTGAGGATCATGTCGAGCGCGCGCGCCATGCCCACGATGCGCGGCAGCCGCACCGTGCCGCCGTCGATCAGCGGCACGCCCCAGCGGCGGCAGAACACGCCCAGCACCGCGTCGTCGTCGGCCACGCGCAGGTCGGCGAGCAGGGCGAGCTCGAGCCCGCCGGCCACCGCATAGCCGTTGATGGCCGCAATCAGCGGCTTGGACAGCGCCATGCGCGTCGGCCCCATCGGCCCGCTGCCGCCGCCTTCGGGGTCGAGCGCGTTGCGTTGCGCGGGGTCGCCCACCGCGGCCAGGTCGGCGCCGGCGCAGAAGTGGCCGCCTGCGCCGGTGAGCACCGCCACGCGCAGTGCGTCGTCGGCCTCGAAGCGCTCGAAGGCCTCGCGCAGCTCGGCGGCCATGGGGCCGTGCACCGCGTTGCGCTTGTCCGGGCGGTTCAGCGTGATCGTGCAGACGGTGTCTTCGGTGTCGTAGCTCAGGTAGTGGGAGGCCATGCGCGTTCCTTTCGCGGCCAGCCTACTTGAGGCACCTCTCAGCGTCATCGTGGGAAATGCGGGGGCCGATGCATCACGCCAGTTCGTCGAACTGGATCACCCCTTCCTTCATCACCAGCGGAATGCGTTCGCCCTGTCCCAGCAGGCAGGCGACGTCGCGCAGCGGATTGCCGTCGACCACCAGGATGTCGGCCAGCGCGCCGGGCACCAGGCGCCCCAGGCGGTCGGGCATGCCCAGCACCTCGGCCCCGATGGTGGTGGCGCTGGCGATGGCCTCGGCCGGCGACAGCACCTCGGCGCGCAGGCGGAACTCGTCGCTCTGCAGCCGCTGCGATTCGCCCAGCAGGTCGGAGCCGAAGCCCATCTTCACGCCCGCCGCCTTGTAGATTTCCAACGAGCGCAGGCCGGCCTCGCGCACGTCGGCCACCTTGGCCACGCTGTCCTTGGGCAGGCCGAAGCTCTCGCCCTCGTTGGCCAGCGCGTCGTAGGTGACCAGCGTGGGCACCACGTAGGCGCCCAGCTGTGCCATCAGCGCGGCCGTGGGCGCGTCCACCAGGTTGCCGTGCTCGATGGTGCGCACGCCGCAGCGCACGGCCCGCGCGATGGCTTCGGCGGTGTAGGCGTGGGCCATCACGTAGGTGCCGCGCGCCCGGGCTTCTTCGACGATGGCGCGGATCTCGTCCTCGCTGTAGCCGAAGGCACCGACCGGATCGGTGGGCGACGCCACGCCGCCGGAGGCCATGATCTTGATCTGGTCCGCGCCCATCTGCAGCTCTTCGCGCACGGCCCGGCGCACCGCGTCCACACCGTCGACCACGCGTGCCAGCGCGCCCACCCGCACGCAGGTCGGGCAGGGCGCGTTGGGGTCGAGGAAGTCGGTGCGCGCGCGCATGTCGCCGTGCCCGCCGGTCTGGCTCAGCGCACGGCCGGCGACGAACAGGCGCGGCCCCTGCGCGAGGCCTGAATCGACCGCCTGCTTGAACGCGAACCCCGCGCCGCCCGCATCGCGCACCGTGGTGAAGCCGCGGCGCAGCATGCCGCGCAGCATGGGCACGCTGCGCAGCGTGATCAGCACGTTGGGCATGTGCACCTGCCGCGCGAGGTTGAGCTCCACCGCGATCACGTGCACGTGCAGGTCGATGAGGCCGGGCATCACCGTCTTGCCCTTCACGTCGATCACGCGTGCGGTCTTGCTGTGCAGCGGCGTGTCGGAAACTTCGCGCACCACGCCTTCTTCGACCAGGATGTCGCGGCCTTCCAGCAGCTCGTGGTGCTGCGGATCGAGCAGGTGGGCGTTCTTGAAAAGTACGGTGTTCGTCATGCCACGGCCTCCTTGGCTTGCAGCGCCATCACGGCCGGCACCGCCAGTTGCGCGAACACGCGCGCGGGTTCGATGTGCTGCGTGCCGTACCAGTTTTCTTCATGCAGCAGGTTGAGCGTGCCCAGCGTTTCGCCTTGCCAGCGCAGCGGAATGTTCAGCACGCTGCGGCAGCCCAGCGAGTCGATGAGCGCGTGGTCGTAGAACACCTCGCGCAGGTCGTCGGCATTGCGCCCGATGTAGGGCAAGCCGCGCTGCATCACCTGCTGCATCCATGGCGAATCGGTGACCGGCTTGCGCCCGCCCACCGGGTAGGCCTCGCGCATGTTGGTGTAGATGCGCTCGGACTCGCGCTGCGCAGGGTGATGCACCAGCACGGTGAACAGCCGGTGGCCGATGGTGGCCGCCAGCGCCGCATTGATCGCGTCGAAGGTGGCCTGCGGCTGTTGCGTATCGGCATGGGCGCGTGCCACGGCCGAGAGTGAGGTGTCGAAGGAAGTGGGTTGCATGAATGTCGGATGTGTTCAGGAAAGTTCGGCCGCGGCAATGTCCTCGAGCGAGCGGCCGCGTGTGGGGATGCCCATGAACGTGACGGCCGTCGCGCCCAGCAGCAGCACCCCGGTCGTCATGCCGAACACGCCGGCGAAGCCCAGCGTCGGGTAGATCAGGCCGACCAGGATGGGCGAGGTGATGCCGCCGATGCGCCCGATGGCCGACGCCAGGCCGGAGCCGGTGGCGCGCACCTGGGTCGGGAACACCTCGGGCGTGTAGGCGTACACGCCCGCATAGGTGCCGTTCATGAAGAAGGACAGCAGCACGCCGGCCACCATGATCTGCGCGTCGCTGTGGGTGAAGGCCAGGCCCAGGGCCGACAGCCCGCCGAGCAGCATGTAGCTCACGATGGTGGCCTGGCGGCCGATGCGTTCGTTGAACCACGCGGCCGAGAAGTAGCCCGGAATCTGCGCGATGTACATCACCAGCGAATAGCCGAAGCTCTTGGTGATCGTCATGCCGTTCTGGATCAGCAGGCTCGGGATCCACGTGAAGAACGAGTAGTAGCTGAAGGTGATCGACAGCCACATCAGCCAGGTCATGGTGCTGATGCGGATGAGCTTGTGCGACAGCAGCGTGGCGTAGTTCTTCAGCAGGCTGCCCCGGCTGGTGCTGGGCGGGGGCGCGGCCACGTCGTCGGCGTTGAGCGCGGGCAGCGCATGGCCTCGGCGCACGTGGTCGGACTCCATTGCATCCATGATCGATTGCGCCTCGGCCAGGCGGCCCTGGCTTTCGAGCCAGCGCGGCGACTCCGGCAGCGCCCGGCGCCACCACAGCAGCAGCACCACGGGCGTGGCCGTGATGAAGATGACGATGCGCCAGCCCTCGGCGAACGCCGGCACGATGAAGTAGCCCAGCAAGGCCGCGGCCACGAAACCGAAAGAGAAGAAGCCGGCCAGCGCGCCCGTGAAGGTGCCCCGGTAGCGGCGCGCCACGAACTCCGACAGGTAGGGCGCGATGATCGCGCTCTCGGCGCCGGCGCCGAAACCGGCCACGATGCGCAGCCCGAGGAAGATCGTCCACTCGTTGACCATGCCGCTGAACAGCGACGCCACGCAGTAGATCGCCAGCGCCGACATCATCACCTTGCGCCGCCCGATCAGGTCGCCGAAGGAGCCGGCGGCCAGCGCGCCGAAGAAGAAGCCGATGAAGTTCGCGCTGGCCAGCACGCCGATCTGCACGCTGCTCAGGCCCCAGGCCGTGCGCAGCACCGGCAGCACGAAGGCGATGACGGCCGCGTCCATCGCATCGAAGGTGTAGCCCAGTCCTCCCATCAGAAGCAGCCGGCGGTGGAAGCCGGAGAAGGGCAGGCGCTCGATGCGGGCCGACAGCATGGTCATGGGAATCCCTCAGCTCGGGTGATACGACGAAACGATGCAGAAGCGCCAAATCGTAGGATCGGAGGGATATAACGGCAAATTTATACGTGTGATTGTGTTTATAGAGCCCGTGAATGACCTACCGCACCGCTGACCTCAACCTGCTGAAGGTGTTCGAGGCCCTCATGACCGAGGGCAACGTCACGCGCGCCGCGCGCAAGCTGTCGCTGACCCAGCCGACGGTCAGCAATGCGCTGCGCCGGCTGCGCGAGACCTTCGACGATCCGCTGTTCGTGCGCAGCGGCGCGGGCGTCAACCCGACGCGGCGCGCCATCGACCTGTGGGAGCCGCTGTCGCAGTCGCTGCACGCCATTCGCGGCACGCTGGACGTCGAGCGCTTCGACGCCCTGCGCAGCACCGCCAGCCTGAGCATCGCCATGTCCGACTACGTGTCGAGCATCGTGGTGCCCCGGCTGGCCAGCACGCTCAGCAAGGTCGCGCCGTCGATGCAGATCCATGCCATTCCCAACACGCTGGTCGATTTCGGCAAGGTGCTGGCCGACAACAAGGCCGACTTCGCGATCAGCGTCTACAACGAGGAGGTGCAGCGGCCGGCGTTTTTAAAGTCGCGCGCGCTGTGGTCGCCCGACTTCGTGTGCTTCATGCGCACCGGGCATCCGCTGGCGCGCCTGGAGAAGATTCCGCTGAAGAAATTTCTCGCGGCGCGTCATGTCGACGTGAGCCTGGTCGGCAAGACCTCGCCCACCTACGACCTGTTCCTGCGCAGCCGCGGCCTGCAGCGCAACCTGGTGTCGACCGTGAACCACTACGGCGCCGCCTACGAGGTGGTGCGCCGCTCCGACCTGATCGCGGTGCTGCCGTGGTCCGCGCGTTTCGAGCCGCCGCGCCTGGCAGGCCTGCGCAAGGTGCCCGTGCCGCTGGAGGCGCCGCCGCGCATCATCGAGCTGTTCTGGCACCAGCGGCACGAGACGTCTGCCTTGCACCAGTGGCTGAAGAACACGCTGCTGGACCTGTTCGAGCAGCGGTGATGCGCCGTCAGGCTCAGCCGCGCAGGCGCACCACCTGCAGGTCGTCGCGCGCGGCGGCATGCAGCCGCGCCACCTCGGCCGCGCGCCGGTTGAGCACCGCGCGCTGGTTGATGTAGCCCTTGTCGGTGATCTCGCCCGCATCGAGGTTCGGCGGCTCCGCCAGCACCAGCGCGCAGGTGGGGCACTGCGAGGAGCCCGCGCCTTCGTCGCGCAAGGCGCGCAGCACGCCGGCGATGCGCTCGCCCAGCGCCTCGGGCGACAGCGACGCCGCCTGCGGGCTGGGAAACACCAGCATGCCGATTTCGTCGCGGTCGTGGCCGGTGAGCACCACGTCCTGCACATGCGGCGCCAGCAGCGACACCAGCTTCACGCGCAGCGTGCCCACCGACACCCAGGTGCCGCTGGAGAGCTTGAAGTCTTCCGCCACGCGGCCATTGAAGATCACGCCGTGCGCGGGCTCGCCCGGGTTCGCCAGGAAGCCGGCGTCGCCGATGCGGTAGTAGCCCTCTTCGTCGAAGGCCTCGGCGGTTTCGCGCGGGGCGTCGCGGTAGCCCGGGAACACCGAGACGCCCTTGACGCGCATTTCCAGCTTCTCGCCGTTGGGCACGAACTTCAGCTCCAGCCCGGGCAGCGGCGCGCCGATGCAGCCGGCGCCGTCGAGCTTCCAGTGCGCGGAGGTGATGGCGGGCGAGGTCTCGGTGGCGCCCCACGAGGTGGTGAGCCACAGCGGGCGCGCGGGTCGCACGCGCTGCGCCACCGCCTCGAGCCGTTGCCAGGTGGAGGGCGCGAGCGCCGCCGCCGCATAGAAGGCCAGCCGCAGGCGCGAGAACACCTCGGTGGCCAGCGCGTCGTCGGCTTCCAGGAAGGGCAGCAGCATGTCGAAGCCGCGCGGCACGTTGAACAGCAGCGTGGGCTTCACCTCGCGCAGGTTGCGCACGGTCTTCTCGATCAGGCCCGGCGCGGGCCGGCCTTCGTCGATGTAGAGCGCGCCGCCGTGGCACAGCACCATGTGCAGGTTGTGGTTGGCGCCGAAGGTGTGGCTCCAGGGCAGCCAGTCGACCAGCACCGGCTTCTCCTGAGTGAGAAAGCGCCAGGTCTGCGCCATCATCTGCTGGTTGGCGCACAGCATGCGGTGCGTGTTGATCACCACCTTGGGCTTGCCGGTGGAGCCGGAGGTCAGCAGGTACTTGGCGTGGGTGTCGGGCAACACGTGCCCGAAGGCTTGCATCACCGCGGGCGTTTCCCTGGCCGCCAGCAGCCGGTCGAACGCCGTCGCACCCGGATGCGCGTCGGCGTTGCGGCTGAACACCGTCACCGCTTCCACGCCGCAGCCCGCGAGCGAGCCGCCGTAGACCTTGGCGTCGGAGGCGTAGATCAACCCCGGCTTCAGCGCCTGCAGCATGCCGTGCAGCCGCGACGGGTCCTTGGCCATGCGCGAGTAGGCGCTCGAGAGCGAGCACGCGGTGCGACCGACGTGCATGGCCGCGAGCATCAGCACCGCGTGGTCGATCGCGTTGTCCGAGAGGATCACGACCGGCCGGCCCGGTGGCAGGTCCATGTCGAGCAGCGCCTGCGCCACCGCGCCTACCGCTTCGCGCAGCGCGCGGTAGTCGAGCTTGCGCCAGCCCTCGCCGGTGTCGTCGCGCTCGGCAAACGCCAAGGCATCGGGCGTGTCACGCGCCCAGCGCTCGATCCATTCGCCGATGCAGCGCGCATAGGGCTTCAGCGCCATCGGCGAGCGCAGCGCGAAGGAGCCGTCGTCGAAGTCGATGCGCACCGTGCGGGGCGGGGCGATCAGGCTTTCGTCCAGAAGGAAGTCGGTCATGTCAGTCGAGTGTGCCGGTATCGGCCTTCGCGCGAATCAGGTTCAACAGCAGGGTGTCGCGGGCGGCTTCCAGGTCGGCCGTGCGGCGCGTGCCCAGTTCCTCGGCCACGCCTTCTGCCACCTTCTGCTTCAGCTCCGCCGTCATCGACGGCGCGCCCAGGTCCTTCCACCAGTCCTCGATCGGGCCGCCCAGGTGCGCGAGCACATGTTCGATGCCGCCCGCGCCGCCCGACAGATGCAGGTTCATGAAAGGCCCCATCACCGCCCAGCGCAGGCCGGGGCCGTGCGCGATGGCAGTGTCGATGTCGGCCACGCTGGCCACGCCTTCGTTCACGAGGTGAAAGGCCTCGCGCCACAGCGCGGCCTGCAGCCGGTTCGCGATGTGGCCCTTGACCTCGCGCTTCACGTGGATCGGCCGCTTGCCGATGGCCGCATAGAAGGCCATCGTGCGTTCGATGGCTTCGGCCGATGTCTGCTCGCCGCCGATCACCTCCACCAGCGGAATCAGGTGCGGCGGGTTGAACGGGTGCCCCAGCACCACGCGCTGCGGATGCGCGCAGCCCGACTGCACGCCGCTGATGGCCAGCCCCGACGAACTCGACGCGAGGATCGCGTCGGGCGGCGCGGCCGCGTCCATGCGGCGGAACAGGTCGATCTTGAAATCCATGCGCTCCGGGCCGTTCTCCTGCACGAAGTCGGCCACGGACACGGCGTCTTCCAGGCTGTCGTGAAAGCGCAGGCGGTCGACCGAGGCACCCTCGGACAGGCCGAAGCGCGCGAGCGTCGGCCAGTGCTGCGCCACCGCCGCGCGCAGGCGTTCTTCCGCGCCCGGCGACGGGTCGGTCGCGTTCACGTCCAGCCCGTGCGCCAGGAAGTACGCCGCCCAGCTTGCACCGATCACGCCGGTGCCGACCACCGCCACGCGCTTCACTTCGTTGCTGTTGTTCATGATTTCCACCGCGTGCAGCGGCTCTCCGCCTTCGTCGTCCATGCGGCCTCGCCGCGAATCGGCTCGACCACCTTGTAGTAGTCCCACGGCTCCTTCGACTCGGCCGGGGTCTTCACCTGCATCAGGTGCATGTCGTGCACCATCAGCCCGTCGTCGCGCAGCCAGCCGCCCTTGACGAACATGTCATTGAACTTCGTCTTGCGCAACTGCGCCATCACCTTGTCGGCGTCGTCGCTGCCCGCGGCCTTCACGGCCTGCAGGTACTGCAGCGCGGCCGAGTAGTCGCCGGCGTGGAACGAAGAGGGCATGCGCTTGTGCTTGTCGAAGAAGCGGCGCGCCCACTCGCGCGACTCGGGGCTCTGGTTCCAGTACCAGCTGTCGGTGAGGTACATGCCCTGCGAGTTCTTCAGGCCCAGCGCATGCACGTCGTTGATGGTGATGATCATGCCGGCCAGTTTCATGTTCTTGCTGATGCCGAACTCCGCCGCCGACTTGATGGCGTTCACCGTGTCGCCGCCCGCGTTGGCCAGCGCCAGCACCTGCGCCTTGGAGTTCTGCGCCTGCAGCATGAACGACGAGAAGTCGCTCGCGCCCAGCGGGTGCTTCACCGACCCGGCCACCGTGCCGCCGTTGGCCTGGATCACCTTGGCCGCGTCCGCCTGCAGCGCCGCGCCGAAGGCGTAGTCGGCCGCCACGAAGTACCAGCTCTTGCCGCCGGCCTTGACCACCGCGCTGGCGGTGCCGCGCGCCATGGCCACGGTGTCGTAGGCGTAATGCACCGTGTAGGGCGAGCAGTATTCGTTGGTGAGGCTCGATGCGCCCGAGCCCACCACGAAGTACGGCTTCTTCTTGTCGGCCGCCACGCCCGCCATGGCAATGGCCGCGCCCGAGTTCACGCCGCCGATCAGCATGTCGACCTTCTGCACGTCGAACCACTCGCGCGCCTTGGCCGCGGCGATGTCGGGCTTGTTCTGGTGGTCGGCCGTGACCAGCTCGATCTTCTTGCCGCCGATGGCGCCGCCCATGTCGGCGATGGCCATGCGGATGGCCTCGGCGCCGGCCGGGCCGTCGTAGTCGCGGTACAGGCCGGACATGTCGCTGATGAAGCCGATGCGGATGGTGTCGTCGGACACCTGGGCCGATGCGCCCGATGCGAATGCGGTGCCGAGTGCGAGTGCGAGTGCGAATGCTCGGGCCAGGGCGGTGCGGGGAATGTTCATGTGTCTTGTCTCGGTTCGTTGTTCTTGTCGTCGGCGGTGCCTGGCTTAACCCAGCGCGAACTCGGGCCGCGGACCGCCCACGCGCGGCAGTCCCATCATCTGGCGCGCCTCGGCGGGCGTGGCCACTTCCATGTCGAGCTCGCGGATCACGCGCACGATGCGCTCGGTGAGCTGCACGTTGGTGGCCAGCTCGCCCTGGCGGAAGTACAGGTTGTCTTCCAGCCCCACGCGCGCATGGCCGCCCAGCAGCAGCGCCGCCACGTTGGCCTCCAGCTGCGACATGCCGATGCCGCTCACGCCGAAGATGGCGCCCTTGGGCAGGGTGTCGACCATCATCTGCAGGTTGCGCGGCGAGTAGGGCATCGCGTTCTGGAAGTTGCGGTGCACGTTCATCACCAGGTTGATGAAGTAGGGCTCGTCGTCGTGGCCTTCCCCGATCAGCGTGGTCGTGTCCTGCAGGATGTGCGTGGGGCTGAACACCTCCCACTCGGGCTTGATGCCGCGCGCCTTCATGCCGGCGGCCAGCTCGCGCCCGCGGGTGATGGGCGTGTCCATCAGGATCTGCCTGCCCTCGAAGCTCAGGTTGAGCGTGGTGGCGTCCAGCGTGCACATCTCGGCACCGGCGTCCATGCCCTTGATGCGCTCTTCCCATGCAATTTCCCAGCGGTCGCCGGCCAGCGGCTTGACCATGTCGCCGTGCACGCCGCCGCCGGTGGAGTTGTTCAGCACGATGTCGCAGCCACCCGCGCGGATGCGGCTGTTGATGTCGCGGTACACGTCGGCGTTGCAGGTGGCGCCGTCGTCGGGGCGGCGTGCGTGGATGGCCACCACGCTGGCACCGGCGTTCCAGCAGCGCAGCACGTCGGCGGCGATCTCGGCGGGCTGCGTGGGCAGGTGGGGGTTCT
Organism: Variovorax sp. 10N412; assembly: GCF_056394985.1. Lineage (NCBI taxonomy): Bacteria > Pseudomonadati > Pseudomonadota > Betaproteobacteria > Burkholderiales > Comamonadaceae > Variovorax > Variovorax sp. 10N412. The sequence goes on from NZ_JBFTIO010000003.1 coordinate 468,189, forward strand.
GCGACTTGTGCGCCATGCCGCCGGTGGGGGCGATGGTCACGATCACTTTGCGCTTGGACATGCTCGGGGACTCCTGGTGTCGTTCATGGGGGCGCGCCATTATTTTTTGCGGCGCTTGGGCACGCAGTCATCGCGACGACATTTGGGGGCAGGGTTTACGCTGCGCCAGAGGCTAAAGTCGCCCGTGCGCCGTTGCGCGAACCAAGGAGCATTCATGAAACTTCTGCCCATCGTGCTGGCCGCCGCGGCCGCGCTGACCTCGACCTGGACGCTCGCGCAACCCGTGGCCGGCGCCACCTGCGAAGCCAAGCGCGAAGCCATCGGCCGCGACATCGACGCCGCCAGGGCGCAGGGCCAGACGCAGCGCGTGCGCGGCCTTGAAACGGCGCTGGCCGAAGTGCGCCGCAACTGCAGCGACACCAAGCTGGCGGCGGCGCACCAGCGCCGCGTCAAGGGCCAGGAGCGCAAGGTGGCCGAGCGCGAGCGCGACCTGCGCGAAGCGCAGCGCAAGGGGCGCGCCGACAAGATCGCGCAGCGCGAAGACAAGCTGCGTGAAGCGCAGGCCGAGCTGCAGCGGCTCAAGGACGCGCGCTAGGCAAGGCGGCAGGCGGCAAATGCCCACGGCCAAGCCCGTCGCCCAGGCGGCGTCCCTCACGATCCCGCAGCTGCTGCAAGGCTCGGCCTGGTTCCCGCTGCTCGACGTGAGCGCGGGCGAGCGCGTGCTCGACGAGATGCGCGAGGTCGAGGTGGCCGCCGGTGCCGCGCTGTGCCGGCGCGGCGACACGCCGGCGCACTGGTACGGCACGCTCGAGGGTCTGCTCAAGTGGTCGATCACCTCGAGCGACGGGCGCGCGGTGACGCTGGGCGGCCTGTCGGTGGGCAGCTGGTTCGGTGAGGGCACGCTGCTGCGCGCGCTGCCGCGCTCGGCCGACATCATCGCGCTGCGGACCAGCCGCGTGGCGCAGCTGCCGCTGGAAACCTTCGAGTGGCTGCACCGCACGCAGCGCGGCTTCGATCACTTTTTGCTGCAGCAGATCAACGAGCGGCTGCACTGGTTCATGGGCAGCTATGCGGCGCACCGACTGCTCGACGCCGACAGCCAGGTGGCGCGCGCGCTGGCCGGGCTGTTCCACCCGTGGCTGCACCCCGGCAGCGAGCCGCACCTGCAGACCTCGCAGGAAGAAATCGCCAACCTGTCGGGCGTGTCGCGACAGCGCTGCAATGCGGCGCTGAACCGGCTGAAGGAAGCGGGTTTTCTTCGCGTCGAGTACGGGGGGATCACCGTGGTCGACCTCGAAGGGCTGCGGCGCTTCATCAGCGAGTGACCGGCCCTAGACGCCCAGCAACTCTTCCAGCGCCTGCGGCTGCGCGAGCAAGTCGGCCGAAGCCCCGTGCCGCACGATCTGCCCCTTCTCCATCACCACCGCCAGGTCGGTGTGCGCGAGCACCTTGCGGTAGTCGCGGTCGACGATCAGCGTGGCGATGCCGGTGGCGCGGATCTCGCTGATTACGCGCCAGATCTCGGCCACGATCAGCGGCGCCAAACCTTCAGTCGCTTCGTCGAGGATTAGCAGGCGCGGGTTGGTCATCAGCGCACGGCCGATGGACAGCATCTGCTGCTCGCCGCCTGACAGCTGCTGGCCGCCGTGCGACAGCCGTTCGGCCAGCCTCGGAAAGGTGGCCATCACGCGCTCGAAGGTCCAGGCGCGCTGGCCGTCGATGCCGGCGCGTTCGCTCATCACGAGGTTCTCGCGCACCGACAGATTGGGGAAGATGCCGCGGCCTTCGGGCACGTAGCCGATACCGAGGCGCGCCATCTTCTCGGGCGGCAGGCCGGTGACGGTGCGCCCGTCGACCTGCACTTCGCCCGAGGCGGGGCGCACATAGCCCATGACGGTGCGGATCAGCGTGGTCTTGCCCATGCCGTTGCGCCCGAGCAGGCCGACCGAGGTGGCGCCCGGAATGGCCGCATGCACGCCGCGCAGGATGTGGCTGTTGCCGTAGTAGGTGTTGAGGTCGCGAACGATCAGCATGTCAGGCCTTCCGACGGGCCGCCCCTAGGAAGGCCTGCGCCCCCTCGGGGGGCAGCGAATACACGAAGTGATGAGCGTGGGGGCATCAATGGTCTTCTCCGAGGTAGGCGGTGCGCACTTCGGGGTTCTCGCGGATCGCGCGCGGGTCGCCGGTGGCGATGACCGTGCCGTTCACCATCACCGTGATGCGGTCGGCAATGCGAAACACCGCGTCCATGTCGTGCTCCACCAGCAGGATGGCGTGCGTGGCCTTCAGCCGCGCGAGCAGCGTGAGCATGCGGTCGGTTTCCTCGGCGCCCATGCCGGCGAGCGGTTCGTCCAGCAGCAGCACGCGCGGGTGGGTGGCCAGGCACATCGCCACCTCGAGCTGGCGCTGCGCGCCGTGGCTCATCGTGCCGGCGATGCGCCGCGCCTCGTGCGCGAGGCCGGCCGCTTCGAGCGCGGCATCGGCCGATGCGTTGCTGGTGGCGCAGCGCTGCGAAGACTGCCAGATCGCCCACGGCTTCGCGGTGGCGGCCTGCGCGGCGAGGCGGCAGTTCTCGTGCACCGTGAACTCCGGGAAGATGGTCGTGCGCTGGTAGCTGCGGCCCACGCCGTCGCGCGCGCGCCGCGATTGCGCGCGGCCCGTGATGTCCACCCCCTCGAGCGCGATGCGGCCTTCGGAGGCCTCGATCTCGCCCGAGAGCATGTTGATGAGCGTGGACTTGCCGGCGCCGTTGGTGCCGATCACCGCGTGGACCTCGCCGATGTGCAGGTCGAGCGTGACGGCGTTGACGGCGGTGAGGCCGCCGAAGCGGCGGGTCAGCTTGTCGACGGAGAGCAGGGCGTTCATGATCTTGCTCCTTCCCCTTCCGGGGGAAGGTGGGGATGGGGGCRAGCGGCGCTGGTGGAGGCGGTGCYTTKGCAAAGGCCGCGTGCCCCCACCCCRGCCCTCCCCCAGMGGGGGAGGGAGACAGTCAGGAAACGGGGGTGGCTCATGCGGCCTCCTTCGGTGACAGCCGCTTCACCAGCCCGATCAGCCCCTTCGGCAGCAGCGCCACGAACACGATGATCGTGAGCCCCAGCGTCAGCTGCCAGTGGTCCGCCAGCGGGCCCATCACCGCATGCGTCGAGAAGATCTCCTTCAGCAGCGTGAACGCGATGGCACCGATCACCGCGCCACGCAAATGCCCGAGCCCGCCCAGGATCACCATCAGCAGCACCTCGCCCGAGTTGTGCCATGCCATCAGCTCCGGGTTGACCACGCCGTCGCGCGAGGCCAGCAGGAAGCCCGCGAGGCCGGCGAGCCCACCGGCCAGCACGAAGGCCGCGAGCTTGTAGCCGTACACCGCGAACCCGGCCGCGCGCATGCGCTGCTCGTTCACGCGAATGCCCGCCAGCGCCGCGCCGAAGCGCGAGCGGCGAATGAGCGCCAGCAGCCCGTAGGTGAACACCAGCGACGCCAGCACCACATAGAACAGCACCGTGCGGTTCTCCAGGTCGAGCGCGCCGAGGGCGGGCCGCACGTACATGTAGATGCCGTCGCTGCCGCCGCCGACCTTGGTGTCGTGGAACACGAAGAAGGCCATCTGCGCGAAGGCCAGCGTGACCATGATGAAGTACACGCCGCGCGTGCGCAGGCTCAACGCGCCCACGAACAGCGCATAGAGCGCCGCCGCACCCATGGCCAGCGGCAGCAGCAGCGCGAAGTTGCCGCCCTCGCTGCCCGAGGCCAGCACGGTGACGTACGCGCCGATGCCGTAGAACGCCGCATGGCCCAGGCTCACGAGCCCGGTCATGCCGACCAGCAGCTCCAGGCTCAGCGCGAAGATCGACAGGATCATGATCTTCACGACGAAGTCGGACATGTAGTTGCCCATCAGCGGACCCGCCACGCCGATGGCGACGGCGCAGGCCACGGGCACGAGGAAGGCGCTCTTCTTCATGACCGTCATGACCGCTTCCCCATCAGCCCTTCAGGCTTCCAGATGAGCACGATGGCCATCAGCAGGTAGATGCCGATGCCGCTCAGGTCCGCGAAGAACACCTTGCCGAAGGTGTCGACGAAGCCCACCAGCAGCGAGGCCACGAGCGCCCCGGTGATCGAGCCGATGCCGCCGATCACCACCAGCACGAAGCAGATGATGAGCACGCTCGCGCCCATGTTCGGGTACACCGAGGACATTGGCGCGGCGATCATGCCGGCCAGTGCCGCCAGCGCCACGCCGGCGGCGAACACGATGCGGTAGAGCCGCTTCACGTCGATGCCCAGCCCGCGCACCATGTCGCGGTTGCTCGCGCCGGCGCGGATCATCATGCCCAGGCGAGTGCGGTTCACCACCCAGTACAGCGCCACGGCCAGCACGATGCAGGCGGCCGAGGCGAACAGGCGGTACCAGGGGTAGCTCATGACGTTGCCCAGCGCGAAGCTGCCGTCGAGCCAGGCGGGCACCTTCACGCCGTGCACGTCGTTGCCCACCAGGATGGAGCGCAGCTCCTCGAACACCAGGATGAGCCCGTAGGTCATCAGCACCTGCTGCAGGTGGTCGCGCTGGTAGAGGTAGCTGAAGAAGGCCCACTCGAGCAGGTAGCCGAAGATGGCCGCGAGCACCACGCCGGCCACCAGCATCAGCAGGAACTGGTCGCCGAACAGCGGCGCGAGCGCGAACGCCATGTACGCGCCGATCATGTAGAAGCTGCCGTGGGCGAGGTTGATGACGCCCATGATCCCGAAGATCAGCGTCAGCCCCGAGGCCACGAGGAACAGCAGCAGGCCGTACTGAACCGAGTTCAGGCACTGCACGAGAAAGGTTCCGAAATCCACGTTGGAGGTTCTCTCAGGGCGGAATCGTCAAGAAGAAGATGCACTGCGGGAGACACCGCGGAACCGGCTCTGCCGGGCCGCAGGTGTCGCCCCCGGCGAGGGGGGAGGCGCAGCGACACGAAGTGCGCGAAGCCTGGGGGAGCGCCTGGTTTACATCCTGCAGCCGCGTGCCGGATCGGCCAGGCCCTTGATGGCCGCGCTCACCAGCTTGTTCTCCTTGCCGTCCACCTTGCGCAGGTAGATGTCCTGCACCGGGTTGTGCGACTTGCTCACGGTGAACGTGCCGCGCGGGCTGTCGATCTTCGCCTTCTCGATGGCGCTCGTGAACTCGGCCTTCTTCGAGATGTCGCCCTTGGTGGCGTTCAGGCCCACGCCCAGCATCTGCGCCGCGTCGTAGCCCTGCACCGCGTACACGTCGGGCTGCAGCTTGAACGACTTGGCATAGGCGGTGCGAAACGCCGTGTCGCGCGGCGTGTTCAGGCCGTCGGCATAGTGCAGCGTGGTCAGCATGCCTTGCGCCGATTCGCCTTGCGCGTCGAGCGTGCCGTCGGTCAGGAAGCCGGGGCCGTACAGCGGAATGGTCTTGTTCAGGCCCGCGGCCTGGTAGTCCTTGACGAACTTCACCGCACCGCCGCCCGCGAAGAAGGCATACACCGCATCGGGCTTGGCCGCCGCGATCTCGGTCAGCAGGGCCTGGAACTCCACGTTGGGGAAGGGCAGCGTGAGCTGCTTGTCGACCTTGCCGCCGTTCTTCTCGAAGCCTTCCTTGAAGCCGTTGACCGACTCGTCGCCGGCCGCGTACTTCCAGGTGATGGTCATCGCCTTCTTCTTGCCCTGCTGCTTGGCCGCGACTTCGCCCATGGCGTAGGCCGGCTGCCAGTTGCTGAACGAGCTGCGGAAGATGTTGGGCGCGCACATCGGACCCGTGACGGCGTCGGCGCCGGCGTTGGGCACGATCAGCACGGTGCCGCTTTCCTTCGCAGCCTTGGCCATGGCCATGGCCACGCCCGAGTGCACGGTGCCGACGATCACGTCGACGTTGTCGCGCTTGATGAGCTTGTTGACGTTGTCGGTGGCCTTGGCGGGGTCGGACTCGTCGTCGACCTTGAAGTACTCGATCTCGCGGCCGGCGAGCTTGCCGCCCTGCTCGTCGACGTACAGCTTGAAGCCGTTCTCGATGGCGACGCCCAAAGCGGTGTAGGTGCCGCTGTAGGGCAGCATCAGGCCGACCTTGAGCTTGCCGGTGCCCTGGGCGCCGGCGGCCGAGGCCAGGGCGGCAAAGGCGATGGCGGTGAGTGCCAGCCGTGCGGTGCGAATGGTCATGGTGTCTGTCTCCTGTTTTTGGTAATGAAAGAAGTGGTCGCGACGATGACACGATCCGGCTGATCGCGATGCGGGGAATGCCCGCATTCAGGGATCTCGAGCAGCTGCGTCGTGGGCACGCGCGCGGCGATGTCGCGGATCTGCGCGAGCGTGCCGTATTCGTCGTCGATGCCCTGCACGGCGAGCACCGGGCAGCGGATGGTGTCGAGCTCGGCCTCGATGTTCCAGTCGCGAAACGGCGGGTGCAGCCAGATGCGGTTCCAGCCCCAGAAGGCGGAATCGGCGCTGTCGTGGTAGCGGCCCAGCTTCTTCGGCAGGTCGGTGTTCAGGTAGGCGGTGCGCGCGATCTCGATGTTCGCGACGGTCTTGTCTTCCACGAAGATGTGCGGCGCGAGCACCACCAGGCCTGCGACCTTGTCCGGAAAGCGCGAGGCGTACAGCAGCGAGATCGAGCCGCCGTCGCTGTGGCCGAAGAGCCAGGGCTTGTCACCGTCGAGCTTCAATGCGGCGAAGAGCGCGGGCAGCACTTCGTGGGCCTGGCGGTGCATGAAGTCGACGTCCCAGGTCTCGTCGTCGGCACGCGGTGTGGAGCGGCCGTAGCCGGGGCGCGAGAACACCAGGCCGCGGGCGTTGGCGGCTTCGCAGACCTGCGCGGGGAAGTCCTTCCACATGGCGACGGAGCCGAGGCCTTCGTGGAGGAAGACGATGAGGGGGGCGTCGGTGCGCTCGGGGGCGATCCACTGGCATTCGATGCGGACCGTGCGGCCGCGCCAGTCGATGGCGGCGAACTCGGGGCTCATGGTTTTGCTCCTTCCCCCTTTGGGGGAAGGCCGGGATGGGGGAGAGCGGCGTTGGCAGAGGCAGTGCTTGTGCAAATGCCGCTTGCCCCCACCCCAGCCCTCCCCCGGGAGGGGAGGGAGCAAGACAAAGACAGGGCTCCTGTCATGCCTGCTTTTCCCTCTCACGCAACCTGAACCGCTGAATCTTCCCCGTCGCCGTCTTCGGCAGCTCGCTCACGAACTCCAGGAAGCGCGGGTACTTGTACGGCGCGAGCCGTTCCTTCACGAAGGCCTTCAGCTCTTCCTCGGTCGCCGTGCTGCCGTCCTTCAGCACCACGAAGGCCTTGGTCTTCGTCAGCCCTTCGGCGTCTTCCTTGCCGATCACCGCGACTTCGAGCACCGAGGGGTGCTGCATCAGCGTGGCCTCGACCTCGAAGGGCGACACGTAGATGCCGCTGACCTTCAGCATGTCGTCGCTGCGGCCTGCGTAGGTGAAGTAGCCGTCGGCATCGCGCGTGTACTTGTCGCCGCTCTTGGTCCAGCCGCCCTGGAAGGTGTCGCGCGACTTCTCGCGGTTGGTCCAGTACATCAGCGCCGCGCTCGGGCCACGGATGTAGAGGTCGCCGATCTCGCCGTCGGCCACGGGGCGGCCGTCTTCGCCGCGCAGCTCGATGTCGTAGCCCTCCACCGGCTTGCCGGTGGTGCCGTAGCGCACGTCGCCGGGCCGGTTGGAGATGAACACGTGCAGCATCTCGGTCGAGCCGATGCCGTCGATGATCTCGCAGCCGTAGTGCGCCTTGAAGCGCTGCGCGATCTCGCCGGGCAAGGCCTCTCCGGCCGACGAGCACATGCGCAGCGACACCGCTTCGCGCGCCGGAAGTCTCGGCGAAGCCAGCATGCCCGCGAAGCCCGTGGGCGCGCCGAAGAACACGGTCGGCTTGTGCTCCACCCAGCGGCGGAAGGTGGCGTCGGGCGTGGGCCGCTCGGCCATCAGCACCACGGTGGCGCCGACCGACAGCGGGAAGGTCAGCGCATTGCCCAGGCCGTAGGCGAAGTACATCTTGGCGGCCGAGAAGCACACGTCGTTCTCGGTCAGCCCGAGCACCGGCTTGCCGAACAACTCGGCCGTCCACCACAGGTTGGCGTGCGTGTGCACCGTGCCCTTGGGCTTGCCGGTGGAGCCCGACGAATAGAGCCAGAAGCCGGGGTCGTCCGACGCCGTGGTGACGGGCGCGGCCAGGGGCTCGACGGCGGCGAGCGCGGTGTCGAACGCTTTGGCGTTTTCAGGCAATGCACCCGCCGGCTGCGACACGAACAGCGTCTGCACCTCATGGCCGCCGCGCGACATCGCGTCCTGCAAGGTCGGCAGCAGCGCGCCCGACACCAGCACGGCCTGCGCGCGGCTGTGGTCGAGCATGTAGGCGTAGTCGTCGGGCGTGAGCAGCGTGTTGACGGCGACCGGCACCACGCCGGCATAGAGGCAGCCGAGAAAGCTCACGGGCCAGTCGCTGCTGTCGAGCATCATCAGCAGCACGCGCTCTTCGCGGCGAATGCCCGCGGCCTTCAATGCGGCGGCCAGGCGGCGCGCCCGGTCTTCGAGCTGGCCGTAGCTCAGCGTGCCGCGGTCGTCGATGTAGGCAATGCGTTCGGCGCGGCCGCGGTTGAGGGCGAACAGGTGCTCGGCGAAGTTGAATCGTGGGGGCAGGGTCATTTCTTTGTCTCCTTCGGCCGCTTTTGTGTTTCTTCTAGAGGCCCAGTGCCGCGAGCACGCCGGGGCTGGCCTGCACGGCGGTGCGGCGGTGATAGAAGTCGAGCGCGCGCAGGCCGCCCAGTTCGGCGCCGCCGCCCGCGCGGCCGGGGCCGCCGTGCAGCGACATCGGCATCACGTTGCCGTGCCCCGTCTGGGCTTGCGCCACGTCCGGCGTGATGACGTGCACGCGGCCATGGCTCGGTGCGACAGACAGCGCGGCTTGCGCCAGCGCGGCGTCGTCGCTGCCGTACAGAGAGGTGACCAGCGAGCCTTGACCCCGATGGGCGAGCGCGATGCCATGCGCGAGATCGCGATACGGCAGCAGCGTGGCGACGGGGCCGAACACTTCCACGTCGTGCACGCGCTGCGCCGCATCGGCATCGCGCGCGCCCAGCAGCACGGGGCCGATGCAGGCGGCCACCTTCGGGTCGGCATCGACCAGGGGCTTGTCGCGGCTGTCGTGCAGCACGGTGGTCTGTGCGGCCAGCGCGTCGAGGCCGTCGCGCACCGCGTTCAGCTGCGCGCGGCTCACGAGCGAGCCCATGCGCACGCCTTCGTTGCGCGGGTTGCCTACGCTGATGCCCGCGAGCTTGGCGCCGATGGCTTCGGCGGCCGCGTCATACACCTCGGCCGGCACCAGGATGCGGCGGATGGCGGTGCACTTCTGGCCCGACTTGACGGTCATTTCGCGCACCACTTCGCGCACGAGCAGGTTGAAGGCCTCGCTGCCGGGCGCGGCGCCGGGCAGCAGCAGGGCGCTGTTGAGGCTGTCGGCCTCGATGTTCACGCGCACCGAGCGTTCGGTCACGGCGGCGTGCGAGCGGATCACCGCGGCCGTCTCGGCAGAGCCGGTGAACGAGGCCACGTCGAAGGGCTGCAGCGCGTCCATCAGGCCGGCCGAGCTGCCGCACACGATCGACAGCGCGCCGGCCGGCAGCACGCCGGCGTCGACCACGTCGCGCACCATGCGCTGCGTGAGCCAGGCGGTGGCCGTGGCGGGCTTCACGATCACCGGCACGCCCGACAGCAGCGCGGGCGCGGCCTTTTCCCACAGGCCCCACGACGGAAAGTTGAAGGCGTTGATGAACAGCGCCACGCCGTGCGTGGGCACTTGCAGATGCTGCGACTGGAACACCGGCTCCTTGCCGAGCTTGACCGCGTCGCCGTCGCGCAGCGCGCGCACGTCGCCCAGCGTGTCGCCCCACTTGGCGTACTGGCCGACGGTGAAGATGGCGCCGTCGATGTCCACGGCCGAGTCGTTCTTCACCGTGCCGGAGTTGGCGGTGGCGATCTCGTAGTACGCGTCGCGGTTGGCCTGCAGCACCTTCACGATGGCGCCGAGCAGCCCGGCGCGCTGGCGGTAGGTGAGGGCGCGCAGCGCCTGGCCGCCCTGTTCGCGGGCGAAGGCAAAGGCCCCGGGCAGGTCGAGCCCGGTGGCGTCGACGCGCGCGAGCTCGGTGCCCAGCACCGGGTCGAACAGGGGCGTGCCGGCGCCCGATCCGCTCTGCCAGCGGCCGGCGACGTAGTTGGGGAGGAGCTCGGTCATGGGGTGAACTTGATCTGTCCTTCGGGCAGGAGATAGAGAACGAGCGCGCGGCCTTGGGCCACGGTCGGGCGGTGTGCGGTGCCCGGCCCGTAGACGCACCAGCCCGCGGGCCGCCCGTCGAAGGTGGCGGGGTGGTCGTCGAGCGGCATGATCAGGTCGATCTCGCCGTTCGGGTGGGTGTGGTGCGGGCCGGCGATGTCCTGCATGTCGACCACGTCGACCGAGAAGCGGTGCAGCGCGTCTTCGGCCTTGAAGACGCGGCCGTACCTGATGCCGCCGCCTTCGCGCTCGCACAGCCAGCCCTCGGCCACGCCGCCGATGCAGGCCTGGCGCAGCGCCTCGAAGCTGGCGCTGCCCGCGCCGTGGGTGGCGTTGAGCCACTGGTCGAGCGTGGCGTCGAGCGGCTTGCCGGCGATTTCTGCCGTCAGGCCGGCGATCAACTGGTGAAATGCTGCCTTGCCTGAGGTGGCTGGGTTGCTGCTGTCGGACATCGGGGGGCCTCGAACGGTGGAACGACCTTGCGTGATTGCTGCGTGTGCAGTATCTTGCTTGTGGCCGAACAATAAGCATCGAGACAATGAGTGTCAAGCAATATAGTGCATATATGGTGTTTACCCTGAGCGCGCACAATCCCGGCGAAGAACGAGGAATTGCATGAACGAGCATGTAGAGGCGGTGCTGGCCACCGCGCCGGAAGGCGCCCATGGCAACGCCGGAACCGTGGCCGTCGCGCCGGCCGGGGAGGCGAAGAACCCATTGCTGGCGGCGCTGGGCGACCGGGTGCGCAACCTGCGCGCGCAGCGCGGCCTCACGCGCAAGGCGGTGGCCCTGTCGGCCGACGTGTCGGAGCGCCACCTGGCCAACCTCGAATACGGCATCGGCAACGCGTCGATCCTGGTGCTGCAGCAGGTGGCGGGCGCCCTGCATTGCTCGCTGGCCGAACTGGTGGGTGACGTGACGACCAGTTCGCCCGAGTGGCTGCTGATTCGCGAGCTGCTCGAAAACCGCAGCGAGACCGACTTGCGCCGCGTGCGCGTGGCGCTGGGCGAGTTGCTGGGCACGGCCTCGGTCGACCCGGCGCGGCACCGGCGCATTGCGCTCGTGGGGCTGCGCGGCGCGGGCAAGTCGACGCTGGGGCAGATGCTGGCCGAAGACCTGGAGCTGCCGTTCATCGAGCTGAGCCGCGAGATCGAGAAGCTCGCGGGCTGCAGCGTGCGCGAAATCCACGACCTGTACGGCACCAACGCCTACCGCCGCTACGAGCGCCGCGCGCTCGAAGAAGCGGTGCAGATCTACAGCGAGGTGGTGATCGCCACGCCAGGCGGCATCGTGTCCGACCCGGCCACTTTCAACGAGCTGCTGGCGCACTGCACCACGGTGTGGCTGCAGGCCGCGCCCGAGGAGCACATGGGCCGTGTGGCTGCGCAGGGCGACACCCGCCCGATGGCCGCGAGCAAGGAGGCGATGGAAGACCTGCGCCGCATCCTGAACGGCCGCGCCGCTTTCTATTCGAAGGCCGACCTGTCGGTGGACACGAGCGGCAAGACGCTGGCGCAGAGCTTCCAGACCCTGCGTGCGGCCACGCGCCAGTCGATGGGCCTGGGCGCCTGACTGAAATCTGAAAAAAAGCACAACAGGCATTGACTTGCCTGTATGCATGCAGCATGATGCATGTCATCGGCGCAAGAAAGTGCATTATCTTTCCTGTTCCCGGTTTCCGAACACAGCCCCACAGGAGACTTCTGCATGACCGACACCACCACGCTCCAGGCGCCCGCGCGCGTCGACTATCGCACCGAACCCAGCCAGTACCGCCACTGGTCGCTGAGCTTCGACGGCGCCATTGCGCGCCTCGTGCTCGACATTGCGGAAGACGGCGGCATCCGCCCCGGCTACAAGCTCAAGCTCAACAGCTATGACCTGGGCGTGGACATCGAGCTGAACGACGCGCTCAACCGTGTGCGCTTCGAGCACCCCGAGGTGCGCAGCGTCATCGTCACCAGCGGCAAGGACCGCATCTTCTGCTCGGGCGCCAACATCTTCATGCTCGGCGTTTCCAGCCACGCCTGGAAGGTTAACTTCTGCAAGTTCACGAACGAAACGCGCAACGGCATCGAAGACACCTCGAAGCATTCGGGCCTGAAGTTCATCGCGGCGGTGAACGGCGCCTGCGCCGGCGGCGGCTACGAGCTGGCCCTGGCCTGCGACGAAATCCTGCTGGTGGACGACCGCTCGTCGGCCGTGTCGCTGCCCGAAGTGCCGCTGCTCGGCGTGCTGCCCGGCACCGGTGGCCTGACCCGCGTGACCGACAAGCGCCGCGTGCGCCATGACCTCGCCGACATCTTCTGCACCAGCGTGGAAGGCGTGCGCGGCCAGCGCGCGGTCGACTGGCGCCTGGTCGACGCCGTGGCCAAGCCCGCGCAGTTTCCCGCCGCCGTGCAGGAGCGCGCGTCGCAGCTCGCCGCAGGCAGCGACCGCCCGGCCGATGGCAAGGGCGTGGCGCTGACCCGCCTGGAGCGCACCGACAGCGCCGACGGCATCGCGTATTCGCACGTCAACGTGCAGATCGACCGCAGCAAGCGCACGGCCACGATCACCATCAAGGCGCCCACCGGCGCGCAGCCGGCCGACATTGCCGCCATCGAGGCCGCGGGTGCCGCTTGGTGGCCGCTCGCGATGTGCCGCGAACTCGACGACGCCATCCTCAACCTGCGCACCAACGAGCTCGACACCGGGACCTGGCTGCTCAAGACCGAAGGCGACGCCGCCGCCGTGCTCGCATCGGACGCCGTGATGTTCGCCCACAAGGACCACTGGCTGGTGCGCGAAACCATCGGCGCGCTGCGCCGCACGCTGGCGCGCCTCGATGTGTCGTCGCGCAGCCTGTTCGCGCTGGTGGAAGCCGGCTCATGCTTCGCCGGCACGCTGGCCGAACTGGCCTTTGCCGCCGACCGCACCTACATGCTCGCGCTGCCCGACGATGCCGACCGCGCGCCGAAGCTCACGCTGGGCGAGGCCAGCTTCGGCCACTTCCCGATGGTCAACGACCAGAGCCGCCTGCAACGCCGCTTCTATGAAGAGACCGCGCCGCTGGAGGCCGCACGTGCCGCCGTCGGCAAGGCACTGGACGCCGATGAGGCCGTCAAGCTGGGCCTGGTGACCGCCGCGCCCGACGACATCGACTGGAACGACGAGATCCGCATCGCCATCGAGGAGCGTGCGGCCATGTCGCCCGACGCGCTCACCGGCCTGGAAGCCAATCTGCGCTTCGCGAGCAAGGAGAACATGAACACCCGCATCTTCGGGCGGCTCACCGCCTGGCAGAACTGGATCTTCAACCGCCCCAACGCCGTCGGCGAAAAGGGCGCGCTGAAGGTCTACGGCACCGGCGAGAAGGCCGGCTTCGACCTGAACCGCGTCTGAGCACACAACCGTCCGAACAACCCAAGGAACAACGATGAGCACGATCAACTACGGCGAGAAGATCCCCAACAACGTCAACCTCGGCGAAGACCGCACGCTGCAGCGCGCGCTCGAAGGCTGGCAGCCCAACTTCATCAACTGGTGGGACGACGTGGGCCCCGAAGGCTCGACCAACCACGACGTGTACCTGCGCACGGCCGTGAGCGTCGACCCGCAAGGCTGGGCCCAGTTCGGCCACGTGAAGATGCGCGATTACCGCTGGGGCATCTTCCTGAACCCGGGCGACGCCAACCGCGAAATTCACTTCGGCGACCACAAGGGCGAGAAGGCCTGGCAGGACGTGCCCGGCGAACACCGCGCCAACCTGCGCCGCATCATCGTGACGCAGGGCGACACCGAGCCCGCGTCGGTCGAGCAGCAGCGCCACCTGGGCCTGACCGCGCCCAGCATGTACGACCTGCGCAACCTGTTCCAGATCAACGTGGAAGAAGGCCGCCACCTGTGGGCCATGGTGTACCTGCTGCAGAAGCACTTCGGCCGCGACGGCCGCGAGGAAGCCGACGCGCTGCTGCAGCGCACCTCGGGCGACGCCAACAACCCGCGCATCCTGGGCGCCTTCAACGAGAAGACGCCCGACTGGCTGGCGTTCTTCATGTTCACGTACTTCACCGACCGCGACGGCAAGTTCCAGCTGGCCGCGCTGGCCGAGAGCGCGTTCGACCCGCTCGCGCGCACCACCAAGTTCATGCTGACCGAGGAAGCCCACCACATGTTCGTGGGCGAGAGCGGCGTGTCGCGCGTCATCGCCCGCACCGCGCAGGTGATGAACGAGCTGAAGACCGACGACGCGCAGAAGATCCGCGCGGCCGGCTGCATCGACCTGGGCACCATCCAGCGCTACCTGAACTTCCACTACAGCGTGACCATCGACCTGTTCGGCGCCGACCAGTCGAGCAACGCCGCCATCTTCTACAGCTCGGGCCTGAAGGGCCGCTACGAAGAAGGAAAGCGCGACGACGACCACGTGCTCAAGGGCCAGACCTACAAGGTGCTCGAAGTGCGCGACGGCCAGCTCGTCGAGAAGGACGTGCCGATGCTCAACGCGCTGAACGAAGTGCTGCGCGACGACTTCATCAAGGACTCCGTGGCCGGCGTGGGCCGCTGGAACAAGGTGCTCGAGAAGGCCGGCATCCCGACGCGCCTGTCGGTGCCGCACAAGGCCTTCAACCGCCAGATCGGCGCGCTCGCCGGCATCAAGATGTCGCCCGAAGGCCGCGTGGTGAACGAGGTGGAATGGGCCGCCAAGCGCGACGAATGGCTGCCGAGTTCCGAAGACTTCGCTTTCGTGGCATCGTTGATGGGCCGCGTGGTGGAGCCGGGCAAGTTCGCCGGCTGGATTTCGCCGCCGGTGATGGGCATCAACCGCCAGCCGGTCGATTTCGAGTACGTGCGTTTCGGTTGATTGGTATTTCGGTATTGCTCCTTCCCCCGCTGGGGGAAGGCTGGGATGGGGGCCAGCAGCGTGACCACGACAAGCGCCGCTTGCTCCCACCCGACCCTCCCCCTGAAGGGGAGGGCTTTCAGGAGAGAACCACATGGACATGGCCGTTGAAGCCGGAGTCATCAAGCAGCACCTGATCGACCCCGAGATCTGCATCCGCTGCAACACCTGCGAGGCCATCTGCCCCGTGAACGCGATCACGCACGACGACAACAACTACGTCGTGCGCGCGGACATCTGCAACGGCTGCATGGCCTGCATCTCGCCGTGCCCCACGGGCTCGATCGACAACTGGCGCACGATGCCGCTGGTGCGCGCGTACACCATCGAGGAACAGCTCGGCTGGGAATCGCTGCCGGGCGAACTGTCGCCGGAAGAGCTCGAAGCCGCCGGCGTGCCTGCCGCGACAGCAGAAGCCGCCGAAGTGCCCGCGCAGACGCAGGCCCAGGCCGCCGCCGAAGCGACCGAGCCGGTCTTCAATTCCGCGCAGTACGGCGCCAGCGTGCCGCCCTGGTCGGCCGCGCACGCGTACACGAATCTCTTTCCGCCCAAGACCCCGACCACCGCCACGGTGGTGGGCAACTTCAATTGCACCGAGGCGGGCTTCGACAGCGAGACGCACCACATCGTGCTGGACTTCGGCGTGGTGCCGTTCCCGGTGCTCGAAGGCCAGTCGATCGGCATCGTCCCGCCGGGCGTGGACGCCATCGGCAAGCGCCACCATGCGCGCCAGTACTCGGTGGCCAGCCCGCGCAACGGCGAACGGCCCGGCTACAACAACGTCTCGCTCACCGTGAAGCGCGTGACCGAGGACCACGAGGGCGACCCGGTGCGCGGTGTGTGCTCCAACTTCGTGTGCGACCTGAAGGTGGGCGACACGGTGCAGGTGGTGGGGCCCTTCGGTTCCTCGTTCCTGATGCCGAACCACCCCAAGTCGAACATCGTGATGATCTGCACCGGCACCGGCAGCGCGCCCATGCGCGCCATGACCGAGTGGCGCCGCCGCCTGCGCAAGAGCGGCAAGTTCGAAGGCGGCAAGCTGATGCTGTTCTTCGGCGCGCGCACGCAGCAGGAGCTGCCGTACTTCGGGCCGCTGCAGTCGCTGCCGAAGGACTTCATCGACATCAACCTCGCGTTCTCGCGCACGCCGGGGCAACCCAAGCGCTACGTGCAGGACCTGATGCGCGAGCGCGCCGCCGACCTGGCCGCGCTGCTGAACGACGGCAGCAGCCACTTCTACGTGTGCGGCCTGAAAAGCATGGAAGAGGGCGTGGTGCTCGCACTGCGCGACGTAGCGAAGGACGCGGGGCTCGACTGGGACACCGTGGGCGCCGCGCTGAAGCGGGAAGGCCGCCTGCACCTCGAAACCTACTGAGCCGCGGCGGATGCAGTTCGCCGACTTCCATGCGGGCCAGGTCATCGAGGCCGGGCCCTATGTGCTCACCGAGGCCGAGCTGGTGCAGTTCGCGCGGGCCTACGACCCGCAGTGGTTCCACACCGATGCCGAAGCGGCCGCGCAGAGCCCCTTCGGCGGACTCATCGCCAGCGGCTGGCAGACCTGCGCCATCGCGATGCGGCTGGTGGTCGATGCGGTGCTGGCGGGGTCGGAGTCTTTCGCGTCCCCGGGGCTCGAACAGGTGCGCTGGCCCCACCCCGTGCGGCCCGGCGACACCCTGCGGCTGGTGGCCGAAGTGAGCGAGGTGCGACGCTCCGAGAAGCGCCCCACGCTGGGCATCCTGCGCTGGCGCTGGCGGCTGTTCAACCAGCGCGAGCAGATGGTGCTCGAGGTGGACGTGACCAGCCTTTTCAAGCTCAAGCCGGCGCCCTGAACGCACAAAAAAACCCGCAACGCGCGAGCGCTGCGGGTTTTCCGTGTGTGACAGACTTTATTTCTTACTTGGTCAGGTCGACGGCGCTGGAGCCCTTGGCCTTGCCGTTCGCCTTCACGCCAGCGCCCGATGCGCCGGGTGCCTTCAGGCCACTTCCGGCCGAGCCCGCGGCACCGGTCGCGCCGTTGAGCGTGCCGCCCACGGTATTCGTCAGACCGCCCGTGGTGTTGCCGACGGCGCCCGTGGCACCGCCCACCGCACCGGTCGCGCCGCCGAGGACGCCGCCTGCTGCGTTGCCCACGCCGCCTGCGGCATTGCCTGCACCGCCAGTATTCGCCGACGTGCCCGCCCCGGCGGCTGCGCCGGTGTTGGCGCCGGCGCTGCCCTGGGCTGGCGCCGTCTTCACGCCGGTCGAGGTGTTGACGTCGGTATTCACGCCCACGCCGACCCCCACGCCTTGCGCCTGCGCTGCACCGCTCACGGCCAGGAGGCCGGCGAGCAGGGCGCCGACGAAGATCTGCTTGTGTTGTTGTTGCTTCATGTGTGACTGTTCCTTTCGTTGAATGGTCACGAACCGGCTCTGGGCCAGTTCGGGTTGAACCTTCAACGTACCGGCACGTGTCGCCGTGTGCGCGACAGTCGTCCTTGCGTGTGGGATTTGGCTGTCAGCGGGATCCGGGGCTCGTGCGTTCGTGCCGGCCATCTATCGCCGGCAAAGACACTACGAGACGCAGGTGCAAACCGGCCGCAGGCCTGCGCCCGTCAACTCACGCAACTAATAATGTTGCATGAAAAGAGACGGCAAGCTTTCAGGCGTTCTCCACGTGCTGCTGCACATGGCCGAGATGGACGGCCCCGTCACCTCCGAGTCGCTCGCGGTCGCGATGCACACCAACCCGGTCGTCGTGCGCCGCGTCATGGCGGGGCTGCGGCAAGCAGGGTTCGTGAGTTCGGCCAGGGGCCACGGCGGCGGCTGGGTGCTGTCGTGCTCGCTGGATGCGGTGACGCTGGGCGACATCCACAACGCCTTGGGCGCGCCCGCGCTGCTGGCCATGGGCCACCGCACCGAAAGCCCGGGCTGCATCGTCGAGCAGGCCGTGAACGCGGCGCTCGACGGCGCCTGCCAGGAGGCCGAGGCCTTGCTGCTGCGGCGTTTCAACAGCATCACCCTGGCAGACCTGTCCAGGGACTTCCATCGCCGCATGACGGGCGGCAGCTTCACCTTGAAGGACATCGAACATGCGGCATGACGCCCTGATCGTGGGCGGCAGCTTTGCCGGCCTTTCCGCTGCGATGCAGTTGGCCCGTGCGCGCCGCAAGGTGTGCGTCGTCGACGCGGGTGCGCCGCGCAACCGCTTCGCCGCCCAGTCGCACGGTTTCTTCGGGCAGGACGGCGTGCCGCCGCTGAAGATGATTGCCGACGCGCGCGACAAGCTGCTCGCATACCCGACGGTCGAATACATCCAGGCCAGTGTCGTGGCCGCGAGCGCCGACGGCGCCGACGGATTCACCGCCACGCTGGACAACGGCGAACAGCGCTCGGCCCACAAGCTGCTGCTGGCCTTCGGCGTGCAGGACGGCCTGCCGGACATTCCCGGCGTGCGCGAGCGCTGGGGCACCAGCGTGCTGCATTGCCCCTACTGCCACGGCTACGAGTTCAGCGGCCGGCAGTTGGGCCTGCTGTTCGCCGGCGCGCTGCCGCCGGACCATGCGCTGCTGATCGCCGAGTGGGGGCCGGTCACGTTGTTCATGAACGGCAGCGACGCGCTCGACGCCGAGGTGCGCGCGAAGCTGCAGGCGCGCGGCGTGACCATCGAGCCGGGGCGCGTCGCCGGCCTCGAAGGCGCGGGAACCGACCTGGCCGGCGTGCGGCTAGGCGACGGGCGGCGGGTGCCGATCGAGGCGCTGTACGTGGTGCCGCGCACGCGGCCCGCCAGCCCGCTGGCCGGGCAGCTCGGCTGCGCCTTCGACGACGGCCCGCTCGGCCCGGTGCTGCGCGTCGACGCCATGAAGATGACGACCGTGCCCGGCGTGTACGCGGCGGGCGACCTCGCCATGGCCTTCACCAACGCCACGCTGGCCTCCGCCGACGGGCTCTCGGCCGGTGTGTCGCTGCATCGGTCGCTGGTGTTCGAGGCCTGATTTCACTTTTTTTCGCGAATTCGGCGAAAACGGCCCGAGACCACCCTATAATCTGAGGCTGTCGCGGGAATAGCTCAGTTGGTAGAGCGCAACCTTGCCAAGGTTGAGGTCGAGAGTTCGAGACTCTTTTCCCGCTCCAAATCGCGCAAAAAGGCCACCTCACAAGGGTGGCCTTTTTCATTGGCGCTCCGGTTCAGCCCCTCGCCGGCAACACCGTCCCCCGGCTCTCCCCGAACCCGATGCGCGCATGCCCGGGCTTCTCGCACCAGCCGCGCAGCAGCACCGCGTCGCCGTCTTCCAGGAAGCTGCGCTGCTCGCCGTTGGCCAGCGTGACCGGGCTTTGCCCCGCGCGCGCCAGCTCGATGATGGCGCCGGCCTCACCCTCGCCGGGCCCCGAGATCGTGCCGCTGCCGAACAGGTCGCCCGGGTTCAGGCTGCAGCCGCCCATCGTGTGGTGCGTGACCATCTGCGTCACGCTCCAGTACTGGTGCCTGAAGCTGGTGGACGACAGGCGCGACGGCCCGGTGTTTTCCTTGCGTGCCTTCTCGCTTTCGAGCCACACCTCCAGCCGGATGTCGAGCGTGCCGCTTTCGCGGTTGGCTGCGTTCTCCAGGTACGCCAGCGGTTGCGGCTCGTTCGCGGGCCGCGTCCATGCCTGCCGGTAGGGGGCGAGCGCCTCCATGGTCACGATCCACGGCGAAATCGTGGTCGCGAAGTTCTTCGCCAGGAAGGGCCCGAGCGGCGCCATCTCCCAGAACTGGATGTCGCGCGCCGACCAGTCGTTGAGCAGGCAGATGCCGAAGATGTGCTCCCCGGCGCGCTCGAGCGGAATCGGTTCGCCCTGCGCGTTGCCCGTGCCGATCCACACGCCCAGCTCCAGCTCGTAGTCGAGCCGCGCGCAGGCCTGGTGCGTTGGAGCCTTGGCGCCCGGTGCCATCGACTGCCCCATCGGCCGGTGAAAGCGCTGCCCGCTCACGCCGATGGTCGACACGCGCCCGTGGTACGCGGTGGGAATCCAGCGGAAGTTGGGCGTCACGTCGCCGTCGGGGTTCATCAGGCGGCTGATGTTCAGCGCATGGTCGATCGAGGTGTAGAAGTCGGTGTAGTCGCCGATGCGCGCGGGCACGGTGTATTCGACCTCGGCCTGCGGCACCAGGCACGTGCGCACCGCCTGCACGGTGGCATCGGGCGCGTCGTGCTTCAGCAGGTCGAACAGCGCGTGGCGCAACACCCGCCATGCGCCGCCGCCAAGCGCGAAGAAGTCGTTCAACGCAGGCAGCGCGGCCATGCGCGCCGCATCGAGGGCCGCACCGTCGAGCTGCCGGGAGCCGACCAGCGCCGCCAGGTCGAGCACCTGGTCGCCGATGGCCACGCCGCCGCGAAACGCCTCTGTGCTGCCCGCGCGGCGGAACACCGCATGCGGCAGGTTCTGGATCGGAAAGTCGCTGCCCGCGGCATGGGCCGATTCGACCCAGCTGCGTGCGTCGGCGTCGTGCGTGCGATTGAGTGCGCTCATCAAATGCCCCTTACACGGATGCCATCAGCGCGTCGTCGAAGATCGCGACCGCGCGCGTCCACCCCGCCGATGCGCCGCGGATCTTGTGGGGGAAGCAGCTGATGAAGAAGCCCGTGGGCGGCAGCACCTCCAGGTTGTGCAGCTTCTCGATGTGGCAGTAGCCGATGTCGCGCCCGGCCTTGTGGCCCTCCCAGATCAGCGAGGCGTCCTGCGTCTCGCCGTACTTCTTCGCGGTGTGCACGAAGGGCGCGTCCCAGCTCCAGGCGTCGGTGCCCGTCAGGCGCACGCCGCGCTCCAGCAGGTACATGGTGGCTTCGTAGCCCATGCCCGCGCCGGCCGACACGTAGTCGTTGTGGCCGTAGCGCGAGCCGGCGCGCGTGTTGACCACCACGATCTCCAGCGGGCTCAGCGTGTGGCCGATGCGCTGCAACTCGGCCTCGACGTCGGCGGCCGTCACCACGTAGCCGTCGGCGAAGTGGCGGAAGTCGAGCTTCACGCCCGGCTGGAAGCACCATTCGAGCGGCACGTCGTGGATGGCGATGGCGGGCTTCTTCTCGCCCAGCGCCTTGTCCATGGTCGAGTGAAAGTGATAGGGCGCATCGAGGTGCGTGCCGTTGTGCGTGGACAGCTGCACCAGCTCCACCGCCCAGCCTTCGCCGTCGGGCAGGTCCTCCTTCTTCAGGCCGGGGAAGAAGGGCTCGATCTGTTCGTAGGTCTGCTCGTGCGTGAAGTACTGGATCTTCGGCGCGAAGGCCGGCGGGTCGGACATCACGTCGTTCTCCAGAAAGATCGACAGGTCGACGAATTTGCGTGGCATGGGAAGGCTCCTTGTGTCTTCGTGTGGGAATAAGGAATCAGGGCTGCTGCCAGCGCAGCAGGCGTTGCTCGGCAAAGGCCAGCAGCGCATTGCTCACGAAGCCGATGAGGCCGAGCAGCACGATGCCGGCGAACAGGTCGCTGGCGCGAAAGGCGCGCGCGGCCAGAAGAATGGCCTGGCCCAGTCCGCTTTGCGAGGCGATCATTTCGCCCACCACCGCCACGATGAGCGCGATGGTCAGCGCCAGGCGCATGCCGGCCAGGATGTCGGGCATGGCGTTGGGCAGGCCCATCTTCCAGATGTACGCCGCGCGCGACATCTGCAGGCAGCGCGCCACCTCCGCCAGGCGCGGCTCCACGGCCGCGAAGCCGTGCACCGTGGCCAGCAGCACCGGCCACATCGCGCCGAAGGCCACCACGAAGAGCACCATGCCGGGGTTGAGCCCGAAGATGGAAATGGCCAGCGGCAGCAGCGCCGAGGCGGGCAGCGGGCGAATGAACTCCAGCGTGGGCTGCACCCACGCGCGCACCGCGGGCGACACGCCGATGGCTGCGCCCAGCACCACGCCGAACAGCGACGCGAGCAGCCAGCCTTCGACCATCCGGCCGACCGTGGCCTGCGTGAACGCCAGCAGCTCGCCCTTGCCTGCGTTCGTGCTGTCGCCCGAGAGGTTCAGCCCTTCGAGCAGGCTGGCGAGGGTGGCTTGGGGCGTCGGCAGGAACACACGGCTGACCCAGCCCGCGTTGCTCGCGACCCACCACAGCGCGACCAGCGCGAGCAGCACGCCCAGCGAGCCGAGCCAGTCCAGGCCGAAGCGGTTCGAGCGGTTCATGACAGCACGCCCATGCGCCGCGCGACCACGCGCTGCAGCAGCACCATGCCCACGTTCACCGCGAAGCCCACCACGCCGATCCACCCCAGCCACGCGAGCATCAGCGCGGGGTCGAAGCTCTGCTGCGCGATCATCATCGCGTAGCCCATGCCGTTCGGGTTGGCCGCGATCTCCACCGTCACGGCCACCACCAGCGCCACCGCCACGCCGAGCCGCAGCGCCACGAACAGGCGCGGCACGATGGCCGGCAGCACGATCTTGAAGGCCCGTTCGCGCGCCGACAGGCCCAGCACGCGGCTCACCTCCAGCAGGCGGGGCTCGATCTGCTGCACCGCCGACTGCACCAGCACCAGCAGCGGCCAGAAGGTGGCGAAGGCGACGATGGCCAGCTCCATGCGCACCCCGAAGCCGAAGCCCAGCATCGCCAGCGGAATCAGCGCCACCGAGGGCACGGGGCGCAGCACCTCGATGGACATGGACCCGAGCTGCGCCGCGCGGCGCGAGAGCCCGAGCACCAGGCCCCCTGCAATGCCGAGCACCGCTCCCAGCAGCAAACCGAGCGCAGCGGTGCCCAGCGTGAAGCCGGTGGCCTGCCACAGCGAGCCGTCCATCGCCGCGCCTGCGAAGGCCCTGGCCGCCGCGCTCGGCGGCGCGAGCGAATCGCTGCCCAGGGCGGCCGCGCGCCGCGCGTACCACTCGAATGCCGCGACCAGCAGGGCGGGAACCACCCACGGCCGCAGCCACCGAAGGACGCGGCGCTCAGTCATGGCCCTGCTCGATGAAGGCGAACAGCTCACGCCGCAACCGCAGGTACTCCGGATGCTCCTTCGTCGTGAGCTGGTCGCGCGGCCGCGGAATCTTCACGTCGATCATCCGCGCGAGGCTCGGCCGCCCCGGGCCCGGGTCGGCCTGCAGCGCGATCACGCGGTCGCCGAGGTAGATGGCTTCTTCCAGGTCGTGCGTGACGAACAGCACCGTGAGCCCGTCGTCGCGCACCAGCCGCGCCAGCTCGTCCTGCAGGCTCTGGCGCGTGAGCGCGTCCAGCGCGCCGAAGGGCTCGTCCATCATCATCAACTCGGGTTGCTGCGCGAGGCAGCGCGCAATCTGCGCGCGCTGCTGCATGCCGCCCGACAGCTGCACCGGAAACTTCTGCGCATGCTTCGCAAGGCCGACCTTGCCCAGCACGTCGGCGATGCGCGGCGCGCGCTCGGCCGCCGGCACGCCGGCCGCCTCGAGCGCCAGGCTCACGTTGCCCTCCACCGTGCGCCAGGGCAGCAGCGCGCGGCCGTAGTCCTGGAACACGAAGGCGACTTCGCGCGAGGGTTCGGTCATCTTCACGCCGTTGCGTCGAACGTCGCCCGCACTGGCCGTGACGAGCCCGCTGGCCGCGCGCAGCAGCGTGGTCTTGCCGCAGCCGCTCGGGCCGACGATGCAGACGAACTCGCCGCGTGCCACGTCGAACGAGGTGGGCGACAGGATCTCGCGTCCGCCCAGGCGGATGGCAACGCCGTCGAAGCGCAGGAAGGGGGTGGTCTGCATCGCGGGGCCGGCCTGCGAAGGGAAGCCGTTCGCCGACAGCGCGGCGCGCGCGGTGACAGGTGCGGGTGCCGAGATCACTTGGCCACCAGCTTCGTCACGTCGATGTTCGTCTTGAGCATGTCCTGCTCCTTCATCAGCCCGGTCCAGTAGGCGAGCTGCTTCTCGGTCACGACCGGACCGGGCGGCGAGATCTGCACCTTGGCCAGCACCTCGGGCGGCAGCTTGATGTACTTGCCGATGGCCGCGCGCACCTTGGCGTCGTTCTTGGCCTGCTGCATGAACGCGGCGGATTCGACCAGCGCCTCGCGAAAGGCGCGCGCCGCGCCCGGGTTCTTCGCCACCCATTCGCGCTTGGCCGCATGCACGATGGTCTGGTTGTTCTCGGGCAGGAAGGTCGAGTAGTACGAGGCCACGTAGCCCGCACCGCTTTCGGTGATGCGGCTCATGAACGGGTCGGCCGACACCACCGCGTCGACCGAGCCGCCGCGCAGCAGGTCGGCATGCTGAGGGAACGCGGCCTCCACGAAGTTGACCTTGCGGTAGTCCACGCCGCTGTCCTTCAGCCAGGCGCGGAAGGTCACGTGCAGGAAGGCGCCCAGGCCCGGCACGCCGATCTTCTTGCCCACGCAGTCCTGCGGGCCCTTGATGCCGGAGCCCGCGCGTGCCACCAGGCCGAAGCCGGTGATGGTCTTCGACGTGAGCCCGCCGCCGGCCACCAGCACCAGGTCGAGGCCGCCGTCCACCGCCTGCAGGAACACCGAGGGCGTGGGCCCGCCGATCTGCAGCGAGTCGGACTGCAGCGCCGCGGGAATGGTCGAGTTCAGCGGAATGAACTTGAGCTCCACGTCGAGGTTGCGCTTCTTGAAGTACCCCTCCTCGGCCGCCACGAACACCGAGGCGAAGTCGGTCACGGCGGTGTAGCCGAACACGATCTTCGTGTTGGCCTGCGCGAAGGCGGGCAGCGCGGCGGCGGCCGATGCCGCGGCCATCGCCGACAGCAGGGTGCGCCGTTTCATCG
The DNA here is from genome assembly GCF_056394985.1 of Variovorax sp. 10N412. NCBI lineage: Bacteria > Pseudomonadati > Pseudomonadota > Betaproteobacteria > Burkholderiales > Comamonadaceae > Variovorax > Variovorax sp. 10N412. The sequence goes on from NZ_JBFTIO010000003.1 coordinate 493,040, forward strand.
TGGGGGTCTTCGTCATGTCTTCTGTCTCCTGGGAGTGGTCTTCGTGCGTGGGGTCTTGACGGTCTTCGGACGCGGCAGCGCGGCGCGCAGCCCGCCGACGATGAAGCTCACCAGCATCGGCGCCACGGCCGGGTCGGCGCGCTTGTTCTCGCCGCGCGACAGCCGCTCGATGCGGGTGTCGTTCAGGTGATGCAACAGCGAGCCCAGCGCGAACTGGTAGCCCCAGGCGGCCTGGCTGCGCGTGGCGTGCGGCAGCGCGGTGTGCAGCGCGTCGATGTAGGCCTCGGCCAGCGGGTCGAAGTAGGCCCGCAGCACGCGGTCTGCCTCCTCGGTGGCGTGGTACAGCTCGCGCGCCACCAGCAGCGCGTAGTACTCGCCCTCGGCGCTCGCGCGCAGTGCCAGCACGGGCGCGGTGAAGGCATCGATGATGCGCGGCAGCGTGCGCGCGTCGTCGGGGGCGATGTCCACCGCGGCCAAGCCGGCGAGCCGCGCCTCGATGGAGTGGCCCCAGTGCTCGAAGATGGCGTGAAACAGCTCGTGCTTCTGGCCGTAGTAGTAGCCCACCAGCGCCAGCGGCACGCCGGCCTCCTCGGCGATCTGGCGGATCGTCACCACGTGGTAGCCGTGCCGTGCAAAAAGCTTCTCGGCCGCCAGCAGGATCGCCTGCTTGCGGTCGGGCCGCGCAGTCTCGGCGGCGACTGCGGCGGAACTCTGCGTCGGAGTGCGCGAGGCGCTGCGCCTTGCGGCAGGTGTGCGGATGCTCATGGAGGCGTATTGAACGCTTGTACAAAAACATTGAACACGCGTACAAACCCTGAGGTCAACCCTCATTGAGCACGGTCGTTCGCGGCGCTACGCTCGTGCCATGGCCGTTCCCAACATTCCCCAGATCCGTCTCTATCAAAACTGGCTGCGCGACGTGCGCGGCCTCTCGTTCGACAGCTACGACGCGCTGTGGCGCTGGTCGGTCACCGACCTCGACGCCTTCTGGCAGAGCCTTTGGGACTACGCCCGCATCGAGTCGCCCACGCCGCACACGGCGGTGCTCGCCGAGTCGCGCATGCCCGGCGCGCGCTGGTTCCCCGGCGCCCAGGTCAACTACGCGCGCGAGGTGCTGCGCCATGTCGACGCGGCACATGCGGCCGGCATGCCCGCCATCGTGAGCGACAACGAGCGCGGCGAGGTGCGCGAGATGTCATGGCCCGAAATGCGCCGCCAGGTCGCTTCGGCCGCGCTCACGCTCAAGTCGCTGGGCGTGCAGCGCGGCGACCGCGTGGCCGCCTACATGCCCAACGTGCCCGAGACCATGGTGGCCTTCCTGGCGTGCTCCAGCATCGGCGCCGTGTGGAGCGTGTGCGCGCCCGACATGGGCACCGCCGCCGTGGCCGACCGCTTCCGCCAGATCGAGCCCAAGGTGATGATCGCGGTGGACGGCGTGCACTACGGCGGCAAGGCGCTCGACCGCAGCACCGTGCTGCAGGAACTGCGCGCGCAGCTGCCAAGCGTGAAGAAGCTGGTGCTGGTGAAGACGCCCTACGCCGCGCAGACGGTGCCGCACGACGTCGAATGGCTGCACGCCACCGACCGCTACGACGACAGGGTCGCCGCCTTCGAGCCCGAGTGGCTGCCCTTCGACCACCCGATCTGGATCGTCTATTCGAGCGGCACCACCGGCCTGCCCAAGCCCATCGTGCACGGGCAGGGCGGCATCATCCTCACCATGCATGCCTGCGGCCTGCACAACGACGTGGGCGCGAGCTACGGCGCCAACAACTTCGGCGAGCGCTACCACTGGTACAGCTCTACCGGCTGGGTCATGTGGAACTCGCAGCTCTCGGGCATGGCCTTCGGCGCCACCATCTGCATCTACGACGGCAACCCGGCCGGCAGCAAGGACAAGCCCGACTGGGGTGTGCTGTGGCGCTTCGTGGCGCGACACAAGGTCACCTTCTTCGGCGCGGGCGCGGCCTATTTCACCAACTGCATGAAGGCCGGCCTGGTCGCGAAAGACTGCGGCGACCTGTCGCGCGTGCGTGCGCTCGGCAGCACCGGCTCGCCGCTGCCCGAAGAGGTGCAGCGCTGGGGCTCGCAGCAGGTGCTCGACGCGGGCTCCCCGGATGTGTGGTGGTGCAACATCTCGGGCGGCACCGACTTCTGCGGCGCCTTCGTCGGCGGCAACCGCGAACTGCCCGAAGTGCCGGGCCAGATGCAGTGCCGCGAACTCGGCCATGCGGTCGAGGCCTGGAACGAGAGCGGGCAGAGCGTCGTCGGCGAGGTGGGCGAGCTGGTGTGCACCCAGCCCATTCCGTCGATGCCGCTCTACCTGTGGGGCGACGAAGGCAACGCGCGCTACCTGTCGAGCTACTTCGACACCTACCCGGGCGTGTGGCGCCACGGCGACTGGATCAAGATCGGCGAAGACGGCGGCTGCGTCATCTACGGCCGCAGCGACGCCACCATCAACCGCCAGGGCCTGCGCATGGGCACCAGCGAGATCTACAGCGCGGTCGAGGCACTGCCCGAGGTGCTCGACTCGATGGTGGTCGACCTGGAGTACCTGGGCCGCGACAGCTACATGCCGCTGTTCGTGGTGCTGCGCCCCGGCGTGGCGCTGGACGACGCGATGCGCACGCGGCTGAACAACGCCATCAAGACCTCGCTGTCGCCGCGCTTTGTGCCCAACGACATCTTCCAGGTGGCCGAGATTCCGCGCACGCTGTCGGGCAAGAAGCAGGAGCTGCCGATCAAGAAGCTGCTGCTGGGCCAGCCGATCGAGAAGGTGGTCAACCGCGAGGCCATGGCCAACCCCGCGAGCCTCGACTGGTACGTGGCCTTTGCCGCGCAGCGCGCTGCCGCGGCCTCGGAAGCCGCAGCAGCCTAGGACGTCAGCAGCTCGTAGAGCACCATGCGCGTCTGCCGGCCGCGCAGCTCCACCAGCTCCTCGATGCGCCGCGTGTGCAGGCGGCCTTGCAGCCCGGCGAAGGTCACCTCCGACATCAGCATCTGCGTGCCAAGCTGCTTGTTGATGCCCTCGATGCGGCTCGCCACGTTGATGACGTCGCCGAAGGCCGTGTAAGACAGCCGGTCGTTCGAGCCCAGCACCCCCGCGATCACCGTGCCGGTATGGATGCCGATGCGCGTGCGGAATTCGGGCAGCCCCTGTGCCAGCCACTTGCGGTTGAGCTCGCTCATTTCCACATGCAGCTCGAGCGCCGCGAGGCAGGCCTTGTGTTCCGCGTCGGGCAGGTCGGCCGGCGCGCCCCACAGCACCATGATGCCGTCGCCGATGAACTTGTCGACCACGCCGCCGTGCCGCGCGAACACGCCGGTGGCCAGGTTGAAGTACTCGGTCAGCATGCCCACCAGCACGTCGGTGTCCAGCGACTCCGAGATCGAGGTGAAGCCTTCCACGTCGGTGAACATCACCGTGATGCGTCGCGGCGAGCCGTTGGGCGCGAGTGCGTGCCCTTCGGCCACCAGCTGGTTGATCACGTCCACGGGCACGAACTTGCTGAACGCCTTCAGGCTGCGCGCCGAGTCGTCCAGCGCCTGGTCCAGATGCTGGATCTCCAGCACGCGGCTCGGCTCGCGCGGCAGGTTGTCCAGTTCCAGCAGGCCGATGCGCCGCGCGATGTGCGAGAGGTTCTCCACCGGCGAGGTCACCAGCTTGGACAGCTTCAGCGACATGAGCAGCGCCATCGCCAGGAACACCAGCGCCAGCAGCAGCCCCCACAGCACCGCGCGGTGCAGGTCGCCCAGCAGCATTTCTTCGGGCACCCAGCTCACCAGCTGCCAGCCGGTGGCGGGAATGCGCGAGGTCTGCACCAGGTAGCGGCGCCCTTCGTGGGTGAACGAAAACGCCGTGTCGGTGCCGCTGCCGGCGGTGCCGTCGGCCACCATGTGCGCGTGCAGTGCGCCGAGCACACCGGTCGGCGCGTCCAGCTTGTGCAGCACGCCCGGCATGTCGCTGCGCGCGAGCACGCGGGCGTCCGAGCTCAGCAGCGCGCTGTCGCCGTAGCCGCCGCTGCTGAACTGCCGCACGAAGTCGGACAGCCGCCCCAGCGACACGTCGCCCGCTACCACCAGCGCCTGCGCGCTGCTGTCCGCATAGCGGCGCTTGCTGGGCAGCGCGTAGGTCACGCCCAGCTCCTGCGCGGCCGCGAACACGTAGGGCTGCGTCCAGACCGGGCCCTGCGTCTTGCTGGCCTGCAGGTACCAGCTGCGCTGCGTCGGGTCGTAGCTGCTGCGGTAGGACGCGATGCGCTGCGTGGCGTAGCGCTGCTGCACGTCGGCCTCTGCGTCCAGCGGCAGCTTGTACTGCCAGGTTTCCGTGGTGAAGCCCTGGCCGAGCTCGATGTGGCGCATGGCAGGCACCGGGTAGCGCAGGGCCATCAGCATCTGGCCGCGCTCGTTGCTCACGTAAATGCTGTCGAGCTCGGGCGACTGCTGCAGCAGCGTCCACAGCAGCTCGGACGTGTGTTCCACCTGGTCGCCCGCGGGCCGCAGGCTGGGTGCGGTGCCCACCGCGTTGATGACCGACTCGGCCTTCTGCAGGAAGGCCCGCACCTTGTCCTCGGTGCGGTCGTGGTTGGACTTGTGCGCGGACACGCCGATGCGCGACACCAGCCGCTGCGAGCCCCAGTAGCCCAGCGACACCAGCAGCAGCGACTGGGCCAGGGCCACGGCACTGACGATGGAGCCCACGTCGACCCTGAAGCGCCGCGAACGCCCGGGCGGTGGGGCCGTTGTCGAGGCGGCGGCGGGTTCTATCGACGGCTTTCCAGCCGCGGCCGGATGTCCGGACGAGTTCTTGTGCATACAGCTCCCTGGCAACCATCGGACACACCCGTGGCGCGAAGGCCGCGGGTCGGCCCGCGGGGAGCCCACGGCCCCGATCGTGTGTGTCAGGGATCCTGGTGAGTGCCGCAGGCGGGCTGGATTTTCGCTCGTCTTCGCGGATGGGGTGTCTCAGGCCTGTCTAGACCGCAGCGGCAGCGGGGCGGGCCGTGAGCGATGCCGCTCAGCGTGCGTCGTGGAAGATCAGGCCCAGCGTGTGCCGCCGGCCCGCGCGCAGCCGGCTCACGCCGTGGCGCATCGTCACGCGGTAGCTGCCGCGCGTGCCCGCCACCGGCCGCTGGTTGACCGCGAAGATCACCGCCTCGCCCTGCGCGAGCGACACCACGTCGGCGCGCGACTGCATGCGCGGGCGCTGCTCGGTCAGCACGAACTCGCCGCCGCTGAAGTCCTGCCCCGGCACGCTCAGCAGCACCGTGAGCTGCAGCGGAAACTGCAGGTCGCCGTACAGGTCCTGGTGCAGGCAGTTGTAGTCGCCTTCGTCGTAGCGCAGCAGCAGCGGCGTGGGGCGCAGCTGGCCCGCCGCGTGGCAGCGCGCCAGGTAGGCCGCGTGGTCGGGCGGGTAGTCGGCCGGCTGACCCATGGCGGCGGCCCACGCATTGGCCAGCGGTGCCAGCCGTTCGTACAGCGCGCCGCGCCATGCCGCGAGCTTCTTCGGCAGCGGGTACGCGAAGTACTGGTACTCGCCCTGGCCGAAGCCGTGGCGCTGCATCACGACGCGGCTGCGAAAGCGCTCGCCCTCGTCGTACATCGCAATGAGCGCGGCACATTCCTCGGGCGTGAAGAGGGGGCCGGCGACGGCGCAGCCGCGGGCGGCAAGGTCGGTTTCGATGCGGGGCCAGTCGAGGGCGGCGATGGTGCGCACAGGGGGGGCGGAGGTTTGCATGGGACCAGTGTCCGGGCGGCGGGCGGGCGATGCTGGCCGTTTTCGGACGCGATGCCAGCGGCGAGCGGGCATTCGTTCAAGGGCTGTCGCTGTGGGTCGCGCGGGATGCCCTTGGAAGCAAGGCCTTGATATGTTTGCGCAGCAGTGCCGGAGGGACCGAAGGCGCCATCTGCAGCATTTCCATGCACCTTTCCATGCGGCCGGGCCGCTGCAGCAAGGCATCGGCCGCTTTTGCAAGGTCGGTGTCGATGCTGTCGCCGTAGGCCTGCCGGGCCTTGTCTGTTGCGCGCTGGCGCAGCGTCTTGCCGGGCCGCATCATGGCCAGGTCGATCAGGTCCCGGCTGAACACGCCGTCGTCGGCCCAGCGGTCGGAATTGGCGAGCAGCTTGCTTGCCGCCATGTCCAGGGGCGTGAGCGTGGCGATGCCGCCGATGCGGTCGGCGGCACCCGGCGCTTCGAGCGCGATGCGTGCCTCGAGCACGATTTCGAACTTGATCTCCGTGCCGTCCACGCGAACGAGGGTTCGGATGCCGTATTGGTCGGCGCGGACTTCGCGTGCCTGCTGCAACCGGCTGCCTTCGCGGGCGAGTGCGCGCAGGCCTTCACTGCCGGTGACAAGCTGCCGCAGGCAGCGATAGCCCGCCACGTCCGACACGAGAAAGTTGATGTCCACCGATTCGCGGTACTCGCCATGCCGAAGCGCGATGGCGGTGCCCCCGCCGAACAGGCAATGGTTGTCTGCCAGCAGGTCGGCATTCAGCGCGGCGAGCACCTCGGCCACGCGGCGATGGTGTGCGCGTTCAAACATCCAGGGGCTTGCGACCGAGCGTGCGGGCCAGCTCGGCGAGCAACTGGCGTTCCTTGTCTTCGAGTGCCGATGGATCGGCGTGGCGCCAGTTGCGTTCGTAGGTGCCCCAGGCTTCTTCGGGGGTGAGCTCTGCGTCCGCCGGCAGTTGCCAGGCGAGACGGCGCAATTGCGGGAAATCGGCAACCCGCACGGTTGTCTTCGACGCGCGCGCGGAAGCAGGCGTTGCAATCTCGCTGGCGCGGCCTTCGAAAGGCGCAACCACCTCGACATCCAGCCCCAATGCCGCCAGCGCGTTCATGTAGGCCCCCATCGTGACGGACGGCTCCCCGCGTTCGATGCGATGCAGCGTCATGCGCGACATGCCCGCCGCCTCGGCGGCCGTGACGGCGCTGACCTTGAGTGCCTTTCGCCGGGCGTGAATGTGCCGGCCAAAGGCTTCAAGGCGTTGGCAGGCTCCTTGGGAGGTGGTGGGCGCAGTGGATGATTGAGTGACTTTTCAGTTTGGCCGACCTTGCCGCGCCTGCACTAGCAGCCAGTCGCTGAAGAACTTCAGCAGCGGCCGCTGGTCGGCGCGCTCCGGGGTGACCAGGTAGTAGTTCCGCTCGCCCGACAGCGGCCGCGCACACGCCACCACCAGCTCGCCGCGCGCCAGCTCGTCGGCCACCAGCATCGTCGGCATCAGCGCCACGCCCAGCCCGTGCGAGGCCGCCGCCGCGAGGATGGAGAACAGCTCGTAGCGCGGCCCGCCGCGCGCGTTCGGGGCGTCGACGTGCTGCGCGTCGAACCACTGGCGCCAGCCGTCGGGCCGCGTGCTCTGCTGCAGCAGCGGCATCTTCGCGACGGCGGCCGGCGCCACGGCCTTGCCGCGAGGCAGCAGCGAGGGGCTGCACACCGGCACCACGTCCTCGTGCATCAGCAGCAGCGCATGCGTGCCGGCCCAGTTCTCCACCTGCGCGGGCGTGCCGGCATACAGCGCGGCGTCGAACTCGGCGTCGGCGAACAGAAAGGGGCGGGTGCGCGTCTCGATGTGCACCACCACGTCGGGCTGCAGCGCCGCGAAGCCCTTCAGGCGCGGCATCAGCCAGCGCGTGGCGAAGGTGGGCACGGCGGCCAGCGACAGCGAGCCGCCTTCGCCCTGGTGCGCCATGGCGTCGAGCGCATCGCGTTCCATCGCCTGCAGCCGCAGGGCGGTTTGCCGCGCGTAGGCCGCGCCGCTGGCGGTGAGCGCCACGCCGTGGCGCGTGCGGCGGAACAGCGCCACGCCGAGGAAGGCTTCGAGCGTGCCGATCTGCCGCGACACCGCGCTCTGCGTGAGGGCGAGCTCCTGCGCGGCGCGGGTGTAGCTCTCGTGGCGCGCGGCGGCGTCGAAGCACACCAGGGTCTGCAGGGGCGGGATCTTGCGTCGCATGTATGACTGGAATGTATGAATGGGAACGGAGGCTCGCCAATGAAGATGCCGCTCCAACATCTTGCAAGACATTCTACGAACGCATATCTGGGTGCGGAATCCTCGTTTGCCTCGGGGGCCCCGGGTGGCTAGGATCGGGCCATTCCCCTCATTCTTTCCTCTTCCGGAGACAGCCACATGGCCGCCAAAGCGCAATTCCACTGGGACGACCCCCTTCTTCTCGACCAGCAACTGACCGACGAAGAACGCATGATCCGCGACGCGGCCAATGCCTACTGCCAGGAGCGCCTGGCGCCCCGCGTCATCGAGGGCTTCCGCAGCGGTGAAACCGACCCGGCCATCTTTCGCGAAATGGGCGCGCTCGGCCTGCTGGGCCCGACGATTCCCGAACAGTACGGCGGCCCCGGCCTCAACTACGTGGCCTACGGCCTGATCGCGCGCGAAGTCGAACGCGTCGACTCGGGCTACCGCTCGATGGCCAGCGTGCAGAGCTCGCTGGTGATGGTGCCCATCTTCGAATTCGGCACCGAAGGCCAGAAGCAGAAGTTCCTGCCCAAGCTCGCCACCGGCGAATGGATCGGCTGCTTCGGCCTGACCGAGCCCGACCACGGCTCCGACCCCGGCAGCATGGCCACGCGCGCCAAGAAGGTGCCGGGCGGCTACTCGCTCAGCGGCTCGAAGATGTGGATCAGCAACTCGCCCATCGCCGACGTGTTCGTGGTGTGGGCCAAGGAAGTCAGCGAGAGCGGCACGGTCGGCCCGATCCGCGGCTTCGTGCTCGAAAAGGGCATGAAGGGCCTGAGCGCCCCCGCCATCCACGGCAAGGTCGGCCTGCGCGCCAGCATCACCGGCGAGATCGTGATGGACGGCGTGTTCTGCCCCGAGGAAAACGCCTTCCCCGAAGTGCAGGGCCTGAAGGGTCCCTTCACCTGCCTGAACAGCGCGCGCTACGGCATCTCGTGGGGCGCCCTGGGTGCCGCCGAAGACTGCTGGCACCGCGCCCGCCAGTACACGCTGGACCGCAAGCAGTTCGGCCGCCCGCTGGCCGCCAACCAGCTCATCCAGAAGAAGCTGGCCGACATGCAGACCGAGATCACGCTGGGCCTGCAAGGCAGCCTGCGCCTGGGCCGCATGAAGGACGAAGGCACGGCCGCGGTGGAGATCACCTCGATCATGAAGCGCAACAACTGCGGCAAGTCGCTGGACATCGCCCGCATGGCGCGCGACATGATGGGCGGCAACGGCATCAGCGACGAGTTCGGCGTGGCACGCCACCTGGTGAACCTGGAAGTGGTCAACACCTACGAAGGCACGCACGACATCCACGCGCTCATCCTGGGCCGCGCCATCACCGGCATCGCAGCTTTCGCCAACTGATCGAAGGCATGAGCAACAAGCCCGCAGCACTCGACGGCATCAAGGTCCTCGATCTGTCCCGCGTGCTCGCGGGCCCGTGGTGCACGCAGATCCTGGCGGACCTGGGCGCCGACGTCGTCAAGATCGAGCGCCCCGGCGTGGGCGACGACACGCGCACCTGGGGCCCGCCCTTCATCAAGGACGCGAACGGCAACGACACCGACCAGGCCAGCTACTTCGCCGCCTGCAACCGCAACAAGCGCTCGGTCACCATCGACATGGCCACGCCCGAGGGGCAGGCGCTCCTGAAGCAGATGGCGGCGCAGGCCGACATCGTGGTGGAGAACTTCAAGACCGGCGGCCTTGCGCAATACGGCCTCGACCAGGAAAGCCTGCGCGCGGCCAACCCGCGCCTCATCTACTGCAGCGTGACCGGCTTCGGCCACGACGGCCCCTACGCCGAGCGCGCGGGCTACGACCTGATGATCCAGGCCATGACCGGCATGATGAGCATCACCGGCCGTCCCGACGACGTGCCCGGCGGCGGCCCGCTGCGCGTGGGCGTGGCGCTGACCGACCTGTTCACCGGCGTGTACGCCAGCACCGCCATCCTGGCGGCGCTGCAGGTGCGCGACCGCACCGGCGAAGGCCAGCACATCGACATGGCGCTGCTCGACGTGGGCATGGCCATCCTCGCCAACCAGGCCAGTGCCTTCCTCAACACCGGCGAAGCGCCGCAGCGCCAGGGCAACACGCACCCGAGCCTGGCGCCCTACCAGGACTTTGCGACGCAGGACGGCGCGATGCTGCTGGCCGTGGGCAACAACGGCCAGTTCGCGCGCTTCTGCGAAGCGGCCGGCCACCCCGAATGGGCGACCGACGCGCGCTTTGCGACCAACACGCTGCGCGTGAAGCACCGCGGGGTGCTGATTCCGATGATGGAAGAACTCACGCGCACCCGCACCACGGCCGCGTGGGTCACGCTGCTCGAGGACAAGGCCGTGCCTTGCGGCCCGATCAACGACATCGCGCAGGCCTTCGACGACGCGCAGGTCCAGGCGCGCGGCCTCAAGGTGACGCTGCCGCGCGATGCGGGCGACGGCATCACGAGCATCACCGGCGTAGCGAGCCCGCTGCGCCTGTCGGCCACGCCACCCGTGCTGCGCCACGCGCCGCCGGCGCTGGGGCAGCACACGCAGGAGGTGCTGGCGGAAATGGGCATCGGCGGCGAGCGCTTCGACGCCTTGCGCGCGGCCGGCGTGGTCTGACGCGGCGCCACCCTCGAGCGCACCGATCCGGCGGCCTGATGGCCGCCGTTTTCTTTTCTGATTTGTACGCCACTGTGTCCGGGTGGCGCGGCGTACACACGCGCATGCAAACAGGCGGGGGGCTCGACACATCGGAGATACAGCCGGTCGATGTAATTCATTCATCGCCACCGACGGACACCCCACAGAGGAGGCGATGGTGCTCCAACCCGCTTCATCTTCACCTCATCTCCGAAAGACACTGTCATGCAAACCACCAAGCTCCTGCTCGTTGCCGCCGCGCTTTGCGCATTCGCCGCCGGCGCCTCCGCCGAGGACTACCAGGGCGTCCTCCAGTTCCACTCGAGCGCAAGCCGCTCAGCCGTGCAGGCTGGCGGTGTCGCCGCCGCGCACAGCGCCGACCCGTATGCGGACGGCGCATCGGCCGGTGTGCCCACCGTCGTGGCCGGCCTGGGCGACCGTGCCCGGGCGCGCGCCGACGCCATCGCCGCGGCCCGTGCCGGAAACATCTACGGCGACGGTGCGGGCGCCGGCCCGGCCGAGCGTTTCGCGAGCACGCTGGACCGCGCCACGGTGCGCGCGCAGGCCGTCGCCGCCGCCCACGGCATCGATCGCCTCGCGCTCTGAGCTTCTCTCTCGCCCATCCTCATCTCGTCCAGGAATTTCCCATGACCGACAAGCAAGTCCTCTACACCGGCAAGACCCACACCACGGGCGGGCGCCTCGGCGCCTCGCGCAGCAGCGACGGCCACCTCGACATCCAGCTGTCGCCGCCCGGCGGCAACGGCACCGGCACCAACCCCGAGCAGTTGTTCGCCGCAGGCTGGTCGGCCTGCTTCATCGGCGCGATGGGCAAGGCCGCCGGCGCGATGAAGATCAAGCTGCCGGTCGATCTGGCCGTCGATGCCGAGGTCGATCTCGTCAACGAGGAAGGGCAGTACTTCCTGCAGGCGCGCCTGAACGTGAGCCTGCCGGGCCTCGACCGCGACACCGCGCGCGACGTGGTCCACACCGCGCACCAGACCTGCCCGTACTCCAAGCTCACGCGCGGCAACATCGAGGTCGAGCTCAACCTGGTCTGAACCTCGGCGGCTGCCGGGCTTCGGGGAGCGACCGGACGTCGCCGGGCGGGGGGCTGACCCCTAACCCGCGCGCCCGACGATCGCCACCGCGAACACCACCACGCCCAGCACCAGGTTCATTCCCACCAGCTGGCGCACCGTGTTCAGCAGCGAAGCCGCCTTCGGCCACTCGCTGTCGGCCACCGCGCGCCGCAGCGCCTTGAACACCGAGGCGCGGATGTACACGTAGATCGCGGCCATCACGATGGCGAGGCCCATCATGGCCTGCACGTGCCAGTGCACGGAACGAAAGCCGCCGGTCGCCAGGATCATCACCACGCCGGTCACGAACAGCAGCGCGACCGACGCATCCACGCCCACGAAGAAGCGCCGCAGCGTCGCGGCCATCATGCGCAGGCGCAGCGGCGGCTCCAGCGTGGCGACGGCGGCGGGGCGCACCGCGAAATGCATGGTCGCCATGCCGCCGACCCAGAAGGCGGCGCACAGCAGGTGGATGAAAAGCGGGATGACATAGGACATGGGGCCCGATCAGAACACCGATGGGCCGCATCGCGCAACGTGGCCCGTCATGCGGCCACGCCACGCCGGCGCGTGGCTGGCCGCGTGGCTGGCCGTGTGGCCGGGCGCTTCTCGGGCCCCGTCGGGGTCTCGGCATAGCGCCGCATGTCCGTCACGATGCACCGCAGCAGCTCCGCCGCGGCGGGCGACAGCATGCGCCCGTGGCGCGACACGATGTGGGAGCGGCCCTGCGACAGCAACGGGTTCTTCATCGGCAGCTCGACCACTTCCGGGTGGGTGGCATTGGGCGTGAGCGAGATGCGCGTGCCCAGCGCGTACCCCAGCCCTGCCGACACGAAATGCCCGAGCGCGCTGAACGAGGTGGTGGTCAGCACCGAGGGCAGCCGCACGCCCTCGCTGACCTCGGCCGCCTCGATGTGCTGGCGCACGCCGAAGTTGCGGTGCAGCGTGGCGCCGGGGTAGGGCACCAGGTCGGCCAGCTTCAGTGGCCGGCCCAGCCGTGCGAGCGGGTGCGAAGCCAGCACCAGCGCCTGGATCGGCTGCGGGTGCGACTGGTGCGACGTGAGCCGCTCGTCCTTGGGCGGCTGGAACAGCATGCCGATGTGGGCGCGCTCCTCGACCACGCGCTGCACGATCTCGTCGGTGCTGGCCACGTCCAGGTCGATGGTGATCTTCGGGTGCGTGGTCATGAAGTCGCGCAGGCTGTGGCGCATGAGCCAGTCGACGTAGCCCTCGCCGGCCACCACGTCGATGTGGCCGCGCTCGATCTTGCGGATGCTGTCCATCTGCGCCATGAGGTGCTGCTTCTGGCTGTTCTGCCGGCGCACGTAGCCGGCCAGCATCTGCCCCGCGTCGGTGGGCGCCACGCCGCGGCCGTGGCGCTCCAGCAGCGGCACGCCGCATTCCTGCTCGAGCAGGCCGATGGCGCGGCTCACGGCCGAGGGGTCCATGTCGAGCACGTCGGCGGCACCGCGCACCGAGCCGCTGTCGAGCACCTGCATGAAGTAGCGCACGCGGCGCGTGTCGAGCTTGTCGTCCATGGCCCGGTCTCCTGAAGTTCGTGGCGAGTGTTGCATTTGGTGCATCGAATATCCCGATTTACTGTCATTGATGCAAGAGGCCCGCAGGCAGAAACTCGCCCGGATTGCCACAGACCGAGCCCCCCGCGCCATGAACCCTGCCGCCTCCGCCCACCCGGCCCTCGCCGCCGCCGCGCCCTCCGCCGGCGCCTCCGGAAAACTCAAGCTCGCGCTCGTCACGCTGGCCATCGTGGCCGCGGCCGAGCTCATCGGCCCGGCGCAGTTCAGCGTCGGCCCCGGCAAGGTGGCGCTGCTGCCGATGCTGTGGGCGCTGCTGATCGCGGCCGTGTGGGGCATCGCGCACCGCCGCATGCCGGGCGTGGTGCGCGTGGCGACCGCCGAGCAATCGTTCGCCGGCGGCCTGCTCAACGCGGGCCTGCTGCTCTTCATCGTGAAGCTGGGCCTGACCGTGGGCGCCGCGCTGCCGCAGATCAGGCAGGCCGGCTGGGCGCTGCTGTTCCAGGAGTTCGGCCATGCGCTGGGCACCCTGGCGCTCGGCCTGCCGCTGGCGCTGCTGTTGGGCATCAAGCGCGAGGCGGTGGGCGCCACTTTTTCCGTGGGCCGCGAGGGCAACCTGGTGATCATCGGAGAGAAGTACGGCATGGCCTCGCCCGAAGGCCGCGGCGTGCTGGCCGAGTACATCACCGGCACGGTGCTGGGCGCGCTCTTCATCGCGGTGCTGGCGGGCTTCATTGCGAGCCTGCACATCTTCGATCCGCGCTCGCTGGCCATGGGCGCCGGCGTGGGCTCGGGCAGCCTGATGGCTGCTGCGCTGGGCGCCATTGCCGCGCAGAACCCGCCCGAGATGCTGCCGCAGCTCACCGCGATCGCCGCCGCATCGAACCTGCTGACCACGGTGGCGGGTTTCTACTTCACGCTCTTCCTGTCGTTGCCGCTGTGTTCGTGGCTGTACGGCAAGCTGGAGCCGGTGCTGGGCCGCCTGTCGAAGCGCGGCGCGCAGGACGCCGCGGGCACGGGTGCCGTGTCGCAGGTGAGCGTGGCGCACGGCGGCGCGCTGCCGTTTCGCGACACGCTCATCGCCTGGGCGGTGGTGGGCGGCGGCGTGCTCATCGGCAATTCGCTGACCTACAAGGTGCCGGTGCTGGTGTCGCTCGAAGGCGTGGCCGCGGTGGTGCTGATTGCGCTGGTGGTCGAAGGCATCAAGCGCCTCGCGCCGCGCCTGCCGATGGTGCTGGTGCTGTCGGTGGTGGCCACCGTGGTGGGCATTCCGGGGCTGTTCCCGTTCTCCGACGCGCTGATCGGCATCACGTCCAAGCTCAACTTCCTGGCCTTCACCACGCCGGTGCTGGCGCTGGCCGGCTTCTCGGTGGCGAAAGACCTGCCGGTGTTCCGCCAGCTGGGCTGGCGCATCGTGGTGGTGTCGCTCACCGCCACCGCTGGCACCTTCCTCGGCGCCACGCTCATCGCCGAATTCTTCCACTGACACGACAACCCCACGAGAGACCCACGCCATGTACCGCGACCCCGAAATTGCCGAAGACACCCGTGCCCGCATGCTCAGCTGGCGCCGCGACATCCACGCCAACCCCGAGACCGCTTTCGAGGAACACCGCACTGCCAACGTCGTCGCCAATGCGCTGATGCTGATGGGCCTGCCGGTGCACCGCGGCCTGGCCGGCACCGGCGTGGTCGGCACGCTGAAGAACGGCGAGGGCCCGAGCATCGCGTTGCGCGCCGACCTCGACGCGCTCAACATGCAGGAGCTGGGCACGCAGGCGCATGCGTCCAGGTGCGTCGGCAAGATGCACGCCTGCGGCCACGACGGCCACACCGCCATGCTGCTGGGCGCGGCCGAGCACCTGTCGCGCCACAAGCCCTTCAAGGGCACGGTGCAGTTCGTGTTCCAGCCCGCCGAGGAGAACGAGGGCGGCGGCCGCGTGATGGTGGAAGAGGGGCTGTTCGACCAGTTCCCTGCCGATGCCGTCTACGGCATGCACAACTTCCCGGGCCTGGCGCGCGGCAAGTTCGCCATCCGCAAGGGCACCATGACGGCCTTTCTGGACACCTTCGAGATCGTCGTCACCGGCAAGGGCAGCCATGGCGCCATGCCCGAGACCGGCATCGACTCGGTGGTGGTCTCGGCCCAGCTCATCAACGCGCTGCAGACCATCGTGAGCCGCCGCACCGGCGCCACCGACTCGGCCGTGGTGAGCGTCACGCAGATCCACGGCGGCGACACCTGGAACGTGATTCCCGAGACGGTGGTGCTGCGCGGCACCGTGCGCACGCTGGACGCGGCCATCCAGGACAAGACCCAGGCCGCGATGCAGCAGATCTGCGACGGCGTGGCCGCCACGCACGGCGCCCGCGTGGCGCTGGACTACCGCCGCGGCTACCCCGGCGTGGTCAACACGCCCGCCGAGACCGACGCGGCCATTGCCGCGGCCGCCAGCCTGGTCGAGCGCGCGCAGGTGCACACCGACATTCCGCCGGCCATGGGCTCGGAAGACTTCGCCTTCATGCTGCAGAAGCGCCCGGGCGCCTACATCGGCATCGGCGCGGGCGAGGGCCCGAACGACCCGAACGTGCACAACCCGTACTACGACTTCAACGACAACATCCTGCCGCTGGGTGCGGCGTACTGGGTGGCGCTGGTCAAGCAGCAGTTGCCGCTTGCCTGAAGCGCCGATGCTGTCCGCCTTCGACATCTTCAAGATCGGCATCGGCCCGTCGAGCTCGCACACCGTGGGCCCGATGCGCGCGGCACTGATGTTCGCGCGCTCGCTCGAAAGCCGCGGCGTGCTGGCGCAGGTGGCGCGGCTGCAGGTGGACCTGTTCGGCTCGCTCGGCGCCACGGGCCACGGGCACGCCACCGATCAGGGCGTGATCCTGGGCCTGCTCGGCGACGCGCCCGACACGGTGCGGCCCGAGAGCGTGCAGCCGCGGCTCGACGCGCTGCGCCGCACCGGGCAGCTGAGCCTGCTCGGCACCATGCCGATGGCCTTCGACCGCGTGCGCGACATCGCGTTTCGCGGCGAGGAATCGCTGCCCGAGCATCCCAACGCGATGCGCTTCACGGCTTTCGCGGCCGAGGGCCGCACGCTGGCCGAGGGCACCTACTTCTCGGTCGGCGGCGGCTTCGTCGTCGAGGGCGGCCAGGCCGTGGCCGCGACGGTGGCCGCGGCCGCCGCCGTGCCGCATCCCTTCACCACCGGCGACGAACTCATGGCGCAATGCGAGGCCACCGGCCTCTCGGTGGCCGCATTGGTCATGCGCAACGAATGCGCGTGGCGCCCCGAGGCGGACGTGCGCAGCGGCCTGCTGCGCATCTGGCAGGTGATGCAGCAGTGCGTGCAGCGCGGCTTCGGCATCGACAACCCATTGGCCGCGCAAGCGCTGCCTGGTCCGCTGCGCATGCGCCGCCGCGCACCGGAGCTAAACCGCGAACTGCTGGCCCAGGCCGGCGCGGCCGACCCGCTGGCGGTGATGGACTGGGTCAATGCCTTCGCCATGGCGGTGAACGAGGAGAACGCGGCGGGCGGGCGCGTCGTCACCGCGCCCACCAACGGCGCGGCGGGCGTGGTGCCCGCGGTGATGCACTACTACCAGCGCTTCGTGCCGCAAGCGAGCGACGAAGGCATCGTCGACTTCCTGCTCACCGCCGCGGCCATCGGCATGCTCTACAAGACCAACGCCTCCATCTCGGGCGCGGAGGTCGGCTGCCAGGGCGAGGTGGGCGTGGCCTGCTCCATGGCGGCCGGCGCGCTGGCCGCGGTGCTCGGCGCCACGCCGGCGCAGGTCGAGAACGCGGCCGAGATCGGCATGGAGCACAACCTCGGCCTCACCTGCGACCCGGTCGGCGGCATGGTGCAGATCCCGTGCGTGGAGCGCAACGCGATGGGCGCGGTGAAGGCCATCAACGCGGCGCGCATGGCGCTGCGCGGCGACGGCAGCCACTACGTGTCGCTCGACGCCGTGATCCGCACCATGAAGCAGACCGGCGAGGACATGAAGTCGACCTACAAGGAGACTTCGCTGGGCGGTCTCGCGGTGAACGTGGTGGAGTGCTGAGCGGGCTGCGCGCAGAATGCGGGCTCCTTGCCACGCACGCAGAAAGCCGAGGCTCCATGACCCGCTCCGTCGACCAGAAACGCGCCGACTTCCGCGCGCTCCACACCAGGGACTGCTTCGTCATCCCGAACCCCTGGGACACGGGCAGCGCGCGCTACCTCGAAGGCCTGGGCTTCAAGGCGCTGGCCACCACCAGCTCCGGCTTCGCGTGGTCGCACGGCCACGCCGATGGCGCGATGTCGCGCGACGCCATCCTGGCCCACCTGCGCGAACTGGTGGCGGCCACCGACCTGCCGGTGAACGCCGACTTCGAGAACGGCTTTGCCGCCGATGCGCAGGGCGTGGCCGAAAGCGTGCGCCTGGCCGTCGAGACCGGCGTGGCGGGCCTGTCCATCGAGGACGCGACCGGCAATGCGGCCGAGCCGCTCTTTGCCATCGACGTGGCGGTCGAGCGCCTGCGCGCAGCGCGCAAGGCCATCGACGCGTCGGGCGCCGACGTGATGCTTGTCGGCCGCGCCGAGAACTTCTTCGCCGGCCGGCCCGACCTCGACGACACGCTCGCGCGGCTCAAGGCCTATGCGAATGCGGGCGCCGACTGCCTCTATGCGCCCGGCATCAAGACCCGCGAGCAGATCGCCGCCGTGGTTGCCGCCGCCGGGCCCAGGCCCGTCAACCTGCTGGTGGGCGGCGCGAGCGAGCTGACCATGGTGGACATCGCCGAACTGGGCGTGCGCCGCGTCAGCGTGGGCGGCGGCATGGCGCGCGCCGCGTGGGGCGGCTTCCTGCAAGCGGCGCGCACGCTGGCGGACCAGGGCCGCTTCGACGGCTTCGCCGACGCCGCGCCGGGCGCCGAACTCAACGCCTTCTTCCGGCCGTTCGCCGGTTGAGGGCCGCCGCGCAAGCCTGGCCGTGGACAGCATGGAGCTGCTGCTCGCCGAGATCCGCAATTGCACCGTCTGTACGGCGCACCTGCCGCTGGGCCCGCGGCCCGTGGTGCAGGCCAGCGCCAGAGCGCGCCTGCTGATCGTCGGCCAGGCGCCCAGCATGACCGTGCACCAGACGGGCGTGCCGTGGGACGACAAGAGCGGCGACCAGCTGCGCCGCTGGCTCGGCGTGGAGCGCGACACCTTCTACGACGCCACGCGCATCGCCCTCGTGCCGATGGGCTACTGCTACCCGGGCCGCGGCACCAGCGGTGACCTGCCGCCGCGCAAGGAGTGCGCCCCGCTGTGGCAAGACCGCCTGCTGGCGCAGATGCCGCACATCGAGCTGACGCTGCTCGTGGGCCAGTACGCGCAGCGGCACCTGCTGGGAAGCAGGGCGCGCGGCGGCGTCACAGAGACGGTGCAGGCCTTCGCCGACTACGCACCGCGCTTCATTCCGCTGCCGCATCCTTCGCCGCGCAACACGGGGTGGTTCAAGCACCATCCGTGGTTCGAGAGCGAGGTGCTGCCGGTGCTGCGCGAGCGGGTGCGGCGCGCGCTTGCCACCGACCGCACCGCGGCCTGCAGCTAGGGCGCCGAGGCGACGGACGGGGTCGCCGCGGCGAAGGGCCGCGCCGCGTACACCACGCGCCCGCCCACCACCGTCATCAGCGAGGTCGTCTTGCCGATGCGCTCCACCGGCACGCTGAAGAAGTCCTGGTCGAGCACCGCGAAGTCCGCGAGCTTGCCGACCTCCAGCGTGCCGCGCTTGCCCTCGTCGAAGCTGAACCACGCGCTGCCCGCCGTGTACAGCCGCAGCGCCTGTTCGCGCGTGGGCGTTTCGTCGGAGCCGCGCATGGCCTTGCCGCTCACGGTCTTGCCGTCGAGCATCCACTGCAATGCGACAAAGGGGTTGTACGAGGCCACGCGGTGTGCATCGGTGCCTGCGCCCACGTTCACGCCGGCGCGCAGCGCGGTGGCGATGGGCGGCATGCGCCGCGCCGCGTCGCCGCGCACGCTCAGCATGCGGTCGCCCTGGAAGTACATCGCGTCCTGCATCGTCCAGCCGATGCCCAGCGCCTTCATGCGCGCGAGCGTCTCGGGGGAGGCATCGTCCAGGTGGGCAATGGACCAGCGCAGGTTCTTGATCGGCACCTCGGCGTCGAGCTTCTCGTACAGCCCGAGCAGGTGGTCGACCGAGCCGTTCTCCTGCCAGTGGATGGTGACGGCGAGCTGGCGCATCGCCGCCCACTTGATGAGCTCGTAGAACTTCTCCTTGGCGGCCGCGTCGGGAAAATTGTTGTTGTACATCGCGAGCGTCACGCGTTCGCCCAGGCCGTTGAACTTGAGCATGTCGTCGCCGAAGCCCATCGGCAGCATCTGCGTGAGTTCGCGAAACTCCTGCAGTTCCGCGCCGGGCTTCTGCGCGAACACGCTGTAGGCCACGCGCAGCGTCAGCGCCTTTTCGCGCCACAGCGCGAACAGCGCGGCGTACTGCGAAGGCGCGATGCTGAAGCCGCCCGGGTCCACCAGGCCGGTGATGCCCAGGCGGTTCAACTCGGTGAAGAAGGCGCGCGTGCCGGCCACGTTGTCGTCGTAGGTGGGCTTGGGCAGCTTGTCGAACAGGGCCGAGATGCCGACGATGTCGCCGGTCATCCAGCCCGGCGCGCCGTCGGGCGAGGGCTTCATGCCGGCGGGCAGCGTGCCGGCGGGAACGCCCAACGCGTCGAGCGCCTTGGGCGTCATGACCACCGCTTCATAGAAGAGCTGCACGTACACCGGGTTGTTCGGCGCGGCCTCCTGCAGCTCCGCGAGCGTGGGGCGGCGGCGTTCGGCGAACTGCTGCTCGGTCCAGCCGCCGGCCACGATCAGCCAGCCGCCGGGGCGTGCCTGCGCCGCGGCGCCGCGGATGCGCGCCATGGCTTCGGCGATGGTGCCCGCGCCGATCCAGTTGACCTCGGTCGAGTAGCTCAGCGCCGCGCGCACCGCGTGCATGTGCGAGTCGATGAGGCCGGGAATGACGGTGCGCCCGCCCGCGTCGACCGTGCGGGTCGTGGGGCCGGCGAGCGTGCGCACCTGCGCGTCGTTGCCGACGGCCACGATGTGCCCGTCGCGCACGGCCAGCGCCTGCGCGGTGCTGGCGGCGGCATCGAGCGTGGCGATCTTCGCGTTGGTGACGATGAGGTCCGCCGGTTGCGCTTGCGCGGCGACGGGCTGCAGCAGGCTGGTGGCGAGGGCCACCGCCGTGATGAGTGTGCGTGGTGTCATGTCAGTCGACCTTGATGCTGGCGGCCTTGACGACCTGCTGCGCCTTCGCCGTCTCGTCCACGATGAACTTGTTGAACTGCGCGGACGGCATCGTGAAGGGCTCGGCACCCAGCTTCTCCAACCGCTCCTTCAGCTCCGGCGACACCATGATCTTCGCCACCTCGGCCTGCAGCCGGTCGATCACCGGCTGCGGTGTTTTCGCGGGTGCGAACAGGCCGACCCAGAACAGGTACTCCGAGCCCGGCACGCCGGCCTCCACGGTGGTCGGCGCGTTGGGCAGCGCCGACGAGCGCTTGCCCGTGCCCACGGCGAGTGCCTGCAGCTTGCCGCTCTGGATCAGCGGCAGGGCCGACACCATCGGCGCGAAGAACCAGTCGACCCGCCCGGCCATCACCTCGGTCATGGCCTCGGGCGTGCCGCGAAAGGGCACATGCTGCGCATCGATGCCGGCCGCGAGGCGGAACACCTCCGCGTTCATGTGCGTGGCCGAGCCGTTGCCCGCGGAGCCGTAGTTGAAGCTGCCGGGCTTGGCCTTGACCTTCGCCACCAGGTCCTTCACGTCGGCGAAGTGCGCGGGCGCGGTGACCAGCACGTTGGGCAGGCTGGCCATCGGCGTGATGCCCGCGAAGTCCTTGATCGTGTCGTACGACAGGCCCTTGTAGATCCACGGGTTCACCAGGTGGCCGGCCGAGTGCACCAGCAGCGTGTAGCCGTCGGCCGGCGCCTTGGCCGTGATGGCCGCGCCCAGCGTGCCGCCGGCGCCGGGCTTGTTGTCGACGATGACGCTGGTGCCCAGCGCGGGGCCCAGCTTCTCGGCCACGAGGCGCGCGACGATGTCGGTGCCGCTGCCCGCCGTGAAGGGCACCACCAGCTTGATGGGCTGCGTGCCCGGCCATGCGCTCTGCGCGTGGGCACCGGTGAGCGTGCAGGCGGCCGCGAATGCGGCGGCCATCGCCAGCGCGTGCCGTCGGCCCTGTTGGAATGTCTTCTTCATGCGTCTTGTCTCCGTTGATTTGATTTGATTGATGAGCGATGAATGACTGAAAGAGCGGCTGCTAGGGCGGTGGCGCGTGGGGCATCACCAGCGCGACCAGCACCGGCCGGTTGCTGCGGTTCTCCAGCTGGCGCTTTTCACCGGGCGCGAAGCGGCAGCTGTCGTAGGGCCCGAGCACTTCTTCCTGGTGCGCGCCGTCGATCTCGCCCATCACGTGCAGCTGGCCTTCGAGCACGAGGTAGAGCTTTTCCATCGGAGAGCCGTCCAGGCCGGTGTGGCCGCCGGGCAAGATCTGGCTCATGCCCATCCACATCTGCGTGGACGGGCCGGCTTCCTTGCCCTGCAGGCGCAGGCAGCGCATGTCGAAGTGGTTGGGCGCCTCGTAGTGCGGCGCGGCGTTGAAGCGTGTGACGTGCATGGCGTGTGCTCCAGCAAGGTTCAGGGCCGCAGCACCACGCGGTCGGTGCTGCCGGAGAGCACCAGCCGGTAGGCGTCCATCGCTTCGTCGAGCGTGAAGCTGCGCGCCACGGGAAAGGGCTTCAGCGTGCCGCGCTCGAAGCCTTCGCGCATGGCGTCGAGCTGCGCGGTGCTGGCCACGCAGTCCATCGCCAGCGAGTCGATGCCCACGAAGGTGTGCATGCCGCGGTAGAACGCGAAGATGTCGAAGGGCACCGCGCGTTCGTGCGTGGCGATGAAGATCTGCGTCGCGCCCTTGGCCATGGCCTTGTTGGCGGCCTCGAAGTAGGCGCTGCCCACGGTGTTGTAGACGATGTGCGCGCCGTGCCCGTCGGTGAGCTCGCGCACCCGTGCGGCCACGTCGGTATGGTGGCGGGCATCGATCAGGTCCACCGGTCCGTTCGCAAAACCCGCATAGGGCCGGGCATGGCGCTGCACCGCGATCACGCGCGCACCGGCCTGCGATGCCAGCTGCACCGCCGCCTGCCCGACCTTGCCGTTGGCACCCAGCACCAGCACGGTCTGCCCGGCCTGCGGCATGCCGCTGCGGCGAAAGCCTTCGTACGCGGTGACGAAGGGCACGCCCACCGCGCCGGCTTCGTCCATCGAGATGCCCTGGGGCTTGGCGCGCAGCGCCTGTTCGGGCAGCACGAGGTAGCGTGCATGCGAGCCGTCGCGCGTGATGCCGACGTCGCCGCCCGAGCCGTAGACCTCGCGGCCGATCCATTCGGCGGGGCCGCTCACCACGGTGCCCGCAAAGTCGCGCCCCGGGGTGCGCGGCCACACGGCCTGCGGCATGATGCCCAGCGTCGCCTTCACGTCGCTCGGGTTCACGGCCGCGGCGGCGATGCGCACCACGGCGTGGCCCGGGGGCGGCGTGGGTTCGGCCTGCGGCGCGGCGTGCAGTTGCAGCGCGTCGAGGTTGGCCGCCTTCTCGTTCACGCGCAGCGCGCGGGCCGAATGGGGGGAGTGCATGGCTGCGACGCTCATCGTGCGGCTCCCTGCACGGCGCGGGTGTCCGCCAGCCCCAGCATGGCGCGCGCCTCGCGCGGGGTGGCCACCTCGCCGCCCAGGCTCACCAGGATGTCGCGCGCCTTCGCCACCAGCTGCGCGTTGCTCTCGGCGAGCACGCCCTTCTCGAGGTAGATGTTGTCTTCCATGCCCACGCGCACATGGCCGCCCATCAGCCACGCCTGCGCGACGATGGGGAACTCCATGCGGCCGATGCCGAAGGCGCTCCAGAAGGCGCCGCGCGGCAGCATGTTGCGCGCGTACAGCAGCGTCTCGGGCGTGGGCGCGAAGCCGTACTTCACGCCGAGCACGAAGGTCCACATGGCCGGGCCGTCGAGCGTGCCGTCGGCGATCAGGTCGAGCGCGAGGTTGATGTCGCCCGAATCGAAGATCTCCAGCTCGGGCTTCACGCCGGCCTCGCGCATCACCTTCGCCATGCGGCGCACGTTCCTCGGCGTGTTGATGACCACGTCGGGCCCGGAGTTCATGGTGTTCAGGTCGAGCGAGCACACGTCGGGCCTGATGAGCGCGATGTGTTCCACGCGCTTTTCCGGCGGCAGCAGCGTGGTGCCGGGTGCCGCGACCTTCGGATCTTCTTCGCCGGGAACGAAACGTCCGCCCGGGCCGGTCGTGAGGTTGACGATCAGCTCGCGGTTGCCGCGGCGGATGCGCTCCACCACCTCGCGGTACAGCTCGACCTCCATCGAGGGCTTGCCGGTTTCGGGGTGGCGCACGTGGATGTGCACCTGGCTCGCGCCGGCCTCGGCCGCGGCCAGGCATTCGTCGGCGATCTGCACCGGCGTGATCGGCAGGTGCGGCGTCTGCTCCGGCTTCACGAGGTTGCCCGTGACGGCGCAGGTGATGAGCGTCTTGGCGGTGCTCACAGGTGGCGCCCTCCGTCGACCACGATGCGCGTGCCGGTCACGAAGCGCAGCGTGGTGGCCAGCGCCTCGACCGTGGCGGCCACGTCGTCGGGCTTGCCGATGCGCCCCAGCGGCGTGGTGCTGGCCATCTTGCCGGCGAACTCCGCGCCGCGCCCGGGCACGAAGCCCGACTCCACCGCGCCCGGCGACACCGACACCACGCGCACCGCCGGCGCCAGCGCCTTGGCGAGCGCGTCGCCCACCACGTCGAGCCCCGCCTTGGCGGCGACGTACGCCAGGTTGCTGCCCACGCCCGTGAAGCCCGCGATGGACGAGATGTTGACCACCAGCGCGTCGCCGCCGGCCTTCAGCATCGGCGCGAAGGCGCGGATGGTGGCGAACACGCCGCGGAAGTTGGCGCGCACGATGTCGTCGATGAGTTCGTCGGTCAGCGCGTCGAGGTCGGCCGCCGGCACGGGCTGCGTGTGGCCCGCGCTGTTGACGAGGATGTCGCAGCGCCCGTGCGTGGCTTGCACTTCGGCGGCGGCGGCGGCGAGGCTTGCCGAATCGACGATGTCGGCGCGGATCGCCGCATGGCGCTGGTTGGTGGCCGAGGGCAGGGCGGCGGCGCGCGCGGCGGCATCGTCGCCCTTGCGGTGCAGCAGCACGCAGGTGGCGCCGAGCGCGGCCAGGCGCGTGGCCGTGGCGTAGCCGATGGCGCCGAGGCCGCCGGTGATGACGGCGACCTTGCCGTCGAGTCGGGATACAGGATCGAAGCTCATGGATGTGAGAAGAGTGGGTTGATCGGGGTGATGCCTTTTCGCGGAACACCGCGGAGCCGGCTTAGCCGGGCCGCAGGTGTTGCCCCCTCGAAGGGGGTTGGCGAAGCAACACGAAGTGCGCGAAGCCTGGGGGTGGTCAAGGTATGGGAGGCCGGGGGAACTTCATTTCTCCCGGTTCGAGTTCGAAGTCGTGGTGCATCGATGCGGTCTTGCCGTCGGGCGCCAGCGCGAAGCGCCCGATCAGCCGGCGCGTCACGCCGAAGGTCGGGTCGCTCTCGAGGTTCTCGTCGTCGTCGGCGAACACCTGCGTGATCAGCACCTTGTGCCCCGGCTTGCTCACCATGAAGTGCAGGTGCGCGGGCCGGTTGGGGTGGCGCAGCTGCGCGCGCAGCAGCACGCCGCACGGCCCGTCGGTCGGCACCGGGTAGCCGGCCGGGCGCACGCTGCGGAAATGAAAGCGCCCCTCGGCATCGGTGCCGAAGCGCCCGCGCAGGTTCATGTCTTCCTGCGCGGGGTCCTGGTTCTCGTACAGGCCGACGGGCGATGCCTGCCACACGTCGACCGTGGCGTCGGCCACCGGCCGGCCCGCGGCGTCGCGCACCGTGCCCGTCACCTCCAGCGGAATGCCCGGCGTGCCCGAGCGCGCGATGTTGTCGCCCAGCGCGCAGGCCGGCGCGTTCGCGCGCCAGAAGGGCCCGAGCAGCGCGGCCGGCGACTCGCCGTGCGGGTCCTGGTTGTTCTGCAGCGCCACCACGGTCGACACGCCCAGGATGTCCGCCGCCAGCACCACCTCGTTCTTGGTCTCGCCCGTGGCGTGGCCGATGGCGACGATGAATTCGAGCGCCTGCTCGAACTCCTCCTCGGTGAGCTTCACCTCCTGCACGAAGGCATGCAGGTGGCGCGTGAGTGCGTCCATCACGGTGCGCAGCCGTGGGTCGGGCGTGCGTTTCATGGCGTCGAGGGTGAAGCCCAGCACCGAGTCGGGGGAGGTGGCGATATTCATGGCAGGTCTTTGCAATCGTTTGCACGATGGTAGACCAAATCGCCGAAAAGTAAAATACAGGGATTCCCAGGCCATGAGCGATGGAAAGGCGGCCGAAGCCATCCGTTCGCACGACAATCGTTTGCACCAATGAGCACCCAACCGCCCGCCTCGCCGTCGTCTTCCCCTGTCACCATCCGCGACGTCGCCCGCGCCGCCGGCGTGCACGTGTCGACCGTCTCGCGCGCGCTCAGCCCCGGGAAGCGTTCATTGATCAGCGACGAAGTGCTGCGCGTGGTCGAGGAGGCCGCCCAGCGCCTGGGCTACCGGCCCAACCGCGCGGCCTCGGCGTTGCGCACGGGCCGCACCCACACCATCGGCGTGCTGGTGCCCGACATCACCAACGCGGTGTTCCCGCCCATCCTGCAGGGCATCGAGGCCAGCGCGGCGGCGCGCGGCTACTTCGTGTTCGTCGCCAACGTGGTGGATCCGGCGCTCGCCCGGCCGGTGCTCGAACGCATGCTGGCGCAACGCGTGGACGGCGTGGTCATGGCCACCGCCACGCGCGACGACCCGCTGGTCGACTTCGTCACCCAGGCCGGCATGACGGCCGTGCTGGTCAACCGCGCCGACGAAACCGGGCGGCTGCCCGCTGTGGTGAGCGACGACCGGCTGGCGATGAAGCTCGCGGTCGATCACCTCGTGGGCCTGGGCCACAAGCGCATCGCGCACCTGGCCGGCCCGCAGAACATTCCCACCGGCGTGGGCCGCAGGCTGGGCGTGGAGCAGGCCTTGCGCGACCACCGCCTGAAGCCATTCCGCGTGGTCGAGTGCGCCAGCTACAGCCGGGAGGCCGGCGCCGCCGCGATGCGCCAGATGCTGGACGCTGGCGCCGCGCCGCAGGCGGTGGTGTGCTGCAACGACCTGGTGGCGCTGGGCGCCTACGACGCGCTGCGCGCGGCGGGGCTGCGCGTGCCGCAGGACATCTCGGTCACCGGCCACAACGACATGCCGCTGGTCGACATGGTCGACCCGCCGCTCACCACCATCCGCCTGCCGCACCGCGAACTTGGCTGGCGCGCCGCGGAGATGCTGTTCGAGGAGATCGACGGGCGCTCGATGTCGGCCTCGACCGTGGTGCTGCGGCCCGAGTTGGTGGTGCGCAAGTCGACCGGCGCGCCGGGTGCGCCGGCGGGGGCGCGCTGAACGGCGCCACGCGGCGGCATCCGCTCACCACCAGCGCGCGATGTCGTCGCTCAGGCCCGCCAGCAGCAGCGCCACGGCGACCAGCGCGACGATGAGCTTGTTGCGCCGCGACAGCCCCTCCTTCGGCGCGAAGGCTTCGGCGCGGCCGCTGAAATGCACGCCGCAGTGGGGACAGCGCAGCGCGTAGCCGAACACGGGCTGCTTGCAACGCACGCAGGGCACTTCGCCCGGGCCCATGCCCGGCTGCGCCGGGGCGTCGGTGGCGGTGTTGGCGTCGGCGTCTCGCGATGCCTGCGCCGCGGCGCGTTCCTGCTGCAGCTTCTTCAGCCGCGCGCGGCGTTCGCGGTGCGCGGCCAGGTCGATGGGCTCGCCGGAGCCGTTGTGGCTGTCATGGCCGTCGTGGCCGTTCGGGTCGTTGGGCATGTGATGAACCAGGTCTCTAGCGCGCGCGGGGCGCGGTCTTCTTTCGTGCGGCCGGCCGGCGCGGCGGTTTCGCTTCGAGCACCAGCTCGGCCGGCAGCGTGTCGTTCCACGATTCGGTGAAGTAGGCGCGGTCGCTGGCCACCAGCGCGGGCAGGGCTTCGCGCAACAGCACCAGTGACGCCTCGGCCGCCTTCAGGTCGCCCGCATGCGCCGCGTACCAGGCGTGCTCGAACAGCAGGCTGCAGTGCTGCAGGCCCGGGTAGCGGCGCCGTCCGGCCTGGTGGTCGGCCAGCCGTGCCTGCGCCACCTGCACCCAGCGCGCGGGCCAGTTCGTCGCGTCGAAGGCATCGGCCAGCGGGCCCGCGAGCCTGGAGACAGCCGCCGGGTCCAGCGGCTTCTGCGCGCGGAACTGCGCGAACGTGGGTTGCCCGCCGGATTCATCGGGCTTGCAGTGGCCGCGCGCGATGCGCATCAGGTAGATCGCGTTCCACGCCGAGCGGCCCTGGCCGTCGGTGTGGCCGCAGAGCCATTCGCTGAAGGCGATCCACTGCACCGCGCGGCGCGTGGTGTCGGCCTTGCCGTCGTGCGCCAGCGCCGGCAGGTCTGACAGGCCCACGCGGTCGAACAGCCATGCGGCCATGCCCATGTTGGCGGCCACGTGCTGGGCCGCGTCGAAGGAGTGCGACTCGAACGCCGCCGCCAGCGCCTCGCCGAAGCGGCGCAGCGACTCTTCGGCCAGCGCTGCCGCCGCCGGCTTGTCGTCGGCGGCCAGCCCCAGCGCGCGCGAGCGGCACACCAGCGCCCACAGGTTGCACCACTCGAAGCGCACGTCGGGGTGGTGCCGCAGCACCAGCCCGCGTGCCGCGTCCTCGGCCATGCCGGCCAGCAGCGACTGCGCCAGCGGCAGGTCGCGCGCGGTGTAGGCGCACCACGCCGAGACGATGCACTCCATCGCGCCCAGGTAGTCGTTGCCCGCCACGTGGTGCGCGAGCCGCTGCTTCTTGAGCGCCTGCAGCCGGCGCCGCGCCTGCTCGTTGTCGCCGAGCCGGCGCCACAGCATGGCCTCGTTCAGCGTGACCAGCGCGCGCTGGAAGTCGCTGGCGGCCAGGGTGCCCGCGAGGCGGATCGATTCGAGGGCGCTGCCCTGGTTGCTGCCGCCCGCCACCGGTGCCATCAGCCTGCCTTGCCTGGCAGCCTGCTGCGAGGCGACCAGCTGCTTCCAGAACGCCGCGTCCTGCAGGTGCACGGCATCTGGCGGCGGCGCGCCGGCGGCCTGGGCCTTGCGCGAACGCAGCCCGAGGAACGAGGCCACCTCGGCGGGCGTGGCCGCGCGGCCTTCGACCAGCACGCGCAGCCGCCTGGCTTCAGCGGCGGGCAGCCAGAACGGGCCCTGGCTGCGCCGCTCGGCGTTCAGGAAGCGCGGCTCGCGCTGCGTGTCCTCGCCCCAGCCGACCTCGAGCTGCCAGGCCTTGAAGTCGCGAAACGCCCGGCTCACCACCATGCGCAGCGTGCTGGCGTCGGACACCTCGCCGCGCAGGTCGGCCAGCCGCACCACACCGGCGGCGGTGTGGTGCGCGTGCTGCATGCGCACCAGCAGCCAGAGCGACTGAAAGGCCGCGCGCCGGCCGTTGACCGACTGCGGCGAAGTGAGTTCGATGGAAAGAACGGCGGGGTTGGAAGCAGGCTTGGGCACGCCCTGAATTGAACCTCAAAACGGGCGCGATGCCCGAACGAGGCAGCGCGCTGCTCAGTACCGGTGGCGGTCCAGCAACCCGGGCACCTCGCTGCGCCCGATGCCCAGGTCGCGCAGCTCGTGCTCGCTCATGCCGCGCAGGTGCCGCCAGTCGGCGCGTGCACGGCGGCGGTTCACCACGCGGCGGCGCCAGCCCCGCAGGGCATGCATCAGGCGTTGATGAAAAGACGGTGGCTTCGGCGCGGTCACGATGGGCTCCTTGGTTGGGAACGCTCATCTTCTTGCGCTGGCTGCTATTGTGGAAGTTGAGAATACTGACACTAATAATCAGGCTTCCTGATACTCAACCGACGCAACGCCATGCGACAACTCAACCTCGACCAACTGCGCACCCTCATCGCCATTGCCGACCTCGGCACCTTCTCGGCCGCGGCCAAGGCGCTGCACCTGGCGCAGCCCACGGTGAGCCTGCACATCAGCGAGCTGGAGTCGCGCCTGGGCACGCCGCTGGTGCTGCGCGGCGGCCGCAACGTCACGCCCACGGCGGCCGGCGCGGCGCTGGTGGAGCGCGGGCGCAAGCTGCTGCGCGACACCGACGACGCCATCGAGGCCGTCAAGCGCCAGACCGAAGGGCGCGTGGGCCGCGTGCGGCTGGGCACCTCGACCGGCGTGCTGGTCGACCTGCTGCCGCAGGTGCTCGAAGCGCTGGGCGAGGCGCACGCGGGCATCGACGTCGAAGTGAGCATCCGCGGCTCCTACGAGGCCATGGAGCGGCTGGCCGCGGGCACGCTCGACATCGGCCTGGTGGCCGTGCCCCAGCCGCCGGTGCGCGGCATCGTCGTCACGCCCTGGTGCGAGCAGCCCATGATGGCTTTCGTGCCCCAGCGCTGGAAGGCGCCCAAGCGCGTCACCCCGGCCTGGCTGGCGGCGCAGCCGCTGATCTTCAACGAGGCGACCACGCACATGTACCGGCTCACCATGGAGTGGTTCGCCGCGGCGGGCTTCGCGCCGCGCGCGCGCATCGAGCTCAACTACGACGCGGCCATCCGCAGCCTGGTGGCGGCCGGCTACGGTGCCGCGCTGCTGCCGCTGCAGCAGAGCACCGACCTGCTGCACAACGACCGCATGCGCGTCTTGCCGGTGAGCCCCAGGCTCACGCGGCGCGTGGGCATTGCGCACCGCCAGCACGCGCTGCTCGACGGCGCCACGCTGAGCGTGCTCAAGGTGCTGAAGACCTTCAGCCAGGCCGGCCAGGGCTGAGCATGCCGAGCCGCGTGCCCAGGCGCGCCAGCCGCGCGGGCAGGCTGCGCGCGTCGTCGGCGATGCCGTGGTTTCGCCAGCCGAAGATGCGCCGCACACAGGCGTCGGCCGCCCCGTCCACGGCCATGCAGGCGGCGTGCACGCCGGCTGCGCGCGCTTCGGCCACGGCCTGGCGGGCGTCTTCGACCAGGTACTTCGGGTCGTGTACGTCGATGTCGGAGGGCGCGCCGTCGGTCACGAGCACGATGGCGCGCCGGCCTTCGGGCTCGCCGCGCAGAAGCGAGGTCGCATGGCGCAGCGCGGCGCCCATGCGGGTGGAGTACCGCCCGCGCACCGCGCCGATCGTGGCGCGCGCGGCGGCGTCCAGCGGCTGGCCGAAGTCGAGCAGTCGGCAGTAGTACACCTCGGCCCGCGTGTTCGACGAGAACCCGTGGATCGCCAGGCGGTCGATGCCGCGCAGGGCCGATGCGGCCAGCAGCAGCGCGGCCTGCTTCTCGATGTCGAGCAACGAGACGCCATGCGCGCCCGCATCGTTCGCCGAGGCCGACAGGTCGAGCAGGACCAGCAGGCTCGACGGGCGCGGGCCCCGGCCCGCTCGGGTGAACAGGCGCGCGTCGGGGCGCAGGCCCAGGCGGCGGTCGACGCGCATCTCGATGGCGGCGTTCAGGTCGATGTCGTCGCCTTCCCATTGGCGGCGCAGGCGGCGGGCGCGGTCGAGGTGGCGCGTGCGGGGCAGGGCGCGCGCATGCACGCGGTCGTGGGGGCTGGCGGGCTGCTCGCCCAGGTCCTGCAGGCCTTGCCACGCCGGCCGCGTCTCGATCACGGTGCACCAGTCGGGGCGCAGGCGTTCCTGCGTGCGGTCCCATTCGGGGTAGGTGTAGCGGCCCAGCGCCGGCTCCGGCTCCGGCTCCGGGTGTTGCCCGCCGTCGCGCGGTGCCTCGCCTTCGTTCGCCGCACCGGAAAGCGGGGGCGGCCGCGCACCCGCGTGCTGCAGCGCGACGGCCTCGTCCGGTGGCGTCCGGGCCTCGCCGAAATCCCACAGGTAGCTGTTGTCGTCGCGGTACGGCGCGGGCACGGTGTGGTCGCGGGGCTCGAAGCGCACGCGCATCTGGCCGAGGTCGTTGGCGAGGACGGACGCGATGGCGCGGAAGGCCGCGCCGTCTTCGAGGCCCGCATGCGCCACGGTCTGTTCGAACAGGCGGCGCGCCTTGTTCACCCAGTGGTTGTCGTCCTGCCACGCGGGCAGCATCAGCACGCGGTCCATGCGCGAGATCAAGGCGTGGAAGCCCAGGTCCCGCGCGTCGGGCACGGGCGCGAGGAACGCGGTGAACCAGCCGTGCACACCGGGAAAGTCGCGGCACAGCAGGCGCTCCACGCGCGCGTCCTCGATGGCCGAGGCCACCGCGATGCCCATGGGCTTGAGCGCGCCGGCCGGCCGGGCCGGCGCCGAGTGCCGCAGGTGGGCGACGGCATGCGCCACCATGGCGCGGCGCAGGTGGTCGCTGGCGGCGCCGTCGGGCAGCAACAGCCGTTTGCCGGCCAGCACGGGGCGCTCGCCCGGAAAAGGCTGCACCTCGGCATCGACGCCGGCCAGGCCGCTGGCCAGCAGCGACAGCGCAGCCAGCCTGTCGTTCATCCGAACTGCGCCTCGACGAAGCCCTGCAGCGCGCTCTCCATGTCGGGGTCGTCGGTCAGCGCGCGCGTCATCGTCATTTCGCAGCTTTCGCGCGGCGTCACGCCGTCGCGGATCAGTACGCCCGCGTAGATCAGCATGCGCGTGGACACGCCCTCGTCGAGCCCGCGGTGCTTCAGCGCGCGCGAGCAACGCGCAACCGCCACCAGCTTCGTGGCCAGGTCGGGCGCCAGCCCGGCCTCGTGCGCGACGATCTCGGCTTCGAGCGCGCTGTCGGGGTAGTCGAACGCCAGCGCCGCGAAGCGCTGGCGCGTCGAGGGCTTCATGTCCTTGGCGCTGCTCTGGTAGCCGGGGTTGTACGACACCACCAGCTGGAAGTCGGGGTGTGCGCGCACCAGCTCGCCCTTCTTGTCCAGCGGCAGCATGCGGCGCGCGTCGGTCAGCGGGTGGATCACCACGGTGGTGTCCTGCCGCGCCTCCACCACCTCGTCGAGGTAGCAGATGCCGCCGTGTCGCACGGCCAGTGTCAGCGGCCCGTCGTGCCAGGCCGTGCCGTCGGCGTCCAGCAGGTAGCGCCCGACGAGGTCGGACGCCGTCATGTCCTCGTTGCAGGCCAGCGTGACCAGCGGCCGCCCGAGCGACCACGCCATGTGTTCCACGAAGCGCGTCTTGCCGCAGCCCGTGGGGCCCTTCAGGATCAGCGGCATGCGGTGGCGGTACGCCTGGCGGTACAGCGCCACCTCGTTGCCCGCAGGCCGGTAGAAGGGTTCGGCCTCGATGCGGTAGGCGGCCAGCGGATCGGGCACGGCCGCGTTCATCGGTGCTGGGCCGGCGTGTGCGGAATGCCTTCGATCGGGCACTCCGGCGTGCCCACCGTGCTGCGCGTGAACGACTCCACCATGTCTCGCGTGCCCTCGGGGTCGTTGATCCACTGCGTGTAGAAGTTGTACGGGCAGGCCGCCACGCCCTTGTCGCCGTCGCCCGAGTTGATGGTGCCGGTGTAGCCGCGGTGCACCAGCTTGAACAGGTGGTTCTGCGACTGGCCGTTCCTGCGCGCGTCGCGGATCAGCCCCATCGAGAGCTCGGCGTAGTTGATGCCCATCTCTTCCTCGCCGCATTCGCCGAGCGTGCGGCCGTCGAAGCCGATCAGCGCGGAGTGGCCGAAGTACGAGTACACGCCGTCGAAGCCCGCCGCGTTGGCCACCGCCACGTAGGTGTTGTTCATGAAGGCCATGGCCTTGGACACCAGGATCTGCTGCTCCTTGGCCGGGTACATGTAGCCCTGGCAGCGCACGATGAGCTCGGCGCCGCGCATGGCGCAGTCGCGCCAGATCTCGGGGTAGTTGCCGTCGTCGCAGATGATCAGGCTGATCTTCATGCCCTTGGGGCCATCGCTCACGTAGGTGCAGTCGCCGGGATACCAGCCCTCGATGGGCACCCACGGCATGATCTTGCGGTACTTCTGGACGATCTCGCCCTGGTTGTTCATGAGGATCAGCGTGTTGTAGGGCGCCTTGTTCGGGTGCTCTTCATGGCGCTCGCCGGTCAGCGAGAACACGCCCCACACGTTGGCGCGGCGGCAGGCGTCCGCGAAGATCGCGGTCTCCTCGCCGGGCACCGTGGCGGCGGTGTCGTACATCTCCTTGGCGTCGTACATGATCCCGTGGGTGGAGTACTCGGGGAACACCACCAGGTCCATGCCCGGCAGGCCCCGCTTCATGCCGACCAGCATCTCGCCGATCTTGCGGGCGTTGTCCAGCACCTCGGCCTTGGTGTGAAGGCGGGGCATCTTGTAGTTGACGACCGCGACGCCCACGCAATCGTTGCTGCTCGAAATATCACCATGTCGCATGACGCTGCTCCTGAAGGATGGTTGAGAAAAAACAAAAAGGCCCGAGCCGGTGTCCAACCGGTTCGGGCCTGTCTGCGGGGCATCGGGTTCGTGTCGTCGAAGCCGATTGTTCTCAACTCAGCGGGGGCTGCACATACGTCATTTCGCTGATTGCGGGGCTGGCTCAGCGCGGGCGCGCGTAGTCGGACTCGATCCAGGCGGTGGCGCTCGAGGGGGTGAGCTTGAACGCGGGCGACACGCTCACGCTGGCGAGTTCGGAGTCGTCGGCATCGTCGCAGGCGCTGAGCGTGGCCGAGGGGTTGTCCTCGTCGGGCACGATGGCCAGGGTCACGCGAACGCGCTGGTCGTTGCGCGCGGTGACGGTCACGCTCTTGTTGAGCGTGGCGTGCAGCTGCTGCTCGTGGCGGCGGATGACTTCGGCGGCGGTCTTCACCAGCGTGGAGAAGGCCGGGCCGTCCAGCGGCTTGGGGTTCTTCTTGTCGCGGCCCATGGTCCAGGGGCCGACCAGGGCGGGTTCGGGGTCGCCCTGTCGGGTCATCTCGACGGCCCAGCCGTCGTCTTCCTCGTTCTTGATGACGCGGGCGGTCCACAGGCCGTCGCGCCAGAGGCGGGGTTCCTGCAGGGGGAGGGTGTCGGGGTCGGTGGTGTCGGTGAGGTCGGTCATGCGGGTGTCTGTGTGCTTGCGCGGGCCATTTTCCCCTGAGTCCCTCGCGGGGGCGGGCCGATGTATTCCTGCAGTCCGTCGACGAGGGCATCGAAGGTGGCGCGGCAGCGCGGGCTGTTGCGCAGGTCTTCGTGCATCGTGACCCAGGTTTCCAGCTTCATCGCGAAAGCGCGCGGCACGAGGCGCACCAGTGCGTCGTCGCGCCGGGCCAGCCCGGCCTGGCAGATGCCGATGCCCGCACCGGCGCGGATCAGCGCCAGCTGCGCGAGGTCGCTGTCGGTGCGCAGCGAGAAAGCCTCGCGGCCATAGCCCGGCAGCGCCTTGCCCGCATTGCGCACGAAAGCCGAAGGCTGGTCGTAGCCGATGAAGGCATGCGTCGCCATGTCTTCCATCCTGCGCGGCGTGCCGTGGCGGGCCAGGTAGTCCTTGCGCGCGTGAAAGCCCAGCTCGATCTGCCCGACGTGGCGCGCGACCAGTTGCTCCTGCTTCGGCCGCACCATGCGCACGGCGATGTCGGCCTCGCGCCGCAGCAGGTCCTGCACGCGGTTGGTCAGCACCAGCTCGACCTTCAGCGCGGGGTGCGCCTCGCGCAGCCGCGCGACGATGGGCGGCAGCACCTCGACACCGATCACCTCGCTGGCCGAGATGCGCACCACCCCGCGCACGCCTTCGCCCTGGCTGCTGGCCGCGCGCTGCAGCGA
The DNA here is from genome assembly GCF_056394985.1 of Variovorax sp. 10N412. Taxonomy (NCBI): domain Bacteria; kingdom Pseudomonadati; phylum Pseudomonadota; class Betaproteobacteria; order Burkholderiales; family Comamonadaceae; genus Variovorax; species Variovorax sp. 10N412. The sequence goes on from NZ_JBFTIO010000003.1 coordinate 528,043, forward strand.
CGCGGCGGTGCTTTCCATGGCCTCGGCGTGCGTGCGCAGCGCCAGCGCCACCTCGGTGGGCAGCAGGCCCACCTGCGAGCGCGTGAAGAGCACCACGCCCAGCGCGGCCTCGAGCGCGGCCACATGGCGCCCGGCCGTCGGCTGCGTGATGCCCAGTGCGCGCGCCGCGCCCGAGAGCGAGCCCTCGCGCAGCACGCTGAGAAAGGAGCGGTACAGCTCCCAGCCGATGTCTTGGTTCATGCATAAATGTATAGCTGCTGGCTCATGCTCGGCAATTCCAATGCAACGCGATCGCTTCCAGAATCGGTCCATCGACAACCCTTTTGGAGCATTTCATGGCACACAACGACACGGTTCTGGTTCTGGGCGCAACGGGCGGCATCGGCGGCGAGGTGGCCCGCCAGCTGCGCGACGCGGGTTGGGAGGTGCGCGCACTGAAGCGCGGCGCGACCGAAGAAAAGCGCGATGGCATCACCTGGCTGGCCGGCGACGCGATGGACGCGCAGGCCGTGCGGCAGGCCGCGAAGGGCTGCGCGGTGATCGTGCATGCGGTCAACCCGCCGGGCTACCGCGGCTGGGCGCAGCTGGTGCTGCCGATGCTGGACAACACCATCGCCGCCGCGAAGGCCGAAGGCGCGACCATCGTGCTGCCGGGCACGGTCTACAACTTCGGGCCCGACGCTTTCCCGCTGCTGGCCGAAGATTCGCCGCAGCACCCGGTCACCCGCAAGGGCGCGATCCGCGTCGAGATGGAAAAGCGCCTGGAGGACGCCAGCCGCCAGGGCGCCCGCGTGCTGATCGTGCGCGCCGGGGACTTCTTCGGCCCGAAGGCCGGCAACAACTGGTTCTCGCAGGGGCTGGTGAAGGCGGGGCTGCCGGTCAAGGCGGTGAGCTACCCCGGCCGCGCCGGCACGGGCCACCAATGGTCGTACCTGCCGGACGTGGCGCGCACCATGGTCGAGCTGCTGGCGCGGCGCGACCGGCTGGCACCCTTCGCGCGCTTCCACATGGCCGGACACTGGGACGCGGACGGCACGCGCATGAGCGGCGCCATCCGCAAGGTGGTGGCCCGCCGCATGGCTGGCTCGGGCGCCGAGGTGCGCGTGTCCGCCTTCCCGTGGTGGTTGCTGACGCTGGCCTCGCCCTTCGTCGCCACCTTCCGCGAGATGCGCGAAATGCGCTACCTGTGGGAAACGCCCGTGGGCATGGACAACGCGAAGCTGGTGGCCTTTCTGGGGCGCGAGCCGCACACGCCGCTGGAAGAAGCGGTCGAGGCCGCGCTCGACGGCATGGGCTGCCTGGCCGCGGCACCGGTGGCAACCGTGACCGCGGCGGCCTGATCAGAAGACCGAGAGCCCCGTGCGCGCCACGAACAGTTCCAGCGCCTTCATGCCCAGCAGCGAATTGCCGGTGGCGTCGAGCGCGGGCGACCAGACGCACAGCGTGAGCCGGTCGGGCACCACCGCCACGATGCCGCCCCCCACGCCGCTCTTGCAGGGCAGGCCGATGGAAAAGGCCACGTCCCCGGCCGCGTCGTAGGTGCCGCAGGTGAGCATCAGCGCGTTGATGCGGCGGGTTTGCCGCTCGCCCGTGATCTCGGGCTCGCCGTCGATCGGGTGCGCGCCGTCGCGGCTCAGGAAGGCCGCGGCGCGCGCCAGCTGGCGGCAGCTCATGCGCAGGGCGCACTGGTGGAAGTAGGTGTCCAGCACGGTGGCGACGTCGTTGTCGATCTTGCCGAAGCTCTTCATGAAGTTGGCCAGCGCGATGTTGCGAAAGCCCGTGTCGGCCTCGGATTGCGCCACCTCGTCGTCGAAGGCGACGGGCTCGCCGCACAGGCCGGCCATGAGCGCGAGGATGTCGTCCTTCGCGCTGCCACCCGCGGCCTTCGCCTGGCTCACCAGCCGGTCGGCCACCGCGATGGCGCCGGCATTGATGAACGGGTTGCGCGGCTTGCCCTGCTCGTTTTCCAGCTGCACCAGCGAGTTGAACGGGTTGCCCGAGGGTTCGCGCCCGATGCGCTCCCACAGCGCGTCGCCCATGCGCTGCATGGCGAGCGTGAGCGTGAAGAGCTTGGACACGCTCTGGATGGAAAACGGCGTCTCGAAGTCGCCCGCGCCGGCTTCCTCGCCCTCGCAGGTGCGCAGCGCAATGCCGAACTGGCGGGCATCGACGCGTGCCAGCGCCGGGATGTAGCTGGCAACCTTGCCGCCGTGTTCACCCTGGCCGCACTGGTCGATCTGCGGGCGCAGGGTGGCGACGATCTCGTCGAGCACCGGCTGGAATTTGATGGGGTTCATGCCGTGCGTTGTACCGCGGGCCGCCGGTTCACCAGCACGATGCCCAGCGCCACGCCGACCAGCGCCACGATCAGCTGCGCGGTGAGCGGCTCCTTCAGCAGCACCACGCCGCACACCAGCGCGAACAGCGGCGTGAGGAAGGTGAAGGACGACATCTGCGTGGCCGGGTAGTGCCGCAGCAGCCACATCCAGGCCAGATAGCTTGCGAAGGCGCCGACCACCATCTGCAGGCCGATGGAGCCCCAGGCCCAGGCCGAGTACGCAAAGCCCCACGGCTCGCCCAGCGCCAGCGACAGCACCGGGCACATCGCGGCCGTGACCGCCACCTGGTAGAAGAGCGTTTTCTCGGCGCTGGCGATGGCCAGGCGGGTGGTGCGCAGCGTGAGCGTGGTCAGGCCCCACAGCATGCCGGCCCCCAGGCCCATGGCGTCGCCGATGAGCTGCGACGAGCTCATGTGGTCGAAGCCCTCGCTGAAGGCCAGCACCACGCCCGAAAAAGCGATGAAGAGCCCGAGCCACTGGAAGCCCCGCAGCCGCTCGGCCGGCACCCAGCGCGGCAGCAGCAGCGACACCCAGAACGGCGCCGTGTAGAGAAACACCGTGAGCCGCGAGGCACTGGTGTGCTGCAGCCCGAGGTAGATGCCGGCGAATTCGCCCGAGAACAGCAGGCCGGCCAGCAGCCCCGGCCACAGCGTGCCGTCGCGCTCGAACAGCCGCACGCCGCGCGAGGCGCACCACAGCCACAGCAGCGCGGTGGCGCCCACCATGCGGATGGAGGCCTGCCACATGGGCGGCACCTCGGCCACGGTGGTCTTGATGAGGATCTGCTGCAGGCCCCAGAAGGCGCAGCAGGCAATGAGCAGGCCGATGGCGAGGCTGTCGAGGTGGGTCTTGCGCTGGATCATGAACGGTCGGTCACTGTCGTTGAGGCGGCGGGCGGCCACCAGATTCATCGGATGATCGTACCGCGCCGATGCGTTGCCCGGGGCGTCACTGCGCGAAGGCCTCCAGCGCGGGCAGCGGCGCCTGCCGCTCGAAGCGCCGTTCGATGGCCAGCAGCGCGGCCTCCAGGAACTGCAGGAACATGCCCATGGCCACCGCCGTGGTCTGGCCCGCGCGCTGGTAGAGGCAGCTGAACGAACGCGCGCCCGCGTCGGCCAGCCCGGTCCACACCAGCGTGCCGCGTTCCACGTCCTCGGCCACGTTCTCCGGAATCAGAAAGCCGATGCCCGTGCCGCCGGCCACCAGCCGCCGCACCATCGCGACCGAACTGGTTTCCACCAGCGGGCGCACCTTGCGGTGCTCGCGGTGGTCGATCTGGTCGACCATGGCGCGCAGCTCGGTGTCGGGCGTCATGAGGATCAGCGGGTGCTCCAGGCAGTCGCGCAGCCGCGGCAGCTTGCCCAGCGCCGCCAGCGGATGGCCGGGCGGCGTGACCAGGCCCAGGTGCTGCGGGAAGGCGCGGATCTCCTCCACGCCAGGCGGCGGCTTGCGGCGCAGGCAGAAGCCGATGTCCGACTCGCCGTTGGCCACCCATTTCAATATGTTCTCGCCGCTGCCCGAGCGCACGCTGTAGGTCACGCCGGGGTAGTTCTTCATGGCCGCCTCGATCACTTCGGGCACCAGCTGCTCGGCCGACGAGTGCGACACCGCCAGGTTGATATGCCCGCGCCGCAGCGACCGCAGGTCTTCCACCTGCGCCATGGCGTTGTCGAAGTCGCGCTGCCCGCGCCGCACGGCCGCGACCATGATCTCGCCGGCGGTGGTCAGCTGCATGCCGCGCGGCAGGCGGTCGAACAGCGGCGTGCCCACCTGTTCCTCGAGGTTGAGCACTTGCTGGTGCACCGCCGCGGCCGTGAGGTGCAAGGTCTCGGCCGCCTTGCGCACCGAGCCGCGCCGGGCCACTTCGTCGAAACACCGGAAGGTCTGGGAGATGGGGCGCATGGTGCTGCGCAGTGTATGGATTTTCTATACGCACCGTACAGAACAAACAGATTTTCCTGACGCGCGATGCGGCCTAGATTCGCACCATTCGTCCATTTCCCCGAGGTTCGTTCCCGTGACCCAGACCACCGTCGACCAGATCACCCAGCGCCGCCGCGGCACCGGCCTGATCGCCCACGACCCGGCGCTCAGCGCCGGCGGCTACACCCTGATCGCGCCGCAGACCGATGACGGCAACGTCTACCTGATCGACATCGAGGGCCGCGTCGCGCACCAATGGAAGATGCCGGTGCGCCCCGGCCGCGCGGCCGTGATCCTGCCCAACGGCAACCTGGGCTACAACGGCAACCACGCCGGCACGCCCGAGATCTACGCGGCCTGGTCGCTGTGGCACGGCGGCGATTTCTACGAGGCCACGCCCGCCGGCGAGATCGTCTGGCGCTTCCAGGACCCCACGCACCACCACGACGCCCGGTGGCTGGCCAACGGCCACCTGTTGTATGCCGGCTGCGCACCGGTGCCGCCCGGCTTTGCCGAGCGCGTGCCAGGCGGCACCGCCCATGGCCCCGACGAGCCGATGTACGCCGACGTGGTCCGCGAGGTCGACCGCGACGGCAAGCTGGTGTGGGAGTGGAAGGCCTGGGAGCACCTGAAGCCTGAAGACTTTCCGATCCACCCCGGCTTCGGCCGTACCCACTGGCCGCTGGTGAACGGGCTGGACGTGACGCGCGAGGGCCTGGTACTGATGAGCCTGCGCACCACCTCGGGCATCGTCGGCATCGACAAGGGCACGGGCGCCGTGAAGCTGCACATTCCGCCGTCGGTGCTGTCGCACCAGCATGCGCCTGTCGCGCTGGAGAACGGCCACATTCTTGCTTTCGACAACGGCAACTTCCGCACCGGCAAGCATGTGGCGTTCTCGCGCGTTCTCGAAATCGACCCGGCCTCCCACGAGGTCGTGTGGCAGTACGCGGACGAACTGGTCAACGCGTTCTACACGGCCTACATGGGCAGCGCGCAGCGCCTGCCCAACGGCAACACGCACGTCACCGAGTCGGCCACGGGCCGCCTGTTCGAGGTCACGCCGGCCGGCGAGGTGGTGTGGGAGTACGTGATTCCCTGGTTCGCCGAATACCCCGACGAGGCCGCGCGCAGGTACGTACCCGGCCGGCAGAACAGCGTGTTCCAGACCTTCCGCTACATGGCGGCGCAACTTCCCTGGCTCAAGGTTTCCGCACCATGATTTCTTACGCCCTTCGATTGGCAGCACCCCTGGCGCTGGCCGCATGGCTGCCGCTGTCCGCGCTGGCGGCCGATGCGCCCAAGCCCCTGCAGCCGGTGCGCATCCTCAGCAACTGGTTCGCCCAGCCCGACCAGGCCGGCTACTGGCAGGCCCAGCAGGACAAGCTCGGCAAGGAGGCCGGCATCGAGATCAGCGTGCTGCAGGGCGGCCCGAAGATCCAGACCATTCCGCAGGTGGCCTCGGGCCAGGCCGAGTTCGGCATCGGCAACGCCGACGACGTGCTGCTGGCACGCCTGCGCGGCGCGCCGGTGCGCGCGGTGTTCGCGCACCTCGACCACGTGCCCTACACGCTGGTCTATCACGCCGACCCGGCCGTGAAGTCCATCGCCGACCTGCAGGGCCGCACCTTCGCGGTGAACCTCGGCAACGCCTACTGGGAGTGGACGAAGAAGCAGTACAAGCTCGCCGGCACGCGCGAGATCCCGGTGAGCGGCGACCTGAGCCTGTTCCGCAACGACCCGAAGATGGTGCAGCAGGGCTACTCGCTGTTCCTGCCCGCGCGCATGGCCGCCGCCGGCGTGCAGGTGCAGCAGATCACGCTGGCCTCGCTGGGCTACCGGCCGTACGACGTGCTGTTCACCACCGACGAGCTGATCCGCAAGAACCCCGCTTTGGTGAAAGCCACCATCGCAGCGGTGCAGAAGGGCTGGGCCGACTACGTGCGCAACCCGCAGGGGCTCAAGCCGCTGATCACCGGCATGAACAAGCAGATGACACCCGAGATCTACGACGCGGCCAACAAGGAAATGATCGAGACGCTGATCTCGCACGACCTCGGGCGCATCGGCTGCATGACCGATGCGCGCTGGAGCGAGCTCGCGGGCCAGCTGCGCAGCGTGAACTTCCTGCCGGCCAGCTTCGACGCGAAGCAGGGCTACGACCGCACGCTGGTGCCGGGCTGCAACCCATGAGCACCCCGGGCGCGGCCATCGGCCTGGACGGTGTCTCGAAGCGCTTCGGCAAAGGCGAGGGCCTGCAGGCCCTGGACGCGGTCGACTTCGCGCTGCGCCCGGGCGAGTTCGTCTCCATCGTCGGGCCCTCCGGCTGCGGCAAGTCGACGCTGCTGCGCATCATGGCGGGGCTCGTCGCGCCGAGCACCGGGCGCTGCACGCGGCCCGAGGGTGTAGCAACCGCCTTCGTGTTCCAGGAGGCGGCGCTGCTGCCCTGGCGCACCGTGGCGCGCAACGCGCAGCTGCTGATGGAGCTCGAAGGCCACGCGCCGGCGAGCTACCGCGCGCGTGCCGCCGAGGCGCTGAAGCTGGTCGGGCTCGCGGGCTTCGAGACCTCGTACCCGCACCAGCTCTCGGGCGGCATGCGCATGCGGCTGTCGCTGGCGCGCGCACTGGCGCTGCGGCCCGGGCTGCTGCTGCTCGACGAACCGCTGGCGGCGGTGGACGAGCTCACGCGCGACGTGCTGCAGGAAGAGCTGTCTTCGCTGTGGCGGCAGGCGGGCTTTACCGGCGTGCTGGTGACGCACAACGTGCACGAGGCGGTGTACCTGTCGAACCGGGTGGTGGTGATGTCGCCGCGGCCGGGGCGCATCCTGGACGTGATCGACGTGCCTTTCGAATTTCCGCGCGCACCCGAGCTGCGCGCCAGCGCCGGCTTCGCGGCGCTCACCGGCCAGGTCACCGGGGTGCTGCGCGCGCAGCACCGCGCGCCGGCCTTGGCTTGAGGGTGGGGGCCATGGCAACGACCCGATCTGTTTCGTCTTCGGCCGTGGCCTTCGCGCGCAACGCCGGCCCCGTGCTGGTGGTCGCGCTGCTGGCCATCGGCCTGTGGTGGCTGCTGAGCGCCACCGTCTACCAGGGCAAGGGCTACCTGCTGCCGTCGCCGCAGGAGGTGGCGGCCGCCACGGCGGAGAACGCCGGCGTGCTCGTGGGCGCCACGCTCTCGACGCTGAAGGAGGCGCTGCTGGGCTATGCCCTGGCCATCGTGCTCGGCATCGCGGGTGCGGCGGTGCTGGCGCAGTCGCGGCTGCTGGAGCGCAGCCTGTACCCGTATGCGGTGCTGCTGCAGACGGTGCCGGTGGTGGCGATCGCGCCGCTGATCGTGCTCTGGTTCGGCTACAACGAGCTGTCGGTGGTGATCGTGAGCTTCATCATGTCGCTGTTCCCGATCATCAACAACACGATGCTGGGCCTGCGCTCGACCTCGCGCAACCTGGCCGAGCTGTTCGCGCTGCACCGCGCGAGCGGGCTGGTGTCGTTCTGGAAGCTGCGGCTGCCGGGCGCGCTGCCGCACATCTTCGCGGGGCTGCGCATTTCCGCGGGGCTGTCGGTCATCGGCGCCATCGTGGGCGAATTCATCATCGGCTCGGGCAATGCCGAAGGCGGGCTGGGCGTGCAGATCGTGTTCGCGCAGGGGCGCATGTACACCGCGCTGCTGTTCGCCGAGGTCATCGCGGCGACGCTGCTGGGCTTTGTGTTCTTCCTGGCGGTGAGCGCGATCGGGCGGCTGCTGCTGCGGCACTGGCACGAGTCGGCGCTGGAGAACTGAGCGCCGCCCGGCGTTATCTCGCGGCTGCCGGATAGGGCGGCTTGCCGTGCGTGCCGAGCATCAGGTCGGGCACCACGGCCTCCACGTCGGGCAGCGCACGCGCGGCGCGCTCCAGCCGCTTCGCCAGCGCCGCATCCGGCACGCAGCCCTGCAGGTACACCCAGCGGCGCTGGACCGTGACCCACACGCTGCCCTTGCCCACGCCCGGCACGGCCAGCAGCGCGGCGCGCACCTTGGGCGCGAGGGGCTTGTCGTAGCGGTAGGCGTTGCTGTCGGCGCACTTGCCGGCCAGCCAGCAGCTGGTGCCGCGCTCCAGCCGCGAATGGATCTGCACGCGGCGTTCCTCGGCCGTGTAGAACGGGCCTTCGGGCACGGCGCAAGCGGGCAGGGCGGCGGACACCTGGAAGAAAGGGTCGTCGAACCAGTTCTGCTTGAGCGGCCCCGCGGCCTCCTGCGCCATGACGGTCTGCGCAAGAAGCAGCAGCACGGGCATGAGCGCAGGGTGTTTCACTACAAGGGGTGTTCCGTGTAGAAGCGCCCGCCGTGGAACAGCAGCGGCGAGGCGCCGGCGTCGTGCGTGCAGCGCTCCACCTCGCCCACGAAGATCACGTGGTCGCCTTCGTCGTAGCGGCTGCGGTTGAAGCACTCGAAGCTGGCCGCGCAACCCGCCAGCACCGGCGCGCCGCCCAGGCCTTCGGAGTAGGGCACGTCGGCCCAGCGGTCGATGTTCTTGGTGGCGAAGCGCTCGGCCAGCGCCTTCTGGTTGGCCGCCAGGATGTTCACGGTGTAGTGCGAGCCCGTGCTCAGCGCGGGCATGGAGCCGGCCGCGCGCGCCAGGCTCCACAGCACCAGCGGCGGCGCGAGCGACACCGAATTGAAGGAGTTGGCCGTGAGGCCGACCAGCGTGCCGTCGGCCGCGCGCGCGGTGACGATGGTCACGCCGGTGGCGAACATGCCGAGCGCATCGCGAAACTCGTCGGGCGAAAAGGAGGGCGGTTGGGCCCGGCGGGGAGTGGTCACTGAAAGGGGCAGCAAGTGCTTGAAGGGCAGAAGGCCATTTTGGCTCAGCGCCCGGGGGGCTGCTCGGGCGGGCTCATCAACTCGGTCACCAGCCGGGAATAGACGGTGGCCGCAGGCGAGAGGGTACGCCCTGCGAGCGTCACGAGGCTGTAGTGCGTCTGCATGCGCGCCAGGCCCGCCACCGGCAGGGGCACCAGGGCACCGGTCTCGTGCCCCGGCGCGGGCGCCAGCGGCGCCAGGATCACCGCGTGCGCCGTGAGCGCCAGGTGGCGCAGCGTGCCGGCGTCGTCGCAGGTCACGTTGAACACGCTGCGTTCGCTGTGCCGGGGCAGCCGGTCGAACTGCGCCGACACCTCTGCGGGCATCTGCGGGCCGGCCACGGGGTAGGCCATGAGGTGCGCGAGCGTGGCCTGCTTCAGCCGCAGCAGCGGGTGCTTCGGCCGCACGAAGAACGACACGGGCACGTTGGGCAGGCGCGCGAGCTTCAGGCCGGGCTGCTTCGTCAGGTCGCGGGTGTCGGCGATGAACAGGTCGAGCTGGCGGCGGTGCAGGCGCTCGCACAGGGTGGCGGTGTCTGCCACCTCCATGCGCATCTGCAACTGCGGGTGGCGCTGCGTCATGAGCGACAGCGCCAGCCGGCCCAGCGTGCCGGCGGCAAACGGGCCCAGGCCGACCGCCAGGCTGCCGATGGCCAGGCCCTCGAGCTGCAGCACGTCGCGCGCGATCTGCTGCGCGTCGGCCAGCAGTTCGCGGGCGCGCGCCAGCACCAGCTCGCCGGCCTGCGTGAAGCGCACGGTGCCGTAGGCGCGGTCGATCAGGCGCGCCTGCAGGCCTTCCTCGAGGTTGTCGATGCTGCGCGACAGGGCGGGCTGCGACAGGTGCACGGCCTGGGCCGCGCGGCCGAAGCTGCCCTGGTCCGCGAGGGCGACGAGATGCTGGAGCTGGCGCAGCTGCATTTTGCGTTTCACTTAAAAAGTAAGCGCGTATTTTGCATTTGCCAATGCATGGGGGGCTTCGGAGAATCCGGCCTTGCCCCCTTGGAAGACCGAGACACACCATGACGCCCCCCTATTTCTCCCGCGCGCTCGTTGCACTGGCTTGCGCGTTTGCCGCCGCATCGGCCCCGGCGCAAGTCGCGCCCAAGCCGCCCGAGCCGTCCACGCTGCAGGCCAACGCCGACATGGCGAAGGCGTTGCCCTTTGCCGACCGGCGCGATTTCGAGGACGCGACGCGCGGCTTCATCGCCACCGTTCCCGACGCTCTGGTGCCCGGCAACGGGGCGCGCCCGGTGTGGAGCATGAAGCCGTACGACTTCCTGAAGACCGACACGCCCGCCGACACCGTCAACCCCAGCCTGTGGCGCCAGGCGCAGCTCAACGCCATCCACGGCCTCTTCAAGGTGACCGATCGCGTGTACCAGGTGCGCGGCTTCGACCTGGCGAACATCACCATCGTCGAGGGCGACACCTCGCTGATCGTCATCGATCCGCTGCTCACCGCCGAGACCGCGCGCGCCGCGCTCGAGCTGTACTACCAGCACCGCCCGCGCAAACCGGTGGGCACGGTGATCTACACGCACGGCCATGCCGACCACTTCGGCGGCGTGAAGGGCGTGGTGAGCGAGGCGGACGTGGCTGCCGGCAAGGTGCAGGTGATCGCGCCCGCGGCCTTCATGGAAACGGCCGTGGCCGAGAACATCCTGGCGGGCAATGCGATGAACCGGCGCTCGCAGTACCAGTTCGGTTCGCTGCTGCCACCGGGCGTGCGCGGACAGGTCGACACCGGCCTGGGCAAGGCGCTGGCGCGCGGCAGCGTCACGCTGATCGCGCCCACGACCACCATCGACAAGCCGACCGAGGCGCGCACCATCGACGGCGTGGAGTTCGTGTTCCGGCTGGTGCCGGGCTCCGAGGCGCCGTCGGAAATGCTGCTGTACCTGCCGCAGTTCCGCGTGCTGAACATGGCGGAAGACGTGACGCACACCATGCACAACCTCTACACGATCCGCGGCGCCGAGGTGCGCGACGGCAACCTGTGGTCGAGGTACATCGACGAGGCGCGCGTGGCCTTCGGCGACAGGTCCGACGTGCTCATTGCCCAGCATCACTGGCCCACCACCGGGCGCGAGCGCATCGTCGAGCTGATGAAGAAGCAGCGCGACATGTACAAGTTCATCAACGACCAGTCGCTGCGCCTGCTCAACCAGGGCTACGGCGCGGCCGACATCGCCGAGACGCTGCGCATGCCCGCGAGCCTGGCGCAGGAATGGTCGGCGCGCGGCTACTACGGCACGCTGAGCCACAACGCCAAGGCCGTGTACCAGAAGTACCTGGGCTGGTACGACGCGAACCCGGCCAACCTGAACCCGTTGCCGCCGGTGGCCTACGCGAAGAAGACCGTCGAGTACATGGGCGGCGCCGACGCGGTGCTGGCGCGTGCGCGCGAAGACTTCGGCAAGGGCGAGTTCCGCTGGGTGGCCAGCGCGATGAGCCAGGTGGTGTACGCCGACCCGTCGAACCGCGCGGCGCGCGAGCTGGGCGCCGACGCGCTCGAGCAGCTCGGCTACCAGTCGGAGGCCGGCACCTGGCGCAGCGCCTACCTGGTGGGCGCGATGGAGTTGCGCAACGGCGTGCCGAAAATTGCCGCGGGCAGCAGCGCCAACGCCGACACGCTCAAGGCGGTGAGCAACGACCTGTTCTTCGACTTCCTCGGCGTGCGGCTGGACGCGGCCAAGGCCGAGGGCAGGAAGATGGTCATCAACTGGAACTTCACCGATTCCAACCAGCAGTTCGTGCTGACGCTGGAGAACTCCGCGCTCACGCACATCGCCGGCCAGCAGCCCGGCGCCGACGCCACCATCACGCTGAGCCGCGCCACGCTCGATGCGGTGACGCTGAAGGAAACGAGCTTTCCCGCGGCGGTGCTGACCGGCAAGGTGAAGATCGACGGCGACCGCGGCAAGCTGGCGGAGCTGATGTCGATGCTCGATACCTTCGAGCCGATGTTCCCTGTTGTCGAGCCGCGGAAATAGGGGCGTTCAGGGCGGGTGCACAGGGGTCGCCGTGGGTGAACGGCGCAGCCTCTAGCCGAAGAACCAGTAGCAGACAGCGACCGCGGCCACGACCCCCGCCACCTCGGCCAGCAACGCACAAGCCACGGAGTGCCGTGCCCGCTGGATGCCGACCGCCCCGAAATACACCGCCAGCACATAGAACGTGGTCTCCGTGCTGCCCTGGATGGTGGCCGCCACCAGCGCGGGGAAGCTGTCGACGCCCTGGGTTTTCATGGTCTCGATCAGCATCGCGCGGGCCGCGCTGCCCGAGAACGGCTTGACCAGCGCGGTGGGCATGGCGTCGACGAAGCGTGCGTCGAAGCCGCCCGCCGTTACCAGCCAGCGCAGGCCGCCCAGCACGAAGTCGAGCGCACCCGAGGCGCGCAGCACGCCGACCGCGCAGAGCATGGCCACGAGGTACGGCAGCAGGTTCTTCGCGATGTCGAAGCCTTCCTTCGCGCCCTCGACGAAGCACTCGTAGACCTTGATGCGCCGGATGGCCCCGGCCAGCAGGAACAGCAGGATCACGCCGAACAGCGTGAGGTTGCCCAGCAGCGACGACAGCGACGCGATGGCCGCGGCCGACAGCGTGCCCAGCAGCGCCATGAACCCGCCCAGGGCCAGCGCGCCCGGCACCAGGTAGGCCAGCACCACCGGGTCCCACAGCCGCAGGCGCTGCACCACCGCCACCGACAGCAGCCCGACCAGCGTCGAGGCGCTGGTGGCCAGCAGGATCGGCAGGAACACCATCGTCGGATCGCCCGCGCCCTGCTGCGCGCGGTACATGAAGATGGTGACGGGCAGCAAGGTCAGTGACGAGGCGTTGAGCACCAGGAACAGGATCTGCGCGTTGGTGGCCGTCACCGGGTCGGGGTTGAGCCGCTGCAGCTCGCGCATCGCCTTCAGGCCGATGGGCGTGGCGGCGTTGTCCAGGCCCAGCGCATTGGCCGCGAAATTCATGGTGATCAGCCCGAGCGCCGGGTGCCCCGCCGGCACGCCCGGCATCAGGCGGCGAAACAGCGGCCCCAGCAGCCGCGCGAGCCAGCCGACCAGCCCCGCCGCCTCGGCGATGCGCAGGAAGCCCAGCCACAGCGTGAGCGTGCCGAAGAGCAGCACCATCACCTCGACCGCCAGCCGCGCCATGGCGAACAGGCTTTCGACGATGGCCGCGAACACCGTCGGATCGCCCCCGACGAGCCAACGGCCCAGTGCGGCCAGCGCCGCGACTGCGAAGAAACCCAGCCACAAGCCGTTGAGCACGCTTCTTTTCCTTTTTGCTGCGCGATCATAGGCCGCGCATGGCATGCCGCCGCGAGCTACAGTTCGGCCCATGCGCGCCACCACCTTCCGCCGATTTGCCGTCCTGGTGCTGGGGTTCGCCGCCCTCTGGCTGGCAGGTTGTGCGAGCCTGCCCCCACCGCCGCCGGAAGCGTCGCCCACGCTGGCCCTCGCCGACGTCGCGCAGACCGAGCTGGCCCAGCTCGCCGCCAAGGATGCTCCCGGCGGCTCGACGCTGCTCTCGGGCTTTCGCCTGCTGCCCGAGGCGGCCTTCGCGTTCGATGCGCGCATCTCGCTGGCACGGCACGCCGAGAAGTCGCTCGACGTGCAGTACTACCTGATCCAGAACGACGACGTCGGTCTGCTGTTCCTGAAGGAGCTGCGCGAGGCCGCCGCGCGCGGCGTGCGCGTGCGCCTGCTGGTGGACGATCTCTACACCGGCGGCGAGGACGAATTGTTCAGCGCGCTCTCGGCGTTCCCGAACGTGGAGGTGCGGCTGTTCAACCCGCTGCCCTCGCGCGCCAGTTCGCTCACCACGCGGCTGCTGATGTCGTTGACCGACTTCGGGCGCATCAACCACCGCATGCACAACAAGATGCTGCTGGCCGACAACAGCTTCGCCGTCACGGGCGGGCGCAACATCGCCAACGAGTACTTCATGCGCAGCACCGCGGCGAACTTCATCGACATGGACGTGATCTCCAGCGGCCCGGTCGTGCGCGAGATGTCGGCCGGCTTCGACCGCTACTGGAACAGCGCGCACGTGCGCCCGATCGAGAACATCGCGCCGCTGCGCACCACGCGCGAGGCCGCGCAGCGCCGCTTCGACGAGATCGCGCGCACCGCGGTGCCCGACGTGGCCATGCGCCCGCGCGACATCCTCAACAAGTCGCCGGTGGGCGAGCAGCTGCTCACGGGCAAGATCGACCGCTACTGGGCGCCGTTCACGTTCTTCGTGGACGACCCCGAGAAGATCACGCGCAAGCCCGACCTCGCGTTCCAGGGCAGCGTGACCGAGGGCGCGCTGGGCGTGATCGACTCCGCGCGGCGGGACGTGAAGATCGCCTCGCCCTATTTCATTCCCGGCCCGCGCGGCATGGCGCAGATGAAGCGCGGTGTGGCGCAGGGCGCGCACATCACCGTGGTCACCAATTCGCTGGGCGCCACCGACGAGCCGCTGGCCTATGCGGGTTACGAGCGCTACCGCGCCGACATGCTGAAGATCGGCGTCAACATCTTCGAGATCGCGCCGGTGCTCAGCGGGCGCTCGGGCCAGTTCGGCGACTTCGGCAAGACCACCAGCCGGCTGCACGCCAAGCTCGCCATCGTGGACGACGAGCGCTTCTTCGTCGGCTCGATGAACCTCGACCACCGCTCGGCGGCGGTCAACACCGAGGTCGGCCTCGTGATCGACAGCCCCGAGCTCGTGCGCGACTACGACAAGCTCATGCGCACCACCGGGCGCGTGAACATCGGCTACCGGCTGCGCCTGGGCCCCGACGGGCGCCGCGTGCAGTGGCTCGAGTACGACGACGCCGGCGGCGACATCGTCCACGAGGACGAGCCCGGCGAGTTCCTGTGGCTGCGCCTGAAGAACTGGTTGCTGCTGCCCATCGTGGGCGAAGAACTGTTGTAACGGCGGGTCGGCGCGCGCCGGTTGTCATCTTCAGAACGGGCAGCTGCGTTACATTTCTAGTAGAAATGTGAACGTTTGTGACAGCATTCTGGAGACTTCGACCATGACCGATCCCCTGCCGCGCGAGTCGATTGCGCCGCTTTCCAACAGCCGTCGCCGTGTGCTGACCGGTATGGCCGCCACCGCGGCGACCGCCGCAGCGGGCCTGGGACTGCCGGCCTTCGCGCAGAACCGCGCGGTGCGCGTGGGCACCACGTTCGACAACAGCAGTGTCGAGAAGGCCAACGGCCAGGGGCTCTTTCAGGGGTCGAGCGCCTTCTTCGCGGCGCTGAACAAGGCCGGCGGCATCGGCGGCACCAAGGTCGAGCTGGTGATGGCCGACGACACCTTCAAGCCCGACGTGGCCAAGGCCAACGCGCTGGCGTTCGAGAAGGACAGCGCCGTGCTCGCGCTGCTGCACCCGCTGGGCACGCGCCAGACGGCCGAGGTGATGGACGCGGTGCCCGGCATGGCCGTGGTCGGCCCCATCACCGGCACCATCTCGCTGCGCAAGAAGGCCTCGCCCAACACCTTCTGGGTGCGCGCCAACTACGACCAGGAAGTCGACAAGCTCGTGAGCACGGCCGCCGTGCTGGGCCAGACCCGCATCGGCCTCGTGCATTCGGAAGACCCGCTGGGCCAGTCGGTGCTGGCGGCCTTCAAGAACGCGCTGGCCAAGGCCAAGCTGGAGCCGGCGGTCATCGCGACCACGCCCAACACCACCAGCATGGAAGTGGGGCCTGCGGCCGCCGCCATCGCCAAGGCCAAGCCGCAGGTGATCGTGGTGGGCCTGGCCGGCACGGCGCCGGTGTTCCTGAAGGCGCTGCGCGAGGCGGGCAACAGCAGCTCGGCCTACGGCCTGTCGATCACGGCCAGCGCGCTCGCGGCCATGGGCGACCTGGCCAAGGGCCTGGGTTTCGTGATCGTGGTGCCTTCGCCGTACTCGACCAAGTTCGAGATCGTGCGCCGCTACCAGGCCGACATGCTGGCCAGCGGCGTGAAGGAGTTCTCGCTCACCAGCCTGGAGGGTTACCTGAACGCCGCCGTGCTGGCCGAGGGCATGCGCCGCGCCGGCGGCCCGCTCACGCGGGCGTCGGTGATGTCGGGGCTGGCCAGCATCGAGAACTTCGACCTGGGCGGCGTGAAGATCAACTACGGGCGCACCAACCGCGAAGGCGGGCAGTTCGTGGACGTGGCGGTGATCGGCAGCCGCGGGCAGATGCTGAGCTGAGCCTGCGCTTCTGCGGGTAGCGTCTGCGGCTACTTCTGCGCGGTTCCCGCGCTGCGCGGGAGTGGCGCCGCTAAAGTGCAAGCCACCTGCACTGCCGGAGCTTTGCGCCCATGGACGACGACTTCTTGCTGCTGAACGGCCTGTTGCTGCTCGGCTTCGTGACCTGCGCATTGCTCGCCGTGGTCGCTTTCTTCGCCTGGCAGCGGCCCGTGTCGCAAGGCCGCATCGGCCCGCTGGAGGCCAGCCTTGGCTACGCCCTGTGCGTTGCCGCGGTGCCGCCGGCCGTGTGGTGGTGCGTGGGCGCCTATCTCCAGCGCCTTCAGGGCCTGAGCGGCAACGCCCCCTCGTTCTGGACGCACCTGGCGGACATCGGCGTGGCCTTCATCGTCTTCGCGTGCCTGTGGGTCTCGTGGGCGGTGGCCTTCGCGCTCGCGTGCCTCGCCGCGTGGCGCTTCAGCGTGTGCGCCCGGCGTTGGCGCGAACGGGCCGGGGCCTGAGGCCGGGGGGAGCCTCAGGCCGCCGGGTCAGCCCGCCACGTCCTCGGCAATGCCCACGCCGAGCAGGCCTTCGAGCAGGCCCCTGTCGGCGGCCAGCGCCGCGCTCGGGCCGGCATGCACGACAGTGCCGCGCTCCAGCACGATGGCCTTGTGCGTCATCTCCAGCGCCAGCACCGGATGCTGTTCGACCACGATGGACGCCAGTCCTTCCGACTCGCACAGCCGCCGGATTGCCGCGGCCAGCTCTTCCACGATGATCGGCGCGAGACCCTCCATGGGCTCGTCGAGCAGCAGCAGCTTGGGGTTGGTCATCAGCGCGCGGGCAATGGCCAGCATCTGCTGCTCGCCGCCCGAGAGCTGGTTGCCGTAGTTGCCGCGCCGCTCGCGCAGGCGCGGGAAAAAGTCGTATACGCGCTTGAGGTTCCACGCGCCGAAGCGCGCGATCACGGTGAGGTTCTCTTCCACGGTGAGCGAGGGAAACACCTCGCGCTCCTGCGGCACCCAGCCCAGCCCGGCGCGCACGCGCTGGTGCGAGGGCCAGCGCGTGATGTCCGCGCCCTGCCATCGAATGGCGCCCTGCATCACGCGCGTGTTGCCCATCAGCGTTTCGAGCAGCGTGGTCTTGCCTACGCCGTTGCGCCCGAGGATGGCGAGGCTCTCGCCCTGCTGCAATGAAAAGTCGAGGCGGTCGAGCACCACGGCGTTGCCGTAGCCGGCGGTGACGCGGTCGAACGCGAGTGCGGGTACGGATGCGGATGTTTCAGGCATGGTGATGAGAGCTTCCCAGGTAGACCTCGCGCACACGCGGATCGGTGCCGATCTCGGCCGGCGTGCCTTCGGTGAGGATGCGTCCGCCCACCAGCACCGAGATGCGGCGCGAGAAACGGAAGACGAGCTTCATGTCGTGCTCGATGAACAGCACGCTGATGTCTTCGGGCAGCGCCGCGATGGCTTCGAACAGCTCGCCGCTCTCGTCTTCCGGCACGCCGGCCGCGGGCTCGTCGAGCAGCAGGATGCGGGGTTTGGCGGCCAGCGCCAGCGCAATCTCGAGCAGGCGCTGCTTGCCGTAGGGCAGCTCGGACACGGGCACGTCGGCCAGGCTGTCGAGCTTGAGCGTGCCGAGCAGCGCGTGCGCTTCGTCGAACACCGAGGTGCATCCCGTGAGCGGGCGCCACCAGGTGGCGCCCAGCCCTTCGCGCTCGCTGATCGCCAGCACCACCGACAGCAGCGGCGTGAGGCTGGGGAACAGCGTGTTGATCTGGAAGGTGCGCGCCAGGCCCATGCGGGCGCGCTTGTCGCAGGGCAGGCGCGTGATGTCGCGCTCGCCCATGTGGATCGAGCCGCTCGTGGGCTTGAACACGCCGGTGAGCAGGTTGATGAGCGTGGTCTTGCCCGCGCCGTTGGGGCCGATCAGCGCTTGCCGCGCGCCGGGTTCGAGCGAGAGGTTCACCTCGCTCACGGCCTGGAAGGCGCCGAAGCGGATGCCCAGGTTCTGCGTGCGCAGCGTGTGGGTGGCGGAGCCGCTCATCGCGCCTTCCCCGTGCGAACGAAGCGCGACAGCGCCCCCATGATGCCGCCGCGCCCCAGCATGACGGCCGCGATCAGGAAGATGCCGAGCCAGAACATCCAGTACTGCGGGTTCATGTCGGCGAACCCGTCGTGCACCAGCATGTAGACGATGGCGCCGATCATTCCGCCATACAGGCGCCCGGTGCCGCCGAGCACGAGGATGATGAGCACTTCGGCCGAGCGGTTGAAGCCGATCGACTCGATGCCGACGAACTGCGTGGTCTGCGCGAGCAGCGCACCCGCCACGCCGGCCACGGCGGCCGAGAAGGCGTAGGCCATGCGCAGCCGCGCTTCGACCGGCGAGCCGATGGCCAGCATGCGCTTGCGGCTGTCGTGGATGCCGCGCAGCGCCAGGCCGAAGGGCGAGCGCAGCACCAGCCGCACGAGCAGGAACATGGCGAGCACCACGCCGAAGGCATAGCAGAAGGCGGTCTTGCCGTAGAGGTCGAAGTCGAAGAAGCCGAGCACGGGCGCAATGACCACGCCCTGCAGGCCGTCGGTGCCCCCGGTGATGCCCGAGAGCCGGTTGGCCAGCTCGAACAGGAGCACGCACACGCCGATGGTGATCATCAGCCGCGTGAGGTCGGCGCCGCGCACCACGAGGTAGCTCAGCGCATAGCCCAGCAGGCCGCTGACGACCAGCGCGAACACGAGGCCGGTGAAGGGCTCGCCCCAGCCGTACTTGGCGAGCAGGCCGGCGGCGTACGCACCCGCGCCGAAGAAGGCGGCGTGGCCGACGGTGAGGATGCCCGCGTAGCCCAGTGCCATGTCGAGCGACACGGCGAACAGGCCGAAGATCATGACCTGGCTCATCAGCGTGAGCTTGTCGGGCAACAGGAAGAAGGTGGACGCGAGTGCGAGCCAGAAGGCGACCTCGGCGATGCGCAGCTGCGCGGCGGAAACGTTCAGGGCTTTCATGCGATCCCCTTCTTCGCCACGATGCCGTGGGGCCGCACCAGCAGCATGACGATCATGACCACGTAGATGAGAAAGGCCCCTGCTTCAGGCCAGTAGTACTTGCCCGCCACATCGACGATGCCGACCAGCAGCGCCGCGATGAACGGCCCGGTGACGGTGCCCGCACCGCCCACGCACACCACCATCAAGAAGTAGACGAGGTACTTGAGCGGGAACGAAGGCTCCAGCCCCAGCATGCCCAGGCTCAATGCACCGCCCAGCCCCGCGAGACCGCAGCCCAGCGAGAAGGTCAGGAAGAACAGGCGCTGCACATGAATGCCCGTGCCGCCCGCCACGCGCTGGTTGTCCACCGCCGCGCGCACCATCGCGCCGTAGCGCGTCTTGCCCAGGCCCAGCAGCAGCGCCACCAGCACGGCCACGCCGCAGACGATCAGGAACAGGCGGTAGCGGCCCACCTCGAGGCCGAACAGCGACACCTGCCCGTCGAGCGCCGGCGGCAGCGTGAAGGGCTGCATCGTCGGGCCGAAGAAGTAGGTGAACGCGGCGATCGACACGAACACCATGCCGATCGACAGCAGCACCTGGTCGAGCGGATGCGCGCGGTACAGGCGCCGGTAGAACACGAACTCCAGCACCGCGCCCACCAGCGCAGCCGACACGAAGGCCGCCGCCAGCGAAAGGCCGAAGCCCACGCCGAATTGGTTCATCAGCACGCTCGCGGCGTAGCCGCCCACCATCGCGAAACTGCCGTGCGCGAGGTTGACGAAATTCATGAGCCCCATCGTGATGGACAGGCCCACGCCGATGAGGAACAGGAGCATGCCGTAGGCCACTCCGTCGAAGATCACGATGCCCATGAGTTTCCTGCTTGCTGCGTGCTGGCTGGCGGCTTGCGTTGCGCCTTACTTGGCGGCGGCTTCCTTGGCCGGGTCCTTCACGCGGTCGAACTTGTCGAACTCCACGTTCACCAGCTGGCCGTTCACGCGCTCGGTCTTGCGGATGTACACGGTCTGCACGATGTCGCGCGTGGCCGGGTCGATCTCGATCGGGCCGCGCGGGCTCTCGAAGCTCAGGCCCTTGAGCGCCTCCATGAACTTGTCGCCGCCGGTGTCGCCCTTGGTCTTGGCCAGTGCCAGGTCGATGGCGGCCATGGCGTCGTACGCGGTCACGGCGAAGTAGCTCGGGCGCAGCTTGGCACCGTTGTCGGCGGCGAAGTCTTTCACGAACCTCTGGTTCTTGGGCGAGGGGTGCGCGAACGAGTAGTGGTGGCTGGTGACCAGGCCCAGCGCCACGTCGCCGGTGGCGTCGAGGTAGCTGTCGTCGGTGGCTTCGCCCGTGGCGTACAGCTTGATGCCGGCCTGCTCCATGCCGCGCTCCTTCCACACCTTCAGGAAGGCCGGCGGCATCACGCCCGAGGGGAAGAAGAAGAACACGGCCTGGGGCCTGGCGTCCTTGATGCGCTGCACGTAGGCCGAGAAGTCGGGGTTGTTCATGGGCGTGCGCACCTCGCCCGACACCTTGCCGCCGCCGGCGGTGAAGGTCTTCTTGAAGGCGGTTTCCGCGTCGACGCCCGAGGCGTAGTCGGCCACCACGGTGTAGGCGTCCTTGATGCCTTCCTTGAGCATGTAGCGCGCCATCGGGTCGGTGACCTGCTGCACGGTGAACGACAGGCGCGCCACGTAGGGCGAGCTGGTGGTGATGGCCGAGGAGGCGGCGTTCATCACGAGGGTCGGGATCTTGGCCTGCGTGGCGATGGCGCCCACGGCGTAGGCGTTGGGGCTGAAGTCCAGGCCGGTGA
Organism: Variovorax sp. 10N412; assembly: GCF_056394985.1. Lineage (NCBI taxonomy): Bacteria > Pseudomonadati > Pseudomonadota > Betaproteobacteria > Burkholderiales > Comamonadaceae > Variovorax > Variovorax sp. 10N412. The sequence continues at coordinate 549,124 of NZ_JBFTIO010000003.1, forward strand.
GGATGCTCACCTTGTCGCGCACGATGAGCTCCTGCGCGATGCGCTTGGCGGCGTCGGGCGCGGGACCGGCGGTGTCCTTCTTGATGATCTCCACGGTGCGCCCGCCCACCTTGCCGCCGTGCTCCTTCAGGTACAGCGCGATGCCCGCGTCGAACTGGCGGCCGTAGTCCGCGTAGGGGCCGGAGTAGGTGGCGATGAGGCCGATGCGCAGCGGCTCGTCGGCGGCGTGCGCCGTCGCGCCCAGCAGGCCGAAGCCGGCCAGCAACAGGGTCGACAGGAGGGTTCTCTTGGAGATCGTCATGGGCGTCGTTGGCGTCATTTGAAAAGACCTTTCAGGTGGAGTGAATGCGCCCCCTCGGGCGCCGCTGTCATGTAACCGGATGCGCAAAGCGGGCGATGATGCCCGACCCCCGCTTCAGATCTGCGTATCGGGCACGCGCACCGTGAGGCCATCGAAGGCGGCCGTGACGGTGAGCTGGCAGCTCAGGCGCGAGCCCGGCCTGCGTTCGGAGGCGACCGCGTCGAGCAGGGCGCTTTCCATGTCGTCGGGCGGCGGCAGCAGGTCGAGGAAGGCGTCCTCCACGTAGACGTGGCAGGTGGCGCAGGAGCAGCAGCCGCCGCACTCGGCGTCGATGCCGCGCACATTGCCGCGGATGGCGGTCTCCATCACGCTGGCGCCGAGCTTGGCGTCGACGTCGCGCGTGGTGCCGTCTTTGAGGATGTAGTGGATCGTGGGCATTTCTTGCAGGCTCAGAACATGTCGAAGTACTCGCGGTGTTCCCACTCGCTCACTTCGAGGTTGAAGCGGGCGATTTCCGCTTCCTTGATGTGGCACAGGTAGTCGACGAAGGTCTTGCCCATCTGCGCGTTGAGCATCTCGTCGCTGCGCAGGCAGGCCAGCGCCTCGCCCAGCGAGCGCGGCAGTTGCTCGGCCGGCGTCTCGTAGGGTGCGTCGGCGGAGGGGCCGGGGTCGATGCGGTTCTTCATGCCGTCCAGGCCCGAGAACAGCTGCGACGCCAGGTACAGGTACGGGTTGGCCGTGGGCTCGCCCACGCGGTTCTCGATGCGCGAGGCGTTCTGCCCCACGCCGCCGAGCACGCGCAGCATGGCGCCGCGGTTGTCCTTGGCCCAGATCGCACGGTCGGGCGCGAGCGAGAAGGGCCGGTAGCGCCGGTAGCCGTTGATGGTCGGGCTCGCGAGCGCCGCGGCGCCGCAGGCGTGCGCCTTCAGCCCGCCCAGGTAGTGCATGCCGATCTCGCTCAGGTGCTGGCCCTCGGCCTCGGGCATGAAGGCGTTCACGCCGTCGCTCTTGCGCCGCAGCGACTGGTGCAGGTGCCAGCCGCTGGACATCACGTTCGGAATTTTCGGGCGGCACATGAAAGTCGCGTGCAGCCCGGCGCGCTGGCAGATCTGCTTGATGGCGCTGCGCAGCAGCACCATCGTGTCGGCCGGCGTCACGCCCGCGGTGGGGCCGAAGGTCAGCTCGAACTGGCTCGGACCGAACTCGATTTCCAGCGAGCGCAGCGGCAGGCCGAGCGCAATCAGCTGCGAGCGCAGCAGCTCCATCAGCGTGTCGACGCGGTCGTAGCGCAGCTCGGTCAGGTACTGGTGGCCGTGCGACAGCAGCGACACGCGCGGCGGCTCGCCGGGCTGGCCCGAGTCGGCCAGGTTCATGCGCGCGTCTTCCAGCTTGAAGACGTGGAACTCCACCTCGAGCCCGGCGATGAAGTCCAGCCCCAGCTCGTCGAGCTGGCGCACCGCGCGCTGCAGGATCTGGCGCGTCGCAAAGGGGCAGGGCTTGCCGTCGGCCATGTAGGCGTCGCACAGCACCCAGCCGGTGCGCGGCGACCACGGCAGCACCTTGAAGGTGGCGGGGTCGGCCACGACGGTGAAGTCGGCGCCGCCCTGCAGGCCCTCGATGGCGAAGCCGCCGTTGGCGCTGAACACGGGGAACACGGTCTTGTGCGAGGTGTCCTTGGCCAGCAGGGTGGAGGTGAGGTTCACGCCGTCCCACAGCGCCGAGCGGGCCTCGGCGGCCACCAGTGTCTTGCCGCGCAGGATGCCGTGCTGGTCGGGCCAGGCGAAGCGCACGAGGTCGACCTCCGCGTTGTCGATGCGCCGCACCAGTTCCCTGGCCTGCGCGTGCTGGTCGTCGGACCAGAGACCGAAACGGTCGACGAATGTGTTGCTGCTCATGGCGTGCGCTCAGCCGGCGAGCCGGGCGGCCGCCCATTCGGACTTCAGGCGGCGCGCGCGGTCGGCGTCCTGCCAGTAGGCCTCGGTGGCGGCTTCGTCGCTGACGTTGCGCCCGATGCCGTCGATGGATGGCGGCCCGGTCATCGTGCGTGCTTGCGCGGCGTCGATGAGCATCGGTGCGGTCTCGCCGGCCAGCGTGGCCTCGATGGCCTTCACCAGCATGCGGCGGTAGGCCACGATGCCCTTGTCGGTGCTGCCCAGGTGCTCGCGCGTGCGGTCCTGGATGGCGCCCTGCGACTCCACCGCCCACTGGTCATGCACGTTGATGTCGTCGCCCATGCCGGTGTAGGTTTCGGTCAGCTGTTCCTCGATGCTGAAGCCGTAGTTGTTGCGCTTGTTCTTGCGCGAGGTGTAGTCGGGCAGCTCGTAGAGCTTCAGGCGCTGGTCGCGCATCTGCTGCTTGTCGACCGGGCCGGTGAAGCTGGTGAACACGGCGTACCAGTAGCAGTGCGTGTCGTCGACCGGCACGTGCCATTGCGAGATGGTCATCTCCGCGCTCATCGGGATCACGAAGGCCTGCGGGAACACCACGTTGGTCACGCGCACGTGGGTGGTGTCTTCGCTCAGCTTGCGCAGGGCCTTCAGGCGAAAGCCGTAGCCGGTGGTCTCCACGCTGATGTCGGGGCGGTCGTACTCGCGCAGCACCTTGGTGATGGGCATGTCGGAGTCGGCCGAGGCGCCGCGGAACTGCTTGCCGTAGCTCTCGGACGTGTCCTCGTCCTCGAAGAAGCGGTGCAGGTACGAGGCGTGCGCGGGGTCGATGCCCACTTCGAGCGCCTGCAGCCAGTTGCATTCGAACAGGCCCTTGAAGGCGAAGGTGTGGCTGTCGGGCGCGACGAAGCAGTCGAAGTCGGGGAACGCGGGGGGCTCGCCCTCGCCGATGTATGCGAAGACCACGCCGGCCTTCTCGACCACCGGATAGGCCGACTGCTTGATGCGGCTGCACAACTTGCTGGTGGCGGGCTCGGCCGGGGTTTCGAGGCAGTTGCCCTTGGCGTCGAACAGCCAACCATGGAAGGCGCAGCGGATGCCGCCGTTTTCCAGCCGGCCGAAGGCGAGGTCGGCGCCGCGGTGCGGGCAGTCGCGGTCGAGCATGCCGAGCTGGCCGCTCTCGTCACGGAAGAGGACGAAGTCCTGCCCCATGAGCTTCACCGGCTTGACCGGGCGTGGGCCCGCCAGTTCGTCGGCCAGGGCCACCGGCTGCCAGTAGCGGCGCAGCAGCTGGCCGGCCGGCGCGCCGGGTCCGACGCGGGTGATGAATTCGTTCTGCTCTGCGCTGATCATCGTGCGGGCTCCATTCGTGGGTGCTGGGAAGAGGCTGTTCGCCATTGCATGCAACTGTATGCATTGTCTTGGTGATCCTCTGCTCCGGTCAAACTTCTCGGGCTGGTTTTGCCCTGAAACAGGGCGTAGTTTCGCCAAAATCAGGGTAAATACGAAGCCTGCCGTTTGTTTTTGACACTTGCTAACCACGAATGCATGCAACAACCGAGCCAGGGTAAATCAGCTGCGTGCAATGACAGCGGTGTCTCCTAGAATTCGCCGATGGACTCCCAACAATCCCGCGTGCTCGTGCAACTGCGCGACCTGATCCTCAAGGGCGCATTCGTGCCCGGAGAGCGGCTGGCCGAGATCCCGCTCGCCGAAAAGCTCGACGCCTCGCGCACCCCGGTGCGCCTCGCGCTGGCCAGCCTGGAGCATGAAGGCCTGATCGAACAATCGCCCAGCGGCGGCTACCAGATGCGCCGCTTCACCTCGCAGGAGGTGGCCGACGCCATTCGCGTGCGCGGCGTGATCGAAGGCTTCGCGGCGCGCCTGCTGGCCGAGGACGGCGCGTCGCGCCAACTGCTGCGCGACCTGAAGGACTGCCTGGACGACGGCGACCGCGCCGTGAACAAGCCGAGCATGGAAATCGACGATTACGCGGCGTACGTCGAAATGAACGACCGCTTCCACAAGCTGATCCTCGAAGGCTGCGGCAACTTGGCCCTGAAGCGCGTGATGGACATGCTGGGCGGCCAGCCCTTCGCCGCGCCGAGCGCCATGCTGCCGATGCAGTCGTCGATGGAAGAAGGCCAGCAATGGATGCGCCAGGCGCATCGCACCCATCACGCGATGGTGCAGGCGATCGAGCGGGGGCAGGGCTCGCGGGCGCAGGCGCTGGGCGAGGAGCATGTCGAAATTGCGCGCATGAACCTTGACTACGCGCTGGAGCGGCCGGAACTGGCGGCCGAGTTGATGCCCGGCATCCGCCTGGTGTCCAAGGGCCGCGGCAGCTGAAGGTGGATGTCAAACTGGTCAGTCTGTAAAAGACTGGTTGGTATTTCGGCATCCGCTCCGTCTGGATGGCGACGCCCGAGACTAGAATTTCCCGCATGAGTGCCCCCGCCCCCGCCAAGACCTCCTTCAAGGAACAGATGCTGCAGGCCCGCGAGGAGGCCATCGTCCAGACGGCCAACCGCCTGCTGGCCGAGAAGGGCTTCGAGTCGATGACGGTCGACGAGGTGGCGGCCGCCGTCGGCATCGCCAAGGCCAGCCTCTACAAGCACTTCCCCAGCAAGGAAGACCTGGCCGCCGCGGCAATGGTGCGCGTCATGCAGCGCACCCTCGACTTCGTGGCCACTGTGCCGGCCGAGGACACCCCTGTCGCCAAGCTGCGCGCCGTGGTGCGCTGGTCGATGCAGGTGCAACTGGCCGGCGAGATGCCCTCGCTGCCGCACCAGAACTCCACGCTGCGCGCCGCGCTGATGAACAACCGCGGCTACCTCGACCGCCTGGTGACCCTGAGCGACAAGCTCGGCGGCTGGATCCAGGCCGCGCAGGCCGACGGCTCGCTCAACCCGAAGCTGCCCGCGATTGCCGTGCTGTACACCTTGTATGCGCGCGCCTGCGATCCGGTGCTCGGTTTCCTGAAGGCCGGCGGACTGCAGACCGACGAGCAGATCGTCGACCTGGTGCTCGCGACCTGCTTCGACGGCATCGCCTCGCGCTGACTGCACAGCGGGGCGCTGCGCGCACGTCGAGGCCTGGTTCTTCAGCGCACCTCGATCAGCAGTCCGGGCCTGAAGCCTTCCTGTTCGCCGTTGCGCGCGTAGCCCAGCGGATTGGCCACCACGCGGCAGCCGTTCTTCACGTAGTCGGACGGGCAGTGCAGGTGGCCATGCAGCCATAGCTTCGCGTGGGGCAGGAGTTCGTCCAGCCCATTGCAGAAACCGGCCGTGCCGGGCGTCAGGCCGTAGCGCGGATCGCCGCTCTCGAGACTGGGCGCGAAGTGCGTGATGGCCACCGTGGTGCCGTCGAACGGCTCGGCCAGCGCCTGCGCGAGCCAGGCCTGGCAGGCCAATCCCTGCTCCCGCAGCTGCGCGGCGAGGAAAAGCTCGCCGTGACGCATGGTGGCTGCTTTTTCAAGGTAGAAGTCAGCCGCGCGCATGGCCTTGCCGCGCTTCTTCAGCGCCTCGGCCAGGCTGTCGGTGGGCACGGCGAGCGCGTCGAAGTCCGCCCACAGCGTGGTGCCGATGAAGCGGATGCCGTCGATCACGCGGGTTTCGCGTTCCAGCCAGAGGATTCCGAGCTCTTCGCAGAGCGCGCGCAGCTTGTCGTGGGTTTCGTCGAAGTCGACGTTGTCGTACTCGTGGTTGCCCGGCACGTAGATCACCGGCGTGGGCCAGCCGTTGCGCGGGGAAAAACGGCCCAGGCCGAAGTCCGTGTCGGTCAGGCGGGAGCCTTCCTGGTACGAGCCGATGTCGCCCGCCAGGATCAGCATGTCGGCACCCGGCACGGGCTCGGCATGGAAGCGGGGGTGGGACTCCAGGTGCAGGTCGGAGAGCAGTTGCAGCTTCATCGTCGGGGCAGTCTAGGTGAATTGCCCCATGCATGAAGCGCATAAGGTTGCGCTTGTTTTGTTAGGGATAACCCTTAATCTTGGTACATCAACCACTCAGAGCACGGCCACAAGCCGCGCAACACCATGTTCAGCCTCATCGCCCAAGTGGCAAGTTTCTTCCGTTCCTCTACCGTCAACGCCCCCGCAAGCCATGCGTCGGCCCTGATGGAAAGCGCCGACATGCGTGCCGGCCGCGGTGCCCACGACGCGCAGGAACTGCGCGCTGCCGCCAGCGCCTGGCTCAGCGTCGTCCGCTGATCCGCTCCGGTCAGCCGGGCACCTTCTGCCCGAGGACCGATCCGGCGAAAGCCGAGGCTGCCGAGCGCAACAGCGCGGTGCGCAGCCACTCGTGCGAATGCCCGTGCTGGGCGCGCCGGTGCCAGATGGCATCCACGTGCACCGGCGGCTGGTCGAAGGGCAGGTCGCGCAGCACCAACTGGTCGTCGATGCCGGTCACCGTCACGAAGTGACGCGGCAGCACGGTCAGCAGGTCTGAATTGGCGACCACCCGGCCCGCCGTGAAGAACTGGTTCACCGTCACCACGATGCGCCGCTCGCGCCCCAGGGCGCCCAGCGTCTGGTCGATGAAGCCGTAAGGCCTCCCCGAAAAGCTCACCAGCAGGTGCCGCGCCGCGCAGTAGTCGTCGAGCGTGAGGGGCGACTTTGCCAGCGGGTGGTCCCGCCGCATCACGCACACATATTGACCCAGGTAAAGCCGCTGGGTCTCGAACGCCACACCCACGCCCGACTGGCCTCGTGCCGCGAGGCTGGCGATCACCGCCGGGAAATAGCCGACGGCCATGTCGACCTCTTCCTGCTCCAGCATGCGGCGCGGGTCGCGCGTGGTCAGGGGCAGCACGCGCATCGAGATGGCGGGTGCCTCCTTTTCAGCGATCTGCACCAGGCCCGGGATGAGCTCGGCCGCCGTGGCGTCGGCCATGGCCAGCAGGAAGGTGGTGTCGGCGGTGCCAGCATCGAACTCACCGGGCGCCAGCGTGTGCTGCAACTGGCGCAGGGCGTCTCGCACGGTCGGCCACAGAGCCAGTGCGCGCGGCGTGGGCTCCACGCCGGCACCTGAGCGGCGCACCAGTTCGTCTCCCAGCACCTCGCGCAGACGCCGCAGCGCATTGCTCACCGCCGGCTGGGTGATCGACAGGTTGCGGGCGGCGCGCGTGAGATTGCGCTCCGCCATCACCTCGTCGAAGACGCGGAGCAGGTTGAGGTCGAGCGTGCGAAAGTTGACGTCCATCAGTGCTGTGAATGATAAACATCAGAAAGATAAAGTGGAAACGTACTAGGGTAAGCCCTAATATCACTGCATCGGCCTTGTTCGCCACCACTGATTACCACTGTCCCTTAGGAGGGATGCATCATGACCAGCTTCGTCCACGTTGACCAACCTACTGTCCACCCCGGCGTGCATCGCGCCGAGGTCCTGTTCGGCCAGATCCAGGCCGCCCGCGCCGGTGCCAACGGCGCCCGCCCCCTCATCGCCCTGCTGATCGTCGCCATTGCCGCGGCTGTGCTGGTGGTGACCGACTCGCTCGTGTCGAACTGGAGCGAAGGCAACGTGCTTGCCGTGTGGGCAGTGTTCTGCCTTGCAGCCATCGGCTTGTTCGCGCTGTTTGCCGGCTCGGTCCGCCAAAGCAGCGTCGCCGGCGCCTGGCGTGCCGCCGCTCAACGCCGTGCTGCTGCTCGCGCTGACGCTCGTTTCCTGGAAACGGCCAAGAACGATCCGCGCGTGATGCAGGAACTGCAGGCCGCCATGTGGCGTCAGCAATCGCAAGGCACCATGCCCGCTGCCGAAGCCGCCAAGATCGATGCCGTCGCCCGCATGAACCTGCGTTCGCAGGAAGCACGCATGCCTACGCTGTACGAGGCGATGCGTCGCATGAACAACTCGCGCTATTACTAAGCAGCGAGTTGCAGGATGCAAAGCCGCCCTTGGGCGGCTTTTTGCTTTTTTGAATCTCAAAGCGGGTCGGGCAAGTGACTGCTTGATGAAAAATCTTCTCGTCCTTGCTCGAAGTGCTAAAAACTGTGCATAATCGAGGGCTAGGCTGACAGTCACTGAAAAGTGTTTGAAGCGATGGGTTCTTCGGAGCTGATTGCGAGTTGGTTGGGTGAAAAAAGCTTCTTCGAAGTTGACGCTGATTGARAAGTCGGTGCATAATCGAAGGCTTCGCTGAAASGGATTCGGCGGCTGGTTGCGAAAGTGGCGAGCTGGTTGAAGATGAGGAAAGCGAAAAAAGTTTGACGGTACTTAAAAAACCGTGATAGACTACAAGGCTTCGCTGATCACAGCGAGCTGAACGAAGTAAGCGCAAAGCTGCTTCGGTG